>KL568732.1:503-675 GCA_000715605.1 Streptomyces speibonae | reverse complement strand
CCGGGGTTTCCGGGTCGAGCCCGCCGAGATCGAGGCGTCACTCACCGCGCACCCCCATGTCACCCAAGCTGTTGTGATCCCTCGTGAGGATATCCCTGGTGACAAGCGTCTGGTGGCCTATGTCGTGCTGGACGGCGATGGCGGAGGGGCTGGTGACTTGCGGGCGTTTGCT
>KL568732.1:0-183 GCA_000715605.1 Streptomyces speibonae | reverse complement strand
TGGCTGAGGAGATCGTGTGTCAGGCCTTCGCCGAGGTGCTGGGCCTCGGGCAGGTCGGGGCCGAGGACAACTTCTTCGAACTGGGCGGGCATTCGCTGTTGGCCGTGTCGCTGGTCCAGCGGCTGCGTGAGCGAGGGTTGGGACTGTCGGTGCGGGCGCTGTTCGAGTCGCCCACGCCGGCGG
>JNXM01003687.1 GCA_000715605.1 Streptomyces speibonae | reverse complement strand
TTGGTGTCCTCGGTGCCCTCGCCCAGCGCGACGAGCCGCACGAACAGCCGCCGCGCGACCTCCTTCCCGGACTCGCCCAAGGCTCCGTACAGCTCTTCGGCGGTCTGGGTGAGCGCGCCCTCGAAGCCGCCCGCCGCACGGTAACCGGTCAGCGTGAGCGCGTTGCCCCGCCGCCGCTTCCAGGTCTCCAGCAGGGCGTGC
>JNXM01003686.1 GCA_000715605.1 Streptomyces speibonae | reverse complement strand
GCACGCCCTGCTGGAGACCTGGAAGCGGCGGCGGGGCAACGCGCTCACGCTGACCGGTTACCGTGCGGCGGGCGGCTTCGAGGGCGCGCTCACCCAGACCGCCGAAGAGCTGTACGGAGCCTTGGGCGAGTCCGGGAAGGAGGTCGCGCGGCGGCTGTTCGTGCGGCTCGTCGCGCTGGGCGAGGGCACCGAGGACACCAAGC
>JNXM01003685.1 GCA_000715605.1 Streptomyces speibonae | reverse complement strand
GGTACCTGCGGCGGCTGTCCCGGATGGGGCCGCGGGAGGTCGGCGGCCGGGTGGGCGACGCGGTGCGCCGGCGGCGGTGGCGGTCGGGGCTGCCGGACGGCCCGGACGTGACCGGTGCGCGGTTCACCGCGGTGCTGCCCGCCGGGGCGCTCGCCTCGGTGCCCGCGGACGCCGTGAAGCGTCTGCTCGCCGACGCGGACCGG
>JNXM01003684.1 GCA_000715605.1 Streptomyces speibonae | reverse complement strand
GTGGCCGGGACGGCGTGTGCCGGGGGCGGCGCGCGGCGCGCTGCTCAGGCCGCGTCGCCCCGTGACCTGGCGGGGTTTCGTCGGGTACCGGCATGCAGATCGCGTGCCGCCCGTGCGTGAGGCGCTTGTGTCGCACGTGCCGGGGCACCGCCGGGCGCGCTGCGTCCGGCTGCGTGACCTGGCGGGGCTTCGGCGCGTAGCGACACGC
>JNXM01003683.1 GCA_000715605.1 Streptomyces speibonae | reverse complement strand
GTCGTCGATCAGGTGGCCGTGCTGCGGCGGGTGGCGTTCGTGCCGTGGTGGTGACGCCCGACCGGGATGCCGGTCGCGCCTTCGGCCGCAATGCCTTGGACGCTTCCCGGGTTCCGGGCGCGGCCCGGGCGGGTCTGCGGCAGGGCGCCGAGTACGCCGACGCGGTCCGGGCCGTCTGGCACGGCTGAACGTCGGAACCCGGGCCGGGT
>JNXM01003682.1 GCA_000715605.1 Streptomyces speibonae | reverse complement strand
GCTGGTACCTGCGGCGGCTGTCCCGGATGGGGCCGCGGGAGGTCGGCGGCCGGGTGGGCGACGCGGTGCGCCGGCGGCGGTGGCGGTCGGGGCTGCCGGACGGCCCGGACGTGACCGGTGCGCGGTTCACCGCGGTGCTGCCCGCCGGGGCGCTCGCCTCGGTGCCCGCGGACGCCGTGAAGCGTCTGCTCGCCGACGCGGACCGGCTG
>JNXM01003681.1 GCA_000715605.1 Streptomyces speibonae | reverse complement strand
AGCAAGCCAACGGTCGCTGCCCGGTTCCGCCGCCACATGCACCCGCAACAACGGAGCCCGCCGCACATCCATCCACCGCCCAGCGACCGTCAACAGCTCCGCCGCCGGATCCCCCTCCGCGGACAGGACCACTTCGATCACCGGCACCACAGCCCGGCGCCACACCACCTGCACCGGCTCCGGCAGCCCCTCCCACACCACCCCGGTGCGGTAGATGTCATG
>JNXM01003680.1 GCA_000715605.1 Streptomyces speibonae | reverse complement strand
GTGTCAGCACACGGCGCAGGCTCGTACCGCCTGTGTTTCTCAGGACCTTTCCGGGACGTCTTGCACGACGTTCCCCGGGGACGGCTACCCAGATGAACGGACGACGAGTTCCATGAGCAACGCATTTCACCGCAAGGTCGCGGTCGTGACGGGTGGAAGTGCCGGTATCGGGCACGTCACCGCGCGGAAGATCGCCGAAGGGGGCGGGACTGTCTACATCACGGGACGGGAC
>JNXM01003679.1 GCA_000715605.1 Streptomyces speibonae | reverse complement strand
GGTGCGGGAGACCAGCCTGGCGGCTCTTGAGCATCAGGACGTGCCCTTCGAACGGCTCGTGGAGCTGGTGGCCCCGGACCGGTCGATGTCCCGGCACCCGCTGTTCCAGGTCATGCTCTCCCTGCAGAATCTTGGCCGTGCGCCATTGGAAATGCCGGGCATCACGGTGGCACCTGTGCCCACGGGCCCGGCGGCAGCCAAGTTCGATCTCGAAGTGACGTTGAGTGAGCTCTTCGACGCTGATGGTC
>JNXM01003678.1 GCA_000715605.1 Streptomyces speibonae | reverse complement strand
CGCCATCCGGGTTCATCGCCAAGAAGCAGCGGCGCAGCCGGAAGTTCGGCTGGTCAGTGGTGGCGTTTGCCCTCACCGGATCGTTGGGGTTGATCGCCTTGCACGGGACCGTCGTTGCACCCAGACCCTTTCGGGACTGGCGGGGCAGGCCGAATGCCGGCGGTGAACGGCGTCGGTGAGCCGTGTGCGGGAGAACCGCACGCACGGTTCGATGCGGCGGGGGCTGGAAACGGGGCGGACGTACTCCGCAACCGCGCCAGCCCTCGACCCTACACGGGGTGGG
>KL568731.1:1451-1750 GCA_000715605.1 Streptomyces speibonae | reverse complement strand
CCCGCATGGAGGGCGTCAGCACAGGACTGTCCCGCGTCGACCTGTTCATCAGCCTCGCGGAGCAGCAGAACGCCGGCGACGCCGCCGGTGTGATCGGGGCCGTCGAATACGCCACCGACCTGTACGACGCCGCGACGATCGAGGCTTTCATCGGGCGCTGGCTGCAGTTCCTGGCCGCCGTCGCACGCGATGCGGAGCAGCGGATCGGGTCCGTGGACCTGCTGCTCGACGGCGAGAGTGACCAGCTGATGCGCTGGGCGTACACCGAGCCGTCGGTACAACCGGTGACCCTGGCGGGG
>KL568731.1:1057-1167 GCA_000715605.1 Streptomyces speibonae | reverse complement strand
CTGTTCCGGCGTCGTGTCGCGATGACGCCGGACGCGGTGGCGGTGGTCGAGCGGGACGTCAGCTGGTCGTACGCCCAGCTGAACGAGAACGCCAACCGCATCGCCTGGTA
>KL568731.1:511-729 GCA_000715605.1 Streptomyces speibonae | reverse complement strand
CGTGGTCGGTGTGCAGATGCCGCGCGGCGCGATGCAGATCGCCGCGGTGCTGGGTGTGGCGAAGGCGGGTGCGGCGTATCTGCCGATCGACCCGGCCTACCCGGCGGAACGGGTCCGCTACCTCATCGAGGACGCCGGACCGGCGCTGGTGATCGACGAGACGGTCCTGATCGAGGGAGAGCCCGAGCACGACCCCGGGGACCGGGACCGGGTACGTC
>KL568731.1:0-162 GCA_000715605.1 Streptomyces speibonae | reverse complement strand
TGACCCACCGGGGCCTGGCCGCGCTCGCCGCCGGCACGGGTGAGCGCACCGCCGTCGACAGCGACAGCCGGGTGCTGCTCCTGGCGTCGCCGAGCTTCGACGCCTCCGTCCTCGAACTGATGATGGCCATCGGCGCGGGTGCGGGGCTGGTGGTGCCCGAAC
>JNXM01003673.1 GCA_000715605.1 Streptomyces speibonae | reverse complement strand
GTCACCTCCAACGCCGTGCCCAGGCTCAACCAGGCGGCCGTGCAGGCGCAGGGCGCGGAGATCGACGCGGTCTCCGGGGCGACCTACACCAGCGCGGGGTACAAGAAGTCGCTCCAGTCGGCGCTGGACAAGGCGCGGGCGGCCGGGGCGCCGGAAGCGGGCGCGGGTGACGGCGGGGGCGGCGGGAACGCCGGTGAGGCGCAGGCGCGCACGGTCACCGGGGACGCGGCACAGACGCAGTACGGGCCGGTGCAGGTCCGCATCACCGTCAGCGGCGGGAAGATCACCAAGGCCGAGGC
>JNXM01003672.1 GCA_000715605.1 Streptomyces speibonae | reverse complement strand
GGGTGGGGTGGGGTGTGGGTGCCCCGGTTGGCCCGGTTGACCGCCCGGTGCCGGCGTGCGCTGCGGTGGCATCGCGGGCAGCGCGGGCGCGGCGTTGCCCGGTGGTGGCGCCGTGCTCTTCGGCGTGTTGGTCACTTGGCCCCCCATGGTCCTCCTCCGCGGCAAGTATCGCCGCCGGGGCTGACATATGCACCGGCCTTGGCACGATCTTGATCCAATTGCAGTGCGATTGCCGGTTATGACGACGCTGCTGCCGCCCCCACCCTGCCCAGGAACACGCCTCGGAAATCGGTTCGGTTCCCAACGGACGTACGC
>JNXM01003671.1 GCA_000715605.1 Streptomyces speibonae | reverse complement strand
TCCGCTGTTCCAGGTCATGCTCACAGTGCAGAACAACGAAGCTCCCAGTCTTGACCTTGGCGGTGTGCAGGCCGGGGCGGTTGCGGCCGGGCTGACGACGTCGCGCTTCGACCTGCATCTGAGCGCGAGTGAGGCCCTGGTCGATGGTCGACCGGCTGGTCTTCGGGGTTCGTTGACCGGCTCGGCGGATCTGTTCGACGCGGTCACCGTCGAGGCGTTCGCTGAGCGGTATGTGCGGGTGCTGACGGACATGGCAGCGAACGCGCAACTGCGCGTTCACGAGATCGATGTGCTGTCTGAGGGGGAGCGGCAGCGGG
>KL568730.1:483-809 GCA_000715605.1 Streptomyces speibonae | reverse complement strand
GCTGTGGCTCATCGCCGGCCACCGCCGACGCCAGCCCGGCGGCCGACGCCACGTCGTCCACGTCGAGCAGCAGGAACCGGCCCGGGTTCTCGGCCTGGGCCGAGCGCACCAGACCCCACACCGGCGCGTACGACAGGTCGGTGACCGTGTCCTCGGCCATGGCCGCGACGGCGCCGGAGGTCACGAGGACCAGGCGGGAGCCGGCGAGCAGGTCGTCCGCGAGCCACTCCTGGAGGAGGGCGAGCACGTGGTGCGTCGTCGCGCGGGCCACGGCAGCCGTGTCCGGAAGCGCGCCGACGAGGTCGCCGATCGGCACCAGTACGGCG
>KL568730.1:0-248 GCA_000715605.1 Streptomyces speibonae | reverse complement strand
GTCGCCGATCGGCACCAGTACGGCGGACGGCGCGGGCACCCCGGCCGCGATCTCCTCGCGGAGCCCGGACAGCGTCGGGTGGACCGTCGCATCGATCTCCGCGCCCTTGAGGGCGGGCAGCAGGGCCGGGGCACTGTCGCCCAGCACCGCCCATCCGTCCTCGGGGAACGCGGGCGTCACCGGGAGCGAGACCCAGTCCAGCTGGAACAGGTCCTCCTGTGCGGAGTCCCGGTCCCCCGCCGCCGCGA
>JNXM01003668.1 GCA_000715605.1 Streptomyces speibonae | reverse complement strand
TCCGCTGTTCCAGGTCATGCTCACAGTGCAGAACAACGTAGCTCCCAGTCTTGACCTTGGCGGTGTGCGGGCCGGGGCGGTTGCGTCCGGGCTGACGGCGTCGCGCTTCGACCTGCATCTGAGCGTGAGTGAGGCCCTGGTCGATGGTCGACCGGCTGGTCTGCGGGGTTCGTTGACCGGGTCGGCCGATCTTTTCGACCAGCAGAGCGTTGAGGCGCTGGCTCAGAGGTATGCGCAGGTGCTGTCAGCGGTGGCGGGCCATGCGCGGCTTCGAGCGAGTGAGATCGATGTGCTGGTGGGCGATGAGCGGCAGCGGGTGTTGGAGGGGTGGAACGACA
>JNXM01003667.1 GCA_000715605.1 Streptomyces speibonae | reverse complement strand
GGATACCTGTAGAGGCGGCCAACACTTCAGCAATCATGTCGCCGTCGACCTCGGCGACGACGTCCATGTCGCCGGCCTTCCACTCCTTCTCGCGCTTGGCCTTCGCCGCCAGCAGCTGCTTCTCCTTGTCGCGGAGCGAAGCTGCCTTCTCGAAGTCCTGGGAGTCGATCGCGGACTCCTTGTCGCGGCGGACACCGGCGATCTTCTCGTCGAACTCGCGCAGGTCCGGCGGCGCGGTCATCCGGCGGATACGCATCCGGGAACCGGCCTCGTCGATCAGGTCGATCGCCTTGTCCGGCAGGAAGCGGTCCGAGATGTAGCGGTCGGCCAGGGTGGCCGCCTGGACCAGCGCCTCGTCCGTGATGGAGACGCGGTGGTGGGCCTCGTACCGGTCACG
>JNXM01003666.1 GCA_000715605.1 Streptomyces speibonae | reverse complement strand
ACCACACCAGCGACCAGCATCCGTGGTTCCAGGCGTCGAGGAAGGATCCCGACGGGCCGTACGGCGACTTCTACGTGTGGGCCGACGACGACACGGGCTACCCGGACGCGCGGATCATCTTCGTCGACACCGAGGCCTCCAACTGGACGTACGACCCGGTGCGGGGGCAGTACTACTTCCACCGCTTCTTCTCCCACCAGCCGGACCTCAACTACGAGAACCCGCGCGTGCAGGAGGAGATCCTGGCGGCCCTGCGCTTCTGGCTGGACCTCGGGATCGACGGGTTCCGGCTCGACGCGGTCCCGTACCTCTACGCGGAGGAGGGCACCAACTGCGAGAACCTGCCCGCCTCGCACGCCTTCCTGAAGCGGGTGCGCAAGGAGATCGACACCCAGTACCCG
>KL568729.1:2240-2397 GCA_000715605.1 Streptomyces speibonae | reverse complement strand
TCGCCGTTCCCCACCGACCGCGGCTGGAACACCGACGCCCTCTTCGACCCGGACCCGGACAACCCCGGTACCTCGTACACCACCGAGGGCGGCTTCCTGCAAGGGGCGGCAAAGTTCGACCCGGGCTTCTTCGGGATCAGTCCGCGTGAGGCGCTGG
>KL568729.1:1786-1938 GCA_000715605.1 Streptomyces speibonae | reverse complement strand
ATCAGTCCGCGTGAGGCGCTGGCGATGGACCCGCAGCAGCGGTTGCTGCTGGAGACGTCGTGGGAGGTGTTCGAGCGCGCCGGGATCGACCCGGCCGGGCTGCGCGGCAGCAGGACCGGTGTCTTCGCCGGCGTCATGTACCACAACTACGC
>KL568729.1:1131-1486 GCA_000715605.1 Streptomyces speibonae | reverse complement strand
GGCCGGGTGTCGTACACGTTCGGGTTCGAGGGTCCGGCGGTGACGGTGGACACGGCGTGTTCGTCGTCGTTGGTGGCGTTGCATCTGGCGGCGCAGGCGCTGCGGCAGGGTGAGTGCTCCCTGGCGCTCGCGGGCGGTGTGACGGTGATGCCGACGGCGGACACGTTCGTGGAGTTCTCGCGTCAGCGTGGTCTCGCGCTGGACGGCCGGTGCAAGTCGTTCGCGGCCTCCGCGGACGGCACGGGCTGGGGTGAGGGTGTCGGTGTCCTGCTGCTGGAGCGTCTGTCGGACGCGCGTCGCAACGGTCACCAGGTGCTGGCGGTGGTGCGCGGTTCGGCCGTGAACCAGGACGGCG
>KL568729.1:590-907 GCA_000715605.1 Streptomyces speibonae | reverse complement strand
CTGACCGCCCCCAACGGCCCCTCCCAGCAGCGCGTCATCCGCCAGGCCCTCGGCAACGCCGGCCTCTCCACCACGGACGTGGATGCGGTGGAAGCCCACGGCACCGGCACCACGCTCGGCGACCCGATCGAGGCGCAGTCCCTGATCGCGACGTACGGCCAGGAGCGCGCGGAGGACCGACCGCTGTGGCTGGGTTCGATCAAGTCGAACCTGGGTCACACGCAGGCCGCGGCCGGTGTGGCGGGTGTGATCAAGATGGTGATGGCGATGCGGCAGGGTGTGCTGCCGGCGACGCTGCACGTGGACGAGCCGACGCC
>KL568729.1:0-402 GCA_000715605.1 Streptomyces speibonae | reverse complement strand
CGAGCCGACGCCGCACGTGGACTGGTCGGCGGGCGCGGTGGAGCTGCTCACCGAGCGCCGTGACTGGCCGCAGCTCGACGGCCGTCCGCGTCGCGCGGGCATCTCCTCCTTCGGCGTCAGCGGAACCAACGCCCACGTCGTCATCGAACAGGCCGCCGAGCCCCCGGCCGTTGCGGAGCGTCCGGGAACCGACCCCGTCGTGAGCACGACCGTCGTCCCCTGGGTCTTCTCCGCCCGCTCGGAGGACGCCCTCCGAGCCCAGGCGGCGCGCCTGATGGAGGCCGTGGAGGCGGACGACACCCTCAACCCGGTGGATGTCGGCTTCTCCCTGGCCACGACGCGTGCGCACTTCGAGCATCGGGCAGGTGTGATCGCTGCCGGTCGTGCGGAGCTGGTGCGTGG
>JNXM01003660.1 GCA_000715605.1 Streptomyces speibonae | reverse complement strand
GCTTGAAGACCGGGATGCCGGTGGCGGTCGCGAGGACCTCGGCGATCAGCTCGCCGTCGACCTCCGCGACGACGTCCATGTCGCCGGCCTTCCACTCCTTCTCCCGCTTCGCCTTGGCGGCCAGGAGCTGCTTCTCCTTGTCGCGCAGGGAGGCGGCCTTCTCGAAGTCCTGCGAGTCGATCGCGGACTCCTTGTCGCGGCGCACGCCGGCGATCTTCTCGTCGAACTCGCGCAGGTCCGGCGGCGCGGTCATCCGGCGGATACGCATCCGGGAGCCCGCCTCGTCGATCAGGTCGATCGCCTTGTCGGGGAGGAAGCGGTCCGAGATGTAGCGATCCGCGAGCGTCGCCGCCTGGACCAGGGCCTCGTCCGTGATGGAGACGCGGTGGTGCGCCTCGTAACGGTCG
>JNXM01003659.1 GCA_000715605.1 Streptomyces speibonae | reverse complement strand
CGCGTTTGAACCAGTCGGGGTCCCGGTCCCTGACCGGGGTGTCCTCGAACATGTCCGGCACTGGCTCGTTCACGGTCATGGCGTTCCTCGCCCTCCGATTCGCTGTGCGGCGGGCGGTCGCTGGACGTGCAGGACATGCGCTGGAGCCCGCCCCGGCTCCAGCCGCACGTAGTTGGCGCTGCCCCAGTGGTAGGTCTCGCCGGTGAGCTCGTCGCGCACCGGCACGGACGCGTGCCGGTCCAGGCCGAGGTGCGGCATGTCGAGCGAGACCGTGGCCTCCTGGGTGTGGTGGGGGTCGAGGTTGGCGACCACGAGCACGACATCGTCGCCGCTGCGTTTGCTGTACGCGATCACGGAGTCGTTGTCGGTCCCGTGGAAGCGGAGGTTGCGCAGCTGCCGCAGGGCGGGGTGGTCCCGGCGGATGGT
>JNXM01003658.1 GCA_000715605.1 Streptomyces speibonae | reverse complement strand
GACCCTGTGGGAGAGTAGGACGCCGCCGAACAATCTTTGGAAGGACCCCTGGTCACCAGCGTTCAGCTGGGGCCAGGGGTCCTTTTTTCTTTATGCTTGCGGTACCGAAGACAGGAGTCACCGATGTCCACCAACTCTCCCGACGACCGACCGGAGCGACGCGACCAGCGGCGACGGGACAGTGGTGAGCGGCCGAACCGCGCCGACCGTGGCGGCCAGCGTGGGGGCCCGCGCCGAGGTGATGACCGAGACCGTGGATTCCGTCGCGACGACCGTGCCGGTGGCCGGCCGGAGCGTGGTGGCTTCCGTGGCCGTGACGACAACCGCGGTGGCGAACGCGGTGGTTACCGTGGCCGGGACGATCGCAGGGATGACCGTCGTGACGACCGCCGCGACGGCCGCCGTGACGACCGGCGCGACGATCGTAGGGACGACCGGCGCGACGGCGACCGGGA
>JNXM01003657.1 GCA_000715605.1 Streptomyces speibonae | reverse complement strand
CGGCCGTGCTGCTCCGGCACACTGCCGTTGCCCAGGCTGCCGTGATCGTCCGACCCGGCCCTCACGACGACCTGCGGCTTCTCGCATATGCCGTCCCGGTCGCCGGCCGGGCGATCAACGGCGACGAACTGCGCGCGCGGTTGCAGAACGAACTGCCCGAGCACCTGGTTCCGTCGGCCGTCGTCCTGTTGGACGAGATTCCTCGCACCTCGCACGGGAAGATCGACGAGCGGGCGCTGCCGGATCCCGAGCAGACCGGCGGCCGTGCACGCGCACCGCGTACGCCGCAGGAGGAGTTGCTCTGCCTCCTCTTCGCCCAGGCGCTCGACGTGCCGCAGGTGGGACCCGACGACAACTTCTTCGACCTGGGCGGCCACTCGCTGCTCGCCACCCGGCTCATCATCCGGATCCGCAAGGCGTTCCGCTGCGAGCTGGCGCCGCGCGCGCTGTTCTCGG
>JNXM01003656.1 GCA_000715605.1 Streptomyces speibonae | reverse complement strand
CGATGTCCTGGTAGCGGGCCTTGATCTGGTCACGGGTCATGCCCATGGCGAGCCCGCCCAGGATGACGTTCCGCTCGCCGGTCAGGTCGTTCATCAGGGCCGCGTTCACCCCCAGCAGGGAGGGCTGGCCGTCGGTGTAGACCTTGCCCTTCTCGGCGGGCAGCAGTCCGGCGATGGCCCGCAGCAGGGTCGACTTGCCGGAGCCGTTGGAGCCGATCAGGCCGATGGCCTCGCCCCGGTAGGCGACGAAGGAGACCCCGCGCACGGCGTGCACCTTGCGCACCCCCCGCTCCTCGCCCCGCCGGAGGATGCGGCTGAGCGCCGCCGTGGCACTGCCCTTCCCCGTCTTGGCACCGTTGACGCGGTAGACGATGTGCAGCTCGTCCGCGATGACGGTGGGGCACCCGTGCGCCCGTCCGGTCGTCAGCCACGGCCGTACCTCTCCTCGGACTTCCAGAAG
>JNXM01003655.1 GCA_000715605.1 Streptomyces speibonae | reverse complement strand
GAGGTGTCCTGGGAGGCGTTCGAACGCTCCGGCATCGACCCCACCACCCTGGCCGGCGGTACCGCCGGTGTCTTCATGGGCGTGATCAACAACGACTACACCGCCAAGGTGCAGTCCGTCCCCGCCGAGCTCGAACCCTTCCTCGGCAACGGCGGCGCCAGCAGCGTCGCCTCCGGCCGTATCGCCTACACCCTGGGCCTGGAAGGGCCCGCGATCAGCATCGACACGGCGTGCTCGTCCTCCCTCGTGGCGCTCCACCTGGCGGTGCAGTCACTGCGCCGCGGCGAGTGCTCGCTCGCCCTGGCCGGAGGCGTCAGCGTGATGGCGAACCCCGGCGGCTTCCTGGAGTTCTCCCGGCAGCGGGGGCTCGCGGTGGACGGCCGCTGCAAGGCGTTCGCGGCGGCCGCGGACGGCACCGGGTGGGCCGAGGGCGTCGGTGTGCTGGTGGTGGAGCGGCTGTCGGA
>JNXM01003654.1 GCA_000715605.1 Streptomyces speibonae | reverse complement strand
GGGCCGCCGCACCGGACGCGGGCCCGGTCGCCGGGCTCGTGCCGGCCGTGGTCGTGCCGGGCGTGGGGACCGTTCGTCAGGTGTCCCCGGACCGGGGCGGGGCGGGCGGTTGCCAGCCCAGGGCGCGGGAGATGCCGCGGGCCGCGACGCGAACGGCCGGGGAGAGGGCGGGGAGCCGGGCGTCGGAGCGGGCCACGACGACCGACACGGCGGCGACGACCGACCCGTCCGGCCCGCGCACCGGGGCCGCGACCGACAGCGCGTCCTCGGTGATCTGACGGTCGCTCACCGCCACGCCCGAGCGCCGTACCTCGGCCAGGACCCGCCGCAGCTCACCGGGTTCGGTGAGCGTGTGCGGCGTGAAGGCGACGAGCGGCCCCGCGCAGTACTCCTCCTGGAGAGCGGGATCACAGTGCGCGAGCAGAACGAGGCCGACGCCGGTGGCGTGCAGCGGCCAGCGCGCGCCGACCCGGATGTGCACACC
>JNXM01003653.1 GCA_000715605.1 Streptomyces speibonae | reverse complement strand
CCCAAAACCCTGCACGTCACCCGGCCCTCGACGCACATCGACTGGTCGGAGGGCGACGTCCGGCTGCTCACCGAGGCAGTTGACTGGCCCGAGTACGAGCACCCCCGGCGCGCCGGCGTCTCCTCCTTCGGCGTGAGCGGCACCAACGCCCACCTCATCCTGGAGCAGGCTCCCGAGTCCGACGAGGAACCCGACGCGACACCCCCTCCCGCCCCCGGCGCGCCGGTGCCCTGGCTGCTGTCCGCCCGGACGGCCGACGCCCTGCGCGACCAGGCCGACCGGCTCCGCACCCACCTGGCGGAACGGCCCGGTCCCACGCCGGCCGACATCGGGTTCTCCACCGCCACCGGCAGGGCCGCGCTGCCGCACCGCGCGGTCGTCGTCGGCGCCGATCGCGATGCCCTCGTCCGCGAGCTGGAACTGCTGGCCCGCGACGAGTTCTCCGACCACACCGTCCTCGGCACCACCGCACCGGCCGGGAAGAAGG
>JNXM01003652.1 GCA_000715605.1 Streptomyces speibonae | reverse complement strand
CCCAAGGGCGTCGTGGTGACCCACCGCGGACTCGCGAGCCTCGCCGCCACTCTGCGTCAGCGTTGTGCCGCCCACGCCGACAGCCGGATCATGCAGTTCTCGTCGCCGAGCTTCGACGCCGCGGTCCTGGAACTCGTCTGGGCCCTGGACTCCGGCGCCGCCCTGGTGATCGCCTCCGCGGATCGCCTGGCCGGTGAGGAACTGGCGCGGGCGCTCGCCGATCAGCGCATCACCCACGCCCTGATTCCGCCGTCGGTGCTGAGCACCCTGTCGGCCGAGGCGCCGCGGGCCCTGACCGGCTTGCGGACCCTCATCGTCGGTGCCGAGGCCTGCCCGCCGGAACTGCTGCGCGCCTGGGCCCCGGGCCGGCGCATGGTCAACGCCTACGGTCCCACCGAGTCGACCGTCGTCGCCAGCCAGACCGGCGAACTGAGCGAGCCCCCCGTGCCGATCGGCAAACCGGCCCTCGGTACCCGGCTGTACGTGCTGGACGACTCCCTCGC
>KL568728.1:1395-1574 GCA_000715605.1 Streptomyces speibonae | reverse complement strand
TCCCGCCGGGAGGGCGCGGTGTCCGACACGCCCTGGACGCTTCACGCGACCGGCCGCCTCACCGAGGCCGGAGAAGCGACGGCCCCGCCCGTGATGTCCACGACGCAGCCCCCGGCCGACGCGGTCGCGGCCGACGTCACCGGGGTCTACGACGACCTCGCCGGGCTGGGGCTGGAGTA
>KL568728.1:824-1186 GCA_000715605.1 Streptomyces speibonae | reverse complement strand
GTACGGCCCGCTGTTCCAGGGGCTGCGTGCGGCGTGGCGGGGCACGGACGGAGAGGTGTTCGCCGAGGTCTCCCTGCCCGAGGACACCGGCGCCACCGCGTTCGGCATCCACCCCGCCCTGCTCGACGCGGTGCTCCACGCGGCCGGCTTCGGCGCGATGGCGGCCGAGGACGGCAAGGCGAGGCTGCCGTTCTCCTGGCGTGGTGTGCGCCTGTACGCCACAGGTGCGTCGGCGCTGCGGGTGCGGATCACGGCCGTCGGCCCCGACACGATCGCGCTGGCGGTCTCCGACGAGACCGGCGCGCCGGTCGCCGCCGTCGAGGCGCTGGACTTCCGCAGCGTCACGGCCGAACAGCTCGCGG
>KL568728.1:0-564 GCA_000715605.1 Streptomyces speibonae | reverse complement strand
CTTCCGCAGCGTCACGGCCGAACAGCTCGCGGAAAACTCCCCGGCCCCTCTGAACAACTCCCTCTTCCGGGTCGACTGGACGGAGGTCCCGCACCCGGCATCGGACGCCGGTCTGTCGGCGGTCGTCCTGGGCCCGGACGAGGACCTGGCGGCCCTGGCCGACAGCACCGACGTACCCGACCTGGTCTTCCTGACCTGCTCGACACCGGTGGGAGCCGGTGCGGACACCGCCCACATGGCGGCGCACCGGGCGCTGGCCGCCGCACGCGGCTGGCTGGCGGACGAGCGGTTCGCCGAGTCCCGGCTGGTCTTCCTCACGGCCGGTGCCGTCTCCGTACTGCCCGACGAGCCGGTGCCCGGCCTCGCCGATGCGCCGGTGTGGGGTCTGGTGCGGTCGGCCCAGACCGAGAACCCGGGCCGGTTCGTGCTGCTCGACGTGGACGAGATGGTGTCGACCACCGAACTGGCCTCGGCCCTGGCGAGCGACGAGCCCCAAGTGGCCGTTCGTGGCGGTCGTGTCCTGGCGCCGCGGCTGGTGCGTACGGTGCCCGCGGCCGAAGACAG
>JNXM01003648.1 GCA_000715605.1 Streptomyces speibonae | reverse complement strand
GGCTGGGGTTGGGTGCGGGGTGCGGGCCGGCGGGGCCCTCCTCGGGCTTCTTCTTTTTCTTCTCCTGCTGCTGGTCCCGGTCTCCGGCGTTTGCTTCCCTGCCGCCGGGGAGGGCAGTGAGGCGGGTGCGTTCGCAGTGGCGCAGGAGGGTGACGGCGGTGGGGTTGCCGCTCAGCGCGCGGAGGGCGGCCAGATCGTCGGGGTGGGGGCGGTATCCGGCGCCCAGCGCCTCCTCCAGGAGCGTGAGGTAGCCGGCGGCGGTGCCGGGGAGGGCGGCGCGGTAGCGGCCGAGGTCGGCCAGGAGGAAGGCGCGCAGCCTGGCACTCTCCCGCGTCGCCTCGTCGAGGGAGTCGGCGAGGTGGAGACAGTCCTGGACGTCGTCGGCCGAGGCGGGGGTGGGGTGCAGGGCGAGGGCGAGAGCGCGGCGGAGCACGCGCAGCTCCTCTGCGCCGAACGCCATGCCGCCGCGGGATCCGTAGGGCGTGGGCATGCTGTGACGATACGCGCTAATCAGACAAACACCGCGTATGGGGTGCAGGTGTGGCGTGCGGCGCCACCCGGGTGGGTGGGATGCCTGCGGCGCAGCTGCGGGTGCGGTGGGG
>JNXM01003647.1 GCA_000715605.1 Streptomyces speibonae | reverse complement strand
CCGCCGACGCCGAGGGCAGATAGCGGTGGGCCACCTCGACGGCGGCCTGGCCGGGCAGGCCTCGGGGCAGCAGGCTGTGCTGGAGCGTCAGGGCGGTGGAGCGTTCGCGTGCGAAGCGGCGGGCGTTGTCGACGCACACGGCGGCGCGGCTGGCGAGTTCCTCGGCGAGTACGGCGTCGTCGGGGGCGAACGCGTCGGGGAGGGTGGTGCGGACGGCGACCGCGACCCCGAGCGTGGTGCCGCGGGCCCGCAGCGGCACGGACAGCTGGGAGTGGACGCCGGTGAGGCCGTGGGCGTGCGGGCCGCGCTCGCCGATCCACCGGTCGAAGTCCGGCTCGCCGGCGCGGGCGAGCACCGCCCTGCCCTCCCGCAGCGCCCGCGCGGGCGGGGAGGCGGGCGGGTGGACGTCCGTACGGCCGAGGCGCACGGCCGTCCGCCAGGTGTCCCCGGCGGCGGAGCCGTGCGCCACCCTGCGCAGTACGACCCCGTTGTCCGGCCCGTCCGGGGGCTCGTCGGCGCCGAGGGCCCACTCGAGCAGGTCGACGGCGACGAAGTCGGCGAACTCCGGCACGAGGAGTTCCACGAGCTCTTCGGCGGTGCGGACGACGTCGAGGGTGGTGCCG
>JNXM01003646.1 GCA_000715605.1 Streptomyces speibonae | reverse complement strand
AGTAGCGCCGGTTCGAATCCGGTCGGGGGTACAGATCCTTCCCGCGAGGACAGTCAGGGTCGCTCCCGCTGTCTTTCGATGCAGGATCGCTAGGGCCCCCGTTGTGTAGCGGCCTAGCACGCTGCCCTCTCAAGGCAGTAGCGCCGGTTCGAATCCGGTCGGGGGTACAGATCCTTCCCGCGAGGACAGTCAGGGTCGCTCCCGCTGTCTTTCGATGCAGGATCGCTAGGGCCCCCGTTGTGTAGCGGCCTAGCACGCTGCCCTCTCAAGGCAGTAGCGCCGGTTCGAATCCGGTCGGGGGTACAGATCCTTCCCGCGAGGACAGTCAGGGTCGCTCCCGCTGTCTTTCGATGCAGGATCGCTAGGGCCCCCGTTGTGTAGCGGCCTAGCACGCCGCCCTCTCAAGGCGGTAGCGCCGGTTCGAATCCGGTCGGGGGTACAGATCCTTCCCGCGAGGACAGTCAGGGTCGCTCCCGCTGTCTTTCGATGCAGGATCGCTAGGGCCCCCGTTGTGTAGCGGCCTAGCACGCCGCCCTCTCAAGGCGGTAGCGCCGGTTCGAATCCGGTCGGGGGTACAGATCCTTCCCGCGAGGACAGTCAGGGTCGCTCCCGCTGTCTTTCGATGCAGGATCGCTAGGG
>KL568727.1:967-1073 GCA_000715605.1 Streptomyces speibonae | reverse complement strand
GAGCCGACGCTGCCGTTCGGTCTGTCCGATGCCCATGGAGACGGCACTGGTGTGCAGCGGGCGCGGGTGACCTTGGATGAGGGCCTGGCCGTACGGGTGCGGGAGC
>KL568727.1:0-649 GCA_000715605.1 Streptomyces speibonae | reverse complement strand
TGCGGGAGCGGGCGCGTGGGCTGGGAGTAAGCCCGGCGACGCTGTTCCACGTGGCCTGGGCACAGGTCCTGGCGGGTCTGTCCGGCCGTAGTGACGTGGTGTTCGGGACGGTACTGCTCGGCCGGATGAACGCCGGGCGAGGAGCGGAATGGAGCCCCGGCCCGTTCATGAACACCCTCCCGGTTCGGCTCGATACCGCCGCACATGACGTGGCTGGTGCGATCACCGCCATGCAGTCCCAACTGGCCCACTTGATGGTGCACGAGCACGCTCCCTTGGCCCTCGCGCAGAAGGCCAGCGGTACGCCGGCGTCTGCTCCGCTGTTCACCTCCCTCTTCAACTACCGACGCGGCCAGCGGGCGGCCACTCGGCCGGCCGACGGCCTGGCCGATGCGGAACTGATCTACGACACGGAGCTCACCAACTACCCGCTCGCTGTGTCGGTGGATGACGTGAGGACCGGCTTCGGGATAACGGCAGATGCGCTGGCCCCGGGAGACCCGGAGTTGGTGTGCGGAATGCTGGTCAGGACGATCGAGAGCCTCGTCGGGGAGCTTGAAGGTGAACCCCGGACTGCGCTGCGCGAGATCGAGGTGCTTCCACAGTCCACTCATGAGTTGGTGGTGGAGGGGTGGAATGAGACGGGGGT
>KL568726.1:572-1270 GCA_000715605.1 Streptomyces speibonae | reverse complement strand
TACGTCGTCCCCGGACGGTCCGGATCCGGATCGTAGATGCCCTCCACGTCCCAGCCACGGTCCTCGGGGAACCCCGACACACCGTCCGCGCCCTCGGCGACCATCCGCCACAGGTCCTCCGGCGACCGCACGTCACCGGGGTAACGGCACGCCATGCCGACGATCGCGATCGGTTCGGTGCCGGCGCTGATCAGCTGGCGGTTCTGCTGCTTGAGCCGCTCCGTCTCCTTCAGCGAGGCACGCAGGGCATCGACGAGTTGGTTGTTGGACGTAGCCATCACATGCTCCACAGGTCTCGGATCAGGCGTCGGGGTTGCTCAGGGCGAGCTGGATGAGGCTCTCGGCGTCCATCTCGTCGATGGCGCCCTCGCTCTCGTCCGTGCCGGCGTCGGCGTCCGCGCCGGCGGACTCGTCGTCGAGCCCCGTGAGGGTGAGCAGGACATCGAGCACGCCCGCCTCGCGCAGTCGTGCCAGCGGCAGCTCCGCCAGGGCGGCCCGGAGTCGCGCTTCCTGCGAGTCGGCCGGGGCCGCGGTGTCGGCCGGTGCGAGCTCGGTCACGAGGTGGCGGGCCAGCGCCGCGGGGTTGGGGTAGTCGAAGACGAGAGTGGCGGGCAGGCGCAGTCCGGTGGCCGCGGAGAGCCGGTTGCGCAGTTCGACGGCGGTCAGCGAGTCGAAGCCGATCTCCTTGAACGCCTGGG
>KL568726.1:0-368 GCA_000715605.1 Streptomyces speibonae | reverse complement strand
CTTGAACGCCTGGGCGGCCTCGACGGCGTCCGCTCCCCCGTGGCCGAGGACGGTGGCGACGTCGCGGCGGACCAGGTCGAGGACGAACCGCTCACGTTCCGCGCCCGGCAGGGCGAGGAGCCGGTCCGTGAGCGAGGCCGCCGACTCCGCGGCGGGGCCCGCGGCGACCGTGCGCCGGGCGGGTGCCCGGACGAGGCCGCGCAGCAGGGGCGGGATGGTTCCGCTCTCGCGCAGGACCGTCGTGTCGAGCTGGATCGGTGCCAGGGTGGGCCAGGGTGATGCCGTGCCGTGGTCGAGGAGTTCGAGGCCGAGCTCGGTGGGGAGCGGCTGGACTCCGGTGCGCTTGATGCGTTCGACGTCCTCGTCGG
>KL568725.1:1599-2200 GCA_000715605.1 Streptomyces speibonae | reverse complement strand
GGTATCCGCGTCGAACCGGGCGAGATCGAGGCCACGCTGCTGCGGCAGCCCAGCGTCTCGCGGGCCGTCGTGGTCGCCCGTCCGGATCAGCACGGCTTCCAGACGCTGTACGCGTACGTCACGGCCGGCGAGGAACGTGCCGACGCGGCCCGGCTGCGCGAGGAATTGCGCCGTGAACTTCCCGACTACCTGTTGCCGGCCGCGGTCGTCGTGCTCGACGAGTTTCCGCTGACGCCGAACGGCAAGCTGGACCGCCACGCGCTTCCCCAGCCCCGCCCGGTCACCACGGGCGCGGACAACCGATCGCCGGGCACGCCGCAGGAGGAGATCCTGCGGTCGGTGTTCGCCGAGGTACTGGGGATCACGCAGATCGGCGCCGAGGACAGCTTCTTCGATCTCGGCGGCCACTCACTGCTGGCCGGCCGGCTGATCTCGCGGGTGCGCGGTGCGCTGGGCGTCGAGGTGTCGATGCGGACGTTCTTCAATGCCCCGACCCCCCGGCAACTCGCCGGCCGGCTGGTGGAGGGCAGCCCCGTCCCGGCCCGGTTGCAGCCGATGCCACGACCCGAGGTCCTGCCGCTGTCGTTCGCCCAGCAGCGGC
>KL568725.1:938-1352 GCA_000715605.1 Streptomyces speibonae | reverse complement strand
CGTACAACTCGCCGCTGGCGATCCGGCTGTCCGGCGACCTGAACGTGCCCGCGCTGCGGTTGGCGCTGGCCGACGTCGTCGCCCGGCACGAGGCACTGCGCACCGTCTTCGCCGAGCAGGGCGGAAACCCGTACCAGCGGATCCTGGAAGTGGCCGAGGCCGTGCCCGAGCTGGAGGTCCGGGAGACCACCGAGGCGGAGCTGCCGCAGGCGTTGCGCGAGGCGGCCCGGCACGAGTTCGACCTGGCCCGCGAGACCCCGCTGCGGGCGTGGTTGTTCGCAACCGGCTCCGGCGAGTGGGTGCTGATGCTGGTCCTGCATCACATCGTCGCCGACGGGTGGTCGCTGCAGGTGCTCGTGTCCGACCTGACGGCCGCGTACACGAGCCGCCGGGCCGGCACCGCGCCATCGTGGC
>KL568725.1:0-717 GCA_000715605.1 Streptomyces speibonae | reverse complement strand
CAGTACGCCGACTACACCCTCTGGCAGCGCGAGCATCTCGGCACCGACGACGACCCCGACAGCGTCTTCAGCCGCCAGGTTGCCCACTGGCTGGAGGAACTGGCGGATCTGCCGGACCAGGTGACGCTGCCCCCCGACCGGCCGCGGCCGGCCGTCGCCAGCTACCGCGGCGAGACGGTCACCTTCGACCTCGACGCCGAACAGCACAGCGAGCTGGTCCGCCTGGCCCGGGAAACGGGCACCACCCTGTTCATGATCCTGCAGGCGGGGCTGGCCGGTCTGCTGACGCGCCTCGGCGCCGGAACCGACATCGCGGTCGGCTCACCCATCGCCGGGCGCACCGACGACCGCCTTGAGGACCTGGTCGGTCTCTTCGTCAACATGCTGGTGCTGCGCACCGGCACCGATGGCGATCCCACGCTGAGCGACCTGCTCACCCGCGTGCGCGAGACCTCCCTGGCCGCGTACGCCCACCAGCACATGCCCTTCGAGTACCTGGTGGAACGGCTCAACCCGCACCGGTCGGCTGCCCATCACCCGCTCGTCCAGATTCTGTTCGGACTGCAGAACACCGCCGAGCAGAACATCAGCCTGCCCGGTGTCACCGCCTCCGGCGCATCGGTCGACACCGGCGTCTCCCGGGTCGACCTGTCGATCAACGTCGTCGAGGCCGCGGCACCCGACGGAAGTCCGGCGGGCCTCACCGGCGTTGTGGAG
>KL568724.1:425-1218 GCA_000715605.1 Streptomyces speibonae | reverse complement strand
GCCAAGACCGGCTACACCACTTCAAGGGACGCCATCCGATGGCGCTGCGATTGTCCTGTTCTTGGCTCTGCTGCAGATCCGGTGGTGATGAGGCCGAACCGTCTGAAGCAAATGCCCCCCTTCCTCAAGGTGACGTCACCGAGGACGGGGGGCATTCTCGTAGGCCGCGTGGGACTCGAACCCACAACCAACAGATTAAAAGTCTGCTGCTCTGACCAATTGAGCTAGCGGCCCGCGCGGCCCCCAGCATAGCTGTACGGTCGGGTCACTCTCACAGCCTTATCCGCGATGCCGCGAGCCGAGTCCCGCTCCACGCCCCGATCAGCTGTTGTCGGGGCTCCACAACGGAGACGTAAGCGGACAACTTGAGCAGCTCCCAGAGGCGAGGCCGCTCGGTCAGCCCGGCCGCGCGCCCCCGCTGCACGCCCCTTGTCCGAATGCGCTCCCCTCGCGCTCCCCTGGCCTTCGGGCGCCCCGCAGAGCGGTCGGACAGCACCTGGCCATTCCCGCGTAGCAGCAGGTCAGAGGGGGCTTCAACGGTACTCGACGGCGCCCCGGCGCTCCGGCCGCCAGGTCCATCCAATGATCTAAAAGTCCACTGCTCTGCCAATTGAGCTAAGGGCCCCTGGCGATGTTGCCTCCCCGAGCATAGCGGGACGTCGCCGTGTCTCCGATCGGGTATCGGGGGAGGCGGGTCGGGCCATGTCCCGTGGGGGACGCGGAAGGGCCCGCGCGACGGGTGTCGTGCGGGCCCTTGCCGTCGGTCGGTGAGGCGGCGTCAGCCCTGTCTCTT
>KL568724.1:0-154 GCA_000715605.1 Streptomyces speibonae | reverse complement strand
AGGGGCGGTCGTGGCCGCCGGAGCGGAAGCCGGGGCGGTCGCCCTGGCGGTCGCGGTTGAACGGCCGGTCGCTGCCGCGGTGGCCGCCGCGGTCGTCACGGCGGAAACCGCCACGGTCACGGTCCCGGTCGCGGTTGAAGCCGCCCCGGTCGTC
>KL568723.1:1822-2316 GCA_000715605.1 Streptomyces speibonae | reverse complement strand
GGTCGTCGAACCCGGCTGCTCCGACGACGCGGTTTCCCGGACCTCCCGCGTCTCGGGGGGTGTTTCGTCCGCGACCGGGGCGGCCGACGCCGCTGCCGCGCGGTGCAGGCAGTCGGGGGCCAGGAGGCATCCGCAGTGGATCGCGTCCGCGCCGGTGACCGCTCCGCCGGGAGCGTGCAGGACGAGATCCGTCGCGTCGTCGACGGCGACCCGCACCGTGTCACCGTCACGGGTGATCGGCCTGGCCAGGAGCTTGGTGACACCCGCGTCCAGCCGCTTGCGCAGCCGGGGCGAGAGCGCCGCGACGAGTTCGGCGGTGACGGACGGGACGACCGGAGGCAGGTCCGGGCTCATGCGATCTTCTCCCCTACCCAGCGGGCGAGTTCGAGCGGGCTGAGGGCGGCGACGGGCATGCCCGCCGCGACGAGCTGTCCGGCGATCCCGGTGGAGTAGCGCGGCCGGCCCGCGTCGTCGAGGCTCGCGCAGCCCAGGAC
>KL568723.1:1063-1715 GCA_000715605.1 Streptomyces speibonae | reverse complement strand
CCTTGCCAGCCCGCTCAGAGATGTGTATAAGAGACAGGCCCTCCTCGAAGTCGCTGACGACCACGACGAGGGTGCGCGACGGGACGGTGACCAGTTCGCGCGCGTGCCGCAGTCCCGCGGCGATGTGGGTGCCGCCGCCGACGCTGACCTCCAGCAGCAGCGACAGCGGGTCGTCCACGTGCCCGGTGAGGTCGATGACCTCCGTGGAGAAGGCAAGGAAGTGGGTGGACAGCGCGGGCACCCCCGCCAGCACCGACGCGGTCAGCGCGGCCCACACCGTGGACGCCTCCATGGACCCCGACACGTCCGTGACCAGGATCAGCCGCCAGTCGGCGGCCCGGCGCCCCCGAGAGCGGAAGACCGGCTGCTCGGGGATCACCTGGACGGTGCCGTCCGGGCCGCGGCGCGCGGTCGCCAGGTTGGCGCGCAGGGTGCGGGGCAGGTCCAGGCCCCCGCCGGGGCGCCGGCTGGGGCGGGGCAGCGCCGTGCCGTGCAGGGCGGGGCGCAGCCGGGTGGCCAGTTGCCGGGTCAGCTCGTCGACCAGGCGCCGGACGAGCGGGCGCAGTGCGGCCAGCCGGGCCTCGGGCAGCCCGCCCGCGTGCCGCAGCACGGTGCGCAGCAGGTCGACCGAGGGGCGGGCGCTGTCCGGGTC
>KL568723.1:0-800 GCA_000715605.1 Streptomyces speibonae | reverse complement strand
GCCAGCACTTCCTCCCGGATGCCCGGGCCGAACAGCGCGGCCAGTTCCTCGGACCACTCCCGCACACCGGGGTACGGCGCCTCGCGTCCCCCTCCGGCTCCGGCTCCGGTGCCCGGCCCTGGCAGACCGCCGCGGCTGCCCTCGCCGCGTCCGCTGCCGTACAGCTCGTCCAGCGCGGTCGCGAGCGGCGCGGCGGAGGACGGCAGGGCGTCGGTGCGGCGGCCGAGGAGGAGGCGCCAGCGGTCGGCGGGCGCGAGAAGGCGGTCCTGGGCGCGGGGGGTGCCGGCGTCCGGGCCGCCGATGCCGGTACGCACCGCCGGTGCCGGCCGGGAGGTGTCCCCGTCCGGGGCAGGGCGGGCGGCCGGCAGGAGTCCCAGGGTCCGCAGCCGCTCGCGGCCCGCGAGGTCGGCGCCGGTCCAGGCGGCGAGGGAGGCCGGGTCGATGCCGTCCGTATCGGCGACGTGGGTGGTCCCGAGGCGCTCCTCGACGGCGGCGAAGAGCCGGTCGCGTGCCGCGGGGCTCAGCGTGTCGAAACCTCCGCGCAGCGCGGGCAGCCGGTCGAGGAACGCCCGGTCGGGGAGCTCGGACACCCGGGTGAGCAGCGGTTCGAGCGCGGGCTCCGCCGCCTCCAGCAGGGGGCCCGCGGCGGTGAGCAGTCCGCCGAGCCGGGCGGTGAGCGCGGCCCGGGAGCCGGGGTCGGTGGCGCCGTCGACCCAGGAGGCCACCCGGTCGCCGAAGACGCGTGCGTCCTCCTGTCCGAGCAGGACGCGTACGGCACCGGCTGCGCCCCGCATCAGCGG
>JNXM01003633.1 GCA_000715605.1 Streptomyces speibonae | reverse complement strand
CACCCCGTGAAAGCGCGAGGCTAGAGCGGCGCCGCCTCGCCGCCTTCTGTACGCGGTCACGGTTCAGGGCAACCGGACTGTGCTGCCGACCTTGAGCTGGCGGTAGCCGGGCGCTTGGTGGAGCGCCGCGCGCATGAGAACTGGCTCACCCTGCTGGTGCTGTGGGGGTGGGGGACGTACTTCCGGCATGGGGTGTCGGCCGCGACCGCCAATACCTGCCGGCCTTCACCTGGCGCTGAGGCCGTCTTGGGCGCGGGCGGAACTGTGGCTCAGTTCTGCGGGTGGTGAGCGCCGCCGCCGTGAGGGCCCTCATACAGGAAGTCGGAAGTCTGTCAGCCCCCCGCGTAGCAGTAGGCCAGGCCCTGGCACCCCTGTCCGTGCCGGTGGAGCGGTCGCCTGCCTCATGGCGGTGAGGCAAACAGGAGCGGACTCGCTATCTGGTCATGTCCTGACGAGCACGACGTGCTGAATCACCACCTCGATCGTCTTGCATCAACCTCGCGCTCAGCAACTTTCAACCTCAGCATGAGGTCGATCAGAAATTGCGTCTGGGATGCAGCTCTGATGCGAACATTGCGGCTGCGGCTTTCAGTACGTTATTGGCATGCCGTAGCTCCGCGTTCTCCTACTGCAACCGTCGAATTAGCTCCGCATCAGAGCTTGTGAGCGTCGTCCGGTGCGGTCCCTCTTTCTGGGCCTTTCTCACCCAGTGACGCAAAGCTTCAGGGTGGACTCCGAGCAGCTCACCCACCTCCCGTACTAGATGGCGTCCCTTGAAGTGGTGTAGCCGGTCTTGGCTGAT
>KL568722.1 GCA_000715605.1 Streptomyces speibonae | reverse complement strand
ACGGTGCTGCGCCCAAAGGTCGACGCGGCGCTGAACCTGCACGAGCTGACCCGGGAGCGGAAGCTGTCGGCGTTCGTACTGTTCTCCTCCGCCGCCGGAGTCGTCGGCAACCNCCGCCGCGCCACCGGACTCCCGGCCGTCTCCCTCGCCTGGGGAGCCTGGTCGGAGAGCGCCGGCATGGCAGGCACCCTCGACGCGGACGAGATGGCTCGTATACAGCGCTCCGGCGTCGGTGGTCTTTCCTCCTCCGAAGGGCTCGCCCTCCTCGACGCCGCGCTCGCGGACGAGCGGGCGCTGCTCGTCCCCATGCGGCTGGACATCCCGGCCCTCAGCGCCCAGCCCGACACCCTGCCCAGCCTCTTCCGTGGTCTGGTGCGGGTGCCGGTGCGTCGGGNTCCAACTACGCCGCCGCCAACGCCTTCCTCGACGCCCTCGCCGAGCATCGGCACACCCTCGGTCTGCCCGCGACCTCGGTCGCCTGGGGACTGTGGCAGAAGTCCGGCAGCATGACCGACGATCTCGGCGAGACGGACCACACCCGGATGTCCCGGTCGGGCGTCACCGCGCTCTCGGACGCCGATGGGCTCGCCCTGCTCGACGCGGCCCAGGCCGCCGCTGACCGCCCGGCGCTCGTGGCGATTCGCCTCGACCCGGCCGGACTCCGCGGCCAGACCGTCCCACCCGTCCTGCGTGGTCTGGTGCGGGTGCCGGTGCGTCGGGTGGCGCGGGCTGGTGTGGTGGAGTCGTCGGCGTTGGCGCGTCGTCTTGTCTCGGTGGATGAGGCGGAGCGGGTGCCGTTGGTGCTGGAGGTGGTGCGGGCGCAGGTGGCGGCCGTGCTGGGCTTTTCGGGTGCGGGGTCTGTGGACGCGGGTCGTGCGTTCAAGGATCTCGGGTTCGATTCGCTGACCGCGGTGGAGCTGCGGAACCAGCTGGGTGCGGCAGTGGGGCTGCGGTTGCCGGCGACGTTGGTGTTCGACTATCCGACGCCGCTCGCGCTGTCCGAGCACATCGTCAGCGAGCTGCTCGGTACCGCGGACATGACCCCGGCGGCCACGACGGCAACCACGGCGTCCGTTGACGAGCCGATCGCGATCGTGGCGATGAGCTGCCGTTACCCGGGTGGTGTGGAGTCGCCGGAGGATCTGTGGCGGCTGCTCGCCGAGGGGCGGGACGCGATCTCGCCGTTCCCCACCGACCGCGGCTGG
>JNXM01003630.1 GCA_000715605.1 Streptomyces speibonae | reverse complement strand
CGCCGACTGCTCCGGCCCAGGCGCCACGTTCGCCACCGTCCCCGCGGGCCCATCCACCACCCCCGCGTCGTCCACCACCACTGCCAGCCCGTCCGGCAACTCATTCGCCAAAGCACGCCTGGTGATCACACACAGAGGCCGAACATCTCCGAGCATGAACGTGATCCGGTCGGCCGGATGCTCCGGATCCATGGGCAGGTAGGCACCCCCTGCCTTCCACACCGCCAGCAGGGCCACCACGAGGCCAACCGACCTCTCCAGCATCACCCCCACCACCGACTCCGCACCGACTCCACGTGCCACCAGCACACCAGCCAACCGCGACGCCCGCTCATCCAACTCCGCGTACGTGACCTCCTCGTCCTCAGCGATCACCGCCACCGCATCCGGAGTCCGCGCCACCTGTTCCCCGAACAACGCGGGCCACGACCCATCCGCGACAGTCGCCCGTGTGTCGTTCCACCCCTCCACCACCCGCTCACGCACTACATCAGGCAGCATTCCGACCTCCCGCAACGGCGTCCCGGCCGGCTCCTCCAACGCCTCCACCAGGCCCTCGACCGCCGCCTCCACCAACCCGCACAACAGTTCCGGATCAGCCGGTGCGACGGCATCAGCGCTCAGGCCGAACCCCGCCCCGAAATCGTCGACCGACACCGTCACCGGGTAGTTCGTCAGATCCTGGCTGAACAGAAGCTGTACTCCACGCCGACCACTCTGCCCACCGTCCTGGCGAGGGCGGTCACTGTGGCGGTAGTTGAACAAAGCGGTGAACAGGGGAGCAGGCGGAGGAACGCTGCTGGCCTTCTGCGCGAGTGACAAAGGAGCGTGCTCGTGCAGCAGCAGACCGGCCAACTGCGATTGCATCGCCTGCACCGCACTGGCAGCGTCCATGCTCCCGACGTCCATACGGACCGGCAACGTGTTCATGAACGGCCCGGGTACCCGCTCCGCTCCCCGCCCCGCG
>JNXM01003629.1 GCA_000715605.1 Streptomyces speibonae | reverse complement strand
GGCCGGGCTCCGGGGGCTCTTCGGACGCGCGGGAGGTGTCCGCGTCGATCGCCCCCGGTCCGGAGGCGATCCGGCGGGCGATGATCTCGGCGAGGCCGGCCTCGTCCGCCATGTGGGCGCCGAGGCTGCGCACGAAGAGGTGGGGGGCGGCGCGGAGCACCTGGGCGTGCAGACTCCACGGTTCGTGCTGCCGTTCGACTTCCGAGAGTTCTGCGGCGAGCGCCTCGCGCAGCGCCTCCAGGGGGGAGAGCTCCGCCGACGCCTCCAGGAGCGACCGGCGGACCCGGACGGCGGCGTCCGCGTCGATGACCACGAAGGCGTCGTCCCGGGAGTCGAAGTAGTTGAAGAAGGTCCGCACGGACACTCCGGCGGCCGCGCTGATCGCCTCGACGGTGACGTGGTCCGCCCCGTGCTCGGCGGCGAGGCGCACCGCCGCCTCCGCGAGGGCCGCACGTGTGGCGCGCTTCTTGCGCTCGCGCAGCCCGCCGCCGGCGGTGTCCTTCCCCGTCATGGGTTGCATGCTATGCAAAAATGCACGACGTGCAAAATCGCACGACCTGACCCCGACCCCGACCACGGCCCTGGCGGGACCCGCGCCGGTGGCGCGCCGGAGGGCGGCGAGCCCGTCTCAGGGACTAGCGTCGGGCCATGGCCGGTGATCGCCGCGGATGGCGGGTGAGCGTGCTCGGCGGTGCGGTGTTCGCGGTGTGCATGACCGGCACCACGCTGCCGACCCCGCTCTACCCCCTCTATCAGGAGAAGTTCCACTTCTCGGAGCTGACGGTCACCGTCGTGTACGCCGTCTACGCCTTCGCGGTCATCGGCGTGCTGCTCCTCGCGGGCAACGCCTCGGACGCGGTGGGCAGGCGCCCGGTGCTGCTGTGGGGCCTGGGCTGCGCGGCGGTGAGCGCCGTCTGCTTCCTCTGCGCCACCGGTCTGGGCTGGCTGTACGCCTGTCTCTTATACACAT
>KL568721.1:2047-2386 GCA_000715605.1 Streptomyces speibonae | reverse complement strand
GGCATACGGCCACCGGGCCGCACCCGACGGCGGCCCGTCAGAGCTTGACGATCATCTTCCCGGTGTTGTCGCCGCGCAGCACCCCCAGGAAGGCCTCGAGGCTGTTCTCGATGCCCTCCACGACGGTCTCCCGGTACTTCAGCTCGCCCGAGCGCACCCACGGCCCGACCTCCCGCACGAACTCCGGCTGGAGGTCGTAGTGGTCGCCGACGAGGAAGCCCTCGATACGGCCCCGGGTCTGGATCAGCCGGGAGAGGTTGCGCGGGCCGGGGGCGGGCTCGGTGTTGTTGTACACCGAGATCATGCCGCAGACCGCGATACGGCCGTCCCGGTTGAGGC
>KL568721.1:832-1805 GCA_000715605.1 Streptomyces speibonae | reverse complement strand
GCCTCCAGGTGGTCGCCGCCGACGTTGTCGAAGTAGACGTCGATCCCGTCCGGGGCGGCGGCGCGGAGCTGCTCCCGCACGGGGCCGTCCTTGTAGTTGAACGCGGCGTCGAAGCCGTACTCGTCGACGAGCAGCTTCACCTTCTCCGCCGAGCCGGCGGAGCCGATCACCCGCGAGGCGCCCTTGAGCTTGGCGAGCTGCCCGACCTGGCTGCCGACGGCGCCGGCGGCACCGGAGACGAAGACGGCGTCGCCCTCCTTGAAGGCGGCGGTGCGCAGCAGTCCGGCGTAGGCGGTGAGCCCGGTCATGCCCAGCACCCCCAGGTACGCCGAGAGGGGCGCGGCCTCGGGGTCGACCTTGACGGCGTTCCTCGCGTCCACGACGGCGTACTCGCGCCAGCCGAAGAAGTGCAGGACGTGGTCGCCGACGGCGATGCCCTCGGCGTTGGAGGCGACGACCTCGCCGACGGCGCCGCCCTGCATGGGCTTGCCCAGCTCGTACGGGGCGACGTAGGACTTCGCGGCGCTCATACGGCCGCGCATGTACGGGTCGACGGAGAGGTACGCGTTCCGTACCAGCACCTGGCCCTCGGCCGGGGCGGGGATCTCCGCCTCGAGGAAGGCGAAGTCCTCGGGCTTGGGCCAGCCGACGGGCCGGCTCATCAGGTGCCACTCGCGGCCGGTGGTGGGGGGTGTGGGGGCGTCGGGCATGGCCTGGCACCTTTCGTCGAAGTATTTCAGTACCTGAAACAACCATGGTGCTGAACATTTCAGCCTGTCAAGCAAGTGGGTACCCTGGAGAGCATGGCCACACCACCGCGTACCTCATCCAGCCGGCCCGATGCGCTCACGCTGGAGGTCGTCGACCTCATCGGCTCGGTCGTGGCCCGGTACCACGAGGAGTACGAGGAAGCAGCCGCGGGTCACGCGCTGACGGGGGCGCAGGCGAGGCTGTTGAGCCTGCTGTCGCTGGA
>KL568721.1:393-584 GCA_000715605.1 Streptomyces speibonae | reverse complement strand
AGCCGCTGCCGATGCGGAAGCTGGCGCAGCGGTTGAAGTGCGAGCCGTCGAACGTCACGGGGATCGTGGACCGGTTGGAGGCGCGGGGGCTGGTGGAGCGGCGGCCGGATCCCGCGGACCGGCGCGTGAAGCTGGCGGCGGCGACGGATGAGGGGCGGCGGGTGGCGCGGAGCCTGCGGGAGTCGCTGCGG
>KL568721.1:0-143 GCA_000715605.1 Streptomyces speibonae | reverse complement strand
GGGAGCCGCTGGCGGGGCTGTCGGAGCCGGAACGAGTGGCGCTGCGCGACGCCTTGCGACGCATGCTGACAGCGGACTGAACGCCTGCGGCGCCGCGGCGGGTGCGGTGGGGGTGCGCGTCCGAATGCCTGCGGCGCCGCTGT
>JNXM01003624.1 GCA_000715605.1 Streptomyces speibonae | reverse complement strand
GCCGAGGCGTTCGTCGGCCAGGCCGGGCAGGCCGCACTCCGCCGCCTGTCCGAGCCCCTGGACGGCCTGGGCGGCCGTCGGTCCGCCCTCGTCGCGCTCCACGCGCCGCCGTTCCCGCAGGACGCCTTCGGCGGCCTGCCCGGGGGTGACGCCCCGGACGCCGGCCGCGGTCAGCATGGCCGCCGTGGCGGGGGTCCAGCGCACCTCCCAGCGGGTGGTGAGGGCCTCGGCGCCGCCCGCGCCGACGACCTCCTTGGCCTCGCCGTAGGGGACGCCGCACACCGTCAGCCGGCGCAGCAGCAGGTCGCGGCGCCGGTCGAGGTCGGACCGGAGCGGGTCGAGGCGCAGGTCCCGGGCGGGTCCGGCGGTGTCGGGGCCGGGCAGGCCCAGCCGTGCCACCTCGGCTTCGACCGCGGGGGCGAGACCGCTGCGCGGTGCGCGGGGCGCGGGGCGTCCGCTGCGGGTGCCGACGAGGGCGCGTTCCATCGCGCGCGCCACCGCCCTGCCCCGTCCGTAGGGCTCGCCCTGCGCGAGCACCGTCTGTACGGCCTCGACCAGTTCGCCGCGCCCGGCCGCGGGCAGGCCGCGCAGCCGGGCGAGGTCCGAGGCGAGCCGGGTGATCTCGCGTGCGTCGGCGGGCCCCGAGGGGTGGCCGAGGTCGCGCAGTTCGGCGCAGACCCGGACGGCGGCCCGGGCCAGCGCCTCCTCCAGTGCCGCCGGGTCCCCCGCCGCGCGCAGGACCATGTCCTGCCACTCCGGGTCCCGGATGCCCGCCGGGTAGCCGGACCGCTCGTCCAGCAGGGCGTAGGTGTACGGGATCAGGGACGTGGTCCAGCCGGGCCCTCCACGGGCGGCCGGTGCGGACCCCTCCCCGGCCTTGTCCCCGGTCCCGTTCTCGGTCTCCCCCGCCTCCGGACCCAGCAGCGCCGGGGCGTGGAAGGCGCCGACCAGCACGGCGGCCCGCTCGCCGCGTGCGG
>JNXM01003623.1 GCA_000715605.1 Streptomyces speibonae | reverse complement strand
CCCCGACCGTGGAGCCGGAGGCCGGCAGAGCCCTGCCACGCGGGAAATCCAGAGCGCCTGCGAGGCACAGCAATACGTCCGGCCCGCTCGGGGCGGCTGGTGGGTGGGATGAGTCAACCTGCCCTGGCTTGCAGGTCACCGGCCTCTCCGGAGCGGGCTCCGACCCTGCGCCGGGTCCGCACGCCCGTCCAAGAACCCGGGCTGTCGGACGCCTGGGCCTGGCAGGGCAATACAGGAAGGCTAATTGGGCCCGACATGTGCATGCGTTCGCGTGCCCCCGTCGGCCAGGCTGGCTGGGAAGCCCAGGCGCCGGGAGCCACCCGGCGCCCGCAGCCGGAGGTTACCGTCATGACCGTGATGTCCATCGCCAGGTTCGAGAGGTTCTTCCGTACGGCCGCAGGGCTGGACGTCGACAAGAACGATCTCAAGCGTTACAGCGACTTCGTCGACGCCAAGCTCTACGATCTGCCGACCGTCGCCCAGGCCACGGCCAAGGCCAACGCGCGCGACATCGTCCGAACCTCCGACCTGCCGATCACGAAAGGCCTGCAGGAGAGCATTCATCGCTTCCGGAATATCGACGAGGAAGTAGAACTCAAGCCGATCCTGGAACAGCTGGCCACCCACCCCCCTCTCGACCGCACGCCCGACCCGGACACCGAGGCGGCCTACCCGGAGATCATCGGCGGACTCAGCCTCGCTCTTGCCGAGAGCTTCAAGATTCTCCACCCCGATCTGAAGAACCCCCAGACCCGGCACTGGGACGAAGCCCGAGCCGTCTTCGACCTGCTTCTGTAAGGAGCGGTTGCGACCCCGCCGGCTGCTGCGGCTGACCGGTGTGCGGCTTGCGCGGCTCGTCGTCTCGGGAATCATCGAATGCATGGACAGGAACGCGTCCGTCGGGTCGGCGGAACTGCTGCTGGAGGAATTCGTCAGGGCGGCCCAACCAGGGCCTTTGAGAAGTGCCGAGGTGGGCGG
>KL568720.1:2567-2669 GCA_000715605.1 Streptomyces speibonae | reverse complement strand
CGTCGGGCGATGGTTCCTGTCACTGAGGTGACGCTGCCTGTGGATGCGGCTGATCCGGCGGCGGAACTGCTGGCGGCGGCGGGCGAGTGGATGGATCTGCGG
>KL568720.1:1323-2306 GCA_000715605.1 Streptomyces speibonae | reverse complement strand
GCCGTTGCTGCGGGTGCATGTGGCGGCGGATCCGGGAAGCGACCTGTGGCTGGCGTTGGTGCAGGCACACCATCTGCTCCAGGACCACACGGGGCTCGAAGTGGTGTTGGACGAGGTTGCGGCGTTCATGGCGGGGCGTGGTGACGAGTTGCCCGTGCCGCTGCCGTTCCGGGACTTCGTGGCCCAGGCCCGCCTTGGCGTCTCGCGTGAGGAGCACGAGGAGTACTTCGCCGGGTTGTTGGGCGACGTGACGGAGCCGACCCTGCCGTTCGGTCTGTCCGACGCCCGTGGCGATGGCTCCGGTGTACAGCGGACGCGTTCGATGGTGGACGATGGTCTGGCGGAGCGGGTGCGGGAACAGGCCCGTGGGCTGGGAGTGAGTCCGGCGACGCTGTTCCACGTCGCCTGGGCGCAGGTGCTGGCGACTGTGTCGGGGCGCACGGATGTGGTGTTCGGGACGGTGCTGCTGGGTCGCATGAACGGCGGACCGAACGCGTTGCGCACCCCGGGGCCGTTCATGAACACCCTTCCGGTGCGGTTGGACGTCGCGGGTGTGGATGTCGCCGGTGCGGTGCGGGCGGTGCAGTCGCAGTTGACCGGTCTGCTGGTGCACGAGCACGCCCCGCTGGTCCTCGCACAGCAGGCCAGCGGAGTTCCGGCCTCGGCGCCCTTGTTCACCTCGCTACTGAACTACCGCCACAGCCGACAGCTGGACGGAGGGCGCGACGACGGCGACGAACTCACGTGGGACGGCGTGACAACGACGTACGCGAGGGGCGGTACCAACTATCCGCTGAACGTCGCGGTGGACGACATGGGGGTGGGGTTCCGGCTGACGGTTGACGCTGTCCAGCCTGCCGACACCGATTTGGTGTCAGGGCTGCTGCACACGGCGGTCGAAAAGCTCGTCGGGACGCTGGAGGAGAGCCCGACCACCCTGCTCCAGGCCCTCGATGTGCTGTCCGAGGGTGAGCGGCAGCGGG
>KL568720.1:812-1077 GCA_000715605.1 Streptomyces speibonae | reverse complement strand
GAGCGGCAGCGGGTGTTGGAGGGGTGGAACGACACGGGTGTGGTGGATGCGCGGGCTGTTGTGCCGGAGTTGTTTGCGGCGCAGGTGGTGCGGACTCCGGGTGCGGTGGCGGTGGTGGATGCGCGGGAGGAGGTGTCGTATGCGGAGTTGGATGAGCGGGCGTCGCGGTTGGCGGGGGTGCTGGTGGCGCGTGGGGTCGGTGCCGAGTCGGTGGTGGGGGTGATGTTGGAGCGTTCGGTGGATGTGGTGGTGGCGTTGTTGGCGG
>KL568720.1:343-541 GCA_000715605.1 Streptomyces speibonae | reverse complement strand
CGGGTGGGGCTTATCTGCCGGTGGATCCGTCGTATCCGGGTGAGCGGATCGCGTTCATGCTGGCTGACTGCCGGCCGGTGTGTGTGCTGACGCGTGTGGAGCTTGGTCGAGGCGCTTCCGCAGGGTATGGCCGTTCCTGTGGTGTGTGTCGATGATCCGTGTGTGGTCGATGAGTTGGTGGATTCGGTGGTGGCGAAC
>KL568720.1:0-158 GCA_000715605.1 Streptomyces speibonae | reverse complement strand
CGTCGTATCCGGGTGAGCGGATCGCGTTCATGTTCGAGGATGCGAGTCCGGTGTGTGTGGTGGTCAGTGGTGGGTTGGTGGAACGGGTGCCGGATGGGCTTGCGGTGGTGGTGGATGGTGCGGAGGCGGGTGAGGGGGAGTTTGGTCCGGTGGTGGGT
>KL568719.1:3829-4131 GCA_000715605.1 Streptomyces speibonae | reverse complement strand
GCGTGGTCCCCGGGCGCGGCGGCGAGCAGCGCCGGGTAGTCCTGCCCGTTGGTGCCGGCGAAGACGGCCGTACGGCTGCCGCGCAGTGTGGTCGGGTCCAGGCCGGCGCGCTCCAGCAGCTCCCAGGACGTCTCGAGGAGCACGCGCTGCTGCGGGTCCATGGCGAGCGCCTCGCGCGGGGAGATGCCGAAGAAGTCGGCGTCGAAACCGGCGGCGTCGTCGAGGAAGGCGCCCTCGCGCACGTAGGTGGTGCCCGGGTGGGCCGGGTCGGGGTGGTACAGCCCGTCCAGGTCCCAGCCGCG
>KL568719.1:2574-3575 GCA_000715605.1 Streptomyces speibonae | reverse complement strand
ATGTGTATAAGAGACAGCGCCGCCGGGGAAGCGGCAGCTCATGGCGACGACGGCGATCGGGTCGTGGTCGGGCCCGGCCGGCCCGGGCACGCGGTGCGGACCGGGTGCGGCGCCCGGCGCGCCGGCCAGTTCGGTGCGCAGGTGGCGCACCAGGGCGGCCGGGGTCGGGTGGTCGTACACCAGGGTGGTGGGCAGGTGGAGACCGGTCGCGGCGCCCAGCCGGTTGCGGATCTCCACGCCGGTCAGCGAGTCGAGGCCGAGTTCCTTGAACGTGCGCGCCGCAGGGACGGCATCGGCGCCGGTGTGGCCGAGCACGGTGGCGACGTGGGAGCGCACCACGTCCAGCAGGATGCGGCCGCGCTCGTCCTCGTCGCCGGCCGCGGCCAGCCGCCGGGCGAGCGCGGTGCCGGCCGTGCCGCCTTCCTCGGCGGCGGTGGCCGCGGCCGCGCGGATGCGCCGTACCTCGGGCACGTCGTGCAGCAGGGGCCGGGCGCGAGAGGCGGTGAACGCCAGGAAGAACCGGTCCCAGTCGATGTCCGCCACGGTGAGGCAGGTCTCGTCGTCCGCGACGGCCCGCTCCATCGCGGTCAGGGCGTCCTCGGGGTCCATGGCGAGCAGGCCGTGCCGGGCCAGCAGACCGCCGACGCCGGTCCGGGCGGCCATGCCCGCGCCCGCCCAGGGGCCGAAGGCGACGGAGGTCGCCGCGAGCCCTTCGGCGCGGCGCTCCTCGGCGAGGGCGTCCAGGAAGGCGTTGCCCGGGGCGTAGTTGCCCTGACCGGGGACGCCGAAGGTGGCGGCCACGGAGGAGAACAGCACGAACGCGTCCAGGTCGAGCGTCCGGGTCAGCTCGTGCAGATGCCGTGCGCCGGCCAGCTTCGGGCGCTGCGCCCGCTCGATCTGCTCCGGGCGCAGCGCCGCCACCGTGTCGTCGTCCAGGACGGCGGCGGTGTGCACGACGGCGGTGAGGGGGTCTTCCGGCGGGACGGCGGCCAGCAGCGCCG
>KL568719.1:1922-2293 GCA_000715605.1 Streptomyces speibonae | reverse complement strand
GGGCGCCGGTGCCGCCGGTGACGAGTGTGGTGCCGCGGGGTTCCCAGGTGCGGGCCCCTGGGCGGGCGCCCCGGGCCGCCCGGGTCAGCCGGCGCACGGACACGCCCGCCGCGCGCACGGCCGTCTGGTCCTCGGTCCCGTGGGCGGCGGGCCCGGACGGGCCGTCGGCGGGCAGTCCCGCGAGGACGGCGGCCAGCCGGGTGCGGGTGTCCTGGTCCAGGCGGGCGGGGAGGTCGACGAGACCGCCCCAGCGGTCGGCGTGTTCCAGGCCGACGACCCGGCCCAGGCCCCAGACCGGGGACTGCGCGGCGGCGGTGAGCCGGTCGGCGGCGTCCACGGCGACGGCGCCCCGGGTGGCCAGCCACAGCGGC
>KL568719.1:717-1730 GCA_000715605.1 Streptomyces speibonae | reverse complement strand
CCAGCCACAGCGGCGCGGTCAGGCCGGTGTCACCGAGGGCCTGGACGAGCGCCACGGTGGCGACCAGGCCCGCGGGCGCCGCGGGGTGGCCGGGGCACGGCCGCTCGTCCAGGGCGAGCAGCGAGAGGACGCCCGTGACGGGGCCGTCGCCGGCCGCGTCGCGCAGCCGCTCGGTCAGGGCGGCCCGGTCGGTGCCGGCGGCAACGGTCACGGTGGTGACGTCCGCGCCGTACGCGGCCGGAACGGCCGACACCCCGGCGGTGTACGTGTCCTCGGCGAGGTGCTCGGGCACCACGGCCAGCCAGTGTCCGGCCAGGGCGTCGGGAGCGGGTGCGCGGTCGGCGTCGGGCCGGTGGGTCCAGGTGACGCGGTAGCGCCAGGTGTCGGGGCACGGCCGTGCGGGCGCGGCGGCGCGTGAGGTGTCGAGCCAGTACCGCCGGGGCTCGAACGGGTAGGTCGGCAGGTCCGTGCGGCGGGCCCCGCTGCCCTCGTACAGCGCCGTCCAGTCCACCGGCGCCCCGTGCACGTAGGCCTCGGCGAGGGAGGTGAGGAACCGTTCGGGCCCCCCGTCGTCCCGGCGCAGCGTGCACAGTACGGCCGCCGGGCGGTCGGGGGTGCGGTCGACGGTCCCGGAGATGCCCTGCAGGAGCACCGGGTGCGGGCTGATCTCGATGAAGAGCGCGGAGCCCGAGGAGAGCACGTCCGCCACGGCGGGGCCGAAGCGGACCGTGCCGCGCAGATTGCGGTACCAGTACGCGGCGTCGAGGCCCGTGCCGTCGAGCACCTCGCCGGTGACCGTGGAGAGGAACGGCACCGCGGCGCGGCGGGGCTCGATCCCCTCCAGTGCCCCGACGACCGCCTCGCGGATCTCCTCGACGTGCGCCGAGTGCGAGGCGTAGTCGACCGGGACGCGCCGGGCGCGGCAGCCCTCCTCCTCGCACGCGGCGAGGAGTTCGTCCAGCGCGTCCGGGTCGCCGGAGACGACGACGGTCCCGGGGCCGTTGACGGCGGCG
>KL568719.1:0-515 GCA_000715605.1 Streptomyces speibonae | reverse complement strand
GGCCGCCCCAGCGGGTGAGCCGGCGAGCAGCGGCCTCCTCCGGCTCGGCGAGGGACACCATGCCGCCGCGGCCGGCGAGGGCGCGCAGTGCCCGGCTGCGCAGGGCGACGACGCGCGCGCCGTCCTCCAGCGAGAGGGCGCCGGCCACCACGGCCGCGGCGATCTCGCCCTGGGAGTGGCCGACGACCAGGTCGGGACGCACCCCGTGGGAGCGCCAGAGGGCGGCCAGGGAGACCATGACGGCGAACAGGGCGGGCTGTACGACGTCCACGCGGCGCAGCCGGGGCGCTCCGGGCTCGGCCAGGACCTCGGAGAGCGACCAGTCGACGTACGGTGCCAGGGCGTTCTCGCAGGCGCGCAGCCGCTCGGCGAAGACCGGTGCGGACCGGGCGAGTTCCAGCGCCATGCCGGCCCACTGGGAGCCCTGCCCGGGGAAGACGAAGACGGTCCTGGCGTCGGGCAGCGCGGTGCCGCGCACCACGCCGGGCAGCGGCAGCCCGTCCCCGGGTGTGGCC
>KL568718.1:4357-4693 GCA_000715605.1 Streptomyces speibonae | reverse complement strand
CAGCCACAGCCGACAGCCCACGCACCAACTCCGCGCGGTCCGTGCCCAGTACCACCGCACGCCGTTCGAACGAGGTGCGCGTGGCGGCCAGGGAGAAGCCGACATCCACCGGGTCCAGGTCGGGTCGCTCGGTGAGCAGGTCGAGGAGCTTCTGGGCCTGACCACGCAGGGAGGTGTCGGACTTGGCCGAGAAGGGCCACATCACGATGCCGTCGGTGCGCGCCCCGTCCCCGTCGGCGGGGTTCCGGCCCGCGGGCTGGTCTGACGGTTCGTCCTCGGGCCGCTGTTCGAGGATCAGGTGGACGTTGGTTCCGCTGACGCCGAAGGAGGAGACAC
>KL568718.1:3736-4137 GCA_000715605.1 Streptomyces speibonae | reverse complement strand
CCCGCGCGACGCGGACGGCCGCCTGTCTCCGGCCAGTCACGGCGCTCGGTGAGCAACTCCACCGCGCCCGCCGACCAGTCGACATGCGGCGTCGGTTCGTCCACGTGCAGCGTCGCCGGCAGCACACCCTGCTGGAGTGCCATCACCATCTTGATGACGCCGGCGACGCCGGACGCCGTCTGGGTGTGGCCGATGTTCGACTTGATGGAGCCGAGCCAGAGCGGTCGGTCCTCCGGCCGCTCCTGGCCGTAGGTGGCCAGCAGCGCCTGGGCCTCGATCGGGTCGCCCAGGGTCGTCCCCGTGCCGTGCGCCTCGACCGCGTCGACGTCGTCCGTCGTCAGACCCGCGTTGGCGAGCGCCTGGCGGATGACGCGTTGCTGGGAGGGGCCGTTGGGGGCGGT
>KL568718.1:3351-3513 GCA_000715605.1 Streptomyces speibonae | reverse complement strand
CCGCGTTGGCGAGCGCCTGGCGGATCACGCGTCGCTGGGCGGGGCCGTTGGGGGCGCTGATGCCGTTGGACGCGCCGTCCTGGTTGATCGCCGAGCCGCGCAGCACGGCCAGCACCTGGTGACCGTTGCGGCGCGCGTCCGACAGACGTTCCAGCAGCACCA
>KL568718.1:2402-3098 GCA_000715605.1 Streptomyces speibonae | reverse complement strand
ACGCCCTCGCCCCAGCCGGTGCCGTCCGCGGCGGCCGCGAACGCCTTGCAGCGGCCGTCGACCGCCATGCCGCGCTGGCGCGAGAACTCGATGAACGCGCCGGGACTCGTCATGACGGCCACACCGCCCGCGAGCGCCAGGGAGCACTCACCCTGCCGCAGGGACTGTGCCGCGAGATGCAGCGCCACGAGGGAGGATGAGCAGGCCGTGTCGACGGTGATCGCCGGGCCCTCCAGGCCGAGTGTGTAGGAGACCCGGCCCGAGACGACGGCGGTCTGGCCGCCGGTGATGAAGTAGCCCTCGGCGCCTTCGGGGATCTCGTACGCCTCGGTGCCGTAGCCCTGCGAGCTGACGCCGACGAACACACCGGTCGCGCTGCCGCGCAGGGTGGTGGGGTCGATGCCGGAGCGCTCCACGGTCTCCCAGGACGCTTCGAGCAGCAGCCGCTGCTGCGGGTCCATCGCCAGCGCCTCGCGCGGGCTGATCCCGAAGAAACCGGCGTCGAAGGCGCCCGCGTCGTACACGAACGCGCCCTGACGGGTGTAGGTGGTGCCCGACTTCGCCGAGTCGGGGTCGTAGATCGCGTCGAGGTCCCAGCCGCGGTCGGCGGGGAACTCGCCCATGGTGTCGCGGCCTTCGAGGACCAGTTGCCACAGTCGCTCGGGGGAGTGGGCGCCGCCCGGGTAGCGGCAGGCC
>KL568718.1:1135-2202 GCA_000715605.1 Streptomyces speibonae | reverse complement strand
GATGTGTATAAGAGACAGCGATCGGGTCGTCGTCGAGCGCGGCCGTCGCGGCGGCGAGCGGGGCGGCGTCCGTGGAGTCGCCGAGGACCTCGGCGAGCAGGAAGTCGGTGACCGCGCTCGCCGAGGGGTGGTCGAAGACGAGGGTGGCGGGCAGCCGTACGCCGGTCGCGGTGCTGAGCCGGTTGCGGACCTCGACGGCGCTGAGCGAGTCGAAGCCCAGCTCGCGGAAGGCTCGGTGCGGTTCGATCGCCTCGGGTCCGGCGTGGCCGAGGACGGCCGCCGCCTGGGTGCGGACCAGGTCGAGGACGATCCCGGCCCGCTCCTGCGCGGGCACGTCCGCGAGCCGGGCGGCGAGCGCGGAGGGGCTGTCGTCGCCGGGCTGCTCGGCGGCCGTCAGCAGCTCCTTGACCTCGGGCAGGTCGGCGATGAGGGGGCGGGAGCGGTGCGCGGTGAAGGCGGTGGCGAAACGCTCCCAGTCGATGTCGGCGACGACACCCGTCGTCTCGTCGTGCTCGACGGCGCGTACCAGGGCCGCCACCGCGAGTTCGGGCGTCATCGGGCGCAGGCCGCGCCGCAGTACGTAGTCGGCGTCATCGGCGTCGCCGAGTCCGCTGCCGCCGTCCCACAGGCCCCAGGCGACGGAGGTGGCGGCCAGTCCGCGGGCGCGGCGCTGTTCGGCGAGGGCGTCGAGGGAGGCGTTGGCGGCGGCGTAGGCGCTCTGCCCACCGCCGCCGAGGACGCCGGCGTTGGACGAGAACAGCACGAACGCGTCGAGCGGGGTGTCGCCGAGCAGTTCGTCGAGGTGCCGGGCGCCCGCCGCCTTGCCGGACAGGGCGGCGGCCAGGTCATCGAGCCCGGTGTCCGCCACGGCGGCGACGTCCCCGATACCGGCGGCGTGCACCACGGCGGTGAGGTCGGTTTCCAGGCCCGCGAGCAGGGCGGCCAGCGCGTCCCGGTCGGCGGCGTCACAGGTCGCGACGGTGACCCGCGCGCCGGACTGCTCCAGCTCGGCGGTCAGTTCGGCCGCTCCCGGCGCGTCCGCTCCACGGCGGCTGGTCAGCACCAGG
>KL568718.1:0-949 GCA_000715605.1 Streptomyces speibonae | reverse complement strand
CGACGTGCGCTCCGAGGGCGCCGGTGCCGCCGGTCACCAGTACGCAACCCCGCGGGCGCCAGCTGCGCGCCGGTTTTCCGGCGAGGGGGGCGCGGACCAGCCGGCGGGCGTGGACACCGGTGCCGCGCACGGCGAGCTGGTCCTCGTCGCCGATGCCACTGAGGACTCCGGCGAGCCGCGCGGCGGCCCGCTCGTCCAGGTCGTCGGCGTGGTCGGGGAGGTCGACGAGGCCACCCCAGCGCTGCGGGTGTTCGAGTCCGACGACCCGTCCGAGCCCCCAGATCTCCGCTCCCGCCGGACGGGCGGGCCCGTCGGCGGCGCCGGTGGAGACGGCTCCCCGGGTCAGCAGCCACAGCGGTGCCTCGATCGCAGAGTCACCGAGGGCCTGGGTGAGCGTGAGCGTGCCCGCCAGACCGGCCGCCACATCGGGCCGCTCGGGGTGCGGACGCGTGTCGTCCGCGAGGAGCGACAGCACACCCCGTACGCCGGTGGGCAGGTCGTCGGCGGCGGTGCGCAGCCGCAGGGCGAGTGCGGTGCGGTCGGTGTCCGTCGGGTCCCACGGTACGCGGACGACGGTGGCGCCGTACGCGGTCAGGGAGTTCTCGACGCCGTTGTCGGACGTGCCGTCCGGGGGTGTGACGAGGAGCCAGCCGCCTTGCAGGTTGGGTGACCGCGGGTCGGCGAGCCGACGCCAGGAGACGCGGTACCGCCAGGAGTCCACGAGGGAGCGGTTACGGCGCTGTCGGCGCCAGTTGGCGAGAACGGGGAGGGCGTCGCCGAGCGCGCTCTCCTGCGCGTCGTCGGCGACATCGATTTCGAGATCGTCGCTGAGCGCGGCGAGATCGCCACGCTCGACGGCCTCCCAGAAGCGGGCGTCGAGCGGGTCGACCGTGACATCGTCGGCGAGCTGCTCCGGCTCCAGCCAGTAGCGAGTGTGCTGGAAGGCGTA
>KL568717.1:4413-4698 GCA_000715605.1 Streptomyces speibonae | reverse complement strand
CGCCATGAACGCCCCGACCTCGGCCAGCACCACATCCAGAGCCGTGTGGTCCTGGAGCAGGTGATGCACCTGAACAGCAGCGAGCCACCGGTCGCCGCCCGGCTCCGCCGCCATATGCACCCGCAACAACGGCGCCCGTCGCAGATCCATCCACTCGCCTGCTACAGCCAGCAGCTCCGCCGCAGGGTCAGCGCTGTCCGCAGGCAGGACCACCTCGGTCACCGGTACCACGGCCCGGCGCCACACCACCTGCACCGGCTCCGGCAGCCCTTCCCACACCACCCC
>KL568717.1:3860-4138 GCA_000715605.1 Streptomyces speibonae | reverse complement strand
CCCCGCCGTAATCGCCTCCGCGTCTTCGGGAATGCCATTCGGCGGCACCTCCACCTCGGTACCGCCCCCCGCTACCGCCAATGCCTCCGGAGTGGGCGACTCGAACAGGACCCGTACGGAGACACTCACCCCTCTCTCGCGCAGCCGCTGTACCAACGACACGGCCAACAGCGAATGGCCGCCCAGCTCGAAGAAGTTGTCCTCGGCACCGACCCGCTCCAGGCCCAGCACCTCGGCGAACGCCTGACACACGATTTCCTCGGCCACGGTGGCAGGAC
>KL568717.1:3374-3561 GCA_000715605.1 Streptomyces speibonae | reverse complement strand
CCGCCGACGGCACCATGTACTCCGGCAACCGCTCGGCAGCAAACGCTCGAAGTGCCTCGGCCTCAGCACCGTCGTCGTTCCTGCCGTCCGGCACCACGTAGGCGACCAGCCGCTTGTCGCCGGAAGCATCCTCACGAACGACGGCCAACGCCCGACCGATCTCGGGGTGCGCCGTGAGTATCGCCTC
>KL568717.1:2358-3098 GCA_000715605.1 Streptomyces speibonae | reverse complement strand
AACTCACCATCAGCCGTCCAACGGGCCAGATCCCCCGTCCGGTACATCCGCTCACCCGGCACACCGAACGGACACGCCACAAACCGCTCCGCCGTCAACCCAGACCGACCCTGATAACCGCGTGCCAACCCCACCCCCGCCACATACAACTCACCCACCACACCCGGCGGCACCGGACCCAGCCACCGGTCAAGCACATACACACGCGTGTTGTCGACAGGACGCCCGATCGGAACACCCACCCCGTCCTTCTCAGCCCCCGACCGCCAAAACGTCGTATCCACCGTGGCCTCCGTCAACCCATACAAGTTGCACGGCGCCACCCCCAACACACCCACCGCCCGCTCATACACATCCGCCGACAACACCTCACCACCGGCGAACACCAACCGCAGACTCCCGCACCCCACCGCCAAAGGCTCAGACAGAAACGCATCCAACAACGACGGAACAAACTGCGCGACCGTCACCCGCTCACGCTCAATCAACCGCGCCAAATACCCCGGATCCCGATGTCCCCCCGGCACAGCAACCACCAACACCGCACCAGCCATCAACGGCCACCACAACTCCCACACCGACGCATCAAACCCAAACGGCGTCTTATGCAACACCCGATCCCGCGACCCCAGACCAAACTCCCGCTGCATCCACCCCATATGATTCGCCAACGCCCCATGCGACACCACCACGCCCTTCGGCACCCCCGTCGACCCCGACGTATACATCACATACGCCGC
>KL568717.1:1060-2150 GCA_000715605.1 Streptomyces speibonae | reverse complement strand
CCCGTCGACCCCGACGTATACATCACATACGCCGCACTTCCGCCGTTCGGCACCGGGCGCTCCCACATGAGCCCGTCGCTGCCCGAGCCGCCGAAAAGCAACCCCGGCTCGTCGACAGCCAGCACCTGGACTCCGGTTCCCTCCGGGAGAACCTCGATCTGATCCCTGGTGGTCAGCACGCACTCCGGACGGGTATCAGCCAGCATGAACGCCAGCCGCTCACCGGGGTGGCTGGGATCGACGGGCATATAGGCCGCGCCGGCCTTCCAGACCGCCAGCAGCGCCACCATCATGGTGATGGACCGTTCCAGCATCACCGCGACGACGGTTTCCGTGCCGACGCCCCGGTCGACGAGCTCCCGCGCGACTCTGGTCGCCCGTTCGTCCAGCTCCACATACGTGATCTGCTCGTCGCCGTACACAACGGCCGGCGCTTCGGGGGTTCGCGTCACCCACTCCTCGACCAGCTGGAGCGCTGTCACGTCCGCGGTCTCGGTAGCGGTGTCGTTCCAACCGTTCACCATCTGCTCGCGTCGGGTGCTCGGCAGAATCTGAACTCCGAGCATCTGGCTGCCCGGTGCGTCCTCGAGCACGGTGACCAAACCCTCGACCGCGGTGCGCAACGACGCACAAACCACGTCTGAATCCCCCGGCGCAACCACATCCGCGGTCAGAGCGAAGCTCGTTCCGTTGTCGTCCACAGCCACAGCCAGCGGATAATTCGTGAGCTCCTGGTTGTGGAGTATTTCCACGCCGGCCGGACCGTGTTGGCCGCCGTCGGTCGGGCGTACGCGGGGCCTACGACTCCTGCGATAGTTGAAGAGAGCCGTGAACAGGGGAGCAGGCTGGGGGACGCTGCTGGCCTTCTGCGCGAGTGACAGGGGTGCGTGCTCGTGCACCATCAGGCGGGCCAGCTGTGACTGCATCGCCTTGACCGCACCGGCGGCATCCACATCCGCCACGTCCACCCGTACCGGCAAGGTGTTCATGAACGGCCCAGGTATCCGCTCGGAGTCCGCACCCGCGTTCATCCGGCCCAGCAGTATCGTCCCGAACACCACATCACTGCGGCCGGACAGACCCGCCAGCA
>KL568717.1:564-772 GCA_000715605.1 Streptomyces speibonae | reverse complement strand
CCAGCCCACGTGCCTGCTCCCGCACCCGCATGGCCAGGCCCTCATCCACCATCACACGGGTCCGCCGGACACCAGTACCGTCACCACGGGCGTCGGCCAGGCCGAACGGCAGCGTCGGCTCCGTCACATCGCCCAGCAACCCGGCGAAGTACTCCTCGTGTTCCTCACGCGAGACACCCAGGCGGGCCTGTGCCACGAAGTCCCGGAA
>KL568717.1:0-296 GCA_000715605.1 Streptomyces speibonae | reverse complement strand
CCCGACCTCACCCAACACCACCTCGAGCCCGGCGTGGTCCTGGAGCAGGTGATGCACCTGCACCAGAGCAAGCCAACGGTCGCTTCCCGGGTCCGCCGCCACATGCACCCTCAACAACGGCGCCCGCCGCACATCCATCCACCGCCCAGCCATCGCCAACAGCTCGCCCGCAGGATCCCCGTCCACAGGCAGGGCCACCTCGGTCACCGGTATCACCGCGTCGCGCCACACCACCTGCACCGGCTCCGGCATGCCTTCCGACACCACCGCGGTGCGGTAGATGTCATGCCGGTCCA
>KL568716.1:4368-4577 GCA_000715605.1 Streptomyces speibonae | reverse complement strand
CTTCCGCATCGAACTGGGCGAGATAGAAACGGTGTTGGAGGGCTGCCCAGGAGTGGCCCGCGCTGTGGTGACGGTGCGGGAGGACATACCGGGTGACCGCCGGCTGGTGGCCCATGTCGTTGCCGCTGCGGGGTTTGCCGGTACGGAGGCGGATCTGTCGGCGGAGGTACGTGGGTTCGCGGGCCGGCGGCTGCCGGAGTACATGGTGC
>KL568716.1:3005-4113 GCA_000715605.1 Streptomyces speibonae | reverse complement strand
ACGGCGGTCGGGGCCCTGCGACGGCGGCCGAGGAGCTCGTGTGCCGGGCCTTCGCCGAGGTGCTGGACCTGGAACGGGTCGGTGCCGACGACAACTTCTTCGCGCTGGGCGGGCACTCGCTGCTGGCCGTGTCGCTGGTGCAGCGACTGCGTGACCGTGGGCTCGAGGTGTCGGTGCGGACGCTGTTCGAGGCACCCACGCCGGCGGGACTGGCCGCGGCCGACGCGGGCGCCGGAGTCGCGGAGGTTCCCCCGAACGGCATTCCTGAGAGTGCGGAGGTGATCACGCCGGAGATGCTGCCGCTGGTCGATCTGTCTGCGGAGCAGATCGCGTCGGTGTGCGCGACGGTCGACGGCGGTGCGGCGAACGTGGCGGACGTGTATCCGCTGGCGCCGTTGCAGGAGGGCATCTTCTTTCACTACCTCCTCGCCCGGCCGGGTGAAGCGGACGCCTATCTGATGTCGATGCTCCTGGGCTTCGACGGCCGCGAACGCCTGGACACGTTCCTGTCGGCGTTGCAGCAGGTGGTGGACCGGCACGACATCTACCGCACCGCACTGGTGTGGGAGGGGTTGCCGGAGCCGGTGCAGGTGGTGTGGCGCCGCGCCGCGGTACCGGTGACCGAGGTGGTCCTGCCCCCGGAGGGGGAACCGGCGGCTGAGCTGTTGGCCGCGGCCGGTGAGTGGATGGACGTACGGCAGACGCCGCTGCTACGCGTGCACGTGGCGACCGAGCCCGCGACGGGGCGGTGGCTCGCGCTGGTCCAGGTCCATCACCTGTTGCAGGACCACACCGGACTGGACGTGGTGTTGGACGAGGTCACGGCCTTCATGGCGGGGCGTGGTGCCGAGCTTCCCCCCCCCCTGCCGTTCCGTGACTTCGTGGCCCGGGCCCGACTGGGCGCGTCCCGCTCGGCGGAGCACGAGGAGTACTTCGCCCGGCTCCTGGCCGACGTCACAGAGCCGACGTTGCCCTTCGGCCTCTCCGACGCCCGTGGTGACGGCACGGGGGTGCGGACGGCGCGGCTGAGAATGGACGAGGGACTGGCCCGACGGGCGCGGGAGGAGGCGCGTCGGCTGGGAGTGAGCCCGGCGACGCTGTTCCACGT
>KL568716.1:1834-2772 GCA_000715605.1 Streptomyces speibonae | reverse complement strand
GGCGACGCTGTTCCACGTGGCCTGGGCGCGGGTTTTGGCGAGTGTGGCCGGGCGGCTCGATGTGGTCTTCGGGACGGTGCTGCTGGGCCGGATGAACGTGGGGATGGGAGCGGAGCGCATTCCGGGCCCGTTCATCAACACCCTTCCGGTGCGCTTGGACGTCGCGGACACGGATGTGGTCGGCGCGGTGCGGGCGGTGCAGGCGCAGTTGACCGGACTGCTCGTGCACGAGCACGCCCCGCTGGCCCTCGCACAGAAGGCGAGCGGGGTTCCGGCCGCCACGCCACTGTTCAGCTCGTTGTTCAACTTCCGCCACGGTGACGGGTCCGCGAGCAGCGGAGGCGGTGAGGTCGGCGAGGGCGTCGAGGTGCTGTTCGCGCAGGAGCGGACCAACTACCCGCTGGCCGTCGCCGTGGACGACCTGGGGACCGGTTTCCTACTGGGTGTCGATGCCGTGGCTCCGGCGGACGCCGGACTGGTCTGCGAGCTGCTGCACACCGCCGTCGAGGAGCTGGTCACGGCAGCGGCCACCGCTCCGGGCACCGCGCTGGACGGTCTCGTAGTGTTGCCCCGGCGCGTTCGCGACCGGCTCCTGCGGGGCTGGAACGACACGGGTGCGGAGGTCCCGGCCGCGACGTTCCCGGAGTTGTTCGATGCGCAGGTGGCCCGCACTCCGGACGCGGTCGCCGTGGTGTGCGGGAACGAGTCCCTGACCTACGCGGAGCTGGACGACCGGGCCGAGCGGTTGGCGCGTGCGCTGGCCCACCGGGGGGTGGGACCCGAGTCGGTCGTGGGGGTGATGCTGGAGCGGTCGGTGGACGCGGTGGTGGCGCTGCTGGCCGTGTGGCAGGCGGGCGGCGCGTATGTGTTCGTCGATCCGGCGTATCCGGCGGAGCGCGTGGCGGTGATGCTGGCGGACGCGGAGCCGGTGTGTGTGG
>KL568716.1:701-1633 GCA_000715605.1 Streptomyces speibonae | reverse complement strand
ACCGGCAGCCTCGCCTGCGGACTGCCTGCGCTCGGCGCGGTGCCCGTTCTGACGGTGGACGACCCGACCGTGGCGACCGGTGGATGGAGCCGGCCCGCCCCCAAGGGCGCGCGGGCGGCCTACGTGATGTACACGTCGGGGTCGACCGGGGTGCCCAAGGGCGTCGTGGTCTCCCAAGGCGCGCTGGTGAATCTGGTGACGGGATTGACCCCCGTACTGGGGGCCGGCCCCGGGGTCGGCGTGCTGCAGTTCGCGTCGTTCGGCTTCGACGGTTCCGTACTGGATGTGGCCGTGGCCCTGGCCTCGGGCGCGCGGCTGGTCGTGGCCACGGCGGACGAGCGAGCGGACGCCGGGCTGCTGGCCGAACTGATGGTCCGGACGGGCGTGGACGTGGCCAGCGTGGTTCCGTCGCTGCTCGCTGTGGTCGATCCGGCGTCGGTGCCGGGGCTGTCGCGGGTCCTGGTGGGCGGGGAACTGCTGACCGCCGACCTGGCACGGGCGTGGGCCGACGGCCGGACGCTGGTCAACACGTATGGGCCGACCGAAGCGACGGTCATGGTCACCACGGACCCGGTGGATGCCGGCACCACGGTCGCGCCACCGGTGGGCAGGCCGGTGGCGAACACCGGTCTGTATGTGCTGGACCAGCGGTTGCGGCCGGTGCCGCCGGGGGTGGCGGGGGAGCTCTATGTGGCCGGGGCCCAGCTGGCCCGCGGCTACCACGGTCGGTCCGCGCTGACGGCGGAGCGGTTCGTGGCCTGCCCGTTCGGCGTGCCGGGTGAGCGGATGTACCGCACCGGTGACCTGGCCCGCTGGACTGCGGACGGACAGCTGGTGTTCGTCGGCCGGGCGGACGATCAGATGAAGGTCCGTGGCTTCCGGATCGAGCCGGGTGAGGTCGAGGCCGCTTTGATGGCGCATGCGGGCGTGGG
>KL568716.1:0-446 GCA_000715605.1 Streptomyces speibonae | reverse complement strand
GGCCTACGTCGTGCCGGACGGCGATGGCGGAGGGGCTGGTGACCTGAGGGCCTTTGCCGCTGAGCGGTTGCCTGAGTACATGGTCCCGTCGGCGGTGGTGATGCTGGATGAGCTGCCGTTGTCGGTCAACGGGAAGGTGGACCGTGCGGCCTTGCCCGCCCCGGAGTATGCGACGTCCGGCGGCGGCCGGGGCCCCGCCACGGTGGGCGAGGAGCTCGTGTGTCAGGCCTTCGCCGAGGTGCTGGGCCTGGAGCGGGTGGGGGTGGAGGACAACTTCTTCGAGCTGGGCGGCCATTCGCTGCTGGCCGTGTCCTTGGTGGAGCGGTTGCGTGCGGGTGGGCTGGGAGTGTCGGTGCGGGCGCTGTTCGAGTCGCCCACGCCGGCGGCGCTGGCTGTTGCCGCAGTCGTCGCGGACGTGGAGGTGCCGCCGAACCGTATCCCCGTGG
>KL568715.1:1359-2169 GCA_000715605.1 Streptomyces speibonae | reverse complement strand
TCTTCGCGGCGGCCTTGGCGGTCTTCGCGGCCTTCTCGGCCGTGACGGCCTGCGTCTTCGCGGCCTCGGCCTGCGCGGCGGCCTGCGCCTGGACGGCACTCGCCGCGCCCGAGGCGGCCGTGGTGTCGACGGAGGCGACCGCGACCCCGGCCCCCAGCGCGACCGAGGCCCCCAGTCCGGCGGTCAGTACGGCCGCGCGGGTGCGGATCAGGGACGTACGGGAGGAACGGGACGTGACGCGCTCGAACATCAAAACCTCGTAAGGGAGGGGGCAGAGGAAAACCACCCGGCGGACGGGTCCGCGCCTCGGTGGCGATTCCTTGGTAGCCCCTCCGGCCATAACGGCGCAAAGGTGTGATGTACGACGATAGTTCGTACTTCTCTGCTGAGATGCACGTCTCTTGACAGAACATTCTTATGGGGCGAAACCCCCATTTAGAGCTGATCGATCAGAATGATGAGCTAAATGTCCGTTTTGCGGCAGGCGTTGAGCCACTATTCCGGCTAGTACCGGACAAACCGCCTGTGCACCATGTCACCGGCGAAGGGGTTCGGCCATTCCACAAATGTGGCGCAGACCTCTAGGCGCCTACCGCCCGGTAACCCTACGGTTCACCTCGCGTCACCCTCGCAGACGAGCATGCACACGCCATGTTGGCAGCGTTACGGACGTGAGAGGACCCCCACGACTATGAGAAGCCGACACCCCTGGCTGCGCCGCGCATCGGTCACCGCCGTCTCCGCGGCCGCCCTCGTGGCCCTGGCCGCACCGGCCGAGGCCACGGCCCCCGCAGCGCCCTCAGGGAAGCC
>KL568715.1:0-1126 GCA_000715605.1 Streptomyces speibonae | reverse complement strand
CCCGCCGCGGCAGCGGCGGGCGCCGCGGCGGACGTGGACTACGACACCTGGCAGCGGGACTGCCGGGCGGTCATGGACCGGGCCCTGCCCTATCTGAAGCAGCGGCTCGGGGACACGGCGCCGGGCGAGAAGCCGGCCCTCGTACTCGACATCGACAACACGGCGCTGGAGACCGACTTCGGGTTCAGCTTCCCGCAGCCCGCGAACAGGCCGGTCCTGGAGGTGGCGGAGTACGCCCAGGAGCGCGGGGTGGCCGTGTTCTTCGTGACCGCCCGCCCGAGCATCATCCACTGGCCCACCGAGTACAACCTCGACCACGCCGGCTACGAGTCCGCGGGCCTGTACGTGCGCGGCTTGGTCGACCTGTTCCGGGACGTGGCCGAGTACAAGACGGCCCAGCGCGCCGACATCGAGTCGAAGGGCTACACGATCGTCGCGAACATCGGCAACAGCGCCTCCGACCTGTCCGGTGGCCACGCGGAGAAGACGTTCAAGCTGCCGGACTACGACGGTCAGCTGTCCTGACACGGCTGCGGCGGCGGCACCGGGCCGCGACGCGGAGAAGGGTCTGCCCCGGGACGTGTGTCCCGGGGCAGACCCTTCTCGTACGGCCGGACGCGGTGGTTACGCGTCCTTGCTCAGGTTCGGTCCGGCTCCGCCGGCCGTCTGCTCGATCGGCGGGACGTCGGGCAGGGCCGACTTCTCCTCACCGCGGAAGGTGAAGGTGGCGCTGTCGCCCTCGCCCTCCGTGTCCACGACCACGATGTGACCGGGACGGAGCTCGCCGAAGAGGATCTTCTCCGACAGCGAGTCCTCGATCTCCCGCTGGATGGTCCGGCGCAGCGGCCGGGCGCCCAGCACGGGGTCGTAGCCCCGCTTGGACAGCAGCTCCTTGGCGGACTGGGAGAGCTCGATGCCCATGTCCCGGTCCTTCAGGCGCTCGTCCACCTTTTCGATCATCAGGTCGACGATCCGCAGGATGTCGTCCTGGCTGAGCTGCGGGAAGACGACCACGTCGTCGACACGGTTGAGGAACTCGGGCCGGAAGTGCTGCTTGAGCTCGTCCTGGACCTTGTTCTTCATCCGCTCGTAGTTGGTCTTCGTGTCACCCGCGGCGGCGAAGCCG
>JNXM01003592.1 GCA_000715605.1 Streptomyces speibonae | reverse complement strand
GGCGTCGGCCGAGGCGGACGGGTACGGGTACGGGCCGCTGTTCCAGGGCCTGAAGGCCGCCTGGCGGCACGGTGACGACGTGTTCGCGGAGGTCGTCCTGCCCGAGGGCGCGGACACCGCCGGGTTCGCCCTGCACCCGGCCCTCATGGACGCCGCGCTCCACGCCACCGGTCTCGCCGATGCCGACCGGGCCGACGGCTCGGGACCGCTGCTGCCGTTCTCGTGGGGAGGTGTGACCCTGCACGCGCAGGGTGCGACCGCGCTGCGGGTGCACATCCGGCAGGCGGGCCGCGACACCGTCGCGCTCACGCTCGCCGACAGCTCCGGTGCGCCCGTGGCGTCCGTCGAGTCGCTCACCCTGCGTGCGCTGTCCACGGACGGACTGACGGCCGACCCCTCCGGTGAGGCGGCCTTCCACGGCTCCCTCTTCCGTTCGGAATGGCGTCCGCTGACCCTGCTGGAGGACGTGCCGGCCCCCTCGTGGGCCGTCGTGGGGCGGGACCCGCTCGGGCTGGCGGGCGTGCCGTCGTACGGCTCGCTGGAGGAGCTGACCGGCGACGTGCCCCCGTACGTCCTCGTCACCCTGCCCACCGCGCAGGACGCGGCCCTCGCCGAGCAGGTGCACGACGCCTTGCAGGAGACGCTGCGCCTGGTGCGGAGCTGGCTGGCGGAGGACCGGTTCGCCGGATCGCGGCTCGTGCTGGTCACCCGGGGCGCGGTCGCGGGCGAGCCGGGGGAGCGGATCTCCGGGCTCGCGCAGTCGCCGGTGTGGGGCCTGGTGCGCTCCGCGCAGGCCGAGAACCCGGACTGCTTCGTCCTCGTCGACGCCGACGACGCACCCGCCTCCCTGGCCGCCCTGCCGGCCGCGCTCGCCACCGGCGAGCCCGAAATCGTCCTGCACGGCGGCGAGGCCCGCGTCCGCAGGCTCGCCCGGGTCACCGAGCGGCAGGCCCTGGTGCCGCCGCAGGACGGTCCCTGGCGGTTGGACGTCTCGGCCAGCGGCACCCTGGAGAACCTCTCCCTGGTGCCCGCGCCCGACATGGCCGAGCCGCTGCGCGAGGGCGAGGTGCGGATCCACGTCCGCGCCGCCGGCCTCAACTTCCGTGACGTGGTGACCGCGCTCGGCATGGTCGTCGTGGACG
>KL568714.1:1179-2342 GCA_000715605.1 Streptomyces speibonae | reverse complement strand
CAGGGTGCCGCCGCTGCCTGCGGAGGAGACGCGGGCGGTGAACCCGGTGACGTTGTCGAGGCTGTAGGGGGTGAAGGAGATCCAGTCGCCGTCGTGGATGTCGCCGACGGTCCTGCCGCCGTGCGCGGGAGTGTGGTTGATGACGGTCACTCCGGCTGAGTCGCCGTAGTGTTCGGCCTGCCGGAGGCTGGGCTGGGTGATGTGCTGGTCGTGGGTGGTGAGCGCGGGCTGGCCGTTCGCTCCCCGGTCGGTGTACTCGGCGTCGACGACGCCGAAGATGTTGGCGTTGGGGTCGTGCTCACCGTCCGCCAGGGTCTGCAGGGTGCCGGTGCAGCCGGTGGCCGAGGTCTGCGGGTGTCCGTGGCTGTCGTGGCCGATGATGAAGGTGACCTTCACCCTGGAGCAGTCGATCGTGCCGTCCTCCGGGTCGGTGACCGTCACCTTGAACGGGATGGCGTCGCCGAAGTCGTGCACGCGTCCGTCGGCCGGGGTGTCGAGCCGTACGGTCGGCGCGGTGTTGCCCACGGTGATCCGCACGGACGCCGTGGCGCTCTTGCCGGTGGCGTCGGTGACCTCGAGCGTCGCGGTGTACTGGCCGTTGTCGGTGTAGGTGTGGGACGGGTGGGCCGCGGTGGAGGTGGCTCCGTCGCCGAAGGTCCAGGCGTAGCCGAGTGCGTCGCCGTCGGGGTCGGAGGTGCCGGCCGAGGAGAACCCGACGGTGAGGGGGGCCGTGCCGGAGGTGGTGTCCGCCGCGGCCTGGGCCACGGGGGCGCGTCCGCCGGTGACGTGCTCGACGCGGTACAGGGCCGAGTTGGCGTCGCCGTTGAAGTAGCCGGTGCCGTAGTCGAGGACGTAGAGGGCGCCGTCGGGGCCGAAGGCCAGGTCCATCACCTGGGTGCCGTTCCAGGGGAAGGCGTTGATGGACTGCACGGTGCCGTCGCCGCCGGTCTCGATCCGCTTGATCCAGCGGCGGCCGAACTCACCGGCGAAGAAGTCGCCGTCGAACTCGGCGGGGAACTTCACGTCGGAGGCGGAGTCGGCGTCGTAGCGGTAGACGGGGCCGCCCATGGGCGACTCGGATCCGTTGCCGAACTCGGGGACGGAGGCGCCGTCGTAGGGGATCCAGGCGGGCTGGGCGGGCGGCAGGTCGGTGAGGCCGGTGT
>KL568714.1:0-1017 GCA_000715605.1 Streptomyces speibonae | reverse complement strand
GGTGAGGCCGGTGTTGCGCGGCGAGGTGTTCTTCGGCGCGGCGCAGTCGAAGCGCGCGCCCGAGCTGCCGGAGCCGAAGTCGTAGTCGGTGTAGGCGTCGTTCTTTCCGGTGCAGTAGGGCCAGCCGAAGTTGCCCGCCTCGGTGATCCGGTTGAACTCGACCTGTCCGCCGGGGCCGCGGGAGGGGTTGGCGGTACCGGCGTCGGGCCCGTAGTCGCCGACGTGGACGGTGCCGGTGGCCTTGTCGACGCTCATCCGGAAGGGGTTGCGGAAACCCATCGCGTAGATCTCGGGGCGGGTCCTCGCGGTGCCGGGTGCGAAGAGGTTGCCCTCGGGGATGCTGTACGTCGCGTCCGCGTTGACCTTGATGCGCAGGATCTTGCCCCGCAGGTCGTTGGTGTTGCCCGACGAACGCTGGGCGTCGTAGGCGGGGTTGCGCGAGGCACGCTCGTCGATGGGGGTGTAGCCGTCCGAGGCGAAGGGGTTGGTGTCGTCGCCCGTCGACAGGTACAGGTTGCCCTGGGCGTCGAAGTCGATGTCGCCGCCGACGTGACAGCACAGGCCGCGGGAGGCGGGCACGTCGAGGATCTTCCTCTCGCTGCCCGGGTCCAGGGTGCCGTCGGTCCTGAGGACGAACCGGGACAGCCGGTTGACGCCGTCGAACCGGGCGAAGTCGGCCGCTGTTCCGTCCGCGGGGGCGTCACCGGCCGGGGTGTCCAGCCTGGGGGCGTAGTACAGGTAGACGAAGCGGTTGGAGGAGAAGCCGGGATCGGCGGCGACGCCCTGCAGGCCCTCCTCGTCGTGGCTGTACACATCCAGTCTGCCCGCCACGGTGGTGGTGCCGGCCGCGTCCGTCAGACGGAGCGTGCCGTCGCGCGAGGTGTGCAGCACCGAGCGGTCCGGCAGCACGGCGAGGGTCATGGGCTCGCCCATCTCGGCGACGCCCTTGGCGAGGGTGACCTGTTGGAAGTCCTCGGGCGCCGCGGCAGCGGCGGCGTCCGGTGCGGCCGGTGGGGC
>KL568713.1:4279-5118 GCA_000715605.1 Streptomyces speibonae | reverse complement strand
CCAACATCGGCCACACCCAGGCCGCCGCGGGCGTCGCCGGCGTCATCAAGATGATCATGGCGATGCGGCACGGAGTCCTCCCGCGCTCCCTGCATCTGGACACCCCCTCCGACGTCGTCGACTGGACCGCGGGAGCCGTACGGCCGCTGACCGAGGCGCGGCCCTGGCAGCCCGCGGCCGGGGCGCCGCGCCGGTTCGGCGTGTCCGCGTTCGGCATCAGCGGGACCAACGCGCATGCCCTCTTCCAGGAGTTCCGGGAACCCGGCCCGCGGGACGCGCCGAACCACGGGGGCACCGGGGGACGGTCCGACACCGGCGCCCGGCTCTTCCCGCTCGCCGCCAAGGGCCGCCCCGCCCTGCGCGCCCAGGCCGCGAGCCTGCTGACGCTTCTGCGGAGCGAGTCACCGTCCGACGACGCGCTGACGGACATCGCGTACTCGCTGGCCACCACCCGCGCCGCACTGCCCGACCGGGCCGTCGTGCTCGCCGAGGACCGCGACGCCCTGGTGCGCGCGCTCGGCGCGCTCGCCGACGGCCGCCCCTCGGCCGGCCTCTTCGAGGGCACCGCCGGCGACGACGCCGCCGAGCCGGTGGCCTTCCTCTTCACCGGGCAGGGCAGCCAGCGCCCCGGCATGGGCGCGGAACTGTACGCCCGCGTCCCCGCCTTCGCCGCCTCCTACGACGAGGTCTGCGCGGAGCTGGACCGGCACCTCGACCGGCCGCTGCGCCAGGTCGTCCACGAGGACGCCGAGGCCCTGGAGCGCACCGAGTACGCCCAGCCCGCGCTGTTCGCCCTCGAGACCGCCCTCTTCCGCACGCTGTCTCTTATACACATCTCT
>KL568713.1:3335-4102 GCA_000715605.1 Streptomyces speibonae | reverse complement strand
GTCGGCGAACTGGCCGCCGCCCATGCCGCCGGCGTCCTCACGCTCGCCGACGCCGCCGTCCTGGTCACCGCGCGCGGACGGCTGATGCAGGCCCAGCGCGCCGACGGCGCCATGCTCGCCGTCCAGGCGTCCGCCGAGGAGGCGGCCGGCCCGCTCGCCGCCCACGGGGACGAGGTCGCCGTGGCGGCCGTCAACGCCCCCGGGTCCGTGGTGCTCTCCGGCGACGCCGACGCGATCGACGCCCTCGCACGGCACTGGCGTGCCCGGGGCCGCAGGACCAAGCTGCTGCGCACCTCGCACGCCTTCCACTCCGCGCACCTGGACGGCATGCTCGCCGAGTACGAGCGGATCGCGGCCGGCCTCTCCTACGCGGCGCCGCGCATCCCCGTGGTCTCCACCGTGACGGGCGCCGAACTCACGCCCGAGGAGGCGTGCTCGCCCGCCTACTGGGCCCGTCAGGCCCGGGCCACCGTACGGTTCGCCGACGCCGTACGCACCCTGCGCACCGCCGGCACCACCACGTTCGTGGAACTCGGTCCCGACGGTGTGCTCAGCGGCATGGTTCCCGACTGCCTCCCCGAGGAGGACCCGCTCGCGGTGTCCCTGCTGCGCGACGGCCGGCCCGAGGAGCACACCCTGCTGGCCGCCGTGGCCCGCCTGCACACCACCGGCGCCGGACCCGACTGGGAGGCGCTGTTCGCCCCCACGGGAGCCGTCCGGCGCGCACTGCCGACCTATCCCTTCCAGCACCTGTCTCTTATACACAT
>KL568713.1:1885-3102 GCA_000715605.1 Streptomyces speibonae | reverse complement strand
GCTGGACGCAACCGGCCGAGCCCGCAAGCACGGGCGCACCGGACCACACCTGGCTCGCCCTGGTCCCCGACGCCGAGGACGTCACCCCCGCGCTCGCCGCCTGCCGCGCCTGGCTCCGCGCACTCGGCACCCCCGTCGTCCTCGTCCCGGCCGGCACCGAACGGGCCGAGCTCGCCCGGAAGTTGCGGGACGCGGCCGGCGCCGGCCAGGTCTCCGGCGTACTGTCGCTGCTCGCGCTCGACGAGCGGCCGCACCCCGCCCACCCGGCCGTCCCGGCCGGCCTGGCCGGCACCCTGACCGCCGCCCGGGCACTGTCCGACGCCGCCCTTGACGCCCCGCTGTGGCTGGTGACGCAGAACGCGGTCACCGTGGACCGGGACCGGGACACGGCACGGCCCGAGCAGGCGCAGACCTGGGGGCTCGGCCAGGTCCTCGGCCTCGAACGGCCCGGCCTGTGGGGCGGCCTTGCCGACCTGCCCGCCGACGTCGACAGCGGGGCGCTGACCCGGCTGGGCGCCGCCGTCACCGGCGGCGACGAGGACCAGATCGCGATCCGCGCCGAAGGCGTCCGCGCCCGCCGCCTGGAACGCGCCCCCGCACCCCAGGACGGCCCGCTCTGGCAGCCGCGCGGCACGATCCTGGTCACCGGCGGCACCGGCGCCCTCGGCCGCCATGTCGCGGTGCACCTGGCCCGGCACGGCGCCGAGCACCTGGTGCTCGCGGGCCGCCGAGGCCCGGCCGCGCCCGGCGCCGACGCCCTGCGCGACGAACTGGCCGCCCTCGGGGTCCAAGTCACCGTCGAGGCGTGCGACATGACGGACCGCGACGCCGTCGCCGCCCTGTTGGCGGCACACCCGCCCACCGCCGTCCTGCACACCGCGGGCGCACTCGGTCCCGGCTCCGTCGACGACGACAGCGTGGCCGCGCTCGGCGAGACCGCGGCGGCCAAGGTGCTGGGCGCCCGTCACCTGGACGACCTGCTCGGCGACACCCCGCTGGACGCGTTCGTGCTGTTCTCCTCCATCGCCGGCGTCTGGGGCAGCGCGGGACAGGGCGCCTACGCCGCCGCCAACGCCCACCTGGACGCGCTGGCCGCCCGGCGCCGGGCCCGCGGGCTCACCGCCGTCTCCGTCGCCTGGGGCCCCTGGGCGGGCGGCGGCATGGCCGACGACGAGGCGCTGGACCGGCTGCGCCGCCGCGGCCTCGCCGCCCTGGCC
>KL568713.1:1198-1650 GCA_000715605.1 Streptomyces speibonae | reverse complement strand
GGAGGAGTTCGCCCCCGCCTACACCGCCGCGCGCCCGCGCCCGCTCATCGAGGACCTGCCCGAGGTGCGGGCCGTCCTGGCGGGCCGCGCCCCGGACCCGCAGCCCCCGCGATCCGCGTTCGCCGCCCAGCTCGCGGAACTGCCCGCCGCGCGCCGCGAGCAGACGGTCCGCGACCTGGTCCGCGACCACGTCGCGGCCGTCCTCGGCCACGACACCGCCGAGGGCGTCGCCGCCGACCGCGCCTTCCGCGACCTCGGCTTCGACTCCCTGACCGCCGTGGAACTGCGCAACCGCCTGGTGGAGGCCACCGGGGTACGGCTGCCCGTCACCGAGATCTTCGACCACCCCACCGTCACGGACCTGGCCGGCCGGCTGTACGCCGGACTCGGCGCCACCGCGCCGGGCGCCGAGGAGCGCACGGCCGCCGCCGAGGCCCCGCGGGCGGCCGACG
>KL568713.1:696-973 GCA_000715605.1 Streptomyces speibonae | reverse complement strand
GCCTGCCGCTTCCCCGGCGGCGTGGCCTCGCCCGAGGACCTGTGGCGGCTGGTCGCCGACGGCGAGGACGCCATCGGCCCCCTCCCCGCGGAACGCGGCTGGGACCTGGAGCGGCTCTACCACCCCGACCCCGACCACGAGGGCACCTTCTACGCCCGCGGCGGCGGCTTCCTCCACGACGCCGGCGCCTTCGACGCCTCCTTCTTCGGCATCTCCCCGCGCGAGGCACTGGCCATGGACCCCCAGCAGCGGCTGCTCCTGGAGACGTCCTGGGAGG
>KL568713.1:0-448 GCA_000715605.1 Streptomyces speibonae | reverse complement strand
CCTGGGAGGCACTGGAACGGGCGGGCATCGACCCGGCCTCGCTGCGCGGCACCCGCGGCGGCGTCTTCGTCGGCGCCGCCGCACAGGGCTACGGCAGCGGATCCGCCGACGGCGTCGAGGGCCACCTGCTCAGCGGCACCGTCACCAGCGTGGCCTCCGGCCGCATCGCCTACACGCTCGGCACCGAGGGACCCGCCGTCACCGTGGAGACGGCCTGCTCCTCCTCCCTCGTGGCGCTCCACCTGGCCGGCCAGTCCCTGCGCTCGGGCGAGTGCGCCTACGCCCTGGTCGGCGGCGCCGCCGTGATGGCGTCCCCCGACGTCTTCGTGGAGTTCAGCCGGCAGCGCGGACTGTCCGCCGACGGCCGGTGCCGGTCGTTCGCCGAGGAGGCCGACGGAACCGGCTGGTCGGAGGGCGTCGGCGTGCTCGTCCTCGAGCAGCTGTCGGA
>KL568712.1:5942-6311 GCA_000715605.1 Streptomyces speibonae | reverse complement strand
TCCCGAAGAACTCGGGGTCGAAGTGACCGGCGTCCTCCAGGAAGCCGCCCTCACGCGTGTAGGTGGTGCCGGGGTGGTCGGGGTCGGGGTCGTAGAGCCCCTCGACGTCCCAGCCGCGGTCGTCGGGGAAGCCCGTCATGGCGTCGACGCCGTCGTGGACCATGCGCCACAGGTCCTCGGGCGACCGGACCCCGCCGGGGTAGCGGCAGGCCATGCCGACGATGACGACGGGGTCGTCGTCCCGTGCGACGGCGGCGACCGGAGCGGTCCCGGTGCCGGCGGGCGCGGGGGCGTCGCCGACGAGTTCGGCGCCGAGGTGCTGGGCGAGCACGGTCGGGTTCGGGTAGTCGAAGACGAGAGTGGCGGGCA
>KL568712.1:5310-5676 GCA_000715605.1 Streptomyces speibonae | reverse complement strand
TGGGGACGACGGCCTCGCCGTCGGTGAAGCCCAGGACGGCCGCGACATGGGTGCGGACGGTTGTGAGCAGGTAGCGCTCACGCTCCGCGGGTGCCATGGCGGCGAGCCGGTCGGCGAGGGAGCTGCCGCCGCCGGTGGTGTCCGCCGCTACGGTGCGCCGGGCGGGCGCCCGGACGAGGCCGCGCAGCAGGGGCGGGATGTCTCCTGCGGTCCGCAGGGCGGCTGTGTCGAGCTTGATCGGTGCGAGGACCGGCCAGGCCGAGGAGAGTCCCTCGTCGAAGAGCCGCAGACCGAGTTCGCTGGTCAGGGGTACGACGCCGGAGCGCCGCATGCGCTGCATGTCGACGTCGGTGAGGTGGGCGGTCA
>KL568712.1:4410-5092 GCA_000715605.1 Streptomyces speibonae | reverse complement strand
CGTCGGTGAGGTGGGCGGTCATGCCGCTGCGCTGTTCCCAGAACCCCCACGCGAGCGACGTCGCCGGCAGACCCTCCGCCCGACGCACCTCCGCCAACGCATCCAGGAACGTGTTCGCCGCCGCGTAATTACCCTGCCCCGACTCCCCCAACGTCGCCGCCGCCGACGAGAACAACACGAACGCCGACAGATCCATCCCCCGCGTCAACTCATGCAGATGCACCGCCGCATCCACCTTCGGACGCACCACCCGCGCCAGCCGCTCCCCCGACAACGACCCCACCAGACCGTCATCCAGCACACCCGCCGCATGCACCACCGCCGTCAACGGAGCCCCCGCAGGAACACCCGCCAACACCCCCGCCAACGCCTTCCGGTCACTCACATCACACGCCACCACCGACACCGACGCACCCAACGCCTCCAACTCCGCCACCAACGCGGCCGCACCCTCACCCGCCAACCCCCGCCGACTCGTCAGCACCACACTGCGCACCCCGTGCTCCACCACCGCATGACGGGCCACCAACGCACCCAACGTGCCCGTCCCACCCGTGATCAGCACCGTCCCCGCAGGATCCACCCCCACCGGCACCGTCAGCACGATCTTCCCCACATGCCGCGCCTGACTCATGAACCGGAACGCCTCCGGAGCCCGCCGCACATCCCACGCCGTGACGGG
>KL568712.1:3890-4126 GCA_000715605.1 Streptomyces speibonae | reverse complement strand
GACGCCGGGGTGCTGTGCGGCGACCTCCTCGGGGTCGCGCTTGTCGGTCTTGCCCATCTCCAGGAAGTGACCGCCACGCGGCAGCAGCCGCAGCGAGGCGTCCACGAACTCCCGCGCCAGCGAGTTGAGCACCACATCCATGCCCTCACCACCGGTGACCTTCGAGAACTTCTCCTCGAAGCCCAGATCACGCGAGTTGGCGATGTGATCCTCGTCCAGGCCGAGCGCCCGCAGGG
>KL568712.1:3377-3645 GCA_000715605.1 Streptomyces speibonae | reverse complement strand
CGTCCAGGCCGAGCGCCCGCAGGGTGTCCCACTTGGCGGGGCTGGCCGTGGCGAACACCTCGGCCCCGAAGTGACGGGCCAGTTGGATGGCGGCGATGCCGACGCCACCGGCGCCCGCGTGCACCAGGACCCGCTGGCCGGGGGCGATCGAGGCCAGGTCCACGAGGCCGAACAGGGCCGTGGCGTAGACGACGGGGACGGCGGCGGCCTCGGCGAACGTCCATCCCTGCGGCATCGGGACCAGGTAGTCGCGGTGGGTCACGGCGAG
>KL568712.1:2964-3341 GCA_000715605.1 Streptomyces speibonae | reverse complement strand
TCCAGACCCAGCGCCCGCAGAGCATCCCACTTGCCGGGGCTGGCCGTCGCGAACACCTCGGCCCCGAAATGATGGGCCAGCTGCACGGCCGCGGTGCCGACACCGCCGGCGCCCGCGTGGACGAGGACCCGGCTGCCCGGGCGCAGACCGCCGAGGTCCACCAGGCCGAAGTAGGCGGTGAGATACGCGATGGGGACGGCGGCGGCCTCCGCGAACGTCCATCCCTGCGGCATCGGTGCCAGGTAGTCGCGGTGGGTCACGGCGAGCGGACCGAAGGACCCGGTGAACAGGCCCACCACACGGTCACCGACCGCCAGGTCCGTGACACCCGGACCGACCTCGGCGACCACACCGGCCGCCTCACCGCCCATGATCTC
>KL568712.1:1444-2769 GCA_000715605.1 Streptomyces speibonae | reverse complement strand
CTCCTCGGTCGCCGCCATGCCGAGCAGCGAGACGAGGTCACGGAAGTTGACCCCGGCGGCGCGCACGGCGACCCGTACCTCGCCGTCGGCCAGCGGCGCCACCGCCTCGGGGGCGGGGATCAGTTCCAGGTTGTCGAGGGTTTCGCGCACGGTGGCGTCGAGCCGCCAGGACCCGGCGTCGGCGGGCGGGGTCAGGGCGCCCCCGGACGCGGCGCGCACGAGACGCCGTACGAGCACGGTGCCGTCGCGCAGCGCGAACTCGCGTTCCTCTCGGTGCGCCAGCGCGGCGGGCAGGGCACGTACGGCGGTGTCGACGCCGTCGGTGTCGACGAGGACGAGGCGGCCGGGGTGCTCGGCCTGCGCGGAGCGCACCAGACCCCACACCGGGGCGTGGACCAGGTCCACCGCCTTCTCACCTGAGCCGGCCGCGACCGCGCGCCGGGTGACCAGCACGAGCCGCAGATCGGCGAACCGGTCGTCGGCCAGCCACTGCTGCACCGTCGCGAGGACCTCGCAGGCCGCGCGGTGCACGGCCGCCGGTACGTCGTCCGCCGGGCCGTGGGTGCCGAGGAACGGCATGATCACGGTGTCGGGCCGTGCCTCGGCGGACTCGTCGGCGAGGGCCGGGGCGAGTTCGTCGAGCGACGCGTAGGTCGGGGTGCCCGCGAGCGGGAGCGTGCCGGCCGTGCCGACGAGCGCCCAACGGCGGTCCTGGGCGTCGGCGTCGAGGCCGGTCGGGGCGGGGAGCGCCGTCCACTCGCTGCGGAAGAGGGCGTCGGGGTCACCGGGCCGGGCGGACAGCTGCTCGGCCGTGACGTCGCGCAGCGTCAGCGACTCGACGGACGCCACCGGCGCCCCGGCCCCGTCGGCGAGTTGCAGGGACACGACGCCGTCGCCGGACCTGGTGACCCGCACCCGCAGCCGAGTGGCCCCGGACGCGAGCAGCGACACCCCGCTCCAGGCGAACGGCAGTTGCACCGCGCCACTGTCGCCGCCGAGGCCGGTGGCGTGGAGTGCGGCATCCATGAGGGCCGGGTGCAGGGCGAACCCGGCCGCGTCCGCACCCTCGGGCAGGACGACCTCCGCGAACACCTCCTCATCCCGCCGCCAGGCGGCCTTCAGGCCCTGGAACAGCGGCCCGTACCCGTACCCGTCCGCCTCGGCCGACGCATAGAAGCCCGCGACGTCCACCGGCCGCGCCTCACGCGGCGGCCAGACGCCCAGGTCGAACATGGGCGACGCCTGGGTACCGAGCGCCAGCACGCCCGTCGCATGGCAGGTCCACCCGGAGCCGGGCTGCGAGGTGTCGTCGAGACGGGAGAACA
>KL568712.1:1076-1254 GCA_000715605.1 Streptomyces speibonae | reverse complement strand
AGAAGCCCGCGACGTCCACCGGCAGCGCCTCACGCGGCGGCCAGAGGTCCAGCGTGGCCGCCGACGACCTGTCGCCCACGGCGAGGGCTCCGGTGGCGTGGCACGTCCAGCTCGTGTCGGCGTCGGTGCCGCTCTCGTCGTCGAGGCGCGAGAACACCGACAGCTCGCGCCGTCCGTC
>KL568712.1:479-832 GCA_000715605.1 Streptomyces speibonae | reverse complement strand
GAGAACACCGACAGCTCGCGCCGTCCGTCCTCGTCCGCGGCGCCGACCACCACGCGCAGGACGACACCGGCCCGCTCGGGCACGACCAGAGGCGCGGCCAGCGTCAGGTCCTCGACCATGCCGCAACCGACCTCGTCACCGGCCCGCACCGCCATCTCCACGAACGCGGTACCCGGCAGCAGAACCATGCCGTTCACGGCGTGGTCGGCGAGCCAGGCGTGCATACGCTGCGAGATGCGCCCGGTGAGGACGACACCGTCGGAGTCCGGCAACGCCACGGCAGCGGACAGCAGTTGATGATCCGTGGCCGCGAGTCCGGCGGACGCCACGTCCCCGACACCACCGGTGTTCTC
>KL568712.1:0-234 GCA_000715605.1 Streptomyces speibonae | reverse complement strand
GTGTGCTGGAAGGCGTAGGTGGGCAGGTCGACGATCCGGGCGTCCTCCGGGAGTGTCCTGTCCCAGTCGACGTCGGCGCCGGCTGTGAACGCCTGCCCGGCCGAGACCAGGAAACGCTCCCAGCCGCCGTCGTCGCGACGCAGCGTCCCCTGGACGGACACCGGCCGGTCAGCCACCTCGACCGTCTCGCCCAGACCCACGGTCAGCACGGGGTGCGGGCTGACCTCGATGAAC
>KL568711.1:746-2119 GCA_000715605.1 Streptomyces speibonae | reverse complement strand
TCCTGCTTCGGGCGGCCGGGCACGAGGTTGTCGTCTCCGGGCGGCGACCAGAGCCTTTGTATCGCGTCGCTACGGAAACCGGAGCCTTGGCCTGCCCGGCTGATACCGCAGACCCGGACGCTGTTCTCCACCTAGTCGAGACTGCCGTCGCGCGATTCGGTCGACTCGACGGGTTGGTCGTCAATGCGGGAGTGGGACGCAGCGGGGGAGTCGGGGAGTTGTCCGACGAGGACTGGGAGGCGGTGCTTCGTACCAATCTCACTGGCCCCTTCCTTCTGATGCGGGCGGCATTGCCACACTTGCTCCGGGCCCGGGGATCTGTCGTCGCGGTCGCTTCCGTCTCTGCCCTGCGCAACGGGGTGGGAAATGCCGCCTATGCCACGTCCAAGGCGGCACTGCTGCAGTTGTGCCGGTCGTTGTCCGTGGACTACGGGCCTCAGGGCTTGCGGGCCAACACTGTTTGTCCCAGTTGGGTGCGTACGGAGATGGCCGACCGCCGCATGGCCCGGTTCGCCGAGGACGCTGGATTGGCCTGCGCTGGGGTCGACGGTGCATATGAGGAGGCCACCCGGCTGCTGCCGGCACGCCGCCCTGGTGAGCCGAGTGAGGTGGCCGAGGCCATCGCTTGGCTGCTGTCGCCGGCTGCGTCCTTCGTCAACGGTGCCGTACTGACCGTGGACGGCGGTGTGACCGCGTTGGACCCCGGAACTGCTCCTTTTGAGTTCCGCATCACCCCACGAGACAACGAGGGTTGATCCTGCTGCTGGATCGGGAGTCGGTATCGTGCCGGACCGCCGCGGTCCACGAGATGAGTTCGAGGTCCGCGGCGGTGGAGGAGTAGCGGGCTGCTCAACCTCCGGAGGGTCAGGCGTCCTTGCTCAGGTTCGGCCCGCCTGAGGGACCGGCCGCCTGCTCGATCGGCGGGACGTCCGGCAGAGCCGACTTCTCCTCGCCGCGGAAGGTGAAGGTCTTGGTCTCGCCCTCGCCCTCCGTGTCCACGACCACGATGTGACCGGGGCGCAGCTCGCCGAAGAGGATCTTCTCCGACAGGGAGTCCTCGATCTCGCGCTGGATCGTCCGGCGCAGCGGACGCGCGCCCAGCACGGGGTCGTAGCCCTTCTTCGCGAGCAGTTCCTTGGCGGACTGGGCGAGTTCGATGCCCATGTCCCGGTCCTTGAGGCGCTCGTCCACCTTGCCGATCATCAGGTCGACGATCGCGAGGATGTCGTCCTGGGTCAGCTGCGGGAAGACGACCACGTCGTCGACGCGGTTGAGGAACTCGGGCCGGAAGTGCTGCTTGAGCTCGTCCTGGACCTTGTTCTTCATGCGCTCGTAGTTGCTCTTCGTGTCACCGGAGGCCGCGAAGCCCAGGT
>KL568711.1:0-557 GCA_000715605.1 Streptomyces speibonae | reverse complement strand
AGGTTGAAGCCCTTGGAGATGTCCCGGGTGCCGAGGTTGGTCGTCATGATGATGACCGTGTTCTTGAAGTCCACGACCCGGCCCTGGGAGTCGGTCAGCCGACCGTCCTCCAGGATCTGGAGCAGCGAGTTGAAGATGTCCGGGTGGGCCTTCTCGACCTCGTCGAAGAGGACGACCGAGAACGGCTTGCGGCGGACCTTCTCCGTCAGCTGGCCGCCCTCTTCGTAGCCCACGTAGCCGGGGGGCGAACCGAAGAGACGCGAGACCGTGTGCTTCTCGCTGAACTCCGACATGTCGAGGGAGATCAGCGCGTCCTCGTCACCGAAGAGGAACTCGGCAAGGGCCTTGCTGAGCTCCGTCTTACCGACACCGGACGGGCCCGCGAAGATGAACGAGCCACCCGGACGCTTCGGGTCCTTCAGACCGGCGCGCGTACGGCGGATCGCCTTCGACAGCGCCTTGACGGCGTCGTTCTGGCCGATGACCCGCTTGTGCAGCTCGTCCTCCATGCGGAGCAGACGGCTGGACTCCTCCTCGGTGAGCTTGAAGACCGGGAT
>KL568710.1:1381-2758 GCA_000715605.1 Streptomyces speibonae | reverse complement strand
TCAGAGATGTGTATAAGAGACAGCCCCGACGGTGGCCGAGCGGCTGAGGCGATGGGGCGTGCCCGCCCCGCGGATCGAGGTGGTGCCCAACGGCGTCGACGTGGACCGGTTCCGCTTCGACCCGGAGCGGCGGGCGCTCACCCGGCGGCGGCTGGGGCTGCCGGAGGGGGCGTTCGTCGTGGGCGGTGTCGGCCGGCTGGCCCCGGGCAAACGGTTCGACGTGCTGATCCGGGCGCTGGCCCGGCTGCCGGAGGACCACTGGCTGCTGCTGGTGGGCGGCGGCCCCGAGGAGCACGTCCTGCGCCGTACGGCCCATGAGGCCGGGGTGGCCGGGCGGGTGTTGTTCACCGGGGAGCGCCCCGCCCTGCCCGACGGCTCCCCCGGCCCCGACCTGCCCTCGCTGACCTCGGCGATGGACCTGTTCGCCTCGCCCTCCGCGGAGGAGGCCTTCGGGCTGGCGGCCGTGGAGGCGCTGGCGTCCGGGCTGCCCGTGCTCTACGCCTCCTGCCCGGCGATCGAGGACCTGCCGCCGGCCGCGGCCGGCCCGACCCGGCGGGTGCGCGGCGGACCGGACGCGTACGCCCGCGCGATCGCCGAGGCCGGGGCGGCGGGCCCCGGCGCCCGCACGGCCGGGGAGGCCGCGCGTCACTACAGCATCACCCGCAGCACGGCCCGGCTCATGGACGTGTACGCGGCGGCCCTCGCCAGCACGTCGCCGTCCTCCGCGCCCCGGCCGTCCTGGCCGTCCCCGCATGTCCACAAGGGAGCAAGCCCGTCATGACCGACACCGAGACCCGTCGGCGCCTTCCGTCCTTCGCCCGCCTCAAGCGGCTGCCCGCCTGGTCCGCGCTGGTGGCGGGCACGCTGCTCGGCGGGCTGCTCGGCGGCGCGTACGGACTGCTCACGCCGCCGTCGTACCAGGCCACCAGTTACGTCGTCGCCGTACCGACCGGGCAGACGACCCCGGACGCGGCGCGCGGCTTCGCGCAGGCCTACGGGCGGGTGGCCACGCAGCTCGCGGTGCTCGGGGACGCGCAGGTGTGGGCGGGGGTGCCGCTGCGCACGCTGCGGGACAGTGTGCGCACGTCGACCTCGCCGGACGCCCCGATGGTGTCCGTCACGGCCACCTCGACGCGGCCCGCGGAGGCCGTCGACATGGCGAACGCGGTCTCGCGGGCGCTGACCCGGCACGCGGAGGACACCAAGGGCAGCACCCAGGTGCGTCTGGTGCAGTTCTCGCGCGCGGTCAGGCCCGGCGGGCCGGCGTCCGCGTCGACGACGGTGACCGCCCTGGTGGGGGCGAGCGCGGGCGGGCTGCTGGGCGGCCTGGCCCTGCTGGTACGGCCGAGGCGGGGCGGCCGGGCCGGCGACGCGGCG
>KL568710.1:0-1114 GCA_000715605.1 Streptomyces speibonae | reverse complement strand
GTCAGCGGTCGCGCGACCACCAGTCGAAGCGGAGACAGAGCTTTCCGCCGAGCCAGTACTCCACCCAGCGGCCCAGGTCCAGCGGCGAGCAGTTCTCCGGGGGGACCTGCCCGGCCGGCGCGGACGGCGCCGGGGTGGCCTCGGGGGTGGTCTCCGGGTCCGCGCCGTGGGTGCGGCCGTAGAGCACGTTCTTGTAGACGCGGGAGGAGTGCGGGTTGTCGTCGCACTGCCACACCCCGTGCGGGCAGTAGTCGGTCACCGTGTTGTAGAGAGGCCGGTGCTCCTCCATCCACGCGAGCATGCGCCGCATGTACTCGGGATTGTCGCCGTTGCGGAAGAGCCCCCATTCCGGGTACGAGATGGGCTTTCCGTGCGCCTTGGCGAAATCGACGTGCGCCTGGAGTCCGTAGGGTTCCTTCACCTGTTCGTCGAAGGACCGTCCGGCGGGCTGGTCGTAGGAATCCATGCCGATGATGTCGACCGTGTCGTCGCCCGGGTAGCACTCCGTCCAGGGAATGGCGTCCCGGCCCCGGCTCGGGGTGAAATCGAAACGGAATTTCTGGCCCGGCACCGACCGCATGGTGGTCACGACGCGGTTCCAGTACTTCTTCCAGGACTCCGGGTCGGGGCCGCACCGGTGGGTGTAGGTGATGCCGTTCATCTCCCAGCCGAGCACCAGGATGGTGTCCGGCACCTTCAGCGCGACGAGCCGCTCGGCGAGGGCACGGAAGTGGTGGTCGAACTCCCCGGCCGCGCCCCGCCGCAGCAGGCTCCGGACCTCCTCGTCGGAGACGCCCTCCTCGTTGCGCTCCTGCAGGGGGACGTTGAGGACGAGCATCCGGTCCTTCTCGGCGTTGCGCCAGCGCGCCCACGACTCCAGGAAGCCGATGTCGCCCTCGATGTCGCTCCAGCGGTTGCCGGGCAGGTAGGTGTGCCCGACGCGCAGTTCCGCGCCGCCCAGCCAGCGGCTGAGTTCCTCCATGCGCTCGACGCCCCGGGCGTCGGAGGCGAGGAAGGCGCCGAAGGCCGGCACACCCGGCCTGCGCAGCGGGGCGAACGGCGTGGTGATCCGCGGCGCTCCGACGGCCGGGACGGCGGGGAGGGCGGGTACGGC
>JNXM01003569.1 GCA_000715605.1 Streptomyces speibonae | reverse complement strand
GCGACGCGCTGGAGAGCTTCAGCGACTGGATGAGCGGTCTGGGCGCGTGGGGCGCGGGTGTGTTCGGTGTCGCGAACCGGGCGCTGCTGGTGGTGGGGCTGCATCAGTTCCTGAACGTGCCCATCTGGTTCCAGTTCGGCTCGTACACCAAGCCGGACGGGACCGTGGTGCACGGCGACATCAACATGTTCCTGGCGGGCGACCCGGACGCGGGGCAGTTCCTGTCCGGGTTCTTCCCGATCATGATGTTCGCGCTGCCGGCCGCGGCGCTGGCGATCACGCACTGCGCGCGGCCGAGCCGGCGCAAGGAGGTGGGCGGGCTGATGCTGTCGGTGGCGCTGACGTCGTTCGTCACCGGCATCACGGAGCCGATCGAGTACTCGTTCCTGTTCATCGCGCCGCTGCTGTACGCGGTGCACGCGGTGCTGACGGGTGTGTCGATGGCGGTGACGTGGGGGCTCGGGGTGCACGACGGGTTCAGCTTCTCGGCGGGGCTGATCGACTACGTCATCAACTGGAACCTCGCGACCCGGCCGTGGCTGATCATCCCGATCGGTCTGGGCTTCGCCGCGCTGTACTACGTCATCTTCCGCTTCGCCATCACGCGGTTCGATCTGAAGACGCCGGGACGGGAGCCGGAGGAGGAGGTCGAGGACGCGACGAAAGCGTGATCTCGTAGGCTGGTTGCGGCTTGTCGAGCCCTCGGACACTGCGGTCCGGGGGCTTTTCGGCGTGCCTGAGAGCGGTTCCGCAGCGGTTCCGTTTCGCGGTGTCCCGCGGGCACGGTGGGTAGTTCCGCGGTCGCGGAATCGACGGGTTCCTTTATGTGGCCTTCATCGTGTACAACAGGTCTACACCACTAGTGGTGTAGACCACCACCGATGGAGGAAGTATGAGCACCGCCACCGACTCGGCGGCCCCCGCGAAGAAGCGGGGATCCGGCCTGTTCCAGGGCCTGCAGAAGGTGGGCCGCAGCCTTCAGCTCCCGATCGCCGTCCTTCCGGCGGCGGGCATCCTGCTCCGGCTCGGCCAGCCGGACGTCTTCGGCGCGGACGGCTTCGGCTGGGACAAGGTCGCCGCCGTCTTCGCCACCGCCGGTGGCGCGATCTTCGACAACCTGCCGATGCTGTTCTGCATCGGTGTCGCGATCGGCTTCGCCAAGAAGGCCGACGGCTCCACCGCGCTCGCCGCGCTCGTCGGCTTCCTGGTCTACAGCAACGTCCTGAAGGCCTTCCCCGTCACCGAGGCGAAGGTCCAGGCGGGCGAGGACATAGCCGCGACCTACAACAACCCCGGTGTCCTCGGCGGCATCATCATGGGTCTGCTGGCGGCGGTGCTGTGGCAGCGCTACCACCGCAAGAAGCTGGTGGACTGGCTGGGCTTCTTC
>KL568709.1:3312-3584 GCA_000715605.1 Streptomyces speibonae | reverse complement strand
GTTGCCAGGTCGAACCCGTGACGCGTCTCCGCCGCCACCAGATCGTCCACCTCGTCCTCACCGGCCGTATCCACGACCCGGAGGAGTCCGCCGAGTTCGGCCACCTCACGCACCTGCTGGTAAGGCTCACCCCCGTCAGCCGGGAACACCGTGCGCAGCACCTCATGCCGGCCCACCACATCCACCAACGCCAACCCCAGCGCGTCAACATCCACCCGACCGTCCAGACGCAACACCACCGGCAAGTTGTACGTCGGACTCGGCCCCTCCAA
>KL568709.1:2892-3051 GCA_000715605.1 Streptomyces speibonae | reverse complement strand
CCCGCCCCGAACGCTCACGCCGGGCCAGACCCGCCCGCGAAGCCCCCGCACGACCAACCCGCACCGCCAGCTCCGCCGGCGTCGGCGCCTCGAACAACGCCCGCACACCCAACTCCACCCCGAACACCGACCGCACCCGCGACACCAACCGCATCGCCA
>KL568709.1:2382-2583 GCA_000715605.1 Streptomyces speibonae | reverse complement strand
CGCCAACAGCGAATGCCCGCCCAGCTCGAAGAAGTTCGCCTCCGCGCCGACCTGCTCCAGGCCCAGCACCTCGGCGAACGCACCACACATGAGCTCCTCGGCCACCGTCGCAGGACCCCGACCGGTACCAGTTACCACATACTCCGGCGCGGGCAGGGCCGCCCGGTCCACCTTGCCGTTCACCGACAACGGCAGTTCATC
>KL568709.1:1774-2137 GCA_000715605.1 Streptomyces speibonae | reverse complement strand
GACAGGCACCATGTACTCCGGCAACCGCTCACCCGCGAACACCCGTGCCGTCGCGGGTAGATCAACGGCATCATTCTCCTCGGCCGCAGCCACCACGTAGGCCACCAGCCGCTTGTCGCCCGGCGTGTCCTCGCGCGCGATCACCACCACCCGGGCGACCTGCGGGTGAGCGGCCAGTACCGTCTCTACCTCCCCCGGCTCGATCCTGCGCCCACGCACCTTGATTTGATCGTCCGCCCGCCCTGCAAAGACGAGCTGCCCATCGGCGGTCCATCGGACCAGGTCACCCGTCCGGTACATCCGCTCACCCGGGGCGCCGAACGGAGAGGCCACGAACCGCTCCGCCTGTCTCTTATACACATC
>KL568709.1:0-1550 GCA_000715605.1 Streptomyces speibonae | reverse complement strand
CATACAGCTCACCCACCACACCCGGCGGCACCGGGCGCAGGAAACCGTCCAGCACGTAGGCCCGGGTGCTGAACACCGGGCCGCCGATCGCGACCCGCGTGGCGGACGGATCGCACCGCCACAACGACACATCGATCGTCGTCTCCGTCGGTCCGTACGAGTTGAACATCACCCGCCCTGACGACCACCGCTCCATCACCTCACGCGGACAGTCCTCACCCGCAGCGATGACCACCACATCGGAGCCCACACGGTTCTCGTCCAGCACCGCCAGGACCGCCGGCGGCAACGTCACATGGGTCACGCCCTCCCGCTCGAGGAACGCCGCCAGCCCTTGCCCCAGCCGTTCCTCCTCCGGCACCACCACCAGTGCGGCCCCGGTCAGCAACCCCATCGACCATTCCCACCCGAAGGTGTCAAAACTCGGCGACGCGAACTGCGCGACCCGGCACCCCGGTCCCACGCCCAACAGCTTCCGGTGCCCGGCCACCAGACTCGCGAACCCCGCGTGAGACACCACCACCCCCTTCGGCACCCCCGTCGACCCCGACGTGTACAACACATACGCTGCCGCGTCAGGGCGCACCGGCGGCGTCGACACCACGCCGCCGTCCGTCGCCGCCAGCTCAGCGACCATCTCCGGGGCATCCACCTCCACCACCGGCATACTCAGCCCCGCAGGCAGACCCTCACCACCCAGCCGAGTCGTCACCACGCACACCGGTCCCGCATCATCCAGCATGAACGCGATCCGTTCGCGCGGATACTCCGGATCGATCAGCAGATACGCACCCCCCGCTGTCAGCACTGCCAGCAACGAGGCCATCAGGTCGGCCGAACGGCCCATCGCCACCGCCACCACCGACTCCCGGCCCACCCCACGCGCCCTCAACACCCGGGCTAGCCGCGATACCCGATCGTCCAACTCGGCGTACGTCAGCTCCTCGTCCCGGCACACCACCGCCACCGCACCCGGTGTGCGCGCCACCTGCGCAGCGAACAACTCCGGCACCGACACCCCCGGCACCGACTCCATGTCGTTCCACTCGGTGAGAATCCGCCGTTGGTCTCCCTCCGACAACACGTCCAGCTCGGCCAACGCCTTTCCGGGCGCCTCACCGAGGGCCCTCACCAGCCCCTCCACCGCAGTCCGCAACTGAGCGCATACGAGGCGTGCGTCGCCGGGTTCCAGAACATCGATGGTGACCCCGAAACCCGCGCCGAGGTCATCCACCGCCACAGCCAAGGGATAGTTGGTGCGTTCCTGGGCCAGGAACATACGCATCCCCGACCCCCCGGCCGGCCGACCGGTGTCAGTGGTCTTCCGCCCGCTGTGGCGGTAGTTGAACAGCGAGGTGAACAGTGGGGCCGACGCAGGCACGCCGCTGGCCTTCTGGGCCAGGGCCAGCGGTGCATGCTCGTGCATCATCAGGCCGGCCAGCTGCGACTGCATGGCGGTGATCGCTCCGGTCACGTCGTGCGCCGCGATGTCGAGCCGTACCGGCAGGGTGTTCATGAAGGGGCCGGGGATGCGCTCCGCTCCCCGTCCC
>KL568708.1:390-1949 GCA_000715605.1 Streptomyces speibonae | reverse complement strand
TCCCAGTATCGTCCACACTTCGAAGCCCCCGGTCCGGTGACCGGGGGCTTCGGCGTGCGGAGCGTCAGCTCGAGAAGAGCATGTGCCCGAAGCCCTTGCGCCGGCGGTGACCGTAGTGGCCGCCGTGCCCGGCGCCTCACGCGGGAGGCTGCGGGGCCGCCGGGTACGCCTGCGGCGCGGCCGGCGGGGGAGGTGCGGGCTGCGACCACTGGGACTCCAGCCGGGTCAGCGCCTCCAGCTCGCCGTAGTCGAGGAAGATGCCTCGGCACCCGCTGCACTGCTCGATCTGAACACCGTTGCGGTTGTAGGTGTGCATGGGGGCACGGCACTTCGGACACTGCATGATCGGTCAACTCCTCGCCGGTCGTTCCCGCTTCGCGTATCGCCAGGACAGACTCCGTCCGGCCGCGGGTCGGTTGCACCCTACTTCGCGCACTTCGGCTCAATCCGGTGGGGATGCCATGCGCCCGCAGGCGTCGACCAGTTCCTGCTCCACCTCGTCCAGCGGCCGGTCCGCCAGGACCGCCTTGGTGACGGCGCGGGCGGCGGTCTGCGCGGTGAGGGCGCGGGCCGGGACGTCCAGCGCGGTCCAGGGGTCGCCGTCGGCGGGTACGGCGGGGCCGCCGGACGCGCGGTAGGCGGTCAGGAAGCGGTGCCAGTCGCCGGGGGCGAGCAGTCCGCACGCGAACCAGGCCGCAGGACGGGCCAGGTCCCACGCCGGGACGCCGGTGCCGAGGTCGTCGACGTCGATCAGCAGCCAGGGGCCTTGGGATGCCGGGTGGCGTATGAGCTGGCCGAGGTGGAAGTCGCCGTGGCACAGCGCGGTGGCGTCCGTCGGCCGGGCCGCGCCGCGTGCCCAGTCCGGGAGGGCGGACCAGGCCCGCAGGATCGGTGCGGTGCCGGGGTGGCGGGGGGCGGCGACTCGGAGGCGGCGGAGAGCGTGGGCGGCCTTCGCGGGTCCCCGCATCGGGGGGACGGCGACGGGAGGCGGGGTGCGGTGGAGGCGGGCGAGGAGGGTACCGGCGGCTTCCCAGGGGGCGGCGTCGGGGTCGTCCGGGTCCACGGGGGTGCCGTACGGCCAGAGGGTGACGAGCCGTCCGTGCAGTTCGGCGGGGGCCGGGGTGAGCGGGGGGAGGAGGACGCCGGGGAGGCGGGCGGCGGCGGTGACACGGAGCGCGAGGTGCGTGGGGTCGGTGCCGGGGGCGTGGGCCTTGGCGACGGTGCCGGCGTGGCGGAGGACGGCGGTGTCGTCGCGGGTGGTGAGGGTGGCGGTGGTGCAGGCACACGGGTGGGCTGCGCGGGCGTGGGCCGCGGTGCTGGCGTGCGCCGTCAGCGCGCGGAGGAGTTCCGTGGTCACGGGGGTGAGCGTACGGGGCGCGTCTGCCGCGGTGCGTGAACGCGGGGCTCTGCAGTCGGCGCGCTTCTGCAGAGCGCACGCGCGTTGGTGTTGGCCGGGGGTGTTGCACTAGCCGGCGCTCTGCAGGTGCCCTGCGTTGGTGCGGGCCGGGGGGTGTCTGCGCAGCCCGGCGCGCGCGGGGTGGCCGTCGCGCCCACCCGTG
>KL568708.1:0-118 GCA_000715605.1 Streptomyces speibonae | reverse complement strand
CCGTCGCGCCCACCCGTGCCGCCCCAGCGGCACGACTGCCCGCGGCTCACGCGAATGGCGCGGCTCACGCGGATCGCGCGGATGGCGCGGCGCGCAGGCGGCGGGGCGCGGCAGGCGT
>KL568707.1:3515-4038 GCA_000715605.1 Streptomyces speibonae | reverse complement strand
CGGCGGGCCGCAGCCGGCCGGCGGGATCCGATGCGGTCAGCGACAGGCGAAGCAGGCGGTCCAGGTCCAGTTCCCCGGGGCCGGCGGCGGGAACGGGGAGCGGGGTGCCGGGCCAGTCCGGCACGGCCGGCCCGGCGGGGGTGTCGGGGCCGGGTTCCTCGGCGGAGCGTGCGCGGGCGAGGGCGGCGACGAGATCCACGGGGTCCTCACATGTGGGGCGGCGGGGCGAGCGTGAAGTCCTGCGGGGCGCCCGGTCCGCGGGTGCGGCCGAGTCCGGCGGCGGCTTCCGTCAGGCGGGGGCAGCCGAAGTAGGCGAAGGCGGCGGGGGCGTTGGGGAGGAGTCCGGAGACGAGGACCCGGGCGACGCGCAGCGCGGTCTCGGCCACGTCCTCGGTGGTGAGGTCGAAGGTCATGACGCGGTGTCCGCCGTCGTGGAGCGCGTCCTCCAGCCGTGCGCGGCTGCCGGCCGGCACCTCCTGCACCGGGACGGTGCCGAGCGCGGGTTCGGTGAACCGGCGGGGCT
>KL568707.1:1692-3282 GCA_000715605.1 Streptomyces speibonae | reverse complement strand
CCAGCCACACCTGGACGTGCGCGCCCAGGTCCCGTACGTGTTCGAACTGCGGGCCGCAGTCGTCGAGATAGCGGCCGTCGGCGCGGTGGTCCAGGTAGAGGCCCCGGGCGAGCAGTCCGGCCTCGACGGCCTGGAACACCCAGCCGTCGGGTTCGGTGAGACCCTGGGTGAAGACCCAGGTGTGCACGGCTTCCAGGACCGCCTTGCGGGCGGCCTCGCGGGGGTCGTACCGGCAGGCGAACCCGGCCGCGTACAGGCCGAGCCGGGGGTCCTGGACGAGGGCTCCGACGCAGGGGGCGAACGCGGAGGGCATCTCGACGAGGTGGACCGTGAGTCCGGACCCGGCGAGGTCGTCGGTGAGTCCGGGGACGGTGGCCGGGTCGATGCCGCGGGCCGGGGCGTCGAGGTGCCACCACAGTTCGAGCGCGTCGCGTTCGACGACCTCCAGCAGGGCGCGTTCGACCGCGTCGTCGAAGCCCTGCCCGGTGGCGATGCCGGCGTAGTTGAGGTGGTGGGTGCGGGGCAGCGAACGCAGTTCTCCCTGGCGCCAGTTGAGGTGGGTGAGGGCGGTGGGTGCCCAGACCTCGGCGGTGTCGCTGCCGGGCAGCCGTTCGGTGCCGCGGGTCCACAGGGCGGGTGTGCCGGGGGTGAGTCGGCGGTAGGGGAACGCGTCACGGTCGTACTGCCAGTCGGCGTAGGCGGGCAGGTCCGGCGGTCCGTACAGCCGCAGCCCGGCCCCGGTCAGTTCGGCGGCGGTGGCGCGCAGCGGGGCGTCGGGGTGGCCGGGCGGTGGCACGCGGTTGCCGCAGTAGCGTTCGACGCCTTCGGCGACGGCGGCGATGCGGGCGCCTTCGGGGTCGCCGAAGGTGGTGCCGAGGGACACCCGGTCGGCGGGCCACAGGCCGAGTCTGCGGGCGTCGGATATCTCGGCGGTGAGCGCGGTGTAGCGGGCCGGGGTGCCCGGCGGGTGCTCCACGGGCTTGACCTTGCGGACGATGCCGCAGACCGGGTCGACGAGGGCTTCCAGGGGCAGCGGCGTCATCGGAGGATCTCCTGTGCGGGGTCGGTGGGTACGGGACGGGACCGGACGACGGGCAGCCGGAGGACGGTCGCGGCCGGGTCGACGTGGCGCCGGGAGGCGGTCAGCCGGCGGGCGGTGACGGCGTCCTCGCCGGTGTGGGGGTTGCGGGCGTGGGCCGGGAAGTGGTGGCCTGCGATCTCCAGGCGCAGCCGGGCGCCCGCGGGCAGCCGCCGGGCGAGTCGGCCGAGCGGCACGGTGAACTCGGCGGGCGTGCCGGGCGGGTCCGTGCGCCGGACGACTCCGACGGCGAGGCGTCCCGCCACGCCGTCGGGGGTGAGCAGGGTGAGCCGGGCGGCCCAGTCCGCGGCCGGGGTGCCGGCGATGGCGCGGACGGTGGCCCGGGCCGGTCCGACGACGTCCAGCGGGCGCGTCAGCGGCGGGGTGACGAACACGCAGCGGTCGGGTGTGCCCCGGGTGGGTACGGTCAAGTGCTCCGAGGAGACGGGGTGTTCGGGGTCGGCGGTGAAGTCGGCGCCGCGCAGCAGCCGCAGCTCCGGTGCGTACGGCTC
>KL568707.1:970-1489 GCA_000715605.1 Streptomyces speibonae | reverse complement strand
GCTCCCCCTCGGTGCCGGCGGGGAGCCACAGGGAGCTGCCGCCGAGCGCGGTCGCGCCCCGGGCGCCGGGGGCGAGGGCGCCGGCGAGGGCGTTCCGGGCCCATCGGGCGTAGAGGTCTCCGAGGGCGACGCGGTGGGCCTCGGGGTCGGCGTCGGGTCCGGGCGCGGCGACGAGGCGGTGCCCCCAGGGGCCGAGCAGCAGCCGGGCGGAGGGGCCGCCCCAGCGCCGCCAGAGGGCCACGGTGTCCTCGGTGAAGTGGTCGTGGTGGCCGCCCACCGCCAGCAGGGGGATCCGCGCGTGCGCGCCCCGTGCGACCAGTCGGCCGCGCTCGCGGTGCCGCCAGATCGCGGGCCAGGAGGGAAGGTCGCGGCCGAGCCTGCGGGGCAGTTCGGTCAGCGGCAGGTGTGTGAGCAGGCGGGGGTCCGCGGCCCGGGCCTTGGCCAGCGCGTCGTCGTCGGAGTCGGGCCGGTCGCCGTGGGCGGCCCACCAGCCGGCCCGGGTGGCCAGCCGCTCCGCAC
>KL568707.1:0-821 GCA_000715605.1 Streptomyces speibonae | reverse complement strand
CAGCCGGCCCGGGTGGCCAGCCGCTCCGCACCGGAGGGTTCGCGGGCGGTGTCGGCGGTGCCCAGCGCGGGCACGGCGGCGATGACGGCGTCGGGCCTGCCGTCCGCGGGCGCGTCGAGCGCGAGGACGAGGGCGCAGTGGGCGGCGTAGGAGGCGCCGGCGGCCACGAGCCTTCCGTCGCTCCAGGGCCGGCGGCGGATCCAGCGGACGGCGGCGGTGCCGTCCGCCGTCTCGTCCTCGTACGGGCGCCACTGTCCCGGCGAGGCGTGCCGGCCGCGTACGTCCTGGGCCACGGCGGCGAATCCGCGCCGGGCCCAGCCGCGCAGTTCGGCACGGTGGCGCCGCCGGTCGTAGGGCGTGCGCAGGAGGACCGACGGGAAGGGGCCGTCGCCGTCGGGGAGCACCACGTCGGTGGCGAGCCCGTCGACGGTCTCGGTGATGGTGGTCATCGGGCGGTCACCGGTGTCGGGGCCACTTCGGGGACGGGCAGGACCGGGTGTTCGGTGACGGTCAGGTCGCGCAGATCGACACGCCTGAGGCGGCGCCGGGCGGGGACGGGGCCCCGGTCGGGGACGCCGGTGGCCCACCGGGTGAGGTCGTCGGCGAGCATCGCGGCGAGCAGCGCCGCTGCGGCCGGGGTGAGCCGGGCCGGGAGGCCGGTGGTGCGCGGGCCGCTCCAGTAGGCGGCCAGTTCGCGATGGGCGGGGGTGGCGGCGAGGCGGCGGGCCCGGACATGGGCGGAGGTCACGTCGCCGGGTGCGGCGGCGAGGGGCTCGAGGTAGGCCTGGTAGCCCTCACGGTGGCAGCGCAGCCAGGCGATG
>KL568706.1:3752-4259 GCA_000715605.1 Streptomyces speibonae | reverse complement strand
GCGGGGGGCCGGTGGTCGGGAGTCGTGGCCCGGCTGGGAGGACGCGGCGGTCGCGCCCGAGAACCTGGCCGGCTACCTGCGCGACTTCCGCGGACTGCTCGCGTCCCACGGCTTCACGGGCGTGCTGTACGGCCACTTCGGCGCGGGCTGCGTCCACGTCCGCATCGACTTCGACTTCGCCTCCGTCAAGGGCCGGGACGCGGCACGCCGTTTCCTCCAGGAGGCCGCGGCCCTGGTCGTCGCGCACGGCGGCACCCTCTCCGGCGAGCACGGCGACGGACGGGCGCGCGGCGAGCTGCTCGAGGTCATGTACAGCCACCGGATGATCCGGGCGTTCGCCGCCTTCAAGGAGGCGTTCGACCCCGAGGGGCTGCTCAACCCGGGCGTCATCGTGGCCCCCGCCCCGCTCGACGCCGGCCTCGCGGCGCACCGGAACCGGCCGCCGGCGACGGTGTTCACCTTCCCGCACGACGAGGACGGCTTCGCGGGCGCGGCCCGCCGCTGTGT
>KL568706.1:1927-3553 GCA_000715605.1 Streptomyces speibonae | reverse complement strand
CAGAGATGTGTATAAGAGACAGGTGCCGCAGTGACGCGGGCGGGGTGATGTGCCCCAGCTACCGGGCGACGGGCGAGGAGAACGACTCCACCCGGGGCCGGGCCCGCATGCTCCAGGAGATGGTCCGCGGCGAAACGGTGACGGACGGCTGGCGCTCGGCCGAGGTCAGGGACGCCCTCGACCTGTGCCTGTCCTGCAAGGCGTGCTCCAGCGACTGCCCGGTCGGCGTCGACATGGCCACGTACAAGGCCGAGTTCCTGCACCACCACTACAAGGGGCGGATCAGACCCCGTGCGCACTACTCGCTGGGCTGGCTGCCGCTGACCTCCGTGCTCGCGGGCCGCGCGGCCCGCCCGGTCAACGCGCTGCTGCGCGGCCCGCTCGGCGGTGGCCTCGCCCGGCTCGGCGGCGTGACGACGCAGCGCACGATCCCGTCGTTCGCCTCCCGGCGCGCCCTGCGCCGCGTCCTGCGCGCGACACGGACCGACGCTCCGGCGACGGCCCTCCTCTTCGTCGACAGCTTCACCCGTGCCTTCCGCCCGCACGTGGCGGGCGCCGCCCGTCGCGTCCTCGCCGACGCGGGTGTGCCCACTACGGCCGAGACCGGCCTGTGCTGCGGCCTGACCTGGGTGAGCACCGGCCAGCTGTCGGTGGCCCGGCGGGTCATGGCCCGTACGGTCACCCGCCTGGACAACGGTGACGCGCGGCCCGTCGTCGTGGCCGAGCCCAGCTGCGCCGCCGCGCTGAAGCGGGACGTGCCCGAACTGCTCGGCACCGCCGCCGCCCGGCGCGTCGCGGACCGCGTCCACACCTTCACCGGCGCCCTGACCGGCCTCGCCGAGCCGGGCTGGACCCCGCCGTCGCTGCCCGAGCGCGTCGTCCTGCAGACCCACTGCCACGAGTACGCCACCTTCCCCGGCCGCCGCCCCGCCGACCTGCTGCGCCGGCTCGGTGTCCGCACCGTCGACGAGGCGGAGGGCTGCTGCGGGCTCGCCGGGAACTTCGGCTTCGAGGAACAGCACTACGCCACCTCGATGGCCGTCGCCGGCCTGGCCCTCGCACCCCGCCTCGACGGCCTCGGCGGAACGTCGCCGGACGGCACCCGCACCGCCGTCGTGGCCGACGGTTTCAGCTGCGCCACCCAGATCGACCACCTCACCGCGGGCCGGGACGTCCGCGCCCTGCACCTCGCGGAACTCCTCGACCCCGCCGCCGACCGACCAGGAGAGACACCATGACCGGCACACCCACGCAGTTGTTCATCGGCGGCGCCTGGGCGGACGCCGCGGACGGTGCCACGATGCCCGTCGACGACCCGGCGACCGGAGAGGTCATCGCCCGCGTCGCCGACGCCGGCCCCAAGGACGCCCGGCTCGCCGAGGAGGCGGCCGTCGGCGCGCAGGAGGAGTGGGCCCGTACGGCACCGAGGGCCCGCAGCGAGGTCCTGCGCCGCGCCTACGAGATCATCATCGCGCGCACCGACGAACTCGCCCGCCTCATGACGTCCGAGATGGGCAAACCGCTCGCCGAGGCCCGGGGGGAGGTGGCCTACGCGGCCGAGTTCTTCCGCTGGTTCTCCGAGGAGGCCGTGCGCGTCGACGGCGGCTACGGCACCCTCCCCGACGG
>KL568706.1:493-1709 GCA_000715605.1 Streptomyces speibonae | reverse complement strand
CTCCCCGACGGCCGCCACCGCATGCTGCTCTCCCGCCGGCCGGTCGGCCCGTGCCTGCTCATCACCCCCTGGAACTTCCCCCTCGCCATGGGCACCCGCAAGATCGGCCCGGCGATCGCGGCGGGCTGCACGATGATCCTCAAGCCGGCACCCCAGACCCCGCTCTCCGGCCTCGCGCTCGCCGCGATCCTGAAGGAGGCCGGGCTCCCCGACGGCGTGCTCAACGTCGTCACCACCTCCCGCGCGGGGGAGGTGTGCGAACCGCTCCTGCGCGGCGGGCGGATCCGCAAGCTGTCCTTCACCGGTTCCACGGCCGTCGGACGGCACCTGCTCGCCCTCAGCGCGGAAACGGTCGTACGGACCTCGATGGAGCTGGGCGGGAACGCGCCGTTCATCGTCTATGAGGACGCCGACCTGGACACGGCCGTCGACGGCGCGATGCTCGCCAAGATGCGCAACATGGGCGAGGCGTGCACGGCCGCCAACCGCTTCTTCGTGCACCGGTCGGTCGCCGGGGAGTTCGGGCGTCGGCTGGCCGAGCGGATGGGCGCGCTCGTCGTGGGCCCCGGGACCCGGGACGGCGTCGACGTCGGACCGCTGATCGACCGGGCCGGCCGCGCCAAGGTGGAGGAACTGGTCGCCGACGCGGTCGAGCGCGGGGCCCGGGTCCTGGTCGGCGGCCGTACCCCGGAAGGACCCGGCTGCTTCTACCCTCCGACGGTGCTCACCGACGTCGACCCCGCGAGCCGCCTGATGGACACGGAGATCTTCGGCCCCGTCGCGGCGGTCCTCACCTTCGACGACGAGGACGAGGTCGTCGGCCGCGCCAACGACACCCCCTGGGGCCTGGTCGGGTACGTCTTCACCGAGGACCTCGACCGGGCCCTGCGCGTCAGCGAACGCCTGGAGGTGGGCATGGTGGGCCTCAACACCGGCCTGGTCTCCAACCCGGCCGCGCCCTTCGGCGGCGTCAAGCAGTCCGGACTCGGCCGCGAGGGAGGCCGGACGGGGATCGAGGAGTTCCTCGAGGTCCAGTACCTCGCGGTGCCGGTGCGCTGACGGCGGCGGGGGCGCGGGCCCTCAGCCCAGGTGGCGGGCGGTGATCTCCGCGGCGGCGTCGGTCACCAGCCGGCCCAGTTCCGCGAGCCGGCCGGGGGCGAAGCGGGAGTCGGGCATGGAGACGGCCACGGTGGCCAGTGGCGTGCCGTCCTCGTCG
>KL568706.1:0-248 GCA_000715605.1 Streptomyces speibonae | reverse complement strand
GCGGCGATGGCGCAAACACCGGGGCGGAACTGGTTGTGATTGACGGCGTATCCACGCTCCCTGACGCGGTGGAGCTCGGCACGCAGCTCCACCGGGTCGGTGATGGTCTCCTCGCCGTAGCGCTCCAGGGTGCCCGCCGTGAGCTCGTCGACCTCGGACTTCGGCAGGTGGGCCAGGATGGCGTGCCCGGTGGCGGTGGCGTGCAGGGGGGAGGTGTCGCCGATGGCGTGGAACGTGCGCACGGGGTG
>KL568705.1:4273-4938 GCA_000715605.1 Streptomyces speibonae | reverse complement strand
GTGCCTCCCCCGCCCAGACGCCCCGCCCCCGACCCCGGCGGGTCCCGCTTCGACCACAGAACGCTGAGAGAGACGACCGTGACCGCACCACAGGCGCCCGAGACGGTGCCGCCCGCCCCCATGTCCAACCGGCAGATACTCCAGGGCGATGTCCCGTCTGATGGCCGGCATGTACGTGGCGATCCCTGCGCGCTGCCGGCGCTGATCACGGTGGTCTTCCTCAAGGAGAAACCACTGAAGACGATCAGCGGCATGGAACGCCTCGCCGAGGAGTCCGGTCCGGCGGCCGACACCGACAAGGCGGCCGTCGGCGGCTGAGGGCGCCGCACGCCCCGATCCGACGCGCGTACGGCGCCCACCCGCCCGGTCGGTGCACGGCAGGGCGGGTGTCGCTGCCGGACGGGCGGCACGGCGGTGACGGCGATGTCCGTGCGGCGAACGGACCGGGTCCGGCGCACGGGGCGGACGCGGGACCGGGTCAGCGGCGCCGACGGCGTCCCCGGCACGAACTCGTCGAGGGGACGCCCGGCCCCTCGCGCACGTGGCCGCCGCGGAAGAGTACGGCGGACCAGGCGGGCGGCGCGCCCGCGGCAGGCCCGTCGAAGGGTGCGGCGCGGCGCCGGCTTCGGCACGGCGGGGACGGCGAGTGCGCCGGCTTCGGCAGG
>KL568705.1:3787-4054 GCA_000715605.1 Streptomyces speibonae | reverse complement strand
GTCAGCCGGCGGATTCGCCGGCGGCCGCGCGCTGTTGGACACGGCGCAGTGCGGCGGTGTCGAACTTCTCGCCGCGGTCGAAGTCGTAGATCCCGTTGCGCTCCTGGAAGACGTCGGTGAGCTGGGTGTAGCAGTAGCCGAACATGTCCGGGTCGTCGAGCAGGACGTCGACCAGTCCGGTGAACCGGGTCAGGAACTCCTCGGCGGTGCGCGGCCGTTCGCCGTAGCCCCAGGACGTCCCGGTCTCGTCGCCGGCCGCGCTTGCGG
>KL568705.1:2517-3526 GCA_000715605.1 Streptomyces speibonae | reverse complement strand
CCCACCAGATGCCGCCGAACTCGCTGCAGAAGTAGGGCTGTCCACGGTAGGGCACCGACCAGGTACGGCCGTCGGGGCCGGTGTTGACGTACGGACGGTCCTCGGCGAGCCCCGCCATGGTCCCGGCGAACGCCCGCGGGTCCTGCTCGTAGCAGTGTGCGTCGTACACGTCGGTCTCCGGGACGCGGTGGGCGTAGCCGGAGGCGTCGATCACGGGGCGGCTCGGGTCGGCCTGCTTGGTGGCCAGGAACATCGCCCGGGTGACGTCGTCCAGGGTGGTGATCCGGTCGTGCAGGTTCTGGTACGTCTCGTTCAGCGGGCACCAGCCGACGATCGACGGGTGGGAGTGGTCGCGTTCCAGCGCTTCCAGCCACTGGGCGACGTAGCTCGCGTCGGGACGCTGGTTGTCGTCGCGGACCCCGGTCTCGCAGCCCCAGTCGCCGAACTCGCCCCAGACGAGGTAGCCGAGCCGGTCGGCGTGGTAGAGGTAGCGCTCCTCGAACACCTTCTGGTGCAGCCGGGCGCCGTTGAAGCCGGCCCGCTGCCCGAGTTCGATGTCGCGCACGAGGTCGCCGTCGGTGGGGGCGGTCATCAGACCGTCCGGGTAGTACCCCTGGTCCAGCACCAGCCGCTGGAACACCGGCTCCCCGTTGATCAGCACCCGCTTGCCGTGGACGGCGACCGAGCGCAGGCCCGCGTAGGACGTCGCCTCGTCGACGACCCCGCCCGCCGCGTCGAGGAGCTGGAACCGCACGTCGTAGAGGTGCGGGTCGGCCGGTGACCAGGTGCGCACCCGGTCGTCCGGCACGGTCAGCACCAGTTTGGGACACAGGTCGAGGTCGGCGCGGGCGGAGGCGGTGACCACCTCGCCGCGCTCGTCCGAGAGCACCGCCCGCACCCGGTGCCCCGGCGGATTGCCGGTGACCGGCAGGTCGATGTGAAAGGAGTGCGAGCCGAGGTCGGGAGTGATGCGCGGACGCCTGAGGCTGTCTCTTATACACATCTCTGA
>KL568705.1:639-2320 GCA_000715605.1 Streptomyces speibonae | reverse complement strand
AGCCACACCGTCTGCCAGATGCCGGTGGTCCGGGTGTAGTGGCAGTGGCTGTTGGCGTACCAGGTGGCCTGCTTCCCGCGCGCCTGCGGGCCGTGCCGGGAGTCTCGGGCACGGACCACGATCACCGCTTCCTCACCGGGGGCGGCCACCCCGCGCAGCTCCGCGGTGAAGGGGGTGAAGCCGCCCCGGTGGCGGGCGACTTCGGTGCCGTTGACCCAGACGGTGGCGTCGTGGTCCACGGCTCCGAAGTGGAGCAGGACGTCGGAGCCGGCCCACGCGTCCGGGAGCGTCACCGTGCGCCGGTACCAGACGGCTTCCATGAAGTCCGTGTCCCCGATCCCCGACAGCGTGGACTCGGGGCAGAAGGGCACGACGATCTCGTCCGCCAGGTCGCGCTCGCGCAGTCCGCGCTCCAGTCCGCTGTCGCCGCGGTCGGTCTCGAACTGCCAGCGGCCGTTGAGGTTCAGCCAGGCTTCGCGGACGAACTGGGGACGGGGGTACTCCGGACGCGGGACGTCCAGGGGCGGGGGCGTGCTCATACTGCTCCTCATCCGTGCAGGTGCGCCGGGTACGGATCATGCGACCACACGGTTACATCGATGTACATGGCGGTGGCGAGATTTTCGACGGAACGGGACGGACCCTGCGCGACGGGACCACCCGGAGGTGCCGTTACGATCCGGGGCAACGGGCAACGGGGGCGAGAAGGGGAGCATGGGCAGGCCCGGAACCGGGGACGCAGGGGTGCGCGAGGCCGTCGGTGCTCTCGCCGGCCCCCGGCGCGGTGCGCGCGGCCGATGGTGCGGGGACGCTCGTGAGGGTGACGGTGCGCGAGCCGCTCCCGGCCGCGGCGGGACCTCGGGGCGAGGGTGGTGACGGTGGACGACGACAGGCTCCCGGGACCATGCTTCCGCGGCCTTGTCAGTGCCACGGAACGGCATGTATAACGTTGTAAAAAAATTTGAGCCCAGCGGCTCGGCGCACGACTCCTGGTGACGGCAACGTTCCGCACCGGCCACCCGAGTCGGGCCGCTCACGAAGGGATTGCCGTGCGGGTCAGCCTCAAGGACGTCGCCGCGCACGCGGGGGTCAGCATCAAGACCGTCTCCAACGTGGTGAACAACTACCAGCACGTCACCCCGGCCATGCGCGAGCGTGTCCAGCGGTCCATCGACGCGCTCGGCTACCAGCCCAACCTCGCCGCCAGGCACCTGAGGAAGGGGCGTACGGGCATCATCGCCCTGGCGCTGCCGGAGCTCGGGAACCCGTACTTCGCCGAACTGGCCGCCTCGGTCATCGACGCGGCGTCGGGGCACGACTACATCGTGCTGCTCGACCACACGGGCGGTTCGCGCGAGCAGGAGCTCCTGGTGAGCCAGGGCTTCCGGGCCCGGGTCATCGACGGACTCATCCTCAGCCCCATCGAGCTGGAGACCGAGGACCTGCGCGACCGCGCGCACGACGTGCCGCTGGTCCTGCTCGGCGAACGGGACTACGACCTGCCGTACGACCACATCGCCATCGACAACGTCGCGGCCGCCCGTGCCGCCGTGCGGCACCTGATCGACCTGGGGCGACGGGAAGTGGCGTTCATCGGGGCACGGCGCGGGCGCAGCGAGCCCGCCCAGCTCCGGGTGCGCGGCTGGCGCGAGGAGCTGACGGCGGCGGGGCTGCCCGCCGA
>KL568705.1:0-444 GCA_000715605.1 Streptomyces speibonae | reverse complement strand
GCGCGGGCCATGAACCACATCCTGGACAGCGGACGGCGGCCCGACGCCGTGTTCGCCTACAACGACCCGATGGCGATCGGGGCGATGCGGGTGCTGCACGAGCGGGGGCTGCGGGTGCCGGAGGACATCGCCGTGGTCGGCTTCGACGACGTGATCGAGGGACGCTTCGGGGCGGTGACGCTGACCTCCGTATCGCCGGACAAGGCCGCGATCGGGCGGCTGGCGGTGGAATCGGTGCTCGCCCGGCTGAACGACCGGGCGCCGGAGCCGCGTCGCATCTGGGCGGACTACCAACTCGTGCAGCGCGAAAGCACGCTGGGCCGGCCGGCGGGCACCGACCGGGGAACGACCTGACCCGTTCCCCACGGTGGTGGGGCGCACAACCGCACTCACCACCCGTGCGCCCCACCGTCCCCCTCGGCGGGCAGCCGCGGCGCTTGCGGG
>KL568704.1:3932-4431 GCA_000715605.1 Streptomyces speibonae | reverse complement strand
CGCGCAGGCCGGCCACATCGGTGGCCGCGGCCAGTTCGAACAGCAGCGCCAGCGTCTCGTCGTCGACCAGGTGCTTGGAGTAGTCGATGCGCAGGTCGCCCACGTGCACGACGTAGCGCCGCGCGCGGGAGGGGTCGTCGGCGAACAGCGCGCGCAGGTCCGGCTGCGGCAGCCGGTCCGCGCGCAGGTTCTCCAGGGCGGCCCACTCGGGTCGCCGGGTCGGCTCGGGGACGTCAGACATGGGCGGGGCTCTCCTCGGGTGCCTCGCCGCGCAGGGCGACGGCGTACATCTCGTCCGCGTCGAGGCGCCTGAGTTCCTCGGCGATGAGCTCGGAGGTGGGGCGGACCTTCAGTGCGAGGCGGCGTGCGGGCTGGCCGGGCAGGGTCAGGGTGGCCAGCGGGCCCTCCGGCCGGTCGATGACCACCTCGCCGTCCTCGGTCCCCAGACGGACCGCCGTGACCACCGGACCCGCGGTCACCACCCTGTCTCTTATACACA
>KL568704.1:3421-3725 GCA_000715605.1 Streptomyces speibonae | reverse complement strand
CTCCAGCCAGCGCGCCAGCAGCTCGGCGGCGGGGTTGTCGGCCTCCGCCTCCACGGCCGCCGAGGTCACCGACGCGTGCGCCTGGTCCAGCGCCGCCGCGAGCATGGAACGCCACAGCGTCAGCCGGGTCCATGCGAGGTCGGTGTCGCCGGGCGCGTAGGTGCGCATCCGGGTCTCCAGCACCTGCATGGGATTCTCGACGGCGTACAGGTCGGTGATCCGGCGCTGGCCCAGGGAGCCCAGTGGGTCCTGGGCGGGGTTGTCCGGCGCCTCGGCCGGCCACCACACCACCACGGGGGCGTCC
>KL568704.1:1449-3173 GCA_000715605.1 Streptomyces speibonae | reverse complement strand
GTCCGGCAGCAGCAGCGGCAGCACCACCGAGTCGGCGTGGTCCGACACCTCGCCGTACGTCCGCAGCACCACCGTCTCCCCGGTGCCCGCCTCCGAGCCCACCCTGACCTCGGCGTCCAGCCGGGAGTGGGTGCGCTCGCGCGGGTTGCGGGCGTGCCGCTTGATCACCACGAGGGTGCGCGAGGGGTGCTCGTGCGAGGCCTCCTCGGCCGCCTTGATCGAGTCGTAGGCGTTCTCCTCGTCCGTGACGATCACCAGGGTCAGGACCATGCCCACGGCCGGGGTGCCGATGGCCCGGCGGCCCTGCACCAGCGCCTTGTTGACCTTGCTTGCCGTGGTGTCGGTCAGGTCGATCTTCATGGCCTGCGCCAGCTCCGTCCGTCTCGTGCGAGCATCTCGTCGGCTTCCGCGGGCCCCCAGCTGCCCGCCGGGTACCGCGCCGGCCGGCCGTTCGACGCCCAGTACTCCTCGATCGGGTCGAGGATCTTCCAGGACTCCTCCACTTCCTGGTGACGGGGGAACAGGTTGGCGTCCCCGAGCAGCACATCCAGGATGAGCCGTTCGTACGCCTCCGGGCTGGACTCGGTGAACGACTCGCCGTAGGCGAAGTCCATGGTCACGTCCCGCAGCTCCATCGAGGTACCCGGCACCTTGGAGCCGAACCGGACCGTCATGCCCTCGTCCGGCTGGACGCGGATGACCACGGCGTTCTGGCCCAGCTCCTCGGTGGCGGTGGAGTCGAAGGGGGAGTGCGGCGCCCGCTGGAACACCACGGCGATCTCGGTGACGCGGCGGCCGAGCCGCTTGCCGGTGCGCAGGTAGAAGGGCACGCCCGCCCAGCGGCGGTTGTCCACCCGCAGCTTGATCGCGGCGTAGGTGTCGGTGGTGGAGGACGGGGTGATGCCCTCCTCCTCCAGATAGCCGCACACCTTCGTACCGCCCTGCCAGGCGCCCGCGTACTGCCCGCGCACGGTGTGCCGGCCCAGGTCCTCCGGGAGCCGTACGGCCCGGAACACCTTCAGCTTCTCGGTGAGCAGCGAGCCCGCGTCGAAGGCGGCCGGCTCCTCCATCGCGGTGAGCGCCAGCAGTTGCAGCAGGTGGTTCTGGATGACGTCGCGGGCGGCGCCGATGCCGTCGTAGTAGCCCGCGCGGCCGCCGATGCCGATGTCCTCGGCCATGGTGATCTGCACGTGGTCCACGAAGGAGCGGTTCCAGATCGGTTCGAACAGCTGGTTGGCGAAGCGCAGCGCCAGGATGTTCTGGACGGTCTCCTTGCCCAGGTAGTGGTCGATGCGGAAGACCTGTTCGGGGTCGAAGACGTCGTGCACGATCGCGTTCAGCTCCTGGGCCGACTTCAGGTCGTGACCGAACGGCTTCTCGATCACGGCCCGCCGCCAGGAGCCCTCGGGGGCGTCGGCCAGCCCGTGCCGCTTCAGCTGCTGGACGACCTTCGGGAAGAAGCGGGGCGGTACGGAGAGGTAGAAGGCGTAGTTGCCGCTGGTGCCCCGGGAGGCGTCCAGCTCGTCGACCGCCTTGCGCAGCTGTTCGAAGGCCTGGTCGTCGTCGAAGTCGCCCGGGACGAAGCGCATGCCCTCGGAGAGCTGCTGCCAGACCTCCTCGCGGAACGGCGTCCGCGCGTGCTCCTTGACGGCGTTGTGCACCACCTCGGCGAAGTCCTGGTCCTCCCAGTCCCGGCGGGCGAACCCGACCAGCGAGAAGCCGGG
>KL568704.1:960-1151 GCA_000715605.1 Streptomyces speibonae | reverse complement strand
GCATCAGCTTCCTGCGCGACAGGTCCCCGGTCACCCCGAAGATGACCAGCCCCGAGGGCCCGGCAATCCGCGGCAGCCGACGGTCCCGCGGGTCCCGCAGGGGGTTGCACCAGCCGACCGGGGGCGCGGTGAGCCCGCCGGCCGCGGCCCCACCGGCCGGGGTCCCCACCCCCGCCGCTGCGGGCGCCGTC
>KL568704.1:461-703 GCA_000715605.1 Streptomyces speibonae | reverse complement strand
CCGCCGCTGCGGGCGCCGTCCCGGCGGCCCCGGTGCGGGCGCCTGGACCGGCGGGCGCCGGTCCGGTTGCCGGGGTGTGGGTCTCTGCGCGGGTTGCTGCCTGCCGGGCTGGCACGGTGTCCGTCCTCGTGCCGGTCGGCGTCTGCCCGGCTGCCCGGGTGTGGGTCTCTGCGCGGGCTGCCGGGGGCTCCGCCCCCGCGTCGGACGGCGCGCGCCCGGCAGGAGCAGCACCTCGGCGTGCC
>KL568704.1:0-174 GCA_000715605.1 Streptomyces speibonae | reverse complement strand
GGGTGCCGTCTCGGCGTGCGGTGGGTCTGTCTGCGCGGCGGACTGCGCCGTACCGGCTTCCGGGGCGTTCGCCCTTGCCCCGGTGGGCGCCGTCCCGGCCCGTGGTGTGTCCGGCTGCGCGGCGGACGCTGCCGTCCAGGTTCCCGGGGTATCCGCCCCCGCCTCGGCCGGTGC
>KL568703.1:3575-3721 GCA_000715605.1 Streptomyces speibonae | reverse complement strand
GGAGGTGCCGATCCGGGCGCTGTTGGTGGAGACGGGCCCGGATGTGCATGTGCTGGTGGTGGTGCTGCATCACATTGCCGGGGATGGCTGGTCGATGGGGCCGTTGGCGCGTGACATCTCCCGGGCGTATGGGGCGCGGTGTGAGG
>KL568703.1:3075-3277 GCA_000715605.1 Streptomyces speibonae | reverse complement strand
GCCGTTGCCGGTGCAGTACGCGGATTACACGTTGTGGCAGCGGGAGTTGCTGGGGCGTGAGGAGGATCCGGACAGTGTTCTTGCCGGGCAGGTGGCGTTCTGGCGTGAGGCGTTGGCGGGGGCTCCGCAGGAGTTGGTTCTGCCGGTGGACCGGCCGCGTCCGGCGGTTGCCTCGCACCAGGGTCACTCGGTGGCTTTTGGT
>KL568703.1:2422-2785 GCA_000715605.1 Streptomyces speibonae | reverse complement strand
AGTTGGCCGCGTTGGCGCGTGAGCAGGGTGTGACGATGTTCATGCTGCTTCAGGCCGGGCTTGCGGTGTTGTTGTCGCGGCTGGGTGCGGGTGAGGACATCCCGGTGGGTACGGCGGTGGCGGGGCGGACGGATCAGGCGTTGGATGATCTGGTCGGGTTCTTCGTCAACACGCTGGTGTTGCGGACCGACGTATCGGGTGATCCGACGTTCCTCGAGGTGCTGGGTCGGGTTCGTGAGGCGAGTCTGGCGGCGCTTGAGCATCAGGACGTGCCGTTCGAGCACCTGGTGGAGGTGCTGGCTCCGGAGCGGTCGATGTCCCGGCATCCGCTGTTCCAGGTCATGCTCACAGTGCAGAACAACG
>KL568703.1:397-2177 GCA_000715605.1 Streptomyces speibonae | reverse complement strand
TGCAGAACAACGCCGGCGTCGACCTCGACATGGGTGGAGCCCGGGCGGTACCGGTCGCGGCGGGGGAGACAGCGGCGAGGTTCGACATGAGTGTGACCGTGAGAGAGGTCACGATGGGTGGCCGGCCCCGTGGTCTGCGGGGTTCGTTGACCGGGTCGGCGGATCTGTTCGACGCGGTCACCGTCGAGGCGTTCGCTGAGCGGTATGTGCGGGTGCTGACGGATGTGGCGGCGAACGCGCAGTTGCGCGTTCACGAGGTCGACGTGTTGTCGCAGAACGAACGAGTACAGGTCCTGCCTGACTGGAACGCCACGGCCGTGGCGAAGAGGCCGGGGGTCGCGCCGGTGCGGTTCCGTGAGCAGGCGGCGCGGACACCGGATGCGGTGGCGGTGGTCGATGGACGGGAGGAGGTGACGTACGCGGAGCTGGATGAGCGGGCGTCGCGGTTGGCGGGGGTGCTGGCGGAGCGTGGGGTCGGTGCCGAGTCGGTGGTGGGGGTGATGCTTCAGCGCTCTGTGGATGTGGTGGTGGCGCTGCTGGCGGTGTGGAAGGCGGGGGGTGCCTATCTGCCGGTCGATCCGGAGTATCCGGCGGAGCGTGTGGGGCTCATGCTGGCCGACTGTCGGCCGGTGTGTGTGATCACCCGGTCCGAGTTGGCAGATGAGTTGCCGGACGGGCTGGCCGTGGTACTCGACGGCGCTGAGGCGGCGGCCGAAGGAGAGGCAAGGTCGGCAGAGCCGGTGGCGGGCGACGTGCCCGGACCGGAGCAAGCGGCGTACGTGATGTATACGTCGGGTTCGACGGGGCGGCCGAAGGGCGTGGTGGTCACGCATGGCGGGTTGGCCAACCATCTGATGTGGGCGCAGCGGGAGTTCGGCCTCGAGCCGCAGGATCGCATGCTGCACAAGACGCCGTTCGGTTTCGATGCCTCGGTGTGGGAACTGTGGTGGCCGCTGATGACCGGTGCGGCACTGGTGGTCGCCGCACCGGGGGAGCATCGCGACCCGGCGTACCTGGCGGACCTGATCCGCCGTGAGCGGATCACCGTCGCGCACTTCGTTCCTTCCCAGCTGACGGCGTTCGTGGCCGAGCCCACGGCGGCGCGATGCGAAAGCCTGCGGATGTTGTTCTGCGGCGGTGAGGCGTTGACGGAGGACCTGTACGAGCGGGCCACGGATTTGCTGGGGGTGAGGCTGCACAACCTGTACGGACCTACCGAAGCCACTGTCGACACGACTTCCTGGCAGGCCGCCGGTGCGGTTGAGCGGAGTGGAAGTGTCCCGATCGGCCGACCTGTCGACAACACCCGTGTCTACCTTCTCGACTGCTTCCTGCGCCCGGTGCCGCCTGGGGTGGCGGGGGAGCTCTATGTGGCGGGGGCAGGTCTGGCGCGGGGGTATCTGGGGCGTGCGGGGTTGACCGCGGAGCGGTTCGTGGCCTGCCCCTTCGGTGCGCGCGGTGAACGGATGTATAGGACGGGGGACCTGGCCCACTGGACCATCGACGGGCAGCTCGTCTTCGCGGGGCGCTTGGACGATCAGGTGAAGGTCCGCGGCTTCCGGATCGAGCCGGGTGAAGTCGAGGGCGTTCTTGCGGCGCATGCGAAAGTGGCGCAGGCGGTGGTGGTCGCCCGGGAGGACGTGCCGGATGACAGGCGCCTGGTGGCCTATGTCGTGCCGGACGCCGATGGCGGAGCGGAGGGGGGTGACCTGCCGGCCGAGCTGCGGACGTATGTGGGTCGGCGGTTGCCGAAGTACATGGTGCCGTCGGCGGTGGTGGT
>KL568703.1:0-162 GCA_000715605.1 Streptomyces speibonae | reverse complement strand
TCGGTGCACGGGAAGGTGGACCGGGCGGCGTTGCCGGCGCCGGAGTACGCGGTGGCCGATGATGGTCGGGGCCCTGCCACGGTGGCCGAGGAGATCGTGTGTCGGGTGTTCGCGGAGGTACTCGGTCTGGAGCGGGTGGGGGTGGACGCCAACTTCTTCGAG
>KL568702.1:3496-5269 GCA_000715605.1 Streptomyces speibonae | reverse complement strand
TCTGGCTGGCCGCCGGCGCTTTCGTCGCCGCCGGGCTGATGGATGGCGACCAGTCCCGCCTCCGCCAAGTCGGCGACGAGGATCCTGGCCACGCCGAGAGGGATGGTCAGCAGCGCCGAGATCTCGGCCACCGACTTGATTTCCCGGCAGAGGTTGCAGATCCGCTGATGCTCGGGCAGCTGGCCCTGCATCTGGTGCGGCTGCGCGGTGGTGTGCACCAGCGCCTCGATGGCGAGCTGGTACCGCGGCCTGGTGCGGCCGCCCGTCATCGCGTACGGGCGCACCAGGGGATTGTTCGACGCCCCGGCGGGCGCCGGCTCGGGTGCTCGGCGCTGCGGCTGCACCGGCTGGATGCGCGGGGCGTGCGGCTGGTCGTACGGCGAGGGACCGGGGCCCTGCGGCGCGTACGGCTGCCGGTGGTTCGGGGTGGAGGGGTAGCCGTACCCGTTCTGGACACCGTCGTTCCGGCCCTGCGCAGGACCGTACGACCAGTTGTCCGACGACGAACCGCCTGGGGGTGTTGCCACTTTTTCCTCCTCCGACTGTGCCTGGCATCCATCACTGTGGAGCCGCGTCCCGAAACCTTACGGCCCCGGGACGCCAACCGCACCGTCCGTCTTTCAGTTGAGAAGGCTCCCTTGGAGCTCTGCTCGAAGGTCCGGCGTCAGGACCGTACCGGCTCGGTCGACCAGAAGGGCCATCTCGTACCCAATGAGGCCGATGTCCGCTTCGGGATGTGCGAGAACGGCGAGCGACGAACCGTCGGAGATGGACATGATGAAGAGGAATCCCCGCTCCATCTCCACAACCGTCTGGTTCACGCTTCCGCCCTCGAAGATCCGCGAGGCGCCTGCCGTCAGGGACGTCAGGCCGGAGGCGACGGCGGCGAGCTGGTCGGCGCGGTCGCGCGGAAAGCCTTCGGACATCGCCAGAAGGAGTCCGTCGGCGGAGACCACCACCGTGTGGGACACCCCCGGGGTGTTGTCCACGAAGTTGGTGATCAACCAGTTCAGGTTCTGTGCCGCCTGGCTCATCGGGCTCACACTAACGCTCCTGGTTGTAGGTGCTGTCAGGACCGAAGCCCTGGCCGTTCGTTTCACTGCCCGCGCTGCGGCCCCGTTGGACACCGCGACGCAGGTTGCTCAGCCTGCCCCGGACGTCTTCCGGGGCGCGGGAGACCTGGGGGCCTCCCTGAGGTGTGGTTTCGGCGGCTCCCTGGACCAGATTGGCCTTGGGGACCCGTCGCGGCAGACCGGAGGAGGTCACTCCGCCCGCCTTGGGCTTCCGGAGAGACGAGGCCTGCTGCCAGCGCTCGTCGTTCGCCGAACGCCAGCCGCTGTCGCCGTTGCTCTCCGGGACGGAGGCCGGCGGCTCCTGGGGCACGCGCCGTGCGCCGCTCGAGCCGTTCGCGCCGTTCACGGAGGAACCGCGGCGCGGAAGCCCGGCGTCGGTCAGCTCGTGGCCTTCGGAGGCAGCCGGTCCCGGACGGTCGAAGCCTACGCTGTCCTGCTCGCGTACGTCACCGGCCTGCGTGGATTCCGCATCCGGGGCCTGAGCAGGGTACTGGGCGTCATGGCCGTTCCGGTAGCCGTCCTGCTGCGGCCAGTCGTCCTCCCGGCGCCGCTCGCCGAAGGCCGGGAAGGCGTCGGCGGCGGAGGCTCCCGCGGCCGTGTGACCGCCCTGGGCCGGTTCCGCGAAGGACGGGTCCGGGTAACCGCCGTTCGCGGAGAAGGAGTCGTTCCTGTCTCTTATACACATCTCTGAGCGGGCTGG
>KL568702.1:1984-3333 GCA_000715605.1 Streptomyces speibonae | reverse complement strand
TTCTGCGCGTAGTAGCCCTCGCCGTACGCCGTCTGCTGCTGCCCGTCGTACGTCGTCTGCTGCCCGTTGCCGTACGCCTGCTGGTCGTACCCGGCGTTCTGTCCGTCCTGGTAGGAACCGTCGAAGCCCTGGCCGTCGGTGTAGCCGCCCTGGCCGTTGCCGTCGTAGTTCGGGGCGCTGTCGTCGTAGCCCTGGCCGCCGTCGTAGCCCTGTGGGACGGCGAACTCGTCCTGGTAGCCGGGCGCCTCGACGGTCTCCGGAGCCGCCTCGGCGGCGGTCAGTTCGGGCTGCGACTGGGCCTCGAGGGCCGCCCGGCGCTCCTCGCGCATCAGGGAACGGCCGACGGGGTCCAGCTCCCGGATGTCGTCCGGGACCTCCGCGTAGCGGCTGTCGTCGAAGCCCAGCTCGGCCGCCGTGCGCAGCGGCTGCTGGCTGAAGTCCTCACCCTGGAAGCTCTGCTCCGGGATGATCTGCGAGACCGTGAACTCGTCGCGCTCCGCGGGCTGCTCGCCGCCGCCACCGTGGGTGATCGCGTCGGGCAGCATGACCAGCGAGGTGGTGCCGGCCTGCTCACCCGAGGGGCGCAGCTGCACCCGGATGCCGTGCCGGTCGGACAGCCGGCCGACCACGAACAGGCCCATGCGCTGCGAGATCGCGGCGTCCACGGTCGGCGGGTTGGCCAGCTTGTGGTTGATGTCCGCGAAGTCCTCGGCGGTGAGGCCGATGCCCTTGTCGTGGATCTCGATCATCACGCGGCCGTCGGGGAGGCGCGTCGCGGTGACGCGGACCTTGGTCTGCGGGGAGGAGAACGTGGTGGCGTTCTCCAGGAGCTCGGCGAGCAGGTGCACGAGGTCGGTCACCGCGCGGCCGTGGATCTCGGCCTCGGGGACGCCGGACAGTTCGATGCGCTCGTACTGCTCCACCTCGGAGGAGGCGGCGCGCAGCACGTCGACCAGCGGAACCGGCTGGTCCCAGCGGCGGCCGGGCTCCTCACCGGCGAGGACCAGGAGGTTCTCGCCGTTGCGGCGCATACGGGTGGCCAGGTGGTCCAGGCGGAAGAGGTTCTCCAGCTGGTCCGGGTCGGCCTCGTTGTTCTCCAGGTCCGTGATCAGGGTCAGCTGGCCCTCGATCAGCGACTGGTTGCGGCGCGAGAGGTTGGTGAAGATCGCGTTGATGTTGCCCCGCAGCAGGGCCTGCTCGGCGGCGAGCCGGACGGCCTCGCGGTGGACCTGGTCGAAGGCCCGGGCGACCTCGCCGATCTCGTCCGTGGAGGAGATCGGGATCGGCGCGACCTTGGTGTCGACCCGGCCCGGGTCGGTCCGGGAGAGCTGGTCGACCAGCATCGGCAG
>KL568702.1:0-1798 GCA_000715605.1 Streptomyces speibonae | reverse complement strand
GCCGCTGCTCGGCGATGCCGAAGGCGGCGTTGCGCAGCTGGCGCATCGAGCGGCTCATCTGGCGGGCCACCATGCCGGCCAGGATGAACGCGGCGAGCAGGGCGATCACGACGGCGGCGCCGGTGATGAACGCGTCGCGCTGGGCGTCGTCGGCGATCTGGGCGGCCTCGTTCACCGCGGTGTCGGCCAGATCCGACTCGATCTGGCGGTAGCCGTCGAACTTGAGGGTGTTCACGGCCCACCAGTTGGCGGGGGTGATGCCCTGCGCGGCGAGCTCGGCACGGGCGGACGGGTCCGTGGAGGGCAGGCCGCCGAGCTCGGCGATCATGGTCTCCGGCTTGGCGGGCGGCGGGACGTAGTCGGGGTCCTTCTGCTTGGCCTCCTTGGCCATGGCCGCGCCCTCGGCCTGGATCTGCTGCGAGGTCTCCTCGAGCTTGGCCGCGTCGGCCTCGGTGCCGCCGCCCCTGTACTCCTCGACGGCGATGCCCTCGAGGTAGGCGTACGAGGAGAGGGCCACACGCTGGCTGGCGAGCTGGGCGTCGGTCGGACCCGGCTTCACCAGCAGGTGCATGCCGATGGAACGCTCGAGGGAGAGGGCGGCCTTGGTCAGCGAGATCGCGTAGACCGTACGTCCGTAGCTGGTGATGTTGCCGGTGCCCAGGCCGAGTTCGTTGGCGAACTCCATCAGCGGGTGGGCGACGGTGACGTAGCCCTCCTCGGTCTGCACGCCCTTCAGCTTGGAGGTGTACGCGGCGGCCCGCAGGTCGGTCAGCTGCGGCTCGGCCTCGCGGAACAGCTTCAGCCGGCGCTCCAGGCCGGGCTTGTCCGGCATGTCCTGCGTGGCCTCGTCGAAGGCGTCGGCCGCCTTGTCGGTGGCGGCCCGTGCCTTGAGGACGTCCGGGTCGCTCTGGCCCTTGCCCTGGAGCAGCGGCACCGCGGTGATGTCGCGCTCGTTGTAGAGGGCGTTGGCGTAGGTGAGGGAGGCACGCACCAGGCGGGCGGTGTTCTCCGCCTCCTCGGCCTCGTTCCACGTGTCGATCGAGCTCTTGACCTGGAAGCCGCCCATGACCAGGCCGACGAGCACGGGTATGAGCAGGATCGCGTTCAGCCTGGTCGCCACCCGCCAGTTGCGCGGGGACATACGGCGCCCGCTCGGCGCGGGTGCGGCCGTGGGCTCGGGACCGGGCACGGGGGCGGGCGCCGCTGTGCGCGGCGGCGGCGTGAAGTTGCCCCGGGCCGATGGCTCGGGACTGTTCTTGCTTCGCCTCACTCGACCAACAACCTTCCGGCGCTCGGCACCTATTGTGTGCCGCATCGTCTCAGGGCCCGGCACGCCATCGACTACTGAGTACGTCTTTGACCAATGGGCAGTTCAGGCATTCCAGCATGCCGACCAGCGCTCTTCCAAACATGGGAAGGCGAGGATTCCGAGTGATGTAAGCCCCAGATAAAACGGTCATACGGACCGAGCTCCGGCAAATGGCGAGCCGTTCGTACGCACAGCGGTACCGCCTGACCGCGTCGCGTGTCGGCCTCACCCGATTCCTCTGCCGAAACGTTATGAACACCGGGGCCGGCCGTGTCAAAGGACACAGCCGGCACCGGTACATCTACGACAACCGCAGTATGTCGGTTCTGTTTTGGCTCTACCTGAGACGCGCCATAAGGGCATGCTCGACCAGTGTGATCAGCGCACTCTTGGCATCCGCACGGTGCCGGGCGTCGGTCGTGATGATCGGGGCGTCGGGCCCGATCTGCAGCGCCTCGCGCACCTCCTCGGGTGTGTACGGCTGCTGGC
>KL568701.1:2019-2546 GCA_000715605.1 Streptomyces speibonae | reverse complement strand
GACCGATCCGCTCGTCGCGGGCCTGCTCCGGAGAGGCGTACGACGGTGCCGTGAGCCGGGGCGCCGAGGTGCTCCCGGCCAGGCCGTACCCGGTGACGACCACCTCGGCGCCCTCGCGCAGGAACACCTGACCGGGGCTGAGCTCGCCGTGCGTGATGGCCTCGGCGTGCGCGGCGTCCAGGACGTCGAGCACCTCCAGCGCGATGCGCGCGGCCCGCACATGATTCAACCTGCCCTGCGCGGCGAGGACTTCGGTCAGGGGCGTGCCGTCGATCCAGGCGGTGACGGTCCACAGACAGCCGTCCTCCTCGACGGTGTCGAGGACCGTGGCGACCCGGCCGGGGCACAGCCGGGCCACGCTCTCCGTGGCCCGCAGGACGCGCGAGGGGGCGCGGCGCGCGGCCTCCCCGGCGTCCGGCGGCAGCTCGGTCAGCGTGGCCAGGCACGAAAGACCCGTCTGCAGGTCCTCGGCGGACCAGCCGACACGGTTGGGCTCCCGGTGGATGATCTCGACCAGCCGGTAGCGG
>KL568701.1:0-1803 GCA_000715605.1 Streptomyces speibonae | reverse complement strand
CTCCCTCGCGCCATCAGAGATGTGTATAAGAGACAGGACCATGGCCATCCCTCGTCGAACCGCTGGATCCCGTTGTATCCAGTGGTACGGGCGGAAGGGCCGGGTCCGTTCAACGGAACGATCAGCGGAGCTCGAAGTGTTCCGTCCAGGCGATCATGTCGCCGGTCGTGGCGTTGCCGCCGCACACCACCAGACCGAGCCGGGCTCCCTCACCGACCCGCTCCAGCACCCGCCGCGCGGCGGGCAGCAGACAGCCGGCCGCGGGCTCCGCCCACACCTTGGCGTGGTCCGCGAGATCCAGGGAGCCGCGCACCGCCTCCCGGTCCGGCACCACCAGCACCTCGGTGACCAGCTCCGCGACATGCTCGTACGTCAGCTGCGACACCGCCGGGGCGCTGAGCGTGGAGACGATCGAGCTCAGCTCCACCGGCACCGGCCCGCCCGCCGCCAGCGCCTCGGACATCGCCTGCGCGCCCTCGGTCTCCACACCCCAGACACGCACCCCGGGCCGCAGCGCCCGCAGCGCGGCCGCGACTCCGGCGATCAGTCCTCCGCCCCCGATGCTCACCAGGACGTCCGTGAGGTCCCCGGCGTCCGCGGCGAACTCCAGGCCCACGGTGCCCTGACCGGCGATCACCACCGGGTCGTCGAAGGGATGGACCAGCGTCAGCCCCTCCTGCCGGAGCCGCTCCATGAGCGCGAACGCGCCGTCCATGTCGTCGGTCACCCGCACCGAGGCGCCCGCCGCCTCCGCGAGCTCCACCGCCCGCACGGGCGCGGAACGCGGCATCACCACCGTGGCCTTCACATCCAGCGCGGCGGCCATGACCGCGAGGGCGATCCCGTGGTTGCCGCCGCTCACCGCCACCACCCCGGCGGCCCGCTCCGGCTCGCTGAGCGACAGCAGCTTCGCCGCCGCGCCCCGCACCTTGAACGAACCGGTGCGCTGGAGCAGTTCCAGCTTCGCCGTGACCGGGACACCCAGCAGGGCCGACAGGCCGGGGCTCGGCACGGTCGGGGTCCGCACCACATGCCCGGCGATCCGCTCGGCCGCGGTCTCGACGTCGGCGATCCCGATCACGACTGCGCCTTGTGCGGCGTGGCCTCGCTGGGCCGGACGACGACATGGCCCTCGCCCCGCAGCACCAGCTGCACGGCCTCGCCCGACCCGCCGCGCAGCATCGAGCCCAGCGACTGCGAACGGTGCAGCGAGGTGTCCAGGCCCGCGGTCCAGCCGACGATCGCGTCCGTGTCCACGTACACCGGGTACTGCGCCGACACCGGGATGACCAGCGGATCCCCCTCGCACACCAGCCCCAGTCTGCCGTGCCCGGTGAACACGCTGTTGAACAGGCCGCCCCCGGTGATCCCGGCGCCCTTCACGGTCGCGATGCGGTACGACAGCGAGGAGTCGAAGCACAGGACGTTGCGGCCGTTGACGGTGAACTCGTCGCCGGGGTCGACCTCGACGACGAAGCAGTTCTGCGCCTCGTGGGCGAACCAGGCCTCGCCCTGGCCGCGCACCGACATCAGCGGCAGCCCCTCGCCGGTCACCGCGCGCTTGAGCATGCCGCCCACGCCCTGGCCCTTGCGCTCGAACTGCAGGTTGCCGCGATAGGCGACCATCGCGCCCTGACGGGCGAGCATCTCGCCGTCGACCGTGTAGCGGAGGCACTTGGCGTTCTCGACCGTCATGCCCGCGGCCGTGGCCGGTTGCACCATGTGCTGACTGGAAAACAGGTCACCCTTCATGGAGGCATCCTCACCCGGATGCCGTCACTCCGCCAGGATCGCGCGGGCCGA
>JNXM01003532.1 GCA_000715605.1 Streptomyces speibonae | reverse complement strand
CCTCGCGCTTTCGCGCGCCCAGCAGACTCGGAGGTCTTCGTGATGTAGCTGATCTTGAGTCGTAAGCTCGTTGTCGCCTGCCGGTGTGAGTCCGGTCCGGGTAGCTGCCAGGAGGCCCGGTAGCAGACTGGCGGCGTCGGGGGGAAACGCCCGGCGTCGAAGCCCAGTGTCGAAAGCCCTTCAAGGGGGAGCAAAGCAGCGGTCCGTAGCATGAAGCGAAGCCTGCGGCGTCGTTAGAGGCCCGTCCTTCGGGGCGGGAACAGGGAGTGCCGAGCCCCCGAAATCAGGGCGAAGGCCATGGAAGCGGCGAAGGTCCTGGATATGCAGCCGTGAAGGACTCCCCGGCGTATGGGGCATGGAACGTTGCGACGGTGACAGCGGGAACTGGGGAGGCCCTCCCCGGCCCGACGGCCTGCGGATAGCTGCCGTCGGAAGCTGCGCGTCCTATAACCGGGTGCACCTCGGGAAGTGGACGCGAGCCGGGTGGGCGTCGGAGGCGGCCGTAGTACCGCGATGAGCCGGGGGACAACACAACCCCCGGCCAGGGAAGGGCCGCTGCTTCGTCGATGCGCAGTCTGTCTGGAGGGACTTGGTGAGTGCCGTTTCGGCTAGTTCCGCCACGTCGGGATCCCTGAAGCTGGATCCGGTCCGAGCCTTGCAGCATGCGCTCTACCGGGCGGCCAAGGCCGATCCCGGACGGCGGTTCCACGCGCTGGGGGACAAGGTCCACCGCAGGGACGTCCTGCGGCGCGCGTGGGCAATGGTGCGTCGGAACAACGGTGCACCAGGCATTGACGCCATCACTCTCACGCAGGTTGAGGAGTACGGCATCGACCGGCTCCTTGACGAACTGGCCACGGAACTCAAGGAAGGCCGTTGGCGGCCGCTGCCCGCGTGCCGGGTATTCATCCCGAAACCCGGCACGACCGCGGAGCAGAGACCGCTGTCGATTCCTTCCGTCCGTGACCGGATCGTGCAGGCCGCGCTGAAGATCGTGCTTGAGCCGGTCTTCGAGGCCGACATGCTCCCGTGCTCGTTCGGGTTCCGGCCCAGACGTGGGGCGCACGATGCCCTCCAAGTCTTGGTCGATGAGGCATGGCGGGGCAGGCGGTGGGTGGTGGAGACGGATATCGCCAATTGTTTCGAGGCGATTCCGCATGAGAAGTTGATGCAGGCGGTCGAGGAACGCGTCTGCGACCGGTCCGTCCTCAAACTCCTGCGCGCCATGTTGCGGGCCGGGGTGATGGAGGACGGGCAGGTCCGTCGGCCGGTGACCGGAACTCCACAAGGCGGTGTGGTTTCACCGCTGATGGCGAACGTCTATCTGCACCGGCTGGACCGGGCATGGGACGCGCGCCTTCATGGGGTCCTGGTTCGTTATGCCGACGATGCCGTGGTGATGTGCGCTACTCGCGAGCAGGCCGAAGCCGCCCTTGGGCAGCTGAAGGTCCTGCTGGCCGAACTCGGCCTGGAGCCGAAGGCGGCCAAGACCAGGATCGTGCACCTGCAGGTCGGAGGCGAGGGAGTGGACTTCCTCGGCTTCCACCACCGGTGGGTCACCTCCCGGCCTCGCGGCGGGCGGCGCCTGATCGCTTTCCTCGCTCGCTGGCCCTCGGACAGGGCAGTGCGGCATGCACGTGACCGGATCCGTGAACTCACGGAGCGGCGCAGGATGTTGCGGCCGGTCAAAGTGATCGTGGAGGACGTGAACGCGTTCCTGCGCGGGTGGGCCGCGTATTTCCGGTTCGGAAACTCGGCTCATCGCTTTGACCAGATCAGCTCGTACGCGCGGATGCGGATCGGCGGGTTCAGGT
>KL568700.1:5517-5664 GCA_000715605.1 Streptomyces speibonae | reverse complement strand
CCCACTCACACCGAAGGCGGAGACACCAGCCCGGCGCGGAGCACCCGCCTCCTCCCACTCCCGCGCCTCGGTCAACAGCTCCACCCGGCCCGCCGACCAGTCGACGTGCGACGACGGCGCATCAACGTGCAGGGTCTTGGGCAGCAC
>KL568700.1:4722-5217 GCA_000715605.1 Streptomyces speibonae | reverse complement strand
GGGTTGGACTTCAACGAGCCCAGCCACAGCGGACGTTCGCGGTGGCGGCCGTAGGTGGCCAGAAGTGCCTGTGCCTCGATCGGGTCGCCCAGCCGGGTGCCGGTGCCGTGCGCCTCGACCGCGTCGATGTCGCCCGGGGAGAGTTGCGCGTTGGCGAGCGCGTCCTTGATGACGCGCTGCTGGGACGGGCCGTTGGGCGCCGTCAGCCCGTTGGAGGTACCGTCCTGGTTGAGTGCGCTGCCGCGGATCACGCCGAGGATCCGGTGGCCGTTGCGCCGCGCGTCGGAGAGGCGTTCGAGGACCAGGACGCCGACGCCCTCCGACCAACCGGTGCCGTCGGCGGCGTCGGCGAACGCCTTGCAGCGGCCGTCGGGGGACAGACCGCGTTGCCGGCTGAAGGCGATGTACGCGTCCAGGGTGGCCATCACGGTGACGCCGCCGGCCAGCGCCATGGTGGCCTCGCCGGTGCGCAGTGCCTGGACGGCCAGGTGGATG
>KL568700.1:4216-4499 GCA_000715605.1 Streptomyces speibonae | reverse complement strand
GGCCAGGTGGATGGCGACCAGCGAGGACGAGCAGGCGGTGTTGACGCTGACCGCGGGCCCTTCGAGGCCGAGGACGTAGGAGACACGGCCGGACACCACACTGTCCGCGGTGCCGGTGTCGAGCAGTGCCTGGAGTTCGGGGACGTCCCTGGAGCGGTCGCCGTAGCCGTTGCCGATGGCGCCGATGTACACACCGGTCCTGGTGCCGCGCAGCGTGTGCGGGTCGAGTCCGGCGCGTTCGACGGCGGTCCAGGCGGTCTCCAGGAGCAGCCGCTGCTGCGGG
>KL568700.1:2920-4004 GCA_000715605.1 Streptomyces speibonae | reverse complement strand
TCTCCAGGAGCAGCCGCTGCTGCGGGTCCATGGAGAGGGCCTCGCGGGGCGAGATGCCGAAGAAGCCCGCGTCGAACAGGTCCGCGTCGTGCAGGAAGCCGCCGTTGCGGGTGTAGGACGTGCCGGTGCGTTCCGGGTCGGGGTCGTACCGGCCCTCGAGGTCCCACCCCCGGTTGGCGGGCCACTCGGTGATGGCGTCGGTGCCTTCGGCGACCAGGTTCCACAGGTCCTCGGGGGAAGCGACGCCGCCCGGGTAGCGGCAGTCCATGCCGACGATGGCGATCGGCTCGTGCCGGGCCCGGCGGGCCTCGCGCAGCGCCTCCTTGGTCTGGCCGAGCTCCGCCGTGGCACGCCTGAGATAGTCGAGCAGTTTCTTGTCGTCTGTCATGGTGTGAGCGGGCTCCTCAGGCACTGCCGAAGTTGTTGTCGAGTAGGTCGAACAGCTCGTCGGCACTGGCCGAACCGAGTTCACCGGCGTCGGCCGGTGCGATGCGCTCGTTCCAGCGGCGCAGCAGGGTGTGCAGTCGGGTGCTGATCTCGTCCACGACCGGCAGTCGTCCCAAGGTGCGTTCCAGACGGTCGAGTTCGGCCAGGACCGGGGCCACCGGGTCGGGTTCGGCGAGCAGTTCGCCGTGCAGGTGGTCCGCGAGGGCGGTCGGCGTCGGGTGGTCGAACACCACCGTCGGGGAGATGCTCAGCCCGGTGGCCGCGCAGAGCCGGTTGCGGAACTGGACGGCGAGCAGCGAGTCGAAGCCGAGGTCGGCGAAGGGGGCGTCGGGTGGGAGGGCGCCGGGCGTGTGGTGGCCGAGGGCGGCCGAGGCCTGCTCGGTGACGAGGTCGAGCAGGGCCCGGCGCCGGCCGGCTTCCGGCAGTGCGGACAGCCGCCGGGCGAGGTCGTCCTCGTGCTCCTGCGGTGCGGCCTCGGGCAGTTCGGAGATGAGGTCGAGCTGGCGCGGGGTGGAGACGGCCGAGACGATGCGGTTCCAGTCGACGTCGGCCACGATGAGCGTGGGTTCGTCGCGTTCGACGGCCCGGCGGACCGCCGCCATCATCGTGTCGGTGGACACCGGTGTCTCGGCGGGGG
>KL568700.1:819-2646 GCA_000715605.1 Streptomyces speibonae | reverse complement strand
CGCGGCGGCCTGCCGTGCCGCGCCCCAGACGCCGCTGAGCGGGTGGAGCAGGACGAAGGTTTCCATGGTGCCGTGGGGTTCGGCCGGTACGGACGGCACGGCCTCGGTGACCGGGCCGGCGGGCGGCTCGGCGGGCGCGACCTGGATCACGGTGCGCTCGCCGGGTTCGGGCGGTGCGGCGGGGTCGGCGCTGACGCGGACGCCTTCGGCGCCGTGCCGCTCCAGCCAGCCGGTGATTCCGGTGGCCAGGGGCCCTTCGGTGCCGCGGACCAGGACGCGGCCGGGTGCCCAGCGTTCGGCGGGCGGCGTGGCCTGCGGGGCGCGGACCAGACGCCGGGCGCGGACGCCGTCGGCGCGGACCTTCACCTGGCTCTCGGTGCCGCCCAGCACGGTGCGCAGGCGGCGTACGACGGTGTCGTCGAGGTCGGCGGGCAGGTCGACGAGGCCGCCCCAGCGTTCCGGCTGCTCCAGGCCGGCGACCTGGCCGAGGCCCCACAGCGCGGCCTGCTCGGGGTCCCGCTCGGCCTCGGTGGTGAGGCACCACAGGGGGGCCTGGACGCCGGTCGTCTCCAGGGCCCGCAGGAGGGCCGGGGTGTCGGCGGGCGGCAGCAGGGAGAGCACTCCGGCGACGCGGCCGGTCAGGTTCTCGAGGCAGGCGTCGGTGGTGACGGGTCCGGGCAGGGCGGCGACGAGCGGGTGACCGCCGTCGGGCACGACGACCGCCCAGTCGTCCAGCGGTGTCTGCGCGTCCTGGTCGGGCAGGGCGTGCCATTCGGTGCGGTACAGCACGTCGGGAGCCTGCTGCGGGGTGCCGGCCGCGGTTCTGCCGGGTGTGGGCAGCCAGTAGTGCTCGCGCTGGAAGGGGTAGGTCGGCAGTTCGGCCCGCCGGCCGGGGCCGGTCAGGGCCGTGCGGTCGACGTCGGCGCCGGCGACCCATGCCTCGGCGAGGGCTGCGTGCATGCGGCCCCGGCCGCCCTCGCCGCGCCGGAGGGTGCCGACGGTGGAGACGGGGAGTCCGGCGTCCGCGGCGGTGCCCTCGATGCCGGCGGTCAGCACCGGGTGCGGGCCGGTCTCGACGAACAGGGTGTGTCCGGTGCGCAGCAGCCGTTCGGTGGCCGCGTCGAAGGCGACCGGTTCGCGCAGGTTCCGGTACCAGTATTCGGCGGTCATCGCGGTGCCGTCGACGAAGTCCGCGGTGACGGTGGACAGCAGGGGGATCTCGCCCGGGGCGGGCCGGACACCGGCCAGTTCGGCGAGGAGTTCGTCCCGTATCTCCTCCACGGGGGCGGAGTGCGAGGCGTAGTCGACGGGGAGGCGCCTGGCCCGCAGGCCGCGGGCGTCGCAGTCGGCGAGGAGGGCGTCGAGCGCTTCGGGGTCGCCGGCGACGACGGCGGACGCGGGGCCGTTGACGGCGGCGACGCCGACGCGCCCGGGGTGGTTGTCCAGGAGGTCGTGGAGGGTGGGTTCGTCCGCGGCCACGGAGACCATGCCGCCCTTGCCCGCGAGTGAACGGCCAATGGCCCGGCTGCGCAGCGCCACGGTCTTCGCGCCGTCCGTCAGGGTCAGAACTCCGGCCACCACGGCTGCGGCGATCTCGCCCTGCGAGTGGCCCACGACGGCGTCGGGGTGGACGCCGTAGGAGCGCCAGAGCGCGGCGAGCGAGACCATGACGGCGAAGAGGGCCGGCTGGACGACGTCGACGCGGGCCAGGGCCGTTCCGTCCGCGAGGACCTCGCGCAGGGACCAGTCCGTGTACGGGGCGAGGGCCTCGGCGCAGGCGTCCAGACGGGCCGCGAACTCCGGTTCGGTGTCGGCGAGTTCCAGCGC
>KL568700.1:0-547 GCA_000715605.1 Streptomyces speibonae | reverse complement strand
CTGGGTGCCCTGGCCGGGGAAGACGAACACCGTGCGGCCAGAGCCGGCTTCACCCAGGACGGCGTTCGGCGCGGTCTCGGGCGCGGCGAGGGCGGAGATCAGGGCGTCGCGGTCGGGGCCCAGGACGGCCAGGCGCCGCTCGAAGGGGGTCCGGCCGGACAGCGTGCGGGCGACGTCGGCGGCGGGCACGTCGGTGTCGCGCAGCAGCCGGTGCAGTCGTGCGGCCTGTTCGCGCAGGGCTCCGGCGGTGCGGGCGGACAGCAGCAGGGGTGCCGCGTGGTCCCGGGGGGCGGGTGCGGGTGTCTCGTCCGCTTCCGGCTGTTCCAGGACGACGTGGGCGTTGGTGCCGCTCATGCCGAACGCCGACACACCGGCCCGGCGCGGTCCCGTCCAGGGGCGGGCCTCGGTGAGGAGCCGGACGTTGCCGCCGCTCCAGTCGACCCTGGTGCTGGGCCGCTCGGCGTGCAGGGTCCTGGGCAGGGTGCCGTGCCGCATCGCCAGCACCGTCTTGATGATCGCGGCGACGCCCGCGGCGGCCTGGGTGTGG
>KL568699.1:6477-7760 GCA_000715605.1 Streptomyces speibonae | reverse complement strand
CCATGGCGGCCAGGTTGGCGCGGCAGCAGCGGGCGAGGCGCTCGGCGTACGCGCGGCCCGCGCCGTTCGCACCGCCGGCCCGGTTGCCGCCCAGCTCACGGGCGAAGACCTCGTCCACCTGCGCCCGGTCGTACGCGGCGAACTCCGCTCCGGCACCGGGCGGCGGAGGGTCGAGCAGGTACAGGCCCGCCGCGGGCCGCCCGTCCTGTTCGGCGAGGGCCGCCATCGACAGCGCGGTCCACGCCCCGAACGACCAGCCCGCCAGCCGCAGCCGGAGCTCCGAGCCGGGGAACGCGGCCCGCACGGCCCGCAGATACCCGGCGGCCCGGTCGGCGATCGACCGGGCGGGCTGCCGCGGGTCGCGCAGCGCCGGGTCGGGGACCAGACAGACCGTCAGCTCACCGGGCAGGGCCGAGACCAGCGGCCGGTACGCCTGGATGTCGCCGCCGACCGGATGGACCAGGCACACCACGTCCCCGCCGGTGCCCCGCTGCCAGACCTCGACCTCCGCCTCGGCGCCCGCCTGGGCGGGCCGGCCGGCGCCGCCGTCCAGCTTCGCCAGGATGTCCGTGAGCGTCACGCGGTGGCCGAGAGCGGCGAGGTCGAGGTCGGTGCCGTGCCGGCGTTTCACCTCCTCCAGCAGTTCCAGCAGGGTCAGCGAGTCGGCCCCCAGGTCGTACAGGGGGGCGTCGGGGTCGAGGGTGTCGACGCCGAGCAGCGCGCACAGGACCTCGGTGAGGCCGGCCGCCAGGGCGCCCTCCGCCGCGGTCTCCCCCGCGCTCTCCGCCACCGCTCCCTCCGGCCGGGGCCGGTGGGCGACGGGACTCGCCTCGTAGAAGAACCGGGCCCGCGGCAGGGGTGTCGTACTGACCATCAGATGCGGCAGGCGCAGGCTCAGGGCGTGCGCGAAGACCGCCGCGCCGTCCTCGGGGGTGAGCGCCACCTTCAGGTGCTCCTGGTGGCGGGTGTCACCGGCAGGCGCCCGCAGCGCCATGCCGACCTCGCCCCAGATGTCCCAGCCGACGCTCAGCCGGACACCCGCCCCGCCGCCCTCCGGGGGCGCGTGGTGGGCGAAGGCGTCCAGGCAGGCGTTGGCCGCCGCGTAGTCGAACTGCCCGACCCCGCCGTGGTGGGCCGCCATCGACGAGCAGTACGCCACGTACGCGGGGGCGTGGCGGGCCGCGAGCCGTTCGACGAGCAGGGCACCGCGCAGCTTGGCCGCGGTGACGCGGCGGGCGGTGGCGGGCACCCGCCCGGCGAGGAGCCCGCCCGCGGCCGTGCCC
>KL568699.1:5774-6313 GCA_000715605.1 Streptomyces speibonae | reverse complement strand
CCGCCGCGTGCACGACACCGGCGAGTCCGTCGAGGTGCGGGGCGAGCCGCCCGGCGATCGCGTCCAGGTCCTCCGCGGCGAGGTCGGCGCCGACGAGCGTCACACGGTCCCCGTACGGCCGCAGCCGCTCCGGGACCTCGGAGCCGCGGGCGAGCAGGACCACGCGGTTGGCGGGGTCCGCCAGCAGCCGGGCGGCCAGGGTGGCACCGATGCCTCCGGTCCCGCCGAGGACCAGATGCGTACCAGGCTCCGCCACCCGGTCGTTGGCGGCCGGGAACGCGGGCGCGGGGACCGGCTGGACGGTGCGCTGCCACCAGTAGCCGTCGCGCAGGGCCACCACGCGCGGGGCGGGCGTGTCGTCGCGCAGCAGTTCCGGCAGGTACGGTGCCCAGTCCGCCGGGTCGGGGCCGGGCAGGTCGATCCAGCGCGGGTGCACCCCCAGTTCCTGGCGCGGTGTCTCGATGCCCCCGGCGAGCAGACCGGCCAGGGGGGCGCCGACGGCGCCGGTGACGGGTTGTGCCCGCTGCGACAGCAGCCAC
>KL568699.1:5274-5505 GCA_000715605.1 Streptomyces speibonae | reverse complement strand
GACGCCGCCGGGTCCGCCGTCCGTGGGGGCGGCACCGGCGCCGACGAGGGCGAGCAGGGCCCCGAGCTGGGCCGCGTCGTCGGGGGCGGCCTCGTAACGGTCGTCGCCGAGCCGGCCGAGCGCCGTCCCGGGGCGCACCCGCACCACCCGGGCGTAGTGGTCCTCCAGGAACCGCCAGGCGTCCGCGCCGGTCCCGCCGCCGTCCTCGGCGACGACGACGGCGGTACGCAC
>KL568699.1:3095-5037 GCA_000715605.1 Streptomyces speibonae | reverse complement strand
ACGGCGGGCCCGCGTCCCCGGCAGCCGAGGGGGACTCGGGAACGTCGCGGCCGGGGGCGCGCGGGAAGTCGTACTCGGACAGGTCGAAGGCGGGCGGCGGGAAGTCCCAGGGGGCGCAGGCCGGTCCCTCGGGCCAGGCGACGGTGCGGCCGGCCGTCCACGCCTCCGCGAGCCGGTGCGGGTCACCGCCGCGCACCGGCACCTCCTCCGCGCCGGCCCGGACGGTGCCCGGAGCGGCCACCGGCGCGGGCGCGCGCAGCCAGGCCGAGGCGGACGCGGCGTCCGGGCACACCGCCGCCGCGCGGTGACCGAGCGCCGGGCGCCCGGCCTGAAGGTGCCTCAGCACCTGCGGGTAGGAGGCGGGGTGCGCGTCCAGATAGTCCGCGATGCGGCGGCCGTCGGCGCGCAGCGCGGCCTCGCCGCTCGCGGAGAGCACCACACACGGCACAGCGGCGGGCGCGGCGGTGCCGGGCGCCGGGCCGGACTCCCGCTCGGCGGGGTGCTCCACGAGCAGGTGGGCGTTGGTCCCGCCGATCCCGAAACTGCTGACGGCGGCCACCCGGGGCACGTCACCGGGCCAGGGCTCGGCGGTCACCGGCACCCGGAACGGCCCCGCGTCGATCTCCGGATTGAGGCGGTCGAAGTCCACGGTGGGCGGGATCACCCCGTGGTGGACGGCGAGCACGGCACGGACCATGCCGACGACGCCCGCCGCGGCGCCCAGATGCCCGATCTGGCTCTTCACGGACGACAGCGCCACGCCGGCGTCGTCCGCCAGGCCGTACGCGTCGCGCAGCGCGGCGGCCTCCACCGGGTCGCCCAGGGCGGTGCCCGTGCCGTGCGCCTCCACATAGCCGACGTCGGTTCCCCTGCGGCCGCCACGGCGCAGGGCGGCCCGGATCGCGGCCCGCTGGCCGGAGCGGGCGGGCGCGCTGTAACCGAGCTTGTCCGCGCCGTCGTTGTTGACGCCGGAGCCCGTGACGACCGCGTACACCGTGTCGCCGTCCCGGCGGGCGGCCGCGAGGGGTTTGAGGACGACCACACCGGTGCCGCTCGCCCCGACGGTGCCCGCGGCGTCCGCGCTGAACGGACGGCAGTGCCCGTCGGGGGAGAAGATGTGCTGCGGCCGGTAGGTGTAGCCGCCGGTCAGCTCGGTGTCGACGAGGACCCCGCCGACGAGCATGACCTCGGCGTCGCCCTGGCGCAGCAGCCCGGCCGCGAGGTGCACGCCGACGAGCGAACTGGAGCACGCCGACTGCACGGTGAACGCGGGGCCGGTCAGCCCCAGGTGGTAGGCCGCCTTGGTGGCGAGGAAGTCCTTCTCGTGGTGCAGGGCCAGCCGGAAGGCGTCGGGCAGCGCGTCCGGGTCGCCCTCGCGCAGCATGTTCTGGAAGTAGGTGTTCTCCCCGCACGCCGCGATCAGCCCCACCTCCCGGCCGGCCGGATCGCCGATGCCGGCGTGGGCGAGCGCCTCGGCGCAGCTCATCAGCAGGTGGCGCTGTTGCGGGTCCATGAGCCGCGCCTCGCCCGGGCTGAGGGCGAAGCGCCCCGGGTCGAAGGCGAGGAGCCCCTCCATCTGGCTCCGGGCACCGACCCGGCCGTCCGCCGCGGGGAAGTGCTCGATCCCCCGGCGCCCGGCGACCACCAGCTCCCAGAAGGCACCCAGATCGCGCGCACCCGGCAGCCGCACGGCCATACCGACGACGGCGACGGGCTCGCCGGCGGCCTCCGGGCCCGCCCGGACCACGCCCGCCTCCGGGGCGGGTCGTGCGACGCCGGTGTCCCGGCCCGGCGGGATCGCGCCGCTGTCCCGGTCCCGCGCCGTCGTGTCCGTCCCCCGGCCCGGCAGCGCTCCGTCGGTCTTCCCGTCTTGCGTCGTCACCGCTGCCGGGCCCGCGTTCCGGCCGGGGCGGCGCGCGCCGCCGTCCCGGTCCGGTGCGGC
>KL568699.1:1781-2867 GCA_000715605.1 Streptomyces speibonae | reverse complement strand
CGCCCGGCCCGGCGGGGCGCCGCCCGCTCTCTCCTCCGGATCCGCCGTCGTCTCCTCCCCTGCGCCCCGCCCCTCCAGGAAGCGGGCGAGGGCCCGGGGTGTGACGTGTTCGAAGAGGTCCGGTACGGCGAAGGAGAGGCCGTTCTCGCCGGCGCAGGCGAGCTGGAAGCGCATGAGGTCCAGGCTGGTGGCGCCCGCGTCGAAGTAGCGCTGGCGTACGCCGATCGGTGTGCCCGTGACCTCCTCGAACAGCGCCGTCAGCCGCTCCTCCAGCGGTGACGGGCCGGCGTCGGCCGTTTGTCCCCGGCGCAGCTCGTGCCCGGGGGCGGTGAGCGTCGCGCGCCGGTCCAGCTTGCCGCTCGGGGTGCGCGGCAGCGCGGTCACGCGGCGGAAGCGTGCGACGCGTACGTGCGCGGGCAGCAGCGCCGCCAGGTGCTCCGTGAGCCCGGCCGGGTCGGGGTCCTCGCCCCGGCACTCCAGCGCGGCGACCAGACGGCCGTCCGCCACCGCCGCCACCGCGTTGACCACGCCCGGGTACTGCAGGAGCGCCGCCTCCACCTGTCCCAGCTCCAGCCGGTGACCGGCGAGTTTGATCTGGGCGTCGTCCCGCCCCGCGTAGTGGAGCAGGCCCCGCGCGTCGAAGCGGGCGAGGTCGCCCGTCCGGTACAGCACGCCCACCTCGGGGTCGTCGACGAAGCGTTCGCGGTGTGCGGCCTGGTCACCGAGATAGCAGCGCCCCGCCATGGGCCCGCCGATCAGCAGCTCTCCGGTGGCTCCCGGCGCGACGGGGAGGCCGGTGTCGTCCACCACCCGCAGCACCGCGCCCGCCACGGGCCGCCCGATGGCGGGACGCAGCGGCCAGCCGGCCGGGTCGCCCTCCAGACACAGGGCGCTGACGACATGCGTCTCGGTGGGACCGTAGTGGTTGAACAGCCGCGCACCCGGCAGCCCTGCGAACCAGCGGCGGATCGCGTCGGTGCACACCAACTGCTCGCCCGCGGTGACGACCTCACGCAGCCGCGACGGGTACCGCCCGGAGCGGACACCGTGTTCGGCGAGCAACTGGAGCGCCACGTACGGCAGGGA
>KL568699.1:576-1599 GCA_000715605.1 Streptomyces speibonae | reverse complement strand
CGGCGAGCAACTGGAGCGCCACGTACGGCAGGAAGACACGCTCCACCGCCGCTGCCTCCAACTGGTCGAGCAGGGCGGGCGGGTCGTGCCGCCAGGCGGGGTCGACCAGGTGCAGCAGGCCACCGGAGCACAGCGTGGTGAAGATCTCCTGGAAGGAGACGTCGAACGAGAGCATCGAGAACTGCTGGGTGCGGGCCGGCCGGTCCAGTCCGCCCGCGACGCGCTGCCAGGTCAGCAGATTGCACAGGGTCCGGTCGGGCACCTGGACGCCCTTGGGGACGCCGGTGGAGCCCGAGGTGAACAGCGTGTACAGCGGGCGCGCCCCGGCGTGCGCGGACGGCACCGGCACGGAGGACGACGCGTCGACGGACAGGTCGGCGAGGGTGACGACGTAACGAGGGAGCGACGGCGGTGCGAAGGCGGCCAGGACATCGAGATCCTGACGGGACACCAGTACGCACAGGGGGGCCGCCTGCCCGAGCACGTGCCGCAGCAGCGCCGGCGGATAGGCCGGGTCGAGGGGGACGACGGTCACGCCCAGCCGGGCGGCGGCCAGCAGCGCCACGACGTGCTCGACGGACGGCTGGAGGTACAGCGCCACGGACGCCGGTGCGGCGGGATCGTCCGGCAGCGGATGGCGGGCGCCCAACTCGGCCGCCAACGCGTGCGCCCGCGCGTCGAGTTCGGCGTAGGTGAGGGTTGTACCGCCGTCCGTGAGGGCCGGGGCGTCGGGGGTGGCGGCCACTTGCCGGGCGAAGCCGTCGGCGACGGTCGGGAAGTCGGGGACGAGCGCCTCGCCCCGGCCGGTGTCGGGCAGGGCGCGGCGGTGGCCGGCGATCAGTTCGCGCACGGTGACGTCGTCGCGGTCGGTCACGTGGTCCAGGCACCGGCGGAACAGCCGCGCCGCCGCCTGCGCGCGCTCGGCGCCGAAGTCGTCGCGGTACTCCCACAGGCAGTCGAAGCCGGACTCGTGCTCGACGACGGACAGGGTGAGCGCGCACTTGGCGCCGAGCGGCTCGGGCC
>KL568699.1:0-372 GCA_000715605.1 Streptomyces speibonae | reverse complement strand
TGTATAAGAGACAGGGCCGTACCTCGCAGCCGTCCAGCAGCAGCGTGGAGAAGTCGGTGTTCTCCAGGACGAAGAGATAGTCGAAGAGAGGGGTGCGCTCGCGCAGCACCGGATCGGCCAGCAGGTCGGCCAGGGCCACCTCCTGGTCCTCCAGGACGTCCCGGACGGTCTCCGCGTGTGACGCGAGCTGGACGGCCAGGGCGTCGTGGGGGCGCAACTCGAGTTTCAGCAGGACGGTGTTGGCGAACATGCCGACGGTGTCGGCGAATTCGGGCCGCGGCCGCCCGGAGACCGGTGACGCGACGAGCGGACGGTCCTGGCCGGTCACGCCGTACAGGCTCGCGGCGAACGCGGACACCAGCAACTGGAAGC
>KL568698.1:4521-5228 GCA_000715605.1 Streptomyces speibonae | reverse complement strand
CAGAGATGTGTATAAGAGACAGCCGCCGAGCGTCTGCGGGTCGGGGACTCGCTGGACTTCTGGCGTGTCGAGGAGATCGAACGCGGACGGCTGCTGCGGCTGCGGGCGGAGATGCGCCTGCCCGGACTGGCCTGGCTGGAACTGCGCGCCGAGACGGACGCCGAGGGCCGTACGCGTTACCGGCAGCGCGCCTTCTTCCATCCGCGGGGCCTTCCGGGTCACGTCTACTGGTGGGCCGTCTCTCCCTTCCGTGCCCTCGTCTTCGGCGGCATGGCCCGCAACATCGCGCGTGCGGCCGCGAGAAGCGCGAGCGCGCCCGGCCGCGTGCCCGAGGTGACACGCTGACGCTCGGGGCGCCCGCGGCGGTCACTGCCGGGGGGCCGGGTCCGGGCGCGTGTGAACGCGGGATCGGGGCAATCGGTTCACACACGGGCCGGCCGGTCCGGTGTCCCCTTCCTCGATCGGAGGCTTCATGATGGTCGTCGGCATCGTCGTCGTCTGTGTGGTCATCGCTGTGCTCGCCTTTCTCGTCCCACGTCTCTCCCGGCACCCGCAGAACGGGACGCAACGCGTGCTCGGCGTGGGTTCCCGGGCCGGGTCGAAGGCACCGGGTCCGCTCGGGCGGCTCTTCAGCAAGCCCTTCCGCTCCAGCTCCCGCGCGGTGGGCCGCAGCGGTTCGGCGGGCCGGCGGGCGCGCGGACGGCTGC
>KL568698.1:2351-4324 GCA_000715605.1 Streptomyces speibonae | reverse complement strand
CTGCCGTTCTGACGTCACCGGGTCGTGGAACGGGTGCCGATGCGCAGGGCCAGGAGGGCGACGTCGTCGTCGTTGTCGGCCGGCCGCGCCCGGCTGAGCAGTTCGTCGGTGAAGGTCTCCACCGGCCGGTGGGCCAGGGCCGCGGCATTGCGCCGCAGCCGCTCCAGGCCGTCGTCGATGGAGTGACTCGGGGATTCGACGAGTCCGTCCGTGTACAGCACGAGGGTGGACCCCACCGGCAGGATCTCCGAGGCATCGGATCGCGGCCGGTCCGTGCCGGTGCCCAGGAGGATGCCGCCGCCCTCCGTGAGATACCGGGCGACGCCCCCGCGCGTGACCAGCAGCGGGGGCGGATGGCCCCCGATGGTCCACCGCAGCTCCCACTGCCCGTCCTCCCCCGCCGTCAGGGTGGCGAACACGAGCGTGGCCATGGAGACGTCCGTGATGCTGAGCACCGCCCGGTCCACGCGTTCCACCACGCGGCTGGGCGGTTCCTGCTGGGCCCAGGCGTAGGCGCGGAGCACGTTGCGCAGCTGGGACATGCCCGCCGCGGCGTCCAGATCGTGTCCGGCGACGTCGCCGATCACCAGGGCGGTGGCGTTCTCCGCCAGGGCGAAGGCGTCGTACCAGTCGCCGCCCACGTGAGAGGCGTCAGGGGCGGGCAGGTAGCGGGAGGTCATTTCCAGTCCGGGCACGCGCGGAAGCTGCGGCAGCAGGTACCGCTGCATGGTTTCGGCGACCTTGCGCTGCCGCTGGTAGAGGCGTGCGTTGTCCAGGGCCAGGCCGGCCCGCCGGGTGATGTCCTCCAGCAGGGCCAGATCCGCGGCGGTGAACTTCTCGGGACGGTCCGAGCGCCCCAGGGTCAGGGCCCCGAGCACCTCGCGCAGGCCCCGGATCGGTGCGATGGCCGCCGAGTGCATGCCCGTGACCTCGAAGAGCCGGCGCTGCTCGACCGCGATGCCCGTGTCGGGCGAACGGTCGTAGTCCTCCGGTGCGGTGAGGGTCGAGGCCACGCCCCGCAGGGCCCGGGACAGCGGCATCACGGACTCGGCGGGCACCGGCGCCATCGGCCCCTCCAGCTCCCGGCGGGACACCAGGGTGCCGTTCTCCAGGTGGACCACTTTGCTGCGCCACACCTCGTCGCGTTCGCTGATCAGGTCGATCACCGCCCAGTCCGCGAGGCGCGGCAGCACCAGGGAGACGAGGCGGCGCAGGGCCTCGTCGACGGAGAGGGTGGAGGTCAGCTGGGTGGTCATCTCCGCGAGCAGCGCGAGCTTCTCGATCTCCTGAAGTGTTCCGCCGCTGTGGCCGGGCCGCGCCGCGGGCTCGGCACCGTCGTCCCGGGGGTGGAACAACAGGAGCATGGACATGTCGTCGCCGTCGAGGTCGACGGGGGTCAGCGTCCACGACACGGGGAGCAGGGATCCGTCTCCGCGTTCGAACCACTCCAGATCGTCCTGGGCCGGACGGCCCGCCATGAAGGCCGGCCGCATGCGGCACTGCGCCCTCGGGATCGGTCCGCCGCGCGCGTCGCGGTGCAGCAGGTCGTGGGCGTCGCCCGAGACGAGTTCCGCGGCCGTCCGCCGCAGCAGCCGCTCGGCCAGGGCATTGACGGCCACGATGTGTCCCCGCACGTCCACGACGTAGGCGGCCGTGCCGAGCGTGGCGAGCATGCCGGCCAGCGCGGTGCCGGGGGTGGGCTCCTGGTCCGCAGCCGCCATTTCCCTCCTCCCGGCCGGCCGGTCGCCGGACTCTCCTCGGATTCCATGACTCAGGGTTCTCCTGCGTCATGGTTTCTGCGTCATGGCTACTGAAGGCGGGACATTCCCTTCAGATCATCACACGTTCGAGGCAAGAGTGGCACACGAGGCCACCGCGCGAGGGGATCGGTCCGGCGGGCACCGGGGCTTGGTGCCCGCCGGACCCGTTTCACCTCACGGCAGGATCCACTTCTGGTTGGGTCCGGTGTGGCA
>KL568698.1:1668-2295 GCA_000715605.1 Streptomyces speibonae | reverse complement strand
GTCGGCCGCCGCGGCGGTCGTACCGGCCTGCGTCTGCGCGCCGGGGGCGGCGGATCCGGGTACGGCGGTGGCCTGAGGGGTCAGGCAGAGCAGGGCGCCGGCACACAGGCTGAGCGCTCGGGTGAACAGGGTGCGCATCGTTGCTCGCCTCCTTTCTACGGCAGGGTCCACTTCTGGTTGGGTCCGGTGTGGCAGGTCCACAGATGGACCGGCGTCCCGTCGTTCCACGTACCGCCCGAGGCGTCCAGGCACTTGCCCGACCGCGGATTGACCACCGTGCCGTCCGACCGGGCCGCCCACGTCTGCGCCCCCGTCCCGTTGCACGTCCACAACTGGATCCGCGTACCGTCCGCACTCCCGCCACCGGACACGTCCAGACACTTGCCCAACGCCCGCAGCGAGCCGTCGCCCGCCACCGTCCAGCGCTGCGCCCCCGTCCCGTTGCACGTCCAGATCTGAACCTCCGTACCGTCCGCCGTGCCCGCGTTGTCCACATCCAGACACTTGCCGTTCACCCCCTTCACCTCACCCGTGCGGATGCCGCCCGGGGAAGTGGTGAAGGAGAACTCGTCCACGTCGAACAGCGCGCCCGCGCCGCCCGTGAAGACGAGGTACAGGGTGGTGGCT
>KL568698.1:496-1515 GCA_000715605.1 Streptomyces speibonae | reverse complement strand
CATCCAGACACTTGCCGTTCACCCCCTTCACCTCACCCGTGCGGGGCTCGGTGGGGGACCCGGTCTGCTTGATCCGGATGTTGCGGAAGGCCGCCTCGTCGCCGTCGCCGTGGTTCTGCAGGCCGATGTGGCCCTGCCGCAGGCTGCGTGCCGGGTCGGTGTTGGTGAAGTCGTTGATCTTCCGGCCGTTCAGGAAGATCTCCAGCCGCTCCCCCGTGACGCGGAGCTCGTACGTGTTCCACTCCCCCGGCGGATTCAGCGCGGCGTCGCGTGCGGCGAGGTCGGCCGACTGGAAGCCGTACACGGCGCCCGTGGTGCGGTCGGCCGCGTCGGTGGCGTCGATCTGGATCTCGTAGCCGTTGTCCACCGCCGACCACGGGTCGTCGGAGGCGGGGAAGCCCACGAAGACACCGGAGTTGTCGTCACCGCTCAGCTTCCAGTCGAGCTTGAGCGAGTAGTCGCCGGTGAACTCCTCGGCGTCGTACCAGAACAGGCCCATTCCGCCGTGCGAGGTGAGGGTGCCGTCGGCCAGGGTGAAGCCGCCGGGGCCCGCCTGCCTCCAGCCGGTGGTGCCGGTGCCGTCGAACAGGGAGGTGTAGCCGGTCTCCGGGCGGCAGTCGGCCCGCGTGGTGCCGGCGGCCCAGCGGATGCCGCCCAGCAGATGCCGTCGGAACGCGGGGTCCGCGTAGGACTCCTCCGTGTGGCCGCCGCCGGTGTAGAAGGCCCGGCCGCCGGCGTAGTCCTTGCACCAGGCGATCGGGTGGTCGCCGGACATGGTGCCGCCGGAGTAGCTGGACTCGTCCAGCGACGCCAGGACGTGGGCGGTGGTGCGGGGGTTGGTGCGGTAGTTGTACCACTCGTCCGTGCGCTGCCAGGTGCGGGCCAGGTGGGCGGTGGCGTCGTGGGCCCGGTCCTCGATCCGGACGGTGGCGGGCTGGATGGCGGGGTGGGACTGGAAGAGCGCGCCGGCCAGTCCCTCGTAGAAGGGCCAGTCGTACTCGGTGTCGGCGGCGGCGTGG
>KL568698.1:0-218 GCA_000715605.1 Streptomyces speibonae | reverse complement strand
AGAGATGTGTATAAGAGACAGCCCAGGTACTGTTCGAAAGCGGTCTGCTGGGCCGGGCCCAGGACGTCGCCCGTGGTCGAGAGGAAGACCACGGCCCGGTACTGGGCGAGGTGGGCGGTGGTGAAGGCCGTGGGGTCCTCGGTGGCGGTGACGGCGAAGTTGTTCGCCGCTCCGAGGTCACGCAGGGCCGCGATGCCCTCGTCGATCGAGGAGTGGCG
>KL568697.1:8219-9308 GCA_000715605.1 Streptomyces speibonae | reverse complement strand
GGCCTGGGCGGCTCGAGCCGGTCGGTGGGGAGGGGGCCGTGGCGGGGCGAGCGTGGCGGATCTCTCGCGCGTTGGGGGGTGAACCGTGCTCGTGCGGGTGCTCGTGGGGCTGGGGCCGTGGCGCTCCCCCCTTACGTGGGGACCGGCGTGGCAGGATCGAGGGGCCATGACTGCTCCCACGAAGCCCCCGTACGGCCATGCCGCCGATTCCGCGTCCGAGCATGCTCCCGGTGAGCCGCTGCACTCCCCTGTCATCGACTGGTTCGACGAGCACGCCCGGGACCTGCCGTGGCGGCGCCCGGAGGCCGGCGCGTGGGGAGTGATGGTCAGTGAGTTCATGCTGCAGCAGACCCCCGTGAACCGGGTGCTGCCCGTCTACGAGCAGTGGCTGGCCCGCTGGCCGCGCCCCGCCGACCTCGCCGCGGAGGCGCCCGGCGAGGCCGTCCGCGCCTGGGGCCGGCTCGGCTACCCGCGCCGCGCGCTCCGCCTGCACGGCGCCGCCGTCGCCATAACGGAACGGCACGGCGGCGACGTGCCGTCGGACCACGCCCAGCTGCTGGCGTTGCCCGGCATCGGCGAGTACACCGCCGCGGCGGTGGCGTCGTTCGCGTACGGGCAGCGGCACGCGGTGCTGGACACCAACGTGCGCCGGGTGTTCGCCCGCGCGGTGACCGGTACGCAGTACCCGCCGAACGCCACCACCGCGGCCGAGCGCCGGCTGGCCCGCACCCTGCTGCCGGAGGACGCCCCGACCGCCGCGCGGTGGGCCGCCGCCTCCATGGAGCTGGGCGCGCTGGTGTGCACGGCGAAGAACGAGTCATGCCACCGCTGCCCGATCGCCGCCCTGTGCGCCTGGCGGCTCGCGGGCAAGCCGGCCCACGACGGCCCGCCCCGGCGGGGTCAGACCTACGCGGGCACGGACCGTCAGGTCCGCGGGCGGCTGCTGGCCGTGCTGCGGGAGGCTCCCGGGCCGGTCCCGCAGACCGCGCTGGACCGGGTGTGGCACGAACCGGTGCAGCGCGCCCGCGCGCTGGACGGTCTGGTCGCCGACGGGCTCGTGGAGCCTCTGCAGGGAGGGCTGTACCGGCC
>KL568697.1:6855-7958 GCA_000715605.1 Streptomyces speibonae | reverse complement strand
GATCCGGGGCAGCCGCCGAGGCCCCCACCCGAGCCCCACCCGAGGGCCGCTCCTGGGCCGCTCTCGTTCACTCCCGACACTCCTGTCCCGGCCCCGCAATCGGTCATAACCGGTCAAGGTCACCCCAGTCGGGCGGCCGCTTTACCCGCTTTCTGCTTCCGTTACACAACCGACGGACAGCCGAGGGCTGCCCGCAAGCTCCAGCGGACAGCGCCGTGACAACGCCTCCGTACCTTCAATCGCGTGCTCGACAAGGAGCACGACGAGCAAGGGTCACAGGCAGTGCGACCGGTCCGCGCGGGCGGCCGGGACGGGGATCGGGAGGCGGTTCACCATGGCGCAGGGCGAGGTGCTCGATTTCGAGGAGTACGTCCGCACGCGGCAGGACGCGTTGCTGCGCAGCGCCCGCCGCCTGGTCCCGGACCCCGTGGACGCGCAGGACCTGCTCCAGACCGCGCTGGCCCGGACGTACGGCCGCTGGGAGACCATCGAGGACAAGCGGCTGGCCGACGCCTATCTGCGCCGCGTGATGATCAACACGCGCACGGAGTGGTGGCGGGCCCGCAAGCTCGAGGAGGTGCCCACCGAGCAGCTCCCGGAGCCCTGTGTGGAGGACGCCACCGAGCAGCACGCCGACCGGGCCCTGCTGATGGATGTCATGAATGTGCTCGCCCCGAAGCAACGCAGCGTCGTGGTGCTGCGACACTGGGAGCAGATGTCCACGGAGGAGACGGCCGCCGCCCTCGGCATGTCGGCCGGAACGGTCAAGAGCACGCTGCACCGGGCGCTCGCCCGGCTCCGCGAGGAGCTGGAGGCACGCGATCTGGACGCACGGGCGCTGGAGCGTGAGGAGCAGGAGCGTTGCGCGGCCTGACCGGCCCGAGGTCCGTACGGACCCGGTCCACCGCCAGGGCGGCGACCACGGCGACGGCCGTGCTCGCCGCCGTCGTGCTGTTCGCCGGCGGTTGCGGGACGGGCGGCACCGGCACCCGGGACGAGGGCCCGGCGCACGGGGACTCGATGGCGAGCGCGGCAGCGCCGTCGGTCGCGCCCTCGCAGACCCCGCACGAGGTCGACGTCAACGCGGTGCGTCTGCTCAAGGC
>KL568697.1:4694-6695 GCA_000715605.1 Streptomyces speibonae | reverse complement strand
CTCGCAGACCCCGCACGAGGTCGACGTCAACGCGGTGCGTCTGCTCAAGGCGGACCCGGCCGTCTCCGCGGAGGTCAAACGGGAGCTCAAGCCGTGCGTGGCCGACGCGTACCCGGTCGACGTGAGCTACGGCAACCTCACCGGGGGAACCTCCGACGACGTCGTGATCAACGTGCTGACCTGCGGGGACGCGGTGGGCGTCGGCTCGTATGTGTACCGCGACCAGGATGGCGCGTATGTGAACGTCTTCACCTCCGAGGACACTCCCGTGTACGCGGAGATCGACCGCGGGGACCTGGTGGTGACCAAGCAGGTGTACGACCGCGGCGACCCGGTGACGAGTCCCTCCGGCGAGGATGTGATCACCTACCGCTGGGCCTCGGGCCGGTTCGACGAGCAGTACCGCACGCACAACGACTACGGGCAGGTGGCGGGGTCGCAGCCGTCGCCGATGCCCGAGGGCTGAGACACGGCACCTTGGAATGAACCGCGAGGCGGCCCCGTCCGATGAAGGGGGTGAACCTTTCGCGCGCCTCACGCGTTCGCCGGTCGGGCGACAAGCGGCCCGGGGCGGACCGGGAGAGCCGCGCCCGCGCCCACACGAGACCACACGAGGACTGAGAGCACCGGGATGGCAGACCAGACCCACGTTCTGTTCGTCGAGGACGACGACGTCATCCGCGAGGCCACGCAGCTCGCCCTGGAGCGGGACGGCTTCGCGGTGACCGCGATGCCCGACGGGTTGTCGGGCCTGGAGGCGTTCCGCTCCGACCGGCCCGACGTCGCGCTCCTCGACGTCATGGTCCCGGGGCTCGACGGGGTCAGCCTGTGCCGGCGCATCCGGGACGAGTCGATGGTCCCGGTCATCATGCTGTCGGCGCGGTCCGACGCCATCGACGTGGTGCTGGGGCTGGAGGCGGGCGCCGACGACTATGTGACCAAGCCGTTCGACGGGGCCGTCCTGGTGGCCCGCATCCGCGCGGTGCTGCGGCGTTTCGAGCGGGCGGGCGGCACCCGGGAGGAAACCGCGCCGGACGCCGGGGGCGTCCTGGCCTTCGGCGAACTGGAGATCGACAGAGAGGGCATGGAGGTGCGCAGAGCCGGACGGCAGGTGGCGCTGACGCCGACCGAGATGCGGCTGCTGCTGGAGTTCTCCTCGGCTCCGGGCACCGTGCTCTCCCGGGACAAACTGCTCGAACGGGTGTGGGAGTACGGCTGGGGCGGTGACACCCGGGTGGTGGACGTCCATGTGCAGCGGCTGCGGACCAAGATCGGCCAGGACCGTATCGAGACGGTCCGCGGCTTCGGCTACAAGCTGAAGGCCTGAGCAAGCGGATGCGTGGGGGGTATTTCCGGGACCTGGTGGCGGCGGGCGTGCGCCGGGCGGGCATCGGGGCGGGTCTGAGGTGGAAGCTCAGTGCGGCCATCGCGCTGGTCGGGGCGCTGGTGGCGATCGTCCTGAGCCTGGTGGTGCACAACGCCGCGCGGGTGTCGATGCTGGACAACGCCCGCGACCTGGCCGACGAGCGCATCATGATCGCCCAGCGCAACTACGAGATGTCCGGGCGGCTGAACTTCCCCAACACCAAGATCGACGACCCTCAGCTGCCGCCCGAGCTGCGGGAGCGGGTCGAGGCGGGGCGGCGGGCGACCTACGTGGCCGACCGCAGCGGGTCGCCGGACATCTGGGCGGCCGTGCCGCTGAAGAACGGTCATGTGATGTCGCTGCACTCGGGTTTCACCGACCGCAGCTCCGACATCCTCCAGGACCTCGACCAGGCCCTGGTGATCGGTTCCATCGCGGTCGTGCTCGGCGGCAGCGCGCTCGGGGTGCTCGTCGGCGGGCATCTGTCGCGGCGGCTGCGCAAGGCGGCCAGCGCCGCCAACCAGGTCGCCAAGGGCGAGACGGACGTCCGGGTGCGCGATTCCATCGGCGGGGTGGTGCGCGACGAGACCGACGACCTGGCCAGCGCGGTGGACGCCATGGCGGACGCGCTGCGC
>KL568697.1:2768-4547 GCA_000715605.1 Streptomyces speibonae | reverse complement strand
AGAGATGTGTATAAGAGACAGCGCACGAGCTGCGCACACCGGTGACCGGGCTGCTCACGGCCGCCGAGCTGCTGCCGCCCGGCCGCCCGACGGAACTGGTCCTGGACCGGGCCAAGGCGATGCGCACCCTCGTGGAGGACGTTTTGGAGGTGGCCCGGCTGGACAGCGCCTCCGAACGGGCCGAGCTTCAGGACATCCTGCTCGGGGAGTTCGTCGCCCGGCGGGTCGCGGCGAAGGACCCGGACGTCACCGTGCAGGTCGTGCACGAGTCGGAGGTGACCACCGACCCGCGGCGTCTGGAGCGTGTGCTGTTCAACCTGCTCACCAACGCCGCCCGGCACGGCAAGCCGCCCTTCGAGGTCACCGTCGAGGGGCGGGTCATCCGGGTGAGGGACCACGGGCCCGGTTTCCCGGAGGCCCTGCTCGCCGAGGGTCCGAGCCGTTTCCGCACCGGGAGCGCGGACCGGGCCGGGCGCGGTCACGGGCTGGGGCTGACCATCGCGGCCGGCCAGGCCCGGGTGCTGGGCGCACGGCTGACCTTCCGCAACGTACGGCCGGCCGGGGCACCGGAGGGCGTACCCGCCGAGGGCGCCGTCGCCGTGCTGTGGCTGCCGGAGCACGCGCCGACGAACACCGGGAGCTATCCCGTCCTGGCGTAGGGGCGGCGACCGGTCTCAGGCGGTCCGGCTCCAGGCGGTACGGCCCCAGGCGGTACCGCCTCAGGAGAAACGGCCTCAGGAGAAACGGCCTCTGCGGTCAGCAGGCCCAGTCCTTGTCCGTGTCGAGTCCGCCCTCGCGGCGCTGGGTGAAGGAGAACCAGTTGCCGGAGTCGTCGCGGAACAGCGCCTCGGTGCCGTACGGCCGTTCCTGCGGCTCCTGGATGAACTCGACCCCGCGGTCCTTGAGCTTGGCGTAGTCGCCGTGGATGTCGTCGGTGGTGAGCACCCCGGGGCCGAGCGCTCCCTTGGCCACCAGCTTCTTGATCATCTCGGCGGACTCGGGGTCCATGCCCGCGCCGGGCACCATCAGGGTCAGTTCGACGTCGGGCTGCTCCGGTGAGCCGACGGTGAGCCAGCGCATCCCGCCCTCGCCCAGGGTCATGTCGGTGCGGACCTCCAGGCCGAGCTTCTCGGTGTAGAACTCCTTCGCCCGGTCCTGGTCCAGGACCCAGACGGTGGAGATGGCGAGACCCTTGATCATGGTGTACTCCTGCTTCGCGGCCGCTTCTTCGGTGCTCTGTCACCGTAGGCAGCGCCACCGTCAGCGCGCTTCTCCGGAATTGCGCTGTGCCGCCGCCGTCCCGTCCGGCCCGGGCCGGTGGCCGCCGAGCCAGTGCAGGGCGTAGCAGCCCGGGATCAGGGCGGCGCCGCGCCCCACGTACCGGGCTCGGTACTCGCTGGGGGTGAGGCCGGTCCGGGCCTTGAACCGCGCGGAGAAGGTGCCGAGGCTGCTGAAGCCGACCAGGTGGCAGATCTCCGTGACCGTCAGGTTGGCGGTGCGCAGCAGGTCCTCCGCGCGCTCGATCCGGCGGTGCGTGAGGTACTGGCCCGGGGTCTCGCCGTAGGTCTCCCTGAAGGCGCGTATGAAGTGGTAGCGCGAGTAGCCCGCGTGTGCCGCGACCGCCTCCAGGTCGAGGTCCGGGTCCGCCCAGTCGCGGTCCATCGCGTCCTTGGCCAGCCTCATCCGGCGCGCCCTGTCCATGCCCTCGATGGTGGCACGGGGGTCCGACACCGGGTCCGGGCCCGGGTGCGCGGCAGGCCCCCGGAGGCGTTCCTCCGG
>KL568697.1:1114-2532 GCA_000715605.1 Streptomyces speibonae | reverse complement strand
GTCACCGCCGCTGGCGCCGGGGCGCCGTCGTCGGCGCCCTTCCCGGCGGGCCCCTCGCCCTTGAGCGGGACCTCCTTCACGAACACGGCCGCCGCCAGCGAGATCACCGCGATCACGGCACCCAGCAGGAACGCCGAGTGCGTGCCCGAGGACACCGCGTACTGGTAGGCCTCACGGGCCGCCTCCGGCAGCTGGGCCAGGCTGTCCGCGTCCAGCTGGGCCGACTGCTCGGTCACCTTGGACCCCAGCGAGCCGGCCCGCTCGGTCATGGCGTCCTGCACCCGGCTGTTGAACAGCGCGCCCATGATGGCGACGCCGAACGAGGCGCCGAGGGTGCGGAACAGGGTGGTGGACGACGACGCCACGCCCATGTCCTTCATCTCCACGCTGTTCTGGGCGACCAGCATGGTGATCTGCATCAGGCAGCCCATGCCGAGGCCGACCACGGCCATGAAGACCCCGGAGGTGAAGCGCGAGGTCCCGGTGTCCATCGTGGACAGCAGGTACAGGCCGACGACCATCAGCGCGCCGCCGAGGACGGGGAAGATCTTGTACCGGCCGGTGTTGGTGGTCACCCGGCCCGCGACCATCGAGGTGACCAGCATCGCGCCGAGCATCGGCAGCAGCAGCAGACCGGAGTTGGTGGCGGAGGCGCCCTGCACGGCCTGCTGGTACAGCGGCAGGAAGAGTGTGGCGCCGAACATCACGAAGCCGACGATGAAGCCGATGACGGACATCAGCGTGAAGTTGCGGCTGCGGAAGATGTGCAGCGGCAGCACCGGCTCGGCGGCCTTGGTCTGCCAGAAGACGAAACCGATGAGGGAGGCGACACCGAGGCCGGTCAGCTCCATGATCTGCGCGGAGGTCCAGGCGTACTCCGTGCCGCCCCAGGTGGTGACCAGCACGATGGCGGTGATGCCGACGGTCAGCAGGGCGATGCCGAAGTAGTCGATGCCGGCCTTGGCCCGCTTCTTCGGCAGGTGCAGGACGACCGCGACGGCGGCCAGCGCGATCGCGCCGAGCGGCAGGTTGATGTAGAAGGCCCAGCGCCAGCCCCAGTTGTCGGTGATGGTGCCGCCGACCAGAGGGCCGCCGATCATGGCCAGCGCCATGACGCCGGCGATCATGCCCTGGTACTTGCCGCGCTCGCGGGGCGGGATGAGGTCACCGATGATCGCCATGACACCGACCATCAGGCCGCCGGCGCCCAGACCCTGCACCGCGCGGAAGCCGATCAGCTCGCCCATGTTCTGCGCCATGCCGCTGAGCGCGGAGCCGATCAGGAAGATCACGATGGACGTCATGAACGTGCCCTTGCGCCCGTACATGTCGCCGAGCTTGCCCCAGACCGGAGTGGCGGCCGCGGTCGCGAGGGTGTAGGCGGTGACCACCCAGGACAGGTGCTCCAGGCCGCCGAG
>KL568697.1:0-909 GCA_000715605.1 Streptomyces speibonae | reverse complement strand
CTCCAGGCCGCCGAGTTCGCCCACGATCGTCGGCATCGCCGTGCCGATGATCATGTTGTCGAGCATCGCGAGCATCATCGCGATCATGAGCGCGAGCAGGACCACCCGCACGCTGCGCGGCTGTTTGCCGCTCTCTGTCTCCGCGGCCCCCGCCGCCTCTGTCATCGCCATGGGTTTTCACTCCCCCGGCCACCGTTGCGTGGCCACCGCTACTTACTTGCCGCCCGGCTAGTACTTACACTGGGAAGGTAGTCGCGCAACTAGCCGGGCGTCAAGTAAGTTTTTATCCAAGGCAGGTCGAGTAGGAGGATGGGCGGCACCATGGACGGCACCACACAGCGGCGCCGCGGGAACACCCGCCAGCGCATCCAGGACGTAGCCCTCGAACTCTTCGCCGAGCAGGGCTACGAGAAGACCTCACTCCGCGAGATCGCCGAGCACCTGGACGTCACCAAGGCGGCGCTCTACTACCACTTCAAGACGAAGGAAGAGATCCTCGTCAGCATCTTCGAGGATCTCGTGCGGCCGATCGAGGACCTGATCGAGTGGGGGCGCCGGCAGCCGCGCTCGCTGGAGACGAAGCAGGAGATCATCCGCCGCTACAGCGACGCGCTGATGGGCGCGGCCCCCCTCTTCCGCTTCATGCAGGAGAACCAGGCCACGATCCGCGAGCTGAGCATCGGCGAGATGTTCAAGAACCGCATGCTCGGCATGCGGGACATCCTCATGGACCCGGACGCCGATCTGGTGGACCAGGTGCGCTGCGTCAGCGCCCTGTTCACCATGCACGCGGGGATGCACGTCCTGGCGGACATGGAAGGCGACCCCGAGGAGAAGCGCAAGGCCATCCTCGAGGTCGCCATCGGTCTGATCACCCAGGCCCACCAGGGCTCGTCGGGCGCCCGGCTC
>KL568696.1:5003-6273 GCA_000715605.1 Streptomyces speibonae | reverse complement strand
GTGTATAAGAGACAGAGGTCGTGGGGGTGGGGTCAGGGGCGGGTGACGACGCGGGAGGGGCGCTCGGGGTGCCCGGATGCGCGGTGCCCGGGGCGCCGGGGTAGCCGGAGGGCGAGGCGGGGGCCGAAGGGGCGGGGCCGTAACCGTCGATGGTCACGGCCGAACCCGCCGGGGAGATCGCCACCGTCGCGCGCCAGGGACCGGACGGCTCGCGCAGCTGGTCGACGTAGACGCGGACGGTCACCGACTCGCCGGGGGCGAGGGTTCCCGACGACTCGCTCAGGTAGAGCCAGGACGCCTCCGTCGCGGCCGACCAGTGGACCGGCCGGGCGCCCGTCGCCGTCAGGGTGATCAGCGTCGTGTCGCCCCTGTGTCCGGCCGTGACGGCCAGTGTGGCCGCGCCCTTGTGTCCCGCGCCGCCGGTGCCGACGACCTCCACGGACACGTCCGCCCCGCCGTCCTCGTCGAAGCGGGGGCTCGGGCGGGTGCCCGCGTTGCCCGTGTTCTCGTAGCCGGCGCCCGCCTCCTCGCCGTCGAGGTCGACGGTGCCGCCGTCCTCCCGCGCGGAGGCCGAACGGCCGTCCTGGGCCTCCCCGACCGGCGTGCCCCGGTAGGCGGCCCACAGCGCGAGCACGGGCGCGGCGACGACGGTGGCGACGACCGTCGTCGTCATGACACGCGCGCGGAGCCGGTTCCGGCGCGCGACGCGGTCCTTGGGGTCCACGGGGAAGCCGCGCCGGTCGAAGCGGGGCGCGGCACCGCGCGCGCGTGGGTGGTGCGCGATGGCGGTGCGCAGGGCCGCGGCGGGCACCGGCAGGACGGGCAGGGCGTCCGGGGTGATGCTGGTGCCGGGCCAGCGGCCCGGAACGGCCCGCTCGGCGGTCCGGCGGCAGCGCGGGCAGTCGTCGACGTGCCGGACGAGTTCGCGGCGCAGGGTCGTGCTGAGCACCAGCCGCCGGTCGCCGGTGAGCTGCGCCACGCCCGGGCAGGTGCCGGTCTCGACGACGGCGAGCGCCGCGCGGGTGCGTTCCACCTCGCAGGCCGCGGTGGCGAGCAGCTCACGCGCGGCGGCCGGTTCCCTGCCGAGCACGGAGGCGACCTCATGGGCGGCGAGGCCGTGGCGCACGGCGAGTTCGAGCGCCTCGCGCTGCTCCGGGGTGGTGCCGGCGGCCTCCGGCCACGCCAGCTCGGCCAGTTCCCGGCGGCGCCGCTCCCGCACCTCCTCGGAGACGGCCGGGGCGGCGGGCGTCCCGGCTCTGTCTCTTATACA
>KL568696.1:4283-4860 GCA_000715605.1 Streptomyces speibonae | reverse complement strand
GTCCCGGCCTCCCGCCGGCGGCCCGCGCGGCGGCCGCCGTGCGTGGTCCGGCCCCGCTGCCTGGACTCCGCCAGCCGGCGCAGACACGCCCAGCGGGCCAGGGCGTACAGCCAGGCCCGGCGGCTTCCCAGCTCCTCCGGAACGTGCCGGCCGCGGCGCTCGGCGAGCGCGAGCACGTCGGCCAGGGCGGCGATCGCCGCGTCGTGGTCGCACAGCACGGACAGGCAGTAGGTGAACAGGCCGTCCAGATGGGCCTCGTAGCCGGGGGCAGGCCGCTCGGCCAGGGTGCGTGCGGCGCCGCGGTCGCGTACTTCCCGGTGCGCCCGGCGGGTTCCGGTCGTGCGGGTCGAGGTGTGCGCGCCACTGCTTGTCATCCGGCGACCGTAGGGGGCCCGGGGCGGCCCCTTCCGGAGCCCTGCGCAGTTTTAATCCGTAAGGGTGAAACGATCCCTCAATCGGGGACAGGAACCTTTCACCGCACGTGAGCCGCGCCGCGACCGCGCCCGCAGCCGCGCCGCCCGGCCCGGCGGAACGAGGGTGCGGGATGCCCCGCTGTCAGAGGCTGCCGCTACCTTTT
>KL568696.1:2107-4123 GCA_000715605.1 Streptomyces speibonae | reverse complement strand
CGGAACGAGGGTGCGGGATGCCCCGCTGTCAGAGGCTGCCGCTACCTTTTCCGCATGGCTGCCCGTACGAAGACCACCAAGGACCGCCCGTCCTTCCGCTGCACGGAATGCGGCTGGCAGACGGCCAAGTGGCTCGGCCGCTGCCCCGAGTGCCAGGCCTGGGGGACGGTCGAGGAGTACGGCGTACCCGCGGTCCGTACGACGGCGCCCGGCCGGGTCACCACCTCCGCCCTGCCCATCGGCCAGGTCGACGGCCGTCAGGCCACCGCCCGGTCCACCGGCGTGCCCGAGCTGGACCGGGTGCTCGGCGGCGGGCTGGTGCCCGGGGCCGTGGTGCTCGTGGCGGGCGAGCCGGGTGTGGGCAAGTCCACGCTCCTGCTGGACGTCGCGGCCAAGTCGGCGAGCGAGGAGCACCGCACGCTGTACGTGACGGGTGAGGAGTCGGCGAGTCAGGTCCGGCTGCGCGCCGACCGCATCCACGCCATCGACGACCACCTGTATCTCGCCGCCGAGACGGATCTGGCCGCCGTCCTCGGCCACTTGGACGCGGTGAAGCCGTCCCTGCTGATCATGGACTCGGTGCAGACGGTCGCGTCCCCGGAGATCGACGGCGCCCCGGGCGGCATGGCCCAGGTCCGCGAGGTGGCCGGCGCGCTGATCCGCGCCTCCAAGGAGCGCGGGATGTCCACGCTCCTTGTGGGGCATGTCACCAAGGACGGCGCGATCGCCGGACCGCGCCTGCTGGAGCACCTGGTGGATGTCGTCCTGCATTTCGAGGGCGACCGCCACGCGCGGCTGCGCCTGGTGCGCGGCGTCAAGAACCGCTACGGCACCACGGACGAGGTCGGCTGCTTCGAACTGCACGACGAGGGCATCACGGGCCTCGCGGACCCCAGCGGACTTTTCCTGACCCGTCGTGACGAACCGGTCCCGGGCACGTGTCTGACCGTCACGCTGGAGGGCCGCCGCCCTCTGGTCGCCGAAGTGCAGGCGCTCACCGTCGACTCACAGATCCCCTCCCCCCGGCGCACCACGTCCGGCCTGGAGACCTCGCGGGTGTCGATGATGCTGGCGGTGCTGGAACAGCGCGGCCGGATCAGCGCCTTGGGCAAGCGGGACATCTACTCGGCGACGGTCGGCGGGGTGAAGCTCTCCGAGCCGGCCGCCGACCTGGCCGTCGCGCTGGCGCTGGCGTCGGCGGCGAGCGACACCCCGCTGCCGAAGAACCTGGTCGCGATCGGCGAGGTCGGCCTCGCGGGCGAGGTGAGACGCGTCACGGGCGTCCAGCGCAGGCTCGCCGAGGCCCACCGTCTGGGCTTCACACACGCGCTGGTTCCGGGCGATCCGGGCAAGGTCCCGGCGGGAATGAAGGTGCTGGAGGTAGCGGACATAGGGGACGCTCTGCGCGTGCTTCCGCGCTCGCGTCGCCGAGAGGCCCCGCGGGAGACGGAGGACCGCCGGTAGACTTTGCCCAGGTCTCGCCCGTCCGTACGAACCGAGTGCGCGAAACGGGGGCGCCCCAGAACCTGCGACCGGAGGAGTGCAGTGGCAGCCAACGACCGGGCAGCAGCTCCCGGAAAGTCCGGTGGGAGTGCCGGTTCCGATGGCCTGATGCGCGCCTCGCTGAGCGCCGTGGCTCCCGGCACCACCCTGCGTGACGGCTTGGAGCGCGTACTGCGCGGGAACACCGGCGGTCTCATCGTGCTCGGTTCCGACAAGACCGTCGAGACGCTGTGCAGCGGCGGGTTCGTGCTGGACGTCGAGTTCACCGCGACCCGGCTGCGGGAGCTGTGCAAGCTGGACGGCGGCATCGTGCTGTCGTCCGACCTGTCGAAGATTCTGCGGGCCGGCGTCCAGCTGGTGCCCGACCCCACCATCCCCACCGAGGAGACCGGCACCCGGCACCGCACCGCCGACCGCGTCTCCAAGCAGGTCGGCTTCCCCGTCGTCTCGGTGTCCCAGTCGATGCGCCTGATCGCGCTGTACGTCGACGGCCACCGGCGGGTCCTGGAGGAC
>KL568696.1:0-1884 GCA_000715605.1 Streptomyces speibonae | reverse complement strand
GATCCTGTCCCGGGCCAACCAGGCGCTGGCCACCCTCGAGCGCTACAAGCTCCGCCTCGACGAGGTCGCCGGCACGCTGTCGGCGCTGGAGATCGAGGACCTGGTGACCGTCCGGGACGTGTCGGCGGTCGCGCAGCGGCTGGAGATGGTGCGCCGCATCGCCACCGAAATCGCCGAATACGTGGTCGAACTGGGCACCGACGGGCGTCTCCTCGCCCTCCAGCTCGACGAGTTGATCGCGGGCGTGGAGCCGGAGCGCGAACTGGTGGTGCGGGACTACGTGCCGGAGCCGACCGCCAAGCGCGCCCGCACGGTCGAGGAGGCCCTGCACGAGCTGAACGTGCTCACGCACGCGGAGCTGCTGGAGCTGTCGACCGTGGCCCGTGCGCTCGGCTACACCGGTTCGCCGGAGACCCTCGACTCGGCGGTGTCACCGCGCGGCTTCCGGCTGCTGGCGAAGGTACCGAGGCTGCCCGGCGCGATCATCGACCGTCTGGTGGAGCACTTCGGCGGTCTGCAGAAGCTGCTCGCCGCCAGCGTGGACGATCTCCAGACGGTGGACGGCGTCGGCGAGGCCCGCGCGCGGAGCGTGCGCGAAGGGCTGTCGCGGCTGGCGGAGAGCTCGATCCTCGAGCGGTACGTCTGAGCTTCGCGCGGTACGTCAGTCCGCCGTCAGTACGAAGGACGTCCGCGCCTTCTCGAATCCCGGCGCCTTCGCCTCCACCAGGTACGTCCCCGGCTTCGCCGACCCCGCCTTCGGCGTCGCGCACTCCGGCGCGCTCGCCTTGCGGTCCCACTTCACGGAGTAGGTGATGCTGTCCCCGGCCGGGACCCGGAACACCAGGCTCCGCGCCCCCTTCGGGCAGTCGTCCGACGCCCAGAACGAGTCGTCGTCGCTGGCCTGAGCGACCGTCAGCACCGCGTTCTCCGGCCCGAGATCGATCTTGCAGTCGCCGGCGGAGGTGTTGCGCGCGGTGAGCAGGAATGTGGGCGTCTGCCCCGGGTCGTAGGAGTTGCGGGTGCTGCGCAGACTCAACTCGACCGCGTTCGCCGAGCAGTTGGGCAGGCCCGAGCCGGAACCGGCGGGCAGCGCGTCGCCCGCGCCGACCCCGGCCGACGTACCGCCCTCGGAACCACCGCCGGCGCTGCCCCCGGCTCCCCCGGCTCCGCCGGAGCCCCCCGGATCGCCGTTGGCGCCGTCGTCACCCGAGCCGGAAGACGAACCGCCGGAACCACCGGAGCCCTCGCCGTCGTCGGACCCGCCGCCGCCCGACTCGTCCCGTCCACCCGGCGCCTGACTGATCGCCGGTCCGGAACTCGACGGGCCCGGCGTGATGGACGGCGCGGGATTCTTGCCGTTGGCACCCGTGTCGCGGTCGTCCCCGCCTCCGCCGCCGGAGACGACGATCCAGGTGACCAACAACGCCAACAGGGCCAGCACGGACAGCAGTACGGCCCTCCGTCGCCAGTAGATGGAGGAGGGAAGCGGCCCGACCGGATTGCGCAGAGATCCCACGGCGCAAACCTTACGAGAGATCGGCGCGTTAGCTTGCCCCACCCGCCGCTCTGGGCGACAACTTTTCAGGATCATCATCCCGGAAACCGCCCAGTCACCCTGACTTTCGTCCGGTACCGCAGCCAGTGATCGCTGGGTGTGACGGATTCGGGAGCTCACCTACGGTCTGTGACCGTGAACTTCGGGAGATGGTGCGCGCGTTCGCGATCGCGTCGCTTGCACCTCTGGCCACGGCTGTGCCGGGCTGTGTCGCGGTGACCGGAGAACTCGCCTGGTCCCGAGCGGCCGTTGGCGCAGCCGTCCGCAGTGCCCGGCGAACCCGGGGCGGGGCGGCACGGCGGGTGCACCTGGTTGGTGCGGGCCGGGGG
>KL568695.1:2090-4161 GCA_000715605.1 Streptomyces speibonae | reverse complement strand
CCTTCCAGCATCAGCGGTATTGGCTGGAGGCTTCCGTGTCGCGTGGTGACGTGGGTGCGGTGGGGCTGCGCAGTGCGGAGCATCCGTTGCTGGGTGCCGCGTTGCCGTTGGCGGAGGCGGGGGCGTATCTGTTCACCGGGCGGTTGTCGTTGCGGTCGCATCCGTGGCTGGCGGACCATGCGGTGAACGGGACGGTGTTGTTGCCGGGTACGGCGTTTCTTGAGCTGGCCCAGCATGCGGGAGCGCAGCTCGGGTGTGGCACGGTCGAGGAGCTGACCCTGGAGTCACCGCTCGTCCTGCCCGACCGCGCCGGACTGACCCTGCAGCTCTCGGTGGGCGTGCCCGACACGTCCGGGCGGCGCTCGCTCAACCTGTACGCACGGGAGGAGGACGCTCCCGCCGACCAGGAGTGGACCCGGCACGCGACCGGCACGCTCATCACCGGGGAGGCGACGGCGGAGGACCTGACCGGGCCGTGGCCCCCGGCCGGGGCCGAACCCCTGGACACCAGCGGCCTGTACACCCGCTTCGCCGAGCACGGTTATCAGTACGGTCCCGGATTCCAGGGGCTCAGGGCGGCCTGGCACCACGGCGACGACGTGTACGCCGAAGTCGCCCTGCCCGAGGCGCAGCACGATCGTGCCCGGCGGTTCGGCCTGCATCCGGCGCTCCTGGACGCGGCGTTGCACGCGCTGTGGCTGGCGGCCGTCCAGGGTGGCCCGTCAGCGGGCGACGCCGCCGGCATCCGGCTGCCGTTCACCTGGGGCGGGACGAGCCTGTACGCGTCGGGCGCGACGACCCTGCGGGTCCGGTTGACGACGACGGGCACCGACGAGGTCGCGATCACCGTCGCCGACGCCGCCGGAACCCCGGTCGCCTCCGTCGAGTCGCTGGTGACGCGCCCGCTCGTGGCAGGACAGCTGGAGGCCGCCCGCGTACGGTCGCTGTACCGGGTCGACTGGCACCCGGCGACCGCCGACGGCACGGACGTACCGCTGTACGAGGTGGCGGACTTCACCGGACCTGACGACGACGTGCACGCCGTCGCTCACCGGGCGCTGGCCCGGGTCCAGGAGTGGCTGGCCGCGGAGTACGAGGACGACCGGCGTCTGGTGTTCGTCACCCGCGGTGCGGCCGGGCCCGGAGCCGGGGACGCGGTGCACGCGTCGGTGTGGGGCCTGGTCAGGGCGGCGCAGAGCGAGCACCCCGGTCAGTTCGTGCTGCTCGACCTCGGTCCGGCCGACGACGTCCACCAGTGGCTGCCCGTCGCCGTGGCCTGCGGCGAACCGCAGGTCGCGGTCCGGGACGGTGCCGTACTCGCGGCGCGTCTCGTACGGGCCGCGCCGACCGGCGAGGAGCCGAAGTGGGACCCGAACGGCACGGTCCTCATCACCGGTGCGAGCGGTGTCCTCGGCGGGCTGACCGCACGGCACCTGGTGGACCGGCACGGAGTGCGCGATCTCGTTCTGGTCGCACGCTCCAGCCCTGATCCGGGTCTGGTCGAGGAACTGGCGGCGGCGGGCGCCCGGGTGGTGGCCGTCCGCTGTGACGCGGCCGACCGCACGGCGATGGCCGAGGTCGTCGCCGGCATTCCCGCCGACCGGCCGCTGACCGGGGTGGTGCACGCGGCCGGCGTGCTCGACGACGCACCGGTCACGTCGCTGACGCCGGAGCAGATGGACCGCGTACTGCGGCCCAAGGCCGACGCGGCGCTGCTGCTCGACGAGCTGACGCGCGACCTCAAGCTCTCCGCGTTCGTGCTGTTCTCCTCCGCGTCGGCGACGTTCGGCGCGGCCGGTCAGGCCAACTACGCCGCGGCCAACGCCTTCCTCGACGCGCTGGCCGAGCGCCGCCGGGCCGCGGGCCTGCCGGCCCAGTCGCTGGGCTGGGGCTTCTGGGAGCAGCGCAGCGCCATGACCGGCGGCCTCGGCGACCGGGACGTGGTCAGGCTGACCGACGGGGGCGTACGGCCCATCGGCTCGGCCGACGGACTCGCGCTGTTCGACGCCGCGTCGGCCATGGACGACGCCGTGCTGGTCCCGATCCACCTGGACCTGTCGCCCCGCGGCGG
>KL568695.1:1459-1856 GCA_000715605.1 Streptomyces speibonae | reverse complement strand
CTCGAAGGGCTGCCGGAAGAGGCGCGCCGGGACAGCCTGCTGGATCTGGTGCGGTCGGCGGTGGCCGGGGTCGTCGCCTACGACGGGCCCGACGCCGTCGACCCGGACACGACGTTCATGAGCCTCGGCTTCGACTCGCTGATGGCCGTCGAACTGCGCAACCGGCTCTCCGCCGCCGTCGGCATTCGGCTGACTCCGACGCTGGTGTTCGACTACCCGACGGCCTCGGGGCTGGCCGGCCACCTCTACGACAAGCTGGGACTGGCCCCGGCCGAGCCACCCGCGGCGCTCGCGGAACCGGCAGGGGGCGCGGACGACGAGGAGGTCCGCCAGGCCGTCGCGTCCGTCTCCGTGGAGCAACTGCGCGCGGCCGGCGTGCTCGACGTGATCCTGCGGC
>KL568695.1:999-1242 GCA_000715605.1 Streptomyces speibonae | reverse complement strand
AGAGATGTGTATAAGAGACAGATCCAGACCATGGACGTGGAGGACCTTGTCCGCTTGGCCGGCGCCCTTGGCAATGACGAATCCTGACCCGGATCGACGTGTGTGGAGCTCACAATGACTGCCTCTCAGGAGCAGGTGATCGCTGCCCTGCGCAGCGCACTGGTGGACAATGAACGTCTCAGGGAGGCCAATCAGCGCCTGTCGGAGCGGACCGACGAGCCGGTCGCGATCGTGGCCGTCGGC
>KL568695.1:0-768 GCA_000715605.1 Streptomyces speibonae | reverse complement strand
CCTGCCGCTACCCCGGCGGGGTCGCCTCGCCCGACGACCTGTGGACCCTGGTCAGCGAGGAGCGGGACGCCATCTCCCCGTTCCCCGAGGACCGTGGCTGGGACACCGGCCGGCTGTTCGGCGAGGGCGGACCCGGCACGCTGACGTCCCGCACCCGCGAGGGCGGCTTCCTCACCGACGCCGGCGCCTTCGACCCGGGCTTCTTCGGCATCTCCCCGCGCGAGGCGCTCGCGATGGACCCGCAGCAGCGGCTGCTCCTGGAGACCAGCTGGGAGGCGTTCGAGGGGGCGGGCATCGACCCGGGCAGCCTGCGCGACAGCAGGACGGGCGTCTTCGTCGGCCTCATGGGCACCGACTACGGCGGCCCCCTTCACCACGTCCCGGACGGTGTCGAGGCGTTCCTCGGCATGGGCACCCAGTCGAGCGTGGGATCCGGCCGGATCTCGTACGTCTTCGGCCTGGAGGGCCCGTCCGTCACCGTCGACACCGCCTGTTCCTCGTCCCTGGTGGCGATCCACCTGGCCGCGCAGTCCCTGCGCGCGGGGGAGAGCGAACTGGCCCTGGCCGGCGGCGCGACCGTGATGGCGGGCCCCAGCCTGTTCATCGGCCTCAGCCAACAGGGCGGCGTCGCTGCCGACGGCCGCTGCAAGTCCTTCGCCGAGGGCGCCGACGGCGCCGGTTTCGGCGAGGGCGTCGGAGTGGTCCTGCTGGAGCGGCTGTCGGACGCGCGTCGTAACGGGCATCCGGTGCTGGCTGTGGTGCGCGGCA
>KL568694.1:8302-8637 GCA_000715605.1 Streptomyces speibonae | reverse complement strand
CCTCCGGGTATCCCGTTCGGCGGCACCTCCACCTCGGCCCTGCCCCCGGCCGCGGCCAACGCCGCCGGTGTGGGCGCCTCGAACAGGACCCGTACCGATACGCTCACTCCCCGCTCGCGCAGCCGATGCACCAATGACACCGCCAGCAGCGAATGACCGCCCAGCTCGAAGAAGTTGTCCTCGACCCTCACCCGTTCCAGGCCCAGTACCTCGGCGAAGGCCTGACACACGATCTCCTCGGCCACGGTCGCAGGACCCCGGCCCTCACCGGACGTCCCATATTCCGGCGCCGGCAACGCTGCCCGGTCCACCTTGCCGTTCACCGACAACGGCAG
>KL568694.1:7588-8027 GCA_000715605.1 Streptomyces speibonae | reverse complement strand
CAGCCGGTCCAGCACCACCAACGCCGACGGCACCATGTACTCCGGCAACCGCGCTGATGCGAACGCCCGCACCTCATCGACGAGTGCATTGGTACCGTCTTCCTCGATCGGCACCACATGGGCGACCAGACGCCGGTCGCCGGCGATGTCCTCACGGACGGACACCACCGCCTGATCAATCCGCGGATGCGCGGCCACCACCGCCTCCACCTCACCCGGCTCGACCCGGAACCCGCGAATCTTCACCTGATCATCCGCCCGCCCCGCGAACAGCAGTTGGCCATCGGCTGTCCACCGCGCCAGGTCTCCGGTGCGGTACATCCGCTCGCCCGCACCCCCGAACGGGCACGCCACGAACCGTTCCGCAGTCAGGCCGGCGCGACCGTGGTATCCCCGCGCCAGCTGCGCCCCCGCCACATACAACTCACCCACCACACCC
>KL568694.1:5278-7355 GCA_000715605.1 Streptomyces speibonae | reverse complement strand
CCCCCGCCACATACAACTCACCCACCACACCCGGGGCCACCGTCCGCAACCGCTCATCCAACACGTACATCCTCGTGCCAGGGACCGGACGTCCCACCGGAACCGACTCCGGTACCTCCCGCCCCGCACCGGCCTCGAACACACAACACCCCACCACGGTCTCCGTCGGTCCGTACTCGTTCACCACAGACGTCTCCGGCGCACACTCCAGCCACGACCTCACCACCGCACCGCTCAGCGCCTCACCACCCACCACCACGCGTGCCCCCAGCCCCGCCAACCGCTCACCCGACACCTGCTCCACCAGCAAAGGAAGGTGTGCTGGAACCACCTTCACCAGCGAGAACCCGTCCTTCCCCGTCAAGAGCCCGGCCAGGGTTTCGACGCCACCCCGTACGCCCTCACCGGGACCGAAGACCACCGCCGCTCCGGAAATCAGCGGCAGCAGCAGACTCGTCAACGTCAGATCGAAGGCGAACGACGAATGCACGGGCACACGACCGCCCGCCCCCACCCCATACCTCTCAACAGCCCACCCCACGTAGGCGCCCAGGCTTCGATGCGAGACCGCAACCCCCTTCGGCACCCCCGTCGACCCCGACGTATACATCACATACGCCAACTCATCCGGAAGCACCTCGACCACGGGCGCAGTCACCGGCGCACCGGCCAGCTCCTCGGCCATCTCCGGATCATCCGGACACACCACTCCCACATCAGCCGACAGCGATCCCACCAGACCGTCCAGCGACCTGTGGTCCCCCACCACCACGCCGGCACCGCTGTCCCGCACCATGAACGCCAACCGCTCACCAGGGAGGACTGGATCAAGCGGTACATAAGCCGCCCCCGCCCTCCACACCGCCAACAGCGCCACCACCAGCTTCACACCCGGCCTCACGCACAGGCCCACCACCGACCCCGCGCCCGCGCCCCGATCCACCAGCACATGGGCCAACCGCGACACCCGCTCATCCAACTCCGCAAACGTCACCTCCTCCCGCGCATCCACCACCGCCACCGCGTCCGGCATCGTCCCTGCCCGCTCCGCGAACAACACCGGCACCGGCACCGGCACCACAGACGCTTCCCCCACCAACTCACCAGCGCCGGCCCACTCCACGAGGACCCGCCGACGCTCGTCCTCCGTCAGCACATCCACCTCACCGACCCGCACACGCGGGTCCGCCGCCACCAGCCCCAGCACGCGCGCGAAACGTCTCGCGATCGCCTCCACCGACGCCACGTCGAACACATCAGCCGCACCCGTGATCGCCCCTCGCAACCCCGCGGGACGGCCGTTCCGATAGACCTCACCCAGAGTGATGTCGAGGTCCAGTTTCGCCGAGTTTCTCTGCTGCACGGCCATCGGCCTGACCCTCAAGCCAGGCAGCTCCAGACCGGCAGCAGCGTTGTTCTGCACGGTGAGCAGCACCTGGACCAGTGGATGCCGCGCCAAGGAGCGGTCCGGGGCAAGAACCTCGACCAGGTGCTCGAACGGCACGTCCTGGTGGTCCAGGGCCTGGAGACTGTCGTCACGTACACGAGTCAGCAGTTCGCTGAAGGAAGGGTTACCGCTCAGGTCGGTCCGCAGAACCAACGTATTGACGAAGAAGCCGACGAGCTCATCGAGAGCCTTGTCCGTCCGCCCCGCCACCGCTGTGCCGATCGGGATGTCGTCCCCGGCGCCCAGCCGCGACAGCAGCACCGCCAACGCCGTCTGCACCACCATGAACATGCTGGTCCCGCCGGCACGGCAGACCGCCGCCAACTTCTCGTGGACGTCGGCAGGAATCTTCAGCGGGATCGTGTGGCCGCGGTGCGAGGCAACCGGCGGACGCGCGTGGTCCATGGGCAGGGCGAGCTCCTGCGGAGCTCCCGCCAGCATCTGTCGCCAGTACGACACCTGTCGGGACAGCAGACTCTGTGGATCGTTCTCGTCGCCGAGCAACTCCCGCTGCCACAGGGTGTAGTCGGTGTACTGCACCGGCAGCGGCTCCCACCCGGGCGCGCACCCCTCACACCGCGCCGCATACGCCCGGGAGAGATCGCGGGCCAACGGGCCCATCGACCAGCC
>KL568694.1:3981-5076 GCA_000715605.1 Streptomyces speibonae | reverse complement strand
GCCCGGGAGAGATCGCGGGCCAACGGGCCCATCGACCAGCCGTCGCCCGCGATGTGATGCAGCACCACCACCAGCACATGCGCGTCCGGGCCGGTTTCGACCAGCAGTGCCCGCAGCGGGATCTCGTCCTCCAGATCGAACCCGTGCCGGGTCTCGGCAGCGACCAGCTCCGCCGCCGCCTCCTCCGTGGCGGCCTCAGCGGTCCGTAGCACCTCCCCCACCGCGCTCAGCGGCAGCACCCGCTGGTACGGCTGTCCGTCGCTGGAGGGAAACACGGTGCGCAGCACCTCGTGCCGAGCGATGACGTCCGTCAGCGCCGCGTCCAGCGCCCCGGTGTCGATCCGCCCTGCCAGACTCACTACCACCGGCAGGTTGTAGGTCGGGCTCGGCCCCTCCAACTGCGCCAGGAACCACAGTCGACGCTGGGCGAACGAAAGCGGAATCATTCGGCTTCCTTCTCCTTGCTCATGCGGCGCAGTGCCGGCCGGGCAGGTTTCCGCTCACTCTCCAACCGTGCTGCCAGGGCTGCCGGAGTCGGCGCCTCGTACAGCATCCGGACCCCCAACTCGACGCCGAGCGCGGCCCTGGCCTGGGACACCAGACGAGTGGCCAACAGGGAATGTCCACCCAGGTCGAAGAAGTTGTCATCCGCCCCTACCCGCTCCAGCCCCAGTACCTCGGCGAACGCCTCGCAGAGCAGGCGCTCCTCAGGCGTGGCCGGTTCCCGCTGCGGAGTCACGTCCGCACGCCGTGGATCAGGAAGGGCTGCCCGGTCGAGTTTGCCGTTGGGGGTCAACGGAAGCGCGGGCAGGGACACGAACACCGCGGGAACCATGTACCCAGGCAGCCGTTCAGCGGCGTTGACGCGCAGGTCGGCGAAGAGTTCGTCGTCCTCGAGGTCGGCGTCACCGGAACCGTGTGCGTCTGGGTCTGCGTCTACGTCTGCGTCCTGGCGTTGTGGTCCGTTCCCGTCCTGGTCGTCCTCGGGGACGATGTAGGCGACCAGGCCGCCTCCGCCGGGCAGGTCGTCGCGGATGGTCACCACGGCCTGGCTCACCCGGGGGTGCTCGGTCAGTACGGTTTCGATCTCGCCGG
>KL568694.1:3036-3769 GCA_000715605.1 Streptomyces speibonae | reverse complement strand
ATGCGGAAGCCGCGGATCTTGACCTGGTCGTCCGCGCGGCCGACGAAGACGACCTGACCGTCAGCGGTCCAGCGGACGAGGTCACCGGTGCGGTACATCCGCTCGCCCGGCGCGCCGAACGGACAGGCGACGAACCGCTCCGCGGTCAGCGCATGCCGGCCGTGATATCCACGCGCGACCCCCATGCCCGCGAGGAACAACTCTCCCACCGCCCCCGGCGGCACCGGTTGCAGGGACTCGTCCAGTACGAACACCCGCATGTTCCAGATGGGCGCACCGATCGGCACAGCACCCGACTCGCCCGTCCACTGCCCGGCCGTGCACTCCACGGAGGCTTCCGTCGGCCCGTAGAAATTGTGCAGCTCGGCACCGCACACCCGCGCGAACCGCTGCGCCGACACTCCCGACAACGCCTCGCCCGAGCACACCACCCGCCGCAGTGACCCCCATGCAGTCGGATCCCCGCCCTCCACGAACGCGTCCAGCATCGACGGCACGAAATGCACCGTCGTGACCCCCTCCGTACGGATCACGTCCGACAGATACGCGGGGTCACCTTGCCCACCCGGCCGGGCCAGCACCAGCCGCGCGCCCGACACCAACGGTGAGAGAAGCTCCCACAACGACACATCGAAGCTCACCGACGTCTTCTGCAACACGGCATCGTCCGCGCCGAGCCGGAACCGTTCCTGCATCCACACCAGGCGGTTCACAATCCCCGCGTGGGACACCA
>KL568694.1:1980-2767 GCA_000715605.1 Streptomyces speibonae | reverse complement strand
TATACATCACATACGCCGCACTGCCCGGGCCGGCCGGAGGAGGAGATCCGGCCCGCTTCGCCGCGCCCTCGGTCACGGACGAGTCGTCCAGACACACCACCGGCGCGTCCGCCTCCACCCGCGCGCCCTTCAGCAGACCACTCACCGTCACCACACACACCGGATTCGCATCCCCGAGCATGAATCCGATCCGATCAGCCGGATACGACGGATCCACGGGCAGATACGCCCCACCCGCCTTCCACACCGCCAGCAACGCCACCACCAGATCGACCGACCGCTCCAACATCACCCCCACCACCGACTCCGCACCGACCCCGCGCTCGGTCAGCACACCCGCCAACCGCGACGCCCGCTCGTCCAATTCCTCATACGTCACCCGTTGGTCACCGCACACCACGGCCACCGCATCCGGCGTCCGCGCTACCTGCGCGGCGAACAACTCCGACAACGTCAACCCGGGCACCGCCCGTGCAGTGTCGTTCCACCCCTCGAGCAACCGCTCACGCACCTCATCGGGCAGCACCCCGACCTGCCGCAACCGCGTCCCGGCCGGCTCGTCCAACGCCTCAACCAGACCCGCGACCGCCGCCTCCACCAACCCACACAGCAACTCCGGATCCCCCGGAGCAACGGCATCAGCACTCAGCCCGAACCCCGACCCGAAATCGTCGACCGACACCGTCACCGGGTAGTTCGTCAGGTCCTGGCTGAACAGAAGCTCCATCCCACGGCGGCGACCACCCGCATCCTCGCTGCCGACGGCTGCCGCACGGCCGTCCTGCCT
>KL568694.1:1493-1802 GCA_000715605.1 Streptomyces speibonae | reverse complement strand
CGCTGTGGCGGTAGTGAACAGAGCCGTGAACAGCGGAGCGGAGGGTGCGACACGACTGGCTTTCTGGGCGAGTGACAGGGGTGCGTGCTCGTGCAGCAGCAGGCCGGCCAGCTGCGACTGCATCGCCTTGACCGCACCGGCAGCATCCAGGCCCGCGACGTCCATGCGGACCGGCAGGGTGTTCATGAACGGCCCGGGTACCCGCTCCGCGCCCCGCCCGGCGTTCATCCGACCGAGCAGTACCGTCCCGAACACCACGTCACTACGACCGGACACACTCGCCAGGACCCGTGCCCAGGCCACGTGGAA
>KL568694.1:819-1198 GCA_000715605.1 Streptomyces speibonae | reverse complement strand
CCGAACGGCAGCGTCGGCTCCGTCACATCACCCAGCAACCCAGCGAAGTACTCCTCGTGCTCCTCGCGCGAGACACCAAGGCGGGCCTGGGCCACGAAGTCACGGAACGGCAGCGGCGCAGGCAGCTCATCACCACGCCCCGCCATCAATGCTGTGACCTCGCCCATCACCACGTCCAGGGCCGTGTGGTCCTGGAGCAGGTGATGCACCTGCACCAACGCCAGCCAGCGTTCGCTACCGGGCTCCTGCGCCACATGCACGCGCAGCAACGGAGCCCGCCGCACATCCATCCACGATCCGGCCGCGTCCAGCAAGTGCCCCGCAGCCTCCTGCCCGCGCGCTCGTGCCGGCAACGTCACCTCGGTCACCGGCACCACCA
>KL568694.1:0-553 GCA_000715605.1 Streptomyces speibonae | reverse complement strand
CCCGGCCCTCGAACGCCACCACCGTCGGCGTCAGATACACATCCGTGTCCCCCGGCGCGGCGAGCAAATGGTGGAAGAAGATGCCTTCCTGCAGTGGGGCCAGCGGATACACATCCGCCACGTTCGCCGCCCCGCCTGTTACGGCCTCGCAGATCAAGCCGATCTGCGAACGTGTGAGTTCCACCAAGGGCAACATCTCCGGTGTGATCACCTGGGCGTCCTCGGGAATGCCGTTCGGCGGCACCTCCACGTCCGCGACGCCTGCGACACCGGCCAGCGACGCGGGAGTGGGCGACTCGAACAGCGCCCGCACCGATACGGCGAGCCCACGTTCCCGCAAACGCTGAACCAACGACACGGCCAGCAACGAATGCCCACCCAACTCGAAGAAGTTGTCCTCCACCCCAACGTCCTCCAGGCCCAGCACATCGGCGAAGGCCTGACACACGATCTCCTCCGACACCGTGACCGGACCCCGACCAGCACCGGACGCCGCATACTCCGGCGCGGGCAGGGCCGCCCGGTCCACCTTCCCGTTCACCGACAACGGCAG
>KL568693.1:825-2916 GCA_000715605.1 Streptomyces speibonae | reverse complement strand
CCCACCAGCACGCACTCGTCCGCGCCCGGACGGGCCGGGCGGCTGCCCGAAGGGCGCACGCCTCGCACCGGCCGCCGGGGTGGGTGGGGCCGGTGAACCTCCGGGTGACGGCGGGGCGGGTGAGGACGCGGACGGCTGTCCGGAGGGCGCGTCCGCCGCCCCGTCCGGCGGGGCGGTCGCCGGACCGGATGCGGAGGGGACCCGGTGAGCCGCCGATTCATCGTCGTCGTCGCGCTTGTTGTCGTGTGCGCCGGTGCGGAACTCGTGGCCGGGCGGGGCATGTCGCCGGCCGCCGTCGTGGACGTCGTCACCGGCGGGGGCGGCTCCACCGAGCGGCACATCCTCCTCCAACTGCGCCTGCCCCGCCTGCTGGTGGCCCTCGGGGCGGGAGCGTGCCTGGGCGTCGCCGGACTGGTGCTCCAGTCGGCCCTGCGCAACCCGCTCGCCGGACCGGAGGTCACGGGCGTGACGCCGGGCGCCGTGCTCGGTGCCGTCACCGCGACCGGCCTCGGGCTCGCGGGCTGGGAGTCGCCCCTGGCCGTGGTCGTCGCGGCCTGCCTGGGCGGCTGTGCCGGCGCGGCGCTGCTGTGGCTGCTCGCCGGGCGCGGTGCCGACGACCCGGCGCAGACCGCGGTGCACGGTGTTCTCGTCTCGGCCGTACTGGGCGGTCTCACCGCCATGGTGCTGCTGGTGGCCCCCGGTGAACTGGGCAGCGTCGTCCAGTGGCTGGTCGGCACCACGGAGGGCCGCGTGTGGCAGCACTGGCATCTGCTGTGGCCCTGGGCGCTGTTCTGGACGGCCGCGGCCTGGCTGCTGGCCGGTCCGCTGACCCTGCTGCGCTGCGGCGACGAGATGGCCAGCGCGGCCGGTCTGTCCACCCGCGGGGCCCGCAGGCTCGCCCTGCTGTGCGCGGTCGCGCTGACCTCCGGCGCGGTCGCCGCCGTCGGCGCACTGGGTTTCGTCGGGCTGCTCGTACCGCATCTGGCGATCGCCGTCTTCGGTGCCGACCTGCGCGGCTCCCTGCCCGGCGCGGCCCTCGTCGGGGCGCTCGTGGTGTGCGGTGCGGACGCGGCGGCCCAACTGCTCTCCCGGCTGTCGGCGACGGTCCTGGACGCCGCGTCGCTCACCGTGCCCGTCGGCGCGCTCACCACCTGCGCCGGGGCCGCGGTGCTGCTGATCGTCGTCCGCCGCACGCCGGACCGGACGTTCTGATGTCGACCAAGGACGGACGAAGGACACACGCATGACCGAATCCCTGGGGATCCATGTCGAAGGGGTCCATTTCGGCTACCCCGGCCGGCCCGTGCTGCGCGGTGTCGACCTCGTGGTGCGGCCCGGCGAGCTGACCGCCCTCATCGGTCTCAACGGCTGCGGCAAGTCCACCCTGTTGCGGCTGGCCGCGGGCCTGCTGCGGCCGGCGCGCGGCCGCGTGCTGCTCGGCGGGGACGACCTCGCCCGGCTGTCGCGCCGGGAGGCCGCCCGGCGGGCCGCGCTGCTGCACCAGTCGGCACCCGCCGTCCCCGGCATGACCGTGCGCCAACTCGTGCGCCAGGGACGGTACGCGGCCCGTGGTCCGCTCGGCATGCTGCGCGAGGGCGACGACGACGTGGTGCGCCGGGCGCTGCGGGACGTGGGCGTGGAGTCGTGGGCGGAGCGCCCGGTGGACGCGCTGTCCGGGGGCGAGCGCCAGCGGGTCCGGCTGGCGACGGCGCTCGCCCAGGACACCCGGATCCTGCTCCTCGACGAGCCGACCACCTACCTCGATCTGCACCATCAGCTCGACGTGCTCGGGACCGTGGTGCGGCTGCGCGAGGAGCGCGGCCTGACGGTGGTGATGGTGCTGCACGACCTCGCCCACGCCGCCCGGTTCGCCGAACGGATCGTGGCGCTGCGCGACGGCCGTGTCGTGGCCGACGGGCCGCCCGGGGAGGTGGTGACCCCCGGGCTGCTCGCGGACGTGCTCAACGTGGCGGGCCGGGTCGGCCGCGACCCCGAGGGCGGCTGGCCGGTGTGTTACCCAGATCACCCTCTCCCAGGGGTGGAATATGAAAATCATATTCATTAGTGTTCGGTCTGTCTCTTATACACATC
>KL568693.1:0-553 GCA_000715605.1 Streptomyces speibonae | reverse complement strand
GGTCGACCGGCCGCCGCAATTCCCCCTCTCAGAAGGAGAGTTCATGGACAACGAGCAGGTCTTCGCGCCCATCGCCGACCCGGGTCAGCTGGCCCACGACTCGGCCTCCCACTCCAACGCCCTCGTCGAGAACCCCTTCGACGACACCGAGGAGTAAGCGAGGGGGACCATCCCCCGACCGTGGGCCCGCCCGTCATGTTCCGGGCGGGCCCACGCCCTTGCCGAGCCGCTCGCGACCCCAGGAGATCCGACATGCATCCCAGCCAGCTCGCCCCCGGTGTCGAACTGGTCGCCGTACCCGACCGGGGGCTCGCCGTCCGCACGGCCGACGGGGAGTTCCTCACGGTCCGGACCGGTACCGCGGACCAGGGCGCGCTCCTCGACCGGCTCACCGGCACCGCCCCCACCGGCCCCGACCCCGAACTCGACCGGCTCGTCGGCGCCTTCGGCTCCGCCGGGTACCTCGCGGACGAGCGGCCGCCCCGCGCCTGGCCGGCCCGGCTGCGGGACGTACGGCTGCTCGGCGACCCGGCGCTCACCGGGCCCTGACGGA
>KL568692.1:2396-3228 GCA_000715605.1 Streptomyces speibonae | reverse complement strand
TCCTCAGAGCGGTCAGGCAGTGGGGGGAACTTCCCCTCCCTGTCCTTCCGCAGCTTAGTCCCGCAAGCGGGGACCGCTCATTCCAACTGCCGACACCGTCGATGGCCTCCTGACCCCGCTCACGCCGACATCTGCTCCAACCCGATGGTGCGAGACGATGTTCCCGCAGGCCAGACAGTTACCCCCATCGCCAGTACGCCCATGGCGAACGGGAGACGTGCCGCCCTGCGTGTCGCCCCCTCCCACTAGGGATGTCTTACCCGCTGCTACGGACAGTCCATGCCGAGTGCACGGGTTCCCTCCGCTACGGGCGAACAACCTTGCGCCTCCCCGCACCCCCTCGCGCCCCCCTGTTCGACACTCTGTGCTCATGCGCGGAAACCCAGCGTAACCCGCGAGTGCTTCCGGTGGTTGCGCGGGGCATGGCGTCGAGTGACGGCGGGCGGGGCCGGAACGGGCCGGGCGACGACGAGGTGCGTCTCGACGAGGTGCGTCTCTGGTACGAGGACGTCCTGGGCTGGCCCACGGTGCCCGCGGAGCCCGGGCTGCCCGGGCCGCCCGGGCAGCTGGTGCGGCCCGTGCGGCTCGCCGTGGGGGTGCGGTTCGACGTCCTCGACGTGCCCGCGGAGGCGGGGGCCGCCGCGCTGGCCCGGCTGGAGGGCGGGGGGCGCCGCGGGGGCAGGCCCGTGGGGTTTCCCGTCGCGCTGTGCGGCGGCCGGATGCTGCTGCTGGTGGCCGCGGGCAGCGCGGCGGAGCTGCCGGGGCTGCTGGAGTGGCTGGAGTGGGGGGCACCGCTGGAGCTGGACCTGACGGCCGTGGGGGCCGGCGGGGT
>KL568692.1:0-2195 GCA_000715605.1 Streptomyces speibonae | reverse complement strand
CCCCCGGGCCGGAACGCGGGGCCGAGGCCTCGCTGCCGACGCTGTCGGCGATGGGTGCGAGGGATGCTCTGGGGGACTGTGACAGCCCCCCGGACCTCGCGCGGGTGGTGAACACGGTGGCCACGCAGGTCCACCGCGTCCGGCTGCGGCGCGCTCGCGCGGCAGCCGCCGTACGGGCCGACGCTCAGCCGTTGGCCTTCTCGTAGGCCTCGCGGATGGACGCCGGAACACGGCCGCGGTCGTTGACCTCGTATCCGTTCTCCTTCGCCCAGGCGCGGATCGCCGCGGTGTCCTGGCTCCCACCGGAAGAAGCACGGGCCTTTCCGCGCCCGCCCGAAGCGCGGCCCCCGGTGCGACGACCGCCCTTCACGTAAGGCTCGAGAAGGCCACGGAGCTTGTCCGCATTGGCGGTGGTGAGATCGATCTCGTACGTCTTGCCGTCCAACGCGAACGTGACGGTCTCGTCCGCCTCGCCGCCGTCGAGGTCGTCGACAAGAAGGACCTGAACCTTCTGTGCCACCGGATTTCCTTTCATCGATAACTTGAGGGTCGGGGGTGCCGGCGTCCGCCGTATCGCCGCCCCTTGTTATATGCAGTACTGCAGTACTCCGGAAAGCAAACCGCTTTTGCCGTAAAAACACAAACCCCTGGCGGAGACCCGCTCCCCGGACCGGGCTCGGAAACATGCGCGTTTCGGACATAGGGAACCGCTGCGGAAGCCCTGCGGAACCGCCGTGGAACCGCGCGGAACCCTCCACAGATCACAGATGCAGAAGCATCCGGCTGTTGCCCAAGGTGTTCGGTTTCACGCGTTCGAGACCGAGGAACTCCGCGACGCCCTCGTCATAGGAGCGCAGCAACTCGGCGTACACATCCCTGTCGACGGGCGTCTCACCGATCTCCACGAAGCCGTGCTTGCCGAAGAAGTCCACTTCGAAGGTCAGGCAGAATACCCGCCGAACACCGAGCCAGCGGGCGGTCTCCAACAACTTCTCCAGCACCCGGTGGCCGACGCCGGCGCCCTTCAGGCCGGGCTTCACGGCGAGAGTGCGCACTTCCGCGAGGTCTTCCCACATCACGTGCAGGGCGCCGCAGCCGACCACCTCGGCGTTGTCGTCCCGTTCCGCGACCCAGAACTCCTGGATGTCCTCGTAAAGCGTCACCGTCGCTTTGTCGAGCAGGATGCCGCCGCGGACGTAGGTGTCGAGGAGACGGCGTACGGCGGGCACATCGCTGGTGCGGGCCCGTCGGACGGTGATGGCATTTGCGGTGACTTCGGGGCTGTCTGCTGACATGAGCGGACGCTATCGTCCGGCGCGGTCCTCGGTGGAGCCGGGGTTCTCGTCCGAGTCCCGCTTCTCAGCCGAGCCCCGGTTCTCGTCCGAGCCACGGTTCTCGTCGGAGGTTTCCGGGAGCTGGACGATCCGTACCGCGTCCGTGAGAGCCTGGCGCTGTTCCTCGCTCATCATGCCGAAGAAGGCGACGAGAGCGGCGGCGGCGTTGTCACTCTGCGACCACGCCTCGTTCATCAGGGCCGCCGCGTAGGCGGCGCGAGTGGAGACGGCCTCATATCGATAGGCCCGCCCTTCGGCTTCTCGGCGCACCCAGCCCTTCTGATGGAGATTGTCCAGAACGGTCATCACCGTGGTGTACGCGATGGACCGTTCCTTCTGCAGATCTTCCAGGACTTCCCGAACGGTCACCGGCCGGTTCCACTTCCACACCCGGGTCATGACCGCGTCTTCGAGTTCTCCCAATGGGCGAGGCACAGCTTCGACGATAGTGCGGGATCTTGGTAATGGCGTGCCGGAAGGGGGCCCGAGCGGGCAAATGCGCACAAAAGGGGCGTACGACGGTGTGTCGTACGCCCCTCAGGTGCGGGCCCTGTACCCCGTCAGGCCTCGTTCTTGGGCGCTTCGGCCCTTGCGAGGGCGGCGTCGACGGCGGCGTCCTCCTTGGCCTTGTTGGCGCCGCCCTGGGTCTTCACGATCACCCTGATCACGGCGATGAAGAGGACGGCCATGACGGCCGGGGGGAGGAGCGCGGAGACGTAGTCCATGAATCCAGGGTAGCCAGGGTGGGCCGTCAGCCCGCGGCCAGGTGCTGGTCGGGTGGTGGCGGCGTGGGCTTGCGGCGGGGGAAGACCTCGCCGGGGGTGGGGATGGGGCGGCGGGTGGGCTTGGGGGTGCCTGGGG
>KL568691.1:11208-12384 GCA_000715605.1 Streptomyces speibonae | reverse complement strand
CAGCACTCCGTGCCGCAGCGCCTGCACCATCTTGATCACACCACCGACACCCGCGGCCGCCATGGCGTGCCCGATGTTCGACTTCAACGACCCCAGGAACAGCGGCTGACCGTCGGACCGTTCCTGCCCGTACGTCGCCAGCACGGCCTGCGCCTCGATCGGGTCACCGAGCGTGNCCGAGCCCCGCACCACCGCGAGCACCCGGTGACCGTTGCGCCGCGCGTCCGACAGCCGCTCCACCACCAGCACACCGACGCCCTCGGCCCACCCGGTGCCGTCCGCGGCCGCCGCGAAGGCCTTGCAGCGGCCGTCCACCGCGAGCCCTCGCTGCCGGGAGAAATCGGTGAACGCGATGGGCGTGGCCATGACCGCCACACCGCCGGCAAGGGCCATGGAGCACTCGCCCCGTCGCAGCGCGTCGGCGGCCAGGTGCAGGGACACCAGGGACGACGAGCATGCCGTGTCGATGCTGATCGCGGGCCCTTCCAGGCCCAGGGTGTAGGCGACGCGGCCGGAGGCGACGCTGTTGAAGCCGCCGTTGCCGAGGAAGGGCTGCACGTCCTCCGGGATGGAGGGCACGCTGGATGTGTAGTCGTTGGTGATGACGCCCATGAAGACGCCGGTCGGGGTGCCGCGCAGTGCCTCGGGGTCGATGCCGGCCCGTTCGAACGCCTCCCACGACACCTCGAGCANCCAGCCGGTGCCGTCCGCGGCGGCCGCGAACGACTTGCAGCGGCCGTTGCGGGCGAGGCCGCGCTGGCGGGAGAAGTCGATGAAGGTGTCCGGGGTCGACATGACGGTGACACCGCCGGCCAGGGCCATCGAGCACTCGCCGCGCCGCAGCGACTGCGCCGCGAGATGCAGGGTCACCAGCGACGACGAGCACGCCGTGTCGACCGTGAGGGCCGGGCCCTCGAAGCCGAAGGTGTAGGCGACGCGGCCGGAGGCGACACTGTAGGAGTTGCCGTTGCCGACGAAGTCGGCGACGTCCGCCGGGATCTCGTCGACGCGGGAGGCGTAGTCGCCGTACATGACGCCGGCGAAGACGCCGACGGAGTCGCCGCGCAGGGCCTGGGCGTCGATGCCGGAGCGTTCGAACGCCTCCCAGGACACCTCGAGCAGCAGCCGCTGCTGCGGGTCCATCGCCAGCGCCTCACGCGGACTGATCCCGAAGAA
>KL568691.1:9765-10969 GCA_000715605.1 Streptomyces speibonae | reverse complement strand
AGGGTCGTAGATCCCCTCCACGTCCCAGCCACGGTCCTCGGGGAAGGCCGACACACCGTCCGAGCCGTCGACGACCATCCGCCACAGGTCCTCCGGCGACCGCACGTCACCGGGGTAGCGGCACGCCATGCCGACGATGACGACGGGGTCGTCGTCGGGGACGGCCGCGGTGGTGGGGGTGGTGGCCGCGGAGGTGGTGTCGGCGGGGCCGGAGGCGAGTTCGCGGGCCAGGGCGCCCGGGGTCGGATAGTCGAAGATCAGGGTGGACGGCAGCCGCAGACCGGTCGCGGCGGTCAGCCGGTTGCGCAGTTCCACGGCGGAGAGGGAGTCGAAGCCCAGCTCCTTGAAGGCCTGTTCGTCGTCCAGGGCGTCGCTTCGGCCGGTGCCGAGGACGAGGGCGACGGTGCGCCGTACGAGGTCGATGGCGGCCTTGTAGCGGTCGGCGGGCGTGAGCGCGGCGAGTTGGTCGGCGAAGGTCCGGGCGGAGTCGCCGGCGTCGGCGGTGCCGCGGCGGACGGCCGGGGTGCGGACCAGGCTTCGCAGCAGCGCCGGTACGTCACCGGAGGCGCGTACGGCGGCGAGGTCGAGGCGCACGGGTGCGACGACGGGCAGGGTGGTGCGCAGGGCCAGGTCGAGGAGTTCGAGTCCGAGGTCGGTGGGCAGCGGCAGGGAGCCCGCGCGCTTCATCCGTTCGATGTCGGCGTCGGTGAGGTGGGCGGTCATGCCGCTGCGCTGCTCCCACAGTCCCCAGGTGAGGGACAGGGCGGGGAGTCCCTGGGCGCGCCGGTGCTCGGCGAGGGCGTCGAGGAAGGTGTTGGCGGCGGCGTAGTTGCCCTGTGCGGGGGCGGGCAGGACGCCCGCGTCGGAGGAGAAGAGCACGAATGCCGAGAGGTCCCGGTCGCGGGTGAGATCGTGCAGGTGGACGGCGGCGTCGGCCTTGGGCCGCAGGACGCGGGCCAGTCGCTCGGGGGTGAGGGACCCGATGAGGGCGTCGTCGAGGACGCCGGCGGTGTGCACGACGCCGGTGAGCGGGTGCTCGTCGGGTACGGCGGCGAGGACGGACCGCAGGCTGTCGCGGTCGGCGGCGTCGCAGGCGGCGACGGTGACCTGGGCGCCCTGGGCGGTGAGGTCCGCGGTGAGCCGGTCGGCGCCGGGGGCGTCGGGGCCGCGGCGGCTGGTGAGCAGCAGCCGGCGGACGCCGTGC
>KL568691.1:8017-9560 GCA_000715605.1 Streptomyces speibonae | reverse complement strand
CCGTCGGCGGCTGCCGTGTTCTCCTCGGTGTCTTCGGTGGCGGCGGGGACGGGTGCGCGGACCAGGCGCCGGGCGTACGGGGTGCCGTCGCGCAGGGCGAGGTCCGGTTCGTCGAGGCCGACCAGGGCGGGCAGTGCCGCCGCGGACCGCGGCTCGTCGAGGTCGATCAGCAGGATCCGGCCGGGGTTCTCGGCCTGGGCGGAGCGGACGAGGCCGCGGACCGAGGAGCCGGGCAGGTCCGCGGGCGCCTCGTCGGAGGCGGCGGCGACGGCGCCGCGGGTGAGGACGACGAGCCGGGTGTCCTCGAAGCGGGGGTCGGCGAGCCACTGCTGAAGCGGTTCCAGCACGGCGGCGACGCGGGTGTGCACGGACGCGGCGAGGTCGTCGCCGTCGTGCGGGACGCTGCTGAGGACGACGAGGCCGGGTGCGTCGGCGGCGGCCGCGTCGAGTCCGGCGTGGGCCGTGGCGTTGACGCCGGCGCCGGTCAGGGCCGTGGCGAGCGGGGAGGTGTCGTCGCCGACGACGGCCCAGGCGGCGGTGGAGGTGTCCGTGGCCGGTGCGGCGAGGGGTGTCCACTCGACGCGGTGCAGGGCGTCGTGGTGGGTGACGGCGGCGGCCGTGAGCCGGTCGGCGGAGGCCGGGCGCATGGTCAGGGCCTCGACGGTGGCGACCGGGGCGCCGGTGGCGTCGGCGAGGGCGAGCCGGACGGTGCCGGTGCCCGTCGGGGAGAGGGTGACCCGGCACCTGGCCGCGCCGCCGAGGGTGAGGGAGACCCCGGCGAAGGAGAACGGCAGGTGTACGCCGTCGCCGTCCTCGGTGGTGAGGAGGCTGGTGGTGTGCAGGGCCGCGTCGAGGAGCGCGGGGTGCAGGGTGAACCGTCCGGCGCTGTCGGTGGCGTCGTCGGGCAGGGCGACCTCGGCGAGGATGTCGTCTCCGTGCCGCCAGGCGGCGCGCAGGCCCTGGAAGACGGGGCCGTAGCCGTAGCCGTCGGTGTCGAGGCGCTCGTAGAAGCCGGTGAGGTCGACGGGCCGGGCGTCCGCCGGGGGCCAGGCCTCGGCCGGTGCCGTGGGGGTGGTGCCGGCCCGCGCGAGCAGGCCGGTGGCGTGCAGGGTCCACTCGTCGTCCGGGGCGTCCTCGGGCCGTGAGTGGAGGGTCAGTTCGCGGGAGCCGTCCGCGGTGGGGGCGGTGACGGTGGCGCGCAGGGCGATGCCGCCGTGCTCCGGTACGGCGAGGGGGGTGGCCAGGGTGAGTTCGTCGAGGCGGTCGCAGCCGGCCTCGTCGCCGGCGCGGACGGCCATCTCGACGAATGCCGTGCCCGGCAGCAGGACCGTGCCCATGACGGCGTGGTCCGCGAGCCAGGGGTGGGTGCGCAGGGAGATCCGGCCGGTGAGGACGATGCCGCCGGAGTCGGGCAGGGCGACGGCCGCGCCGAGCAGGGGGTGTCCGGTGGCGCGCTGGCCGAGGCCCTCGGCGTCGGTGCCGGGGGCGGTGGCGTCGAGCCAGTAGCGCCGGTGCTGGAAGGCTGTCTCTTATACACATCTCT
>KL568691.1:7564-7800 GCA_000715605.1 Streptomyces speibonae | reverse complement strand
GCCAGTAGCGCCGGTGCTGGAAGGCGTAGGTGGGCAGGTCGACGCGGCTGCCGCCGCGGTCGGCCAGGGCCGCGGCCCAGTCGAGGCGGGCGCCGTGCGCGTGGAGTCCGGCGAGGGCGGCGGTGAGCTGGCGGGCCTCGGGGCGGTCCTTGCGCAGGGCGGGGGTGAACAGGGCGGGCGAGTCGTCGCCGGCGGTCTGCCGTCCGAGGGCGGACAGGACGCTGTCGGGGCCGAGT
>KL568691.1:5574-7331 GCA_000715605.1 Streptomyces speibonae | reverse complement strand
AAGAAGCCGATGGCGTCGGCGAAGCGTACGGCGTGGCGGACCTGGCGGACCCAGTACTCGGGGGAGCAGATGTCCTCGGTGGGCGCGGTGCGGCCGGTGAGGTTGGAGACGACGGGGATGGTGGGCGGCCGGTAGTCGACGACCCGGGCGATCCACCGGAACTCGTCGAGCATGGGTTCCATCAGCGGCGAGTGGAAGGCGTGGCTGACGGCGAGGCGGCGGATGCGGCGGCCCCGTGCCTGCCAGATCCCGGCGATCTCGGTGACGGCGTCCTCGGTGCCCGACAGGACGACGGAGCCGGGGCCGTTGAGGGCGGCGAGGCCGATCTCGTGGTCGCGGCCGGCGAGCAGGGGGAGGATCTCCTCCTCGGTCGCCTCGACGGCCGTCATGGCGCCCCCTGCGGGCAGTTCCTGCATGAGCCGGCCGCGCGCGGTCACCAGGAGGGCGGCGTCGGCGAGGTTGAGGACGCCGGCGATGTGCGCGGCGGTGAGTTCGCCGATGGAGTGCCCGGTGACGTAGTCGGGGCGCAGGCCCCAGGAGGCCGCGAGCCGGTAGAGGGCGACCTCGAGGGCGAAGAGGGCGGGCTGGGTGTAGCGGGTCTCGTCGAGGAGGGCGGCCTCGGGGGTGCCCTCGTCGGCGAACATGAGCTGCTTGAGGGGCCGGTCGAGGTGGGCGTCGAGGGCGGCGCAGACCTCGTCGAGGGCGGCGGCGAACACCGGGAAGGCGGCGGCCAGTTCGCGGCCGGCGCCGGGGCGCTGGCTGCCCTGGCCGGTGAAGAGGACGGCGGTGCCGCCGTCGGTGCGGGTGCCGGTGACGGCATCGGGGTGCTCGCCGCCCTCGGCCAGCGTGCCCAGCGCGTCGAGCAGTTCGGCGCGGTCACCGGCGACGACGACGCTCCGGTGGGGCAGGTGGGCGCGGGTGGTGGCCAGGGAGTGGGCGAGGTCGGCGCCGGAGATGCCGGGGTGCGCGGTGAGGTGGTCGAGGAGCCGGCGCGCCTGGTCACGCAGGGCGTCGGAGGTCGCCGCGGACAGGGTGTAGGGCAGCGGGGCGGCGCCGGCGCCGGAGGTGTCGGGGTGCGGGGAGGTTGCGGAGCCGGAGGAGTCGGCCGAGTAGTCCGTTTCCTCCGGTCCGCGGTCGGCGGCGGGCGGTGCCTCGATCACGGCGTGGGCGTTGGTGCCGCTCATGCCGAACGAGGAGATGCCGGCCCGGCGGGGGGCGTCCCCGGCCCCGGCCCACGCCTGGCTGTGCTGCAGCAGTCGTACCTCGCCCGCGGTCCAGTCGACGTGGGGGGTGGGCTCGGCGGCGTGCAGGGTGGCGGGCAGGGTGCCGTGGTGCATGGCCATGACCATCTTGATGACGCCGGCGACCCCGGCGGCGGCCTGGGTGTGGCCGAGGTTCGACTTGATCGAGCCGAGCCACAGGGGCCGGTCCGCGGGCCGGTCGCGGCCGTAGGTCTCGATGAGTGCGCGGGCTTCGATGGGGTCGCCGAGGACGGTTCCGGTGCCGTGGGCCTCGACGGCGTCGATGTCGGCGGCGGTGAGGCCGGCGTCGGCGAGGGCCTGGCGGATGACGCCGCGCTGGGCGGTGCCGTTGGGCGCGGTGAGGCCGTTGGAGGCGCCGTCGGAGTTGACGGCGGTGCCGCGGACGACCGCGAGAACCCGGTGGCCGTTGCGCCGGGCGTCGGAGAGCCGCTCGAGGACGAGGATGCCCACGCCCTCGGACCAGCCGGTGCCGTCGGCGTGCGCGGAGAACGGCTT
>KL568691.1:3165-5389 GCA_000715605.1 Streptomyces speibonae | reverse complement strand
CAGCGGCCGTCGGCGGACAGGCCGCGCTGCCGGCTGAAGGCGAGGAAGCCGCCGGGCGAGGACATGACGGCGACCCCGCCGGCCAGGGCCATGGTGCACTCGCCGGCGCGCAGGGCGCGGGCGGCCAGGTGCAGGGCGACGAGGGAGCCCGAGCAGGCGGTGTCGACGGTGAGGGTGGGTCCTTGCAGACCGAAGGCGTAGGCGACGCGGCCGGAGGCGACGCTGGCGGCGTTGCCGGTGAGGAGGTAGCCCTCGAGGCCCTCGTCGGCGGCGCCGAGGCGGGGGCCGTACTCCTGGGTCTCGGCGCCGACGAAGACGCCGGTGCGGCTGCCGCGCAGCGTGGTCGGGTCGATGCCCGCGTGTTCCAGGGCCTCCCAGCCGGTCTCGAGGAGCAGGCGCTGCTGGGGGTCGGTGGCGAGGGCCTCGCGCGGGGTCATTCCGAAGAACTGGGGGTCGAACTGGTCGGCGTCGTGGAGGAAGCCGCCGTGGCGCGTGTAGCTGGTGCCGGGGTGGTCGGGGTCGGGGTCGTAGAGGGCGTCGAGGTCCCAGCCGCGGTTGTCGGGGAAGGCGCTGACGGCGTCGCGGCCCTCGGCGACGAGGTCCCACAGCTGTGCGGGCGAGGTGACGTCGCCGGGGAAGCGGCAGCCCATGCCGACGATGACGACCGGGTCGTCCTGGGTGCCGGCCGGCGCGAGGTCCGTGGCGGTGTCAGCCGGCTCGGTGGTGTCGTCGAAGGTGAGGCCGTCGGCGGCGAGTTCGGCGGTCAGCTGCTCGGCGAGGGCCTCGGGGGTGGGGTGGTCGTAGACCAGGACGAGCGGCAGGTGCAGCCGGGTGGCGTCGCCGATGCGGCGGACCAGTTCGACCGCGCCCAGCGAGCCGAGTCCGAGGTCGAGGAGCGGCCGGTCGGGGCCGATCTCGTCGGCGGGGCGCTGAAGGATGTCCGCCGCCTGCTCGCGGACGAGGGTGACGAGAATGCGCCTGCGTTCGTATGCGGAGGCCCCGGCGAGCGCGTCGCGGACCGCGGACCGATGGTGCCCGGGGTTTTCCTGGCGGGCGTCTTCCGGGCGCGCCTCGAATTCGCGGGGATCATCCAGCATTTTTGACCACTCCAGAGCTCTGCCGCACTTCTCGGCGAACGCCGATCCATGGCCGAGACTACGCAGCGCCAGGAGCTTGTCTGCACCCCTAAAACCCCCTGACCGAAGGGGAATTCACCCGGTTTTCGGGGGCGGGTTCAGGCGCCGGCGGGTGTGGTGACGGGGGCGGTCATGCGGCGCACGGTGCTCTTCGGGTCGAAGGCCGTGACCTGGAAGTGGGAGGTGGTGCACGCCAGCCGTCGGAAGAGGTTGTCGGGCCCGGTCACCACGACGTGCTCCACGCCGAGTCCGCGCAGCGCGTCGACGGCGGCGGGCCAGTCGACGGGGCGGTCGAAGGTGTCCAGGAGCATGGTGCGCACGGCGTCGGCCGTGTCCACGATCCGCCCGTCCTGATCTGCGACGACGGTGAGCGCGGGGTCGTCGATCCGGTAGCGGGAGAACACCTCGCGCTCGGCTTTGGCGCGCAGTGCGGCGAAGGCACGGGCGTGCACGGGCGGCCGCATGGTGTACATGGGGTGCCCGTTCATGGCCCGTACGGCGGCGGTGAACCCGTCGAGGGCGGATTCGCGCAGGGTGACGAGGAAGAAGGTGCTGTCCATGTAGCCGGAGATCTCGCAGAGTTCGCCGCGGTCGTTGAGTTCGGCGACGAGTTCCTCGAGTTGCGCGCGCGGGGTGCGGGCGACGGACTGGGTGACGGTGTCGGTGTATTCGGTGGCGAAGAACTCGGCCTCGCAACGGGCGGTTTCCGCGGTCATCCGCAGGGCGTCGGAGAAACTCATGGTCTCCGCGTACACGGCGGCGGCCTTCTGTCCGAAGCTGGGGCCGACACAGATCTCCGGGCGCATTCCGAGGGTTTCCACGGAGCGGTCGGCGAGCGCGATCGAATTCACCAGGAAGGCGAGTTGGGTGTACTCGGAATAGTCGCTGTCCGAGGCGTAGAAGCGGTCGAGGAGCCGGTATCCGAGGGCCTCGTCGGCCTCCTGGAGCCGACGGCGGGTGTAGGGGTCGAGCACCATGAACTTCCCCACTTCGGAGAAGTTCGACGGCCCCATGCCGGGGAAGACGAGGGCGGTTGCGCTGGACATGGCTCTCCTTCTGGCTGCGCCGGCGACCCGCGGGGCCGGCGG
>KL568691.1:2140-2941 GCA_000715605.1 Streptomyces speibonae | reverse complement strand
ATCAGAGATGTGTATAAGAGACAGACCCTACTCAAGGAGAGCCGGTGGCCCCCACCCCTAACGTCCCCTAGGGACGCGCACCGCTTCCGCCCCGGATTCCGGGGGGTTGGCGCCGGTTCTGCCGAGCTTGCTGTAGGCGGCCGCGACCTTGGTGAGCCACGTGACCTCCGCGCTGAAGTTGTCGGTGTCCCGGTCCTCGAAGTCGGCGGCGTCCTTGTTGTCGTCGGGGATGGTGCCGGTGCGCTTGGCGTGCAGGGCCTGCCGGATCTGGGCGGCCTCGGCGAAGGCCTGCCGGTCCTCGTCGGCGCGCGGGCCGGTGCCGCCGTCGTCGTGCGCGCCACGGTCGATGTAGGGGCGCAGGTCGCGCCATCCGTCGCGGATCTCGATGACCCGCCGGTGCAGGCGGTAGTCGAGGTCGGAGACGGTGGCCGCGGGCGGCTCCAGCACGATGTCCGGGGAGGACTCGTACAGGTCCCGCCAGAGCGGGTAGAGCACGCGGTACGACCGGTAGTTGCGGGCCCACTCCACCAGCCGGGTGAGGGAGGCTCCCCAGGAGGAGATGGTGAGGCTGAGGGAGAGGTCCACGATGCCGACGGCGCTGAACACGGACGGGGCCAGCTGCCAGGCGCCGATGTCGAGCCCGGCCGCGGCGGTGAGGATGTTGACCGTGCGGGCGGCGCAGTAGAGGAAGAGGACGACGGCGGCGGCGGACAGCAGCCGCAGGGCCTGGCGCAGCGGGGTCCTGCCCGCCCTGCGCGCGTAGGGGCCGCACTGACGGAAGACCTGTCTCTTATACACATC
>KL568691.1:0-1927 GCA_000715605.1 Streptomyces speibonae | reverse complement strand
GAGATGTGTATAAGAGACAGGTTGAAGTCCGCGGCCGGCCGGTGGGGGCCGTCGGCGACGAGGAACAGAACGGTCAGGAACAGGTCGAGGGCGATGCCGGCCGTCACCCAGTAGCGGATCTTGCGGTCGGCGCCCTCGTCCTCCGCCCACCGCAGCAGGATGATCTGCGCGCAGACGCAGAAGGCGACCGCCGACAGGTGCATCACGAGGATGGCGAGGTTGCCGACGCCGAGGACGTGGTCGTCGGCCATGGCGACGGCGCCCATGGTGAAGGTGAGGCACTGGAATCCCAGGGTGACCAGCAGGGCCCGGTAGGAGCTGTCCCGCCAGCTGCGCCGGACCTGGCACAGCCGGTAGACGAGCGCGGCGTAGGACGACAGTGCCGCGATGACGAAACAGACGGTCCTAATCGTGTTCAGGGCCCGCTCCCCCGCCCGACGGGTCGACGTCCAGCCCGACGCTCTCCGCCGCGACGGCGACGGCGTAGTCGAAGAACGCGGATTCGTCCCGGACGCTGTCGTGGGTCCGGCTGAAGACCTGGAAGACCAGGAGTCCGATCAGGTTGCTCCACAGGACGATGCCGCGCTCGATGATGTCCGAGAACGGTGCCTCGGGCACACCGCCGAAGAGCTGCACGGCCTCCGGCCTCAGCAGCGGCGGTCCGGGCAACTCCCTTCGGGGCTGGGCGAGTTCACCTGCTTCCAGCGCCGAACGCACGATGCCTGCCAGCACGGCGGGGGTGCGCGAGGCGGGCGGGACGGTGTCCTGCGGGGCGTGGTAGCCGGGCACGGGCGAGCCGTAGATCAGGGTGAACTCGCCGGGGTTGGCGAAGGACCACTGCCGCAGCGCGCGGGTCGCCGCGAGGAGCCGCCCGCCCGCCGGCGCACCGGCGTCCCTGGCGGCCTGGTCGGCCCGTTCCATCGCGGCGCCGGAGGCGTTGTAGGCGTCCACGACGAGGGCGGTCAGCAGGTCGTCCCGGTGCGGGAAGACGGATTCGACCTCGGCGACGGCACGGCCGCCCTCCTGGGCCACGGCGTCCAGGGACAGTCCCCCGGCACCTCGTTTCACCAGCAGGTCGCGCGCGGTGCCCTTGACGGCCTCGCGCAGCCCGGCGTTCTCGTCAGCAGCGCTCGTTCCGGAAAAACTCATGGCCAAACCGTACCGGTCGGTTACGAGGCGTAGGGGTGTGGTCGGCGTGGCGTTCTCGGCCAAGCGCTGAGATCCGGCCACATCCATGTCAGGCCTTCTCCGGGGAACCGGCGCACCCGAACTCCTCCCGCACCCACTCCACGATCCGCCGCGCCGGCGTGCCGGGCGTGAACACGGCGGCCACGCCACGCTCCCGCAGCCGCGGGATGTCCGTCTCGGGGATGATGCCGCCGCCGAACACCTTGATGTCGCCGGCCTGTTCCTGGCGGAGCAGCGCCAACACCTCGGTGAAGTGGGTCATGTGGGCGCCCGACAGCACCGACAGCCCGATGCCGTGGGCGTCCTCCTGGAGAGCGGTGGCCACGATGTCCGCGGCCGTCTGGTGCAGACCCGTGTAGATCACCTCGACCCCGGCATCGCGCAGGGCCCGGGCGACCACTTTGGCACCCCGGTCGTGCCCGTCCAGGCCGGGCTTGGCCACGACGATACGGACCGGCTCGGACAGCATGCCCGCTTCTCCTCTTCTCACCACGACCCTCCCGTGTGGTCGGGGGTGTAGGTCCCCCAGATCTCGCGCAGGGCGTCGCACACCTCGCCCACCGTGGCACCGGCGGCCAGAGCGTCCTTCATCGGGTAGAGGACGTTGTCCTCGCCCGCCGCCGCCTTCTGCACCCGGACCAGGGCCTCACCGACCCGCTCGGCACACCGCCATGCGCGCAGCTTCGCCAGGCGTTCGGCCTGCTGGGCCTCGATGGCGGGGTCGACGCGGAGGGGCTCG
>JNXM01003477.1 GCA_000715605.1 Streptomyces speibonae | reverse complement strand
GGGCGGGGGAGGGCCCGCCGTCACGGCCGTAACGCTCGCCGAGCCGGGCCCGTCGCCGTCCGTACGCGGCGCTCGCCTGCCACTCCCGCTGCCACCGCGCGAAGTCCAGCGGGGTGCACGCGGACGCGGTGCCGGACCCGCCCGGCTCGCCCCGCAGCGCGGCGGAGTAGGCGTCGCCGAGGTCGCGGAAGAGGAGGTTGAGCGACCAGCCGTCCACGGCGACATGGTGCAGGTGCAGCAGGAGCACCCCCGCGTCCGGACCGCCCACCCACGCGGCGCGCAGCATACGGGTGTCCGTGAGGTCGAAGCGGTGGCCGAAGAACCGGTCGGCGAGCTCCCGCCACCCTTCGTCCGCGCAGCCGTCGAGGTCCCGCGCGTCCACGTCCTCGCCGCCGTCGAGCGGCACCCAGGGGTCGTACGGGTCGCCCGCCCGCTGACGCAGTCCGTGCGGGGTGGGGACCAGCCGCGTCCGCAGGGCGGGGTGCCGCTCCACCAGCGCCCGCACCGCCTCGCGCAGGGCCGCCCGGTCGACCGCGCCCCGGACACGGAACACGAGCGGTACGTCGTAGGCGCGGTCCTCGGGGTCGCGCTGGTGCAGGAACCAGAGGCGTTCCTGCTCCCGGGTGGCCGGCGCGGCCGGCCCGCCGGAACCGGCGGCGGGCACGGGCGGATGCTCGCCGGCTCCGCTGCCCCGGGCGTGCACGGCCTCGGCGAGTGCGGCGAAGTCGGCGGTGAGCACCAGGCCCTGCGGCAGGTCGGCGCGGAAACGCCGCATGACCTCGAAGCGGAAGCGCAGCGCCTTCAGGGAGTCGCCGCCGTGCGGTATCCACCGGTCGTCGGGGCGCAGGCCGGCCACCCCGAGGATGCTCTCGGCGAGCTCGAGCACGGGCCGCTGCTCGTCGCTGACGCGCGCCTCGCCGTCGTACGGGCGCCGCCACGGGGGCGGGGCGTCGCGCAGCAGCGCGTCCCGGTCGACCTTGCCGTTGGGGGTGAGCGGCAGTTCCGGTACGAGATGGGTGCGGTGGGGCCGCATGTACGGGGGCAGCCCGGCCGTGAGGTGGCGGTCGTAGGCGTCGAAGGACAGGTCGCCGGGATCGCCGCCGGGGACGACGAAGGCGAGCAGTTCGTTGCGGCCGGCCTCGTCGCGTCGGGTGCATACGTACGCCTGGCGCACGGCCGGGTGGGCGAGGACGCAGCGCTCCACCTCCCCGGGCTCGATGCGGAAGCCGCGCACCTTCACCTGGCGGTCCGCCCGGCCGACGTAGGTCACCCGGCCCTCGGAGTCCTGGCGCACGAGGTCGCCCGTGCGGTACCAGCGCTCCTCGCCGCCCTCTTCGCCCCGCGGGCCCGGGAGTGTGACGAAGCTCCGCGCGGTCTGTTCGGGCAGGTTGCGGTAGCCCCGGGCCAACGCGGGCCCGGCGAGGAGCAGTTCGGCCACCTCGTCCGGCTCCGCCGTGCGTCCGTCCTCGGTGCGCAGCCGGATGCGCGTGCCGGGCAGCGGGGTGCCGAGGGGCACGGTGGCGCCCGCGAAGTCCCGGGGGATCGGATGGCACAGGGCGAACGTGGTCGCCTCCGTCGGCCCGTACGCGTTGTGCAGGACGGTGCGCGAGGCGGTGTTGCTCCCGTACCACCGGCGGATCAGCCGCGCGTCGAGCTGCTCGCCGCCCACGAGGACCCGGGAGACCGTGGCGAAGCAGTCGGGCACCTTCTCGATGACCGTGTTGAACAACGCGACCGTGATGAACAGGGTGTCGACGCGCCGCTCCGTGAGCACCTCGGCGAGCCGGTGCGGGCTGTGCACCTGCTCGTCGTCGAGGATCACGCAGACACCGCCGGTCAGCAACGGCACCCAGACCTCGAAACTGAGGGCGTCGAAGGCCGGGTTGGACAGGCAGCCGTAGCGGGCGCCGGGCGGCAGGGAGATGTAGCCGGGCCTGGCCAGGCGCAGTACGCCCGCGTCGGTGACCTCGACTCCCTTGGGGCGGCCGGTGCTGCCGGAGGTGTAGAAGACGAAACCGGTCCCGGTGTCCGCGGGCGCCGCCGCGTCCGGGACGGTACGGGCCCCCCGCGCCGCGTCCGGTTCCTCGTCGCGCAGGAGCAGGTCGGCGTCGAGAACCGGTAACTCCTCGCTTACGTCCGGAAGTTCGTCGTGCGCCACGACGGCGACGGCCCCCGAGTCGTCGAGGATGTGCCGCTGCCGGCCGGACGGGCTGAGCCGGTCCAGGGGAACGACCGTGGCGCCCGCGCGGCGGATGCCGAGCATCACGCAGACCAGCCGCCACGAGCGCGGC
>KL568690.1:740-3038 GCA_000715605.1 Streptomyces speibonae | reverse complement strand
CGGACAGCCCGTACTTGGCGGCCAGCTGGGCCGGCGTGAGGCCCTCGTCGGGCGACACGGCCGCGGTGACCGCGACCGTGTCGTCGTGCGTTGTCTCGCTCACTGGTGGAAAAACTTTCGTCCTCGGGATGCGCGGCCCGCGCGGGCCTGACATGGACAGGAGAGCCTGGGTGCGGTTCCGGTCCCGGACCCGAGCTTGTCAGATCACGGGAGGCCGGCCCAGTCGGGTCAGCCGCCACACCGTACGCCACTTCATGGGCCGGCGGGGACCGCAGGGAGTGGTCAGGCCCTCCCTGAACCCCGCGAACCAGGCCCGCAGGGCCGGACGGGACGGCCGGCGCACGAGGGTGAGGACCATCCACACGCCCAGGTAGAGCGGGACGAGGAGGGCGGGCAGGTTGCGGCGGGCGAGCCAGACCCGGTTGCGGGCGACCATGCGGTGGTAGACCGCGTGCCGGGAGGGGGCGGTCGCCGGGTGGTACAGCACCATGTCGGCCCGGTAGTCGATCATCCAGTCGGCGTCGAGGGCCCGCCAGGCCAGATCGGTCTCCTCATGGGCGTAGAAGAACTCGTCCGGCAGTCCGCCGACCTCGGCGAAGACCTTGGTGCGCACGGCGTTGGCGCCGCCGAGGAAGGTGGTCACGCGGGAGGAGCGCATCGGGTCGGAGGCGCGCAGCCGCGGCACGTGGCGGCGCTGGGTGAGGCCGGTCTCCGGGTCGGCGATGCGGAAGCTGATGATGCCGAGCCGGGGGTCGGCCGTGAAGGCCTCCCGGCACAGCTCGGCGGTGTCGGGACGGGCGAGCAGGCCGTCGTCGTCGAGGAACAGCAGGATGTCGACGTCCCGGCCGCCGGGGCCGAAGGCCTCGATACCGACGTTGCGGCCTCCGGGGATGCCCAGGTTCTCCGGCAGCTCGACGGTGCGCACGCCCTCGGGGACCTCGGGCACGGGCGAGCCGTTGCCGACGACCACGACCTGGACCGGGGCGCCGTCCTGCTTGGCGACCGAGTCCAGCAGGGCGCGCAGTTCGTCGGGGCGGTTGCCCATGGTGATGATCACCGCCCCGACCTTCATGCCGGTGCTCATTTCAGCCTGCTGGACGCCAGGACGGACACCAGGTGCAGCACCGTCTGCAGCAGCGCGATGCCGGCGAGCACGGCGGTGCCGAGGCGGGTGAAGAACAGGTCGCCACGGGTCGCGTCCGCGATCGCGAGGACCAGGATCAGCAGGGACGCCTCGATACCGAGGATGAGCCGGTGGAACTTGAGCGCGGCGGCGGCCTTGCGGGCCAGCGCCATGCCGGAGGAGCGCGGCTCGGACGCCGCCTCCTTCACCGGGGGCAGTCCGCCCTGGTGGCGGGCGACCCCGACCAGGTCGGTCTCGGCCTTGACCAGGATCGCGCCGAGCGCGGCCAGGGTGCCGAGGAAGGCCCACAGCCAGTCGATGCGCCCGGAGCCCCACAGGTCGGCGGCGCGCAGGCCGAGCCCGACCAGAACGGCCGCGTCGCACAGGTAGGCGCCGACGCGGTCCAGGTAGACCCCGCCGAGCGAGTACTGCTTCTTCCAGCGCGCCACCTCGCCGTCGACGCAGTCCAGCAGCAGGTACAGCTGGACCATGAGCACGCCGAGGACGGCTCCGGCGATCCCCGGCACCAGCAGGGCCGGGGCCGCCAGGACGCCGAAGACGGTCATCAGGTACGTGAGCTGGTTGGGCGTGACCCTGGTGTTCACCAGGTAGCGGTCCACCCGAAGGGACACCTCACGCATGTAGAGGCGCCCCATCCAGTGCTCACCGCTGCGCCGGTCCTTGACCCCGGCGGGGTGCACGACCGGACGGAGTTCAGCTACCGATGGCCTTGACATAGTCGGCGTAGGTGTCCTTGATCTGGTCGGTCTTCAGGTCGAGGTGTTCGAGGATCGTGAAGCGGCCGGGGCGGGTCTCCGGGGCGAACTCGACGGCGCGGACGAACTCGTCCACGGTGAATCCGATCTCCTCGGGGAGCACCGGCAGCCCGTGCCGGCGCAGTACCTCGGCCATGGCCGCCGCCTCCTCGTGGGCCCCGCGCAGATGCATCGCGAAGGCGGCGCCCAGTCCGCACTGCTCCCCGTGGGCGGCGGCGCGTTTGGGGTAGAGCAGGTCGAAGGCGTGGTTGATCTCGTGGCAGGCGCCGGAGGAGGGGCGGGAGTCTCCCGACACCGACATGGCGATGCCGGTGAGGACCAGGGCCTCGGCCAGCACCTGGAGGAAGCCGTCGTCGCCGACGCCGCCGGGGTGGCGCAGCACGGCCTCGCCGGCCTGGC
>KL568690.1:0-488 GCA_000715605.1 Streptomyces speibonae | reverse complement strand
TGTTGGAGATGACGTCGCCGATGCCGGAGCGCACGAACCGGACGGGGGCCTCACGGATCACGTTGAGGTCGATGACCACCGCGATCGGGTTGGGCACGCCGTAGGAGCCGCGGCCCGCGTCGTTGTCGAGGGTCGCCACCGGCGAGCACAGGCCGTCGTGCGCCAGGTTGGTGGCGACCGCGACCAGCGGCAGGCCGACGCGCGCGGAGGCGAACTTGGCGCAGTCGATGATCTTTCCGCCGCCGAGTCCGACGACCGCGTCGTAGTGGCCGCCCTGGATGTCGCTCGCCAGCCGGACGGCGTCGTCGATGGTGCCGCCGCCGACCTGGTACCAGGTGGCGCCGGGCAGCGAGGGCGCGATCCGCTCGCGCAGCCGGGCGCCCGAACCGCCGCTGACGGCGATCGCGAGCCGGCCCGACTGCGAGATGCGTTCGTCGGCGAGGACGCAGGCCAGGTCGTCGAGGGCGCCGGGGCGGATGTCGACGACG
>KL568689.1:5504-6001 GCA_000715605.1 Streptomyces speibonae | reverse complement strand
CCTCGCCGGTCGTCGTCGACATCCGCCCCGGCGCCCTCGACGACCTCGCGCACGTCCTCGCGGACCAGCGGATCTCACAGTCGGGCAGACTGGCGGTGGCGATCAGCGCCGGCTCCGGGGCCCGGCTGCGCGAGCGGCTGTCGCCCGCCCTGCCCGGCGCCACCTGGTTCGAGGTCGGCGGCGGCACCATCGACGACGCGGTCCGGCTCGCCGACAAGATGAAGTCCGGCCACTACGACGCGGTCGTCGGACTCGGCGGCGGCAAGATCATCGACTGTGCCAAGTTCGCCTCCGCGCGGGTCGGCCTTCCCATGGTCGCCGTGGCCACCAACCTCTCGCACGACGGCATCTGCTCGCCTGTCTCCATCCTGGACAACGACGCGGGCCGCGGCTCCTACGGTGTGCCCACGCCCATCGCGCTGCTCATCGACCTCGCGGTGATACGCGAGGCGCCGATCCGGTTCGTGCGCTCCGGGATCGGGGACGCGCTGTCCAAC
>KL568689.1:3728-5207 GCA_000715605.1 Streptomyces speibonae | reverse complement strand
CCATGGCCCGGCAGGCCGGTGAGGCCGTGCTGCGCCACCCGGGCGGCTGCGGCGACGACGGCTTCCTGACCGTGCTGTCCGAGGGGCTGGTGCTGTCGGGGATCGCCATGTCGATCGCGGGGCACACCCGTCCCGCCTCCGGGGCCTGCCACGAGATCAGCCACGCGCTGGACCTGCTGTATCCCCGGCGTGCGGCCAGCCACGGCGAGCAGGTCGGCATCGGCGCGGCGTTCGCGATGCATCTGCGCGGCGACCACGAGAACTCCCGGATCATGGCCGACGCGCTCCGCCGGCACGGGCTGCCGGTCGTCGCGCGGGAGATCGGTTTCGACGACGAGGAGTTCGTGCGCGCCGTCGGGTTCGCCCCGGAGACCCGCCCGGGCCGCTACACGATCCTGGAGCATCTGGCGCTGTCCCCGGCGCAGATCAAGGACGCGTACGCGGAGTACGTCGCGTCGGTCGGCGGCTGACGGACGGGGTCCGGTTTGACCCTCGTGGGCCGGGCCCCGTAACCTTGACCGTCGGCGTGTCCATCGGGACCGCCACATCCCCGTAAACCTCTTCCTCCCGGACGCGGCCGCGGCCGGGAGAGGTCGTCCGCGTGTATGCGTGGGCGACTGGCCTGCGGGGGTGCCGTTCTTCGAGTGAGAGAGTGAGATCCGCGTGTACGCCATCGTGCGCAGCGGTGGTCGCCAGCACAAGGTTGCTGTCGGCGACATCGTCGAGGTTGACAAGATTTCCACCGCCAAGGTCGGCGACACGGTCGAGCTCTCGACCCTGCTCGTCGTGGACGGCGACTCCGTGACCAGCGACCCGTGGGTGCTGGCCGGCATCAAGGTCCAGGCCGAGGTCGTGGACCACCACAAGGGCCAGAAGATCGACATTCTGCGCTACAAGAACAAGACCGGCTACCGCCGTCGTCAGGGCCACCGCCAGCAGTACACGGCGATCAAGGTCACTGAGATCCCCGCGGCTGCGAAGTAAGGGACTGAGGAGAGATGGCACACAAGAAGGGCGCATCGTCCACCCGTAACGGTCGTGACTCCAACGCTCAGCGCCTCGGCGTGAAGCGCTTCGGCGGTCAGGTCGTGAACGCGGGCGAGATCCTGGTCCGCCAGCGCGGCACCCACTTCCACCCGGGCGCCGGCGTCGGCCGTGGCGGCGACGACACGCTGTTCGCGCTGCAGGCCGGTTCGGTGCAGTTCGGCACCAGCCGTGGCCGCAAGGTCGTGAACATCGTCCCGGTCGCCTGATCCAGGCTTTTCGACCGTACGTTTCGCGAGGCGGACCTCACTTCCCGGTCGGGAAGGCGGGTCCGCCTTTCGCGTGTTACCCAAGAAACACAGAAGTACGTGCGTACGCGCACGTCTCACCGTCTGATGGAGGCACCCCACCATGACCACCTTCGTGGACCGCGTCGAGCTGCATGTCGCCGCGGGTAACGGAGGTCACGGCTGTGCCTCCGTCCATCGTGAGAAG
>KL568689.1:2492-3511 GCA_000715605.1 Streptomyces speibonae | reverse complement strand
TTAAAGCCGCTCGGCGGGCCCGACGGTGGCAACGGCGGACGCGGCGGCGATGTGATCCTCACCGTCGACCAGTCCGTGACCACGCTGCTCGACTACCACCACTCGCCGCACCGCAAGGCCACCAACGGCAAGCCCGGCGAGGGCGGCAACCGCAGCGGCAAGGACGGCCAGGACCTGGTCCTGCCCGTGCCGGACGGCACGGTGGTGCTCGACAAGGCGGGCAACGTCCTCGCCGACCTCGTCGGCCACGGCACCTCCTACGTCGCCGCCCAGGGCGGCCGCGGCGGGCTCGGCAACGCCGCCCTCGCCTCGGCGCGCCGCAAGGCGCCCGGGTTCGCGCTGCTCGGCGAGCCGGGGGACCTCCACGACATCGTCCTGGAGCTGAAGACCGTCGCGGACGTGGCGCTCGTGGGCTATCCCAGCGCCGGCAAGTCGTCCCTGATCTCCGTGCTCAGCGCCGCCAAGCCGAAGATCGCCGACTACCCGTTCACCACGCTGGTGCCCAACCTCGGTGTGGTCACCGCCGGTTCGACCGTCTACACCATCGCCGACGTCCCCGGCCTGATCCCGGGCGCCAGCCAGGGCAAGGGGCTGGGCCTGGAGTTCCTGCGGCACGTCGAGCGGTGCAGCGTGCTGGTGCACGTGCTGGACACCGCCACCCTGGAGTCCGACCGCGACCCCGTCTCCGACCTCGACGTCATCGAGGAGGAGCTGCGGCAGTACGGCGGCCTGGACAACCGGCCGCGGATCGTCGTCCTCAACAAGATCGACGTACCCGACGGCAAGGACCTCGCCGAGATGGTGCGGCCGGACCTGGAGCAGCGCGGCTACCGCGTCTTCGAGGTGTCCGCCGTGGCCCACACCGGGCTGCGCGAGCTGTCCTTCGCCCTCGCCGAACTGGTGGCCGCGGCGCGCGCCGCCAAGCCGAAGGAGGAGGCGACCCGCATCGTCATCCGTCCCAAGGCGGTCGACGACACCGGCTTCACCGTCACCCGCGAGGAGGTCGGCGGGGAGCCGCT
>KL568689.1:0-2312 GCA_000715605.1 Streptomyces speibonae | reverse complement strand
AGAGATGTGTATAAGAGACAGCGCTGGGTCCGCCAGACCGACTTCAACAACGACGAGGCCGTCGGCTACCTCGCCGACCGGCTCAACCGCCTCGGCGTCGAGGAGGAGCTGATGAAGGCCGGCGCCCGCTCCGGCAACGGCGTGGCCATCGGCCCCGAGGACAACGCCGTCGTCTTCGACTGGGAGCCGACCGTCACCGCCGGCGCGGAAATGCTCGGCCGCCGCGGCGAGGACCACCGCTTCGAGGCCCCCCGCCCCGCCGCCCAACGCCGCCGCGACCGCCAGGCCGAACGCGACGAAGCAGAACGCGAGTACGACGGCTTCGAGCCCTTCTGAGCCACCAGGCCAGGTCGCCCGGGCGGTGGCGGCTCAGCCCGACGAGTCATTGAGGCCGCTCTCCTCCGTGAGGGGGACCAACACCCCTTGCCCTCGCCCTCGGCCGCCCGAATGGGGTTTCCGGAGCGGACCGCCGTCTCCGAGGAGCACGGTCGGCAGGGGGCTGTCGAGAGTGGCGTCGTCGAGTACGGCCCCCATGTGGTCACCGGTCATCCAGCAGGCGCGCGGATGCCACCGATTGCCGGGTCCCCATTCGAAGGCTTGCGTGCACCGGCCGCCACACCGGTGCACGAACGTGTCCGTGTGCTGGAGAGCGCCGACAGAGGTCGGGCATGCTGCCCGAGGCTCACCATTCTCCGTAACAGAACAACCGGCTACGTGCCCCGTCAGGGGCGTTGTCCAGTCGGAAGACATGACGCTCAGGCAGGTTCGTCCGGATGCGGTGTATGCGGCTTTGGGGGAATGAGGGGGCCGAGGGACTTCCCCAGCCCGCGTCGGCTGGGATCGCGAACGGGGGGCGGAGGGGCCAGCCGTTTCTTGCGTGTAGCGGAGCTTCCAGCACCATATCTGAGTGGTCCGCTCGGGCGAAGGACGGTGAGCAGTGGGCCGTTGAGGAGTGCGTTGTCCAGGCGAACCCCGACCAGCTCGCTCAACACCTCCCAAAACGCGTGACGCTGGCCTGCTGTGTAGGGGTCCTGGTCTGTCCGGACGGCGCGTTGCTCGGCCGCTCGGTGCAGGCCGAGCGGTGCCTCATAGAAGGGGTTGGGCCGTAGGCCGAGTTCGAAGCTTTCCACGCACCGGCCGTCACGCAGATGCTTGACGAAGAACCCTCCTTTGGGATTCCGAAAGTAGTGGACAGTGTCCGTGCCGACGGAAAGCTCTTCGAGCAGCCCGGGATCGAATCCCACCGCCAGCCACCAGTTCTCGATGCAGAACGACCAGGTGGCCGCCCGGCCCGCGCGCAATACTGTTCCCTCTGGCCATCCGAAGGCCGCATCCGATGCGCGCCGTGTCATCGTCCGCGCGGCGGTGGGGTCGGCGTCGTAGAGTCGCAGCAGATCGGTAGGAGAGCGGTGGCGCACGAGATTGAATGACACCAACTCTTCGTTGGCCCACATCCACGGGTTCGTCGAGGTCATTTGAACTATCTCGCTTTCTGGCCCGGGTCTGCCGTCTGTGCCGCCCCTCTGAATCGGAGGGGCGGCACAGGATCACGGCTCTACGATATGTTGACCCAGAATTTCTCGCCGTCCAACACCCGTTCTTTGGCGAAGGCCCAGCGTACCTTCGAGCCGGCTGAACTGTTCGCGTCCTGCGGGACGTGGCCGCGCACACAAGGGCTGAAAGGGTCTGGGTCCGGTTCGCCCGCAACTGCGTAAGGTACCCAAACGCCGTTCTCCCACTGTGGGATGATCTCAGCGCACAGCGCTCCGTTCGTGCCACCCTCATAGGACGTAGCGAAGGGGTACTCGTCGCACGAGTCATCGGGGACGAGAGCGTCTAGGTGGACGAAGGGCTTCGTGCTTCCTCCCTCGCAGGTCGATGCTCGACGGATTTCCTGGCCATACTTTGCCCGGGTCAGCGGCGTGTCACGGCCCCAGCCATCGACGAGCCGGGTTTGGGCGAACAGGTACGTAGCGGCGGCAGCACCTTGTCCCGAGTTCGGGTCGTCCTTCACGTAGGGGGCCAGGCTCATTTCCACCACAGGCCGATACTGGGGGAAGACACAGCCTGGAGCGGGTGCCGTTGTGCTCACGTCCCGAACGGCGTCGTCGCAGCGGATCTTCCACGGGTTGCTCCAATTCGCTGTCCGGTCCACGACCTCGGCACCGGGGGCCGATACATAAAGTGTGTACGAGGTGGTGAACTCGACCGAGGTGTCTGGGGCGGGATTGGAGGAGTAGGAGACATGACCGCTGGCGTATTCGCCTTTGATAAGGGTTTTGTTGCCCCACCACGGTGAGGTCAGTGCAGGG
>KL568688.1:7086-7223 GCA_000715605.1 Streptomyces speibonae | reverse complement strand
CACCGGTGACCTGGCTCGTTGGACGGCTGACGGTGTGTTGGTGTTTGTGGGCCGGGTGGATGATCAGGTGAAGGTCCGGGGGTTCCGGGTCGAGCCCGCCGAGGTGGAGGCGGTGGTGGCTGCTCATCCGGAGGTGG
>KL568688.1:6303-6769 GCA_000715605.1 Streptomyces speibonae | reverse complement strand
CTATGTCGTGCCTGTTGAGGGGCGCGACGCTGATGAACTGCGCGAAACAGTGAGCATGTTCGCCGCTGATCGCTTGCCCGAGTACATGGTGCCGTCCGCCGTGGTCGTACTCGAGGCATTGCCGTTGTCGGCGAACGGGAAGGTGGACCGGGCTGCGTTGCCGGCGCCGGAGTACGCGCGAGACCAGGATGTGCGCGCGCCCGCGAACGTGGTTGAAGAGATCATGTGCGGTGCCTTCGCCGACGTACTCGGTGTGGACCGCGTAGGCGTCGACGACAGCTTCTTCGAGCTGGGCGGGCATTCGCTGCTGGCGATGCGGCTGGTGTCGCGGGTGCGGTCGGTGTTCGGTGTCGAGCTGGGCGTGCGGGCGTTGTTCGAGGCGCCGACGCCGGCGGAGCTCGCGGTGCGGGTCGGCGGGGCAGGAGCCTCGCGCGGCGGCCTGGTACGCCAGGAGGAACGTCCTGAG
>KL568688.1:5684-6116 GCA_000715605.1 Streptomyces speibonae | reverse complement strand
CGCAGTTGGAGGGCTCCGATCCGACGTACCACATGCCGGTCGTGATCCGCCTGACCGGTCAGTTGGACGCGGAGGCGTTGCGAGCGGCGTTGGGTGATGTGGTGGCCCGGCACGAGGTGTTGCGCACCGTGTTCCCCGCCTCGGACGGGGAGCCGTACCAGCATGTGCTGGACATCGGTGAGTTGAGGGAGATCGTGCGGGTCGTGGCGTCGTCCACCGAGGACGAGGTGACGGCTCTGGTGGCGGCCGAGACGAGGCGTGCGTTCGACCTGGCGGAGGAGATTCCGATCCGGGCCTTGCTGATCGAGACCGGCCCGGACACGCATGTGCTGGCTGTGGTGCTGCATCACATCGCGGGAGACGGCTGGTCGACGAGGCCGTTGGCCCGTGACCTCTCCATTGCGTATGCGGCGCGGTGTGAGGGGCGTGCGC
>KL568688.1:3128-5454 GCA_000715605.1 Streptomyces speibonae | reverse complement strand
CCAGTACGCCGACTACACGCTGTGGCAGCACGACCTGCTCGGCAGCGAGGAAGACCCGGACAGTGTCCTGGCCCGACAGGTGGCCTACTGGCGCAAGACGCTCGCGGGCATACCGCAGGAACTGCAGTTGCCCTTGGACCGCCCGCGTCCCGCAGTGACCTCGCATCAAGGGCACATGGCGACGCTTGATGTTCCTGCCGAGGTGCACGCGCGGCTGGCCGCGTTGGCGCGTGAGCAGGGTGTCACCTTGTTCATGGTGGTTCAGGCGGCGTTGGCGGTGATGCTGTCCCGGTTGGGCGCGGGGGAGGACATCCCGGTCGGTGCCGCGGTGGCGGGGCGGACGGACCAGGCGTTGGACGATCTGGTCGGGTTCTTCGTCAACACGTTGGTGCTGCGGACCGATGTGTCGGGTGACCCGACGTTCGAGGATGTGCTCGAGCGGGTGCGGGAGACCAGTCTGGCGGCTCTTGAGCACCAGGATGTTCCGTTCGAACGACTCGTGGAGCAGGTGGCCCCGGACCGGTCGATGTCCCGGCACCCGCTCTTCCAGGTCATGCTGAGCGTGCAGAACCTCGGGCAGGCGACCCTTGAGCTGACGGGCCTCCAGGCCGCGCCGATGCCCGCAGGTCCTGCGCCGGCGAAGTTCGACCTGGACGTGACGGTCGGTGAATCCTTCGACGGTGAGGGCCGTCCCATGGGGCTGCGGGGGTCGGTGACCGGATCCGCGGATCTGTTCGACGCGGAGACGGTCGTGTCACTCACCGAGCGCCTGGTGCGGGTACTGGCGGCGGTTGCACTCGATGCCGAGGTGCCGGTGAGCAGGGTACCGGTGCTGTCGGATGCCGAACGGCGGCAGGTCGTGACGGAGTGGAACGACACGGCGGTGCCGGTCGCGGAGGTGACCTGGCCGGAGCTGTTCGCGAGGCGGGTGGCCGATGCTCCGGACGCGGTGGCGGTGATCTGCGGGGACGATCAGTGGACGTATGCGGAGTTGGATGAGCGTGCCTCTCGGCTGGCCAAAGCCCTGAAGGGCCTGGGAGTCGGCCCCGACTCGTTGGTTGCCGTGGCGATGCAACGGTCGGCGGCCGTGGTCGCGGCCGTGGTGGGGGTATGGAAGGCGGGCGGTGGCTACTTGTTCGCCGATCCGGCGCTCCCTGCCGGGCGGGTGGCGGAGATGCTGGCGGACGCGGGACCGGCGTGCGTGGTGACCACGAGTGATCTCGCCGGAACACTGCCGATGGGCGTCTCCGTACCGGTGCTGCTGATGGGCGACCTCGGAGAGGCGACGGGACCGGCCAAGGAGCTGCTCGCTGCACAGCCGGACGCTGCCGCGTACGTGATGTACACGTCCGGGTCGACAGGACGGCCGAAGGGCGTGGTGGTCTCACACTCCGCCGTGGTGCATCTGGCGGCGGCCCTGGGCCCGGTGGCCGGGGTCGGCCCGGGGACGGGGATGCTCCAGTTCGCGTCGTTCGGCTTCGACGGCTCCGTGCTGGACATGGCGGTGACATTGGCGTCGGGCGGCAGGCTGATGGTGGCCACCACGGCGGAGCGCGAAGATCCCGCACTGCTGGCCGCCGCTTTGAACAGGGCGCAGGTGACGGTGGCGAGTGTCGTCCCCTCGCTGCTGGCGGTACTTGATCCGGATGTCGTAGGTGACCTGCGACGTGTGCTGGTGGGCGGTGAGTTGCTCACCGCAGAGCTGGCCCGGGTATGGGCCGACGGCCGGGACTTGGTCAACACGTACGGACCGACCGAGGCGACAGTCATGGTCACCACCACGTCGGTGCAGCGGGGAACCACTGTCGCGCCGCCCGTCGGCAGGCCGGTGGCGAACATGCGCGTCTATGTGCTCGACGGGTGGCTGAGGCCGGTTCCGCCTGGAGTGGCGGGTGAGGTGTATGTGGCCGGGGCGGGCCTGGCCCGCGGTTACCAGGGTCGGTTCGCGCTGACGGCGGAGCGGTTCGTGGCATGTCCGTTCGGCGCGGCGGGTGAGCGGATGTACCGGACGGGGGATCTGGCCCGCTGGACCGCCGACGGTGAGCTGGTGTTTGCGGGGCGTGTGGATGATCAGGTGAAGATCCGCGGGTTCCGGGTCGAGCCGGGTGAGGTCGAGGCGGTGGTGGCTGCTCATCCGCAGGTGGGCCAAGTGGTGGTGTCCGTTCGTGAGGACGTTGCCGGTGACCGGCGGCTGGTGGCCCATGTGGTACCGACCGAGGGGACCAGTGGCCGTGATCTGCCTGCTGGGGTACGAGCGTTTGCCGCTGAGCGGTTGCCGGAGTACATGGTGCCGTCGGCGGTGGTGGTGCTCGACGCGGTGCCGTTG
>KL568688.1:2681-2860 GCA_000715605.1 Streptomyces speibonae | reverse complement strand
CGTTGACGGTGAACGGGAAGGTCGATCGCGCCGCGCTGCCGGCGCCGGAGTATGCGACGTTCGGTGGCGGCCGGGGTCCTGCCACGGTGGCGGAAGAGATCGTGTGTCAGGTGTTCGCCGAGGTGCTGGGCCTGGAGCAGGTCGGGGCCGAGGACAACTTCTTCGAGCTGGGCGGGCAT
>KL568688.1:2232-2354 GCA_000715605.1 Streptomyces speibonae | reverse complement strand
CAACTTCTTCGAGCTGGGCGGGCATTCGCTGTTGGCGGTGTCGTTGGTGCAGCGGTTGCGTGAGCGTGGGCTCGGAGTGTCGGTGCGGGCGTTGTTCGAGGCGCCCACTCCGGCGGGGCTGG
>KL568688.1:1703-1856 GCA_000715605.1 Streptomyces speibonae | reverse complement strand
CCACCACCTCCTCGCCGAGCCCGGTGACGCCGATGTGTATCTCGTGCCGATGACCTTGGTCTTCGACGGTCGTGAGCGGCTGGATGCGTTTGTGTCCGCGTTGCAGTGTGTGGTGGACCGGCATGACATCTACCGCACGGGGGTGGTGTGGGA
>KL568688.1:985-1314 GCA_000715605.1 Streptomyces speibonae | reverse complement strand
GATCCGGCGGCGGAGTTGCTGGCGGTGGCGGGTGAGTGGATGGATCTGCGGCGGGCGCCGTTGCTGCGGGTGCATGTGGCCGTGGAGCCCGGCGGTGAGCGTTGGCTGGCGTTGGTGCAGGTGCATCACCTGCTCCAGGACCACACGGCGCTGGATGTGGTGATGGGCGAGGTCGGTGCGTTCATGACCGGTCGTGGTGATGAGCTGCCGGTGCCGCTGCCGTTCCGTGACTTCGTGGCCCAGGCCCGCCTGGGTGTCTCGCGTGAGGAGCACGAGGAGTACTTCGCGGGGTTGCTGGGTGATGTGACGGAGCCGACGCTGCCGTTCGG
>KL568688.1:0-669 GCA_000715605.1 Streptomyces speibonae | reverse complement strand
GGCGACGCTGTTCCACGTGGCGTGGGCGCAGGTGCTGGCGAGTGTGTCCGGCCGCAGGATGTGGTGTTCGGGACGGTGCTGCTGGGCCGGATGAGCGCCGGGCGGGGAGCTGAGCGGCACCCTGGGCCGTTCATGAACACCCTGCCGGTGCGGGTAGATGTCGCGGGTTCGGATGCGCGGGGCGCGGTGAAGGCGGTGCAGGCACAGTTGGCCGGCCTGCTGCTGCACGAGCACGCACCGCTGGCCCTGGCCCAGAAAGCCAGTGGCGTCGCACCCTCCGCTCCGCTGTTCACCTCCCTGCTGAACTACCGCCACAGCGGCCGTGGACGTTCGTCGACAAGCCGGACGGGCGGGGAGGCCAGTCGCGGGGGAGCGGCCGGGGGCGAGGGTGTGAGTGGTAGCAGGGGGATGCAGCTTCTGTTCAGTGAGGATCTGACCAACTATCCGGTGACGGTGTCGGTCGACGATCTGGGGTCGGGTTTCGGGCTGACGGCGGATGTGGTGGCTCCTGCGGACGCGGGGCTGGTGTGTGGGTTGGTTGAGGTGGCGGTCGAGGGCCTGGTGGAGGCATTGCAAGGGGCGACGGAGACGCCTTTGGGGCAGGTGGGGGTGCTGCCTGGTGAGGTGCGCGAGCGGCTGGTGGAGGGGTGGAACGACACCGGGCGGGCG
>KL568687.1:5591-6223 GCA_000715605.1 Streptomyces speibonae | reverse complement strand
GCCTCCCTCGCGCCATCAGAGATGTGTATAAGAGACAGGGTGTGCGCCGTGACGCTGCGGATCACCGACGGGCCCGGGGTGGTGTTCCGGCAGGAGCGCATCGGCCGGAACGGGGAGCCGTTCACGCTGCTGAAGTTCCGCACCCACCGCCCGGCCGACGAGCACGAGTCGGCGACCCGGTGGAGCGTGGCGGGCGAGCACGAGATGCGCCGGTTCTGCCGCATGCTGCGGCGCACCTCGCTGGACGAGCTGCTCCAGCTGTGGAACGTGCTGCGCGGCGACATGAGCCTGGTCGGTCCGCGCCCCGAACGACCGTACTTCGTGGCGCAGTTCAGCCAGACGTACCCGGGATACGCGGCGCGCCACCGGATGCGCACCGGCATCACCGGGCTCGCGCAGATCCACGGGCTGCGCGGTGACACCTCGATCGAGGACCGCTGCCGGTTCGACAACGCCTACATCGACGACTGGTCGCTGTGGCAGGACATCTGCATCCTGCTGCGCACGGCGGCCACGCTGGTCCGTCCGACGGGGAGCTGACGACCCGTGAGCCACGTCCTCGTCCCCCTGCCGCCCCGGGCCGCCGCACTGGCGCCGGTCCTGCCGCTGGTGGCGGTGGTCGCGCTGCTGGC
>KL568687.1:4909-5362 GCA_000715605.1 Streptomyces speibonae | reverse complement strand
GTGGTGTCCGCACTGGTCGTGGGGTACTGCGTGATCCGTCTGCTGCGGGAGCGGCGGCGGCCCCTGACGCCGCGCGCGGCGGTGGTGCTGGGGCTGCCGGTGGCGGGGTTCGCGCTCGCCGCGATGGGGGCGGAGTCGACGGCGGCGGGGGTCGGCGGCATGTGCCGCTATCTGCAGGTCTTCGTGCTGGTCCCGGCGGCGGTGCTGGTACTGCTCCGGGGCCGGGCCGACTTCCGGGTGCTGGCCTGGGCGTTCGTCGGGCTCGCGCTGTGGCAGGGGGCCGTGGGGGTGCACCAGTACGTCACCGGGACCGGCGCCTCCTACCAGGGGGAGACCATCCGGGCGGTCGGCACCTTCGGGGCGCAGGACGTGATGGGCATGGCGACGGCGGTGTCGCTGGGCGTGGTGTGCGCGGTGGGGCTCGCGCTGGGCCGGGCGCCGCTGCGGCAGGGG
>KL568687.1:2306-4679 GCA_000715605.1 Streptomyces speibonae | reverse complement strand
GGGTGCGCGCTGGCGCTGGTGCTGCCGCTGGCGCTGTCCTTCAGCCGGGGCGCCTGGATCGCGACCGCGCTGACGTGCTCCGTGCAGCTGGCGTTCGCGGGGCTGCGGCGCGCCCTGAAGGCGGGGGCGGCCCTGGTCGCCGCGGGGGTGGTCCTGACGGGAGGGTTCGGCGTCGGTACGGCGATGCTGCAGGAGCGGATCGACAGCATCACGGAGGTCACCGACGCGCCGGACCAGTCCGTGATCGACCGGTACACCCTGTGGGCGGCGGCGGCCGGCATGTGGCGCGAGCAGCCGCTGACCGGTGTGGGGCTGAAGGGTTTTCCCGAGTACCGGGACCGGCACGCGACGCTGGCGCTGTCGTCGGGCAGTGACATCGGGGGTGCGGGCGAGTCGTACCACAAGCAGGCGTTGCTCTCCCCGCACAGCATGTATCTGCTGGTACTGAGCGAGCAGGGCCTGGTCGGCCTGGTCACCCTCGCCGGGAGCTGGCTGGCGCTGCTGGTGTGCGCGGTGCGCGGTCTGCTGCGGGTGCGGCGGCGCGGGCCCGGTCTGGACTGCGGGCTGGTCGCGTGCGGCCTGCTGCTCTGGCAGCTGACCGACTTCGTGTACGGCGACATCGGCGGCCCCTCGACGGTACTGACCGGAGCGGCCCTCGGCCTGACGGCCTGGTGGGCCCTCCCCCACGCCGAACGACCCGACACCCCCGGATGCGGCGACGGCGCCCCGGGCCGCCTGGAGGAGGCCGTGACCCGATGACGGTGGTGCCTTCGCAGGGCCTTGGGACCAGTACCGGTGCGGGTGCGGGTACCGGCGCGGGTGCCGTTCTCCGCACGGCTACCGGTGCGAGCGCCGGCGCCCCTCACGGCTCCGGCAACGGCACGGCCCCCGCCGCGTCGACACCCGGCACCACGACACCCGGCAGCACGGCAGTCGGCGGCACAACGCCCGGCGGCGCCACGGCAGTCAGCGGCACGCTGGTCTGCGGCACGGCGCACGGCACCACGGCGGCCAGCAGCGCGGCGCACGGCACCACGACGCCCGGCAGCACGGCGGGCGGCAGCACGGCGGGCGGCACCGCGACACCCGGCAGCGCGGCGGCCAGCAGCGCGACAGTCGACACCACGATGCCTGGCAGCGCGGCGGATGGCGGCACGGCCGGCGACACCACGACGGCCAGCGGCACGGCGCACGGCACCACGACACCCGGCAGCACGGCGGGCGGCGGCGCCACGGCAGTCAGCGGCACGTTGGTCTGCGGTACGGCGCGCGGCGCCACGACGCTCAGCAGCGCGGCGGGTGGTGGCGCGGTGAGTGGCGGTGGCGGGTCCTGTGGCCTCGAAACCGGCGGGGTCGCGTCGGAGGCGGGCGGGTCCGGGGGGCGCATGCCCGCGCCCTGCAGCCACGACTCCCGCAGTCCGGTGCCGCACCGGCCCACGACCGGCAGACCGGCCCCGACCGGACCGCGGACCGGCCGGCCGGCCGGCGACGGCGGTACGACCGCACCGGACCGGCCGGTCGCGGCCGCACCCCTCGCCGAGGGCACCGGCCCCGGCGCGAGTACGGCCCCTGGGCCCGAGCCCCGAGCCCACCGGTCGGAGGCGGCGGGCCCCGGCACGCCCGCCGCCGGTACCACCGCTGCGAGCGGCACCGCCACGGGCGCCGACCGCGCCGCCCCCGAACCCGCGAGCGGCGCCGCGGCCTCCCGGGGCTTCCTCGCGCGGGCCGCGTTGGTGACCGCGGTGCTGTCGATCGCCGGGTCCGTGCTGGGGCTGGTGCGGGATCAGTCGTTGGCGCGGTTGTTCGGGGCCGGGAGCGACACCGACGCGTTCCTGGTCGCGTGGACCGTGCCGGAGATCGCCGCGACGCTGCTGATCGAGGACGGGCTGGCGATCGCGCTGATCCCGGCGTTCAGCGTGGCGCTCGCGCGCCGGGCGCGGGGGGTTCCCGGTGACCCGGTACGGGAGCTGGTGCGGGCCACCCTGCCGCGGCTGTGCCTCGCCTTCGCCGCGGTGGCCGCGCTCACCGCCGCCGGGGCGCCGTTCCTCGTGCGCGTGCTGGCGCCCGGTCTGCCCGATCCGCGCCTGGCCGTCGACTGCACCCGGCTCACCGCGCTCAGCCTGCTGGCCTTCGGCCTGGCCGGGTACTGCAGCGCCGCACTCCGGGCGCACCGGCGCTTCTTCGCCCCGGCGGCGATCTACGTCGCCTACAACACCGGCATCGTCGCGACGATGTTCCTCCTTGGCGCGGAGTGGGGCGTGCGGTCCGCCGCGGCCGGGGTCGCGGTGGGCGGCTGTCTCATGGTGGCGGTGCAACTGCCGTCGCTGTGGCGGCAGCTGGCCTCCCGCGCGGCGGGCCCCGCGACCGTCACCG
>KL568687.1:1364-2082 GCA_000715605.1 Streptomyces speibonae | reverse complement strand
GGTGCCGCCAGTCGCAGGTGCTCGTCGAACGGTTCCTGGCGTCCTCGCTGCCCGCAGGCGCCATCTCGCACCTGAACTACGCGCAGAAGGTCGCCCAGATCCCCATGACGCTGTCGCTGATGGTGTGCACGGTCACCTTCCCGGTGGTGGCGCGCGCCCTCGCGGACGGCGACACCGAACGGGCCCGCGCCCGGGTGCAGCGGGACCTGCTGCTGGCGTCCTGCGTGGTGCTGCTGGGCATGTCCGCGGTGATCGCCTGCGCCCCGCAGATGATCCACCTGCTGTTCCAGCGGGGCGCGTTCACCGCCGCCGACACCGCCGCGACGGCGGACGTGATGCGCGTGTACGCGCTCGGCCTGCTCGGCCAGACCCTCGTGGGCGCCCTCGTGCGCTGCTACTTCTCGGCGGGCCGCCCCCGCTGGTACCCGGTCGGGGTGATGACCGCGGGCATCGCCGCGACGTCGCTGACCGGTGCCGTGACGGTGGGCCGCTGGGGGGTGGCGGGGATCGCCGCCGCCAACGCCATCGGCATCACCGTCACCGCCGTCCTGCTGCTGACGGGCCTGCGCCCCGCCCGCCGCGAAGACGCCGGCGGCGTCACGGTCGGCGTCCGCACCGTACTGGCGGAGCTGGCCCGGCCCGTGCTGGCCTCGGCCCTCGCCGTCGCCGCGGGGGCGTACGCCGCGAGCCGGTTCGCGTCGCCGGTGGCGGCGCTCGC
>KL568687.1:0-1140 GCA_000715605.1 Streptomyces speibonae | reverse complement strand
ACCGTGACCGCCGTCTTCGTCCCGCTCGTCCTGTCCGTCCTGGGCGCACGGGGCTCCGCATCCGCCGTGCGCTCCGTACGCACCGTCACACGAAAGCTCACACATGGCCGCTTCCGTTGATTCCCTCGGCACCCGCAGTTCCCCGGCGTCCCGCCCCGGGCCCGCCCCCTGGGTGGCGATGTACCACTCGGTCGGTGACTGCTCGGACGACCCGTACCGCATCACCGTCACGCCCGAACGGCTCGAGCGGCAGCTGACGTGGCTGCGCCGGCGCGGGCTGCGGGGCGTTGCGGTCGCCGACCTGCTCGCCGCGCGGGCCCGCGGCGAGGGCAGGGACCTGGTCGGTCTCACCTTCGACGACGGGTACACCGACTTCCTCACCGCCGCCCTGCCGCTGCTGCGGCGCTTCCGCTGCGGCGCCACGCTCTTCGTGTTGCCGGGCCGGCTCGGCGGCGACAACGCGTGGGACCCGCTGGGCCCGCGCAAGCCGCTGCTGACCGCGGACGGCATCCGGCGCGCCGCCGCCGAGGGCGTGGAGATCGGCTCGCACGGACTGACCCACCTCGACCTCACCCGCGTCGACGACGCCACCCTCACCGCCGAGGTGACCGAGAGCCGCGCCCTGCTCGCGGAGCTGACGGGGGCGCCGGTGAACGGGTTCTGCTATCCGTACGGCACGGTCGACGCGCGTGCCGTCGGGGCCGTACGGGCGGCCGGCTACCGCTACGCCTGCGCCATCGACCCCGGACCGCTGACCGGTCCGCACGCCCTGCCGCGGGCGCACGTGGGGCAGAACGACACGGCGCTGCGCCTGTACCTCAAGCTCCGGCTGCACCGGCTGCGCCGCCGCCCGGTGGAGGGCGTGTGATGAAGGCCCTGCACATCATCACCGGTCTCGGCGTCGGCGGGGCGGAGCTGCAACTGCGGCTGCTGCTGCGTCATCTGCCCGTCGCGTGCGACGTGGTGACGCTCACCAACCCGGGCCCGGTCGCCGAGGGGCTCGGCGCCGACGGGGTCCGCGTCGTGCATCTGGGCATGCACGGCAACCGCGACCTGGCCGCCCTGCCCCGCCTGGTGCGGCTGATCCGCTCCGGCGGCTACGACCTGGTGCACACCCATCTGTACCGGGCCTGTGTGTAC
>KL568686.1:11922-12560 GCA_000715605.1 Streptomyces speibonae | reverse complement strand
AACAACTTACGGAGGAACCCATGAACACCGACGGCTTCACCACGTGTCTCTGGTACGACGGCCAGGCGGAGGAGGCCGCGAACTTCTACGTCTCGGTCTTCAAGAACTCGCACCTCGGCGACATCGTCCGCAACACCGGCGCCGCGCCCGGCGAGGAGGGCTCCGTGCTCACCGTGGAGTTCACGGCCAACGGGCAGAAGTTCGTCGCGCTCAACGGCGGCCCCGAGTTCACGTTCAACGAGGCGATCTCCTTCCAGCTCGACTGCGACGACCAGGCGGAGATCGACCACTACTGGGAGAAGCTGGTCGAGGGCGGCGGCGAGCACGGTCCGTGCGGCTGGCTCAAGGACCGGTTCGGCGTCTCGTGGCAGGTCAACGCGGCGCGGCTGACCGAGATGATCAGCGACCCGGACCGGGAGAAGGCCGACCGCGCCCTCAAGGCCATGATGACCATGGGCAAGCTCGACATCGCCGCCCTCGAGAAGGCGTACGCGGGAGAATGAGGCCGGGACGGCGGCGGGAACGGCGCGGCCCGGTGGATGCCGCGTCCGCGCCGGTTCCGCGCGGTGTCGCCGCCCCACATTCCGGCGAACCGGCTCCCGGCACCCGCTCCCTGCGGGCGGCGCTCACCGGCTCCC
>KL568686.1:11054-11780 GCA_000715605.1 Streptomyces speibonae | reverse complement strand
CGCTCCCTGCGGGCGGCGCTCACCGGCTCCCCGCCGGCCGGCGCGACGACCGCGACCACGGCCGGCACCGGGCCGCTAGCCCCGTTCCGCCAGGATCTCCCCGATCACATGGCGCGAGTTGGCCGCGAGGGCCGGGTTGGTGTCCCAGTAGTACGGCAGCTGGATCAGCGCGATGGACAGGGCCCAGCCCCGCCCTCGCGCCCACTCCGCCTCGTCGGCGCCCACCGCCTCGCGGAAGACGCCCCGCACCCCGGCGGGCAGCAGATTCCACGCGACGATCAGGTCCACCGCCGGATCGCCCACGCCCACGGAGCCGAAGTCGATCACCGCGGTGAGCCGCCCGCCGTCGGTCAGCACGTTCCCCGGCGACAGATCGCCGTGCGCCCAGACCGGCGGCCCGGTGTACGCCGGGGCCGCCAGCGCCTCCTCCCACCGCGCGGTCACGGCCTCCGTGTCGGTACGGCCCGTGAGCTGCGCGATCGCCTCGCGGGTCGGGGCATCCCTGGTGGCGAGGGGGACGCCGCGGTGGCACGCGGGCGCGTCCGCCGTGTCGAGCCCGCGCAGGGCGGTGATGTACGCCGCGAGATCGGTCGCGAGAGCCCCGGGGTCCGCCACCGTGCCGGCGACCGGATTGACGCCCTCCAGCCAGCGGTACACCGACCAGGGCCAGGGGAATCCGTGCCCCGGCCGCCCCTGCCCCACGGGCGTCGGGGACGCGAACGGCAG
>KL568686.1:10627-10781 GCA_000715605.1 Streptomyces speibonae | reverse complement strand
GCCCCGGTGCCAGCCGGGGCAGCCAGCGCTGCTCGTGCGCCACGCCGGCCACGGCGCCGGGATGCCGGGGCAGCCGTACCACCAGATCCGTGCCGAGCCGGAACATGGCGTTCTCGGTTCCGGAGGACCGCAGCCGCCGGACCGGCAGGGCCGC
>KL568686.1:9609-10433 GCA_000715605.1 Streptomyces speibonae | reverse complement strand
GGTCCGTCCACTGCGGGAACCGGCCCGCGACGAGCCGCCGCACCAGCGGGGCGTCGATGTCCTGCTCGTCCGAATGCATCCTCAGCGCACACATGGCGTCCATCCCAGTGGCCACCGGCCGCCCGTGTCGAACGGTTTTCGCACCGCCCGTTCAGCCGCCGCCGGCGGCCTCGCCGATCACCCGGGTGATCTCCCGCGCGCCGCGCAGGATGCCGGGGAAGCGGACCGGGCAGGCCCGGGGCGGGGACGTCGTGGCCGGCGCACCGTGCTCCCCGCGTCGGCCAAGAGGTCGCCCGAGTCCTCAGCCTGCCGCTCGTGGAGCGCGTTGACCCGGCGCACCCGGTGGAACGAGGCGCCGCCGCGCGGACCCCTCCCGCTGGTCGCAGAGCGTGGTGCCCGAGTGGGGAGCGCTCGTGCAACGGGCGCGCGGCCGTGTGCGCAGCTCCTCACCCCTGGCAAGCACAGCCGCGGCCGCTCGGCGCGCGGGCCGGGGCGGCGGTGACTAGCGTGAGGAAGCGGACCGACCACCCCGTCCGGAGAGGGCCGCGCCATGGCCGTGCAACCCGAAGGGGCCCCGTGCTGGGCCGACGCGATGTTCGACGACGTCGAGGGAGCGAAGGGCTTCTACGGTGACGTGCTGGGCTGGACCTTCGGCGAGACGTCGGCCGAGTACGGCAACTACACCCAGGCCTACGCCGACGGCAAGGCGGTCGCGGCCGTCGTGCCGCCCATGCCCGGTCAGGAGGGCAGCTCCCAGTGGTGCCTCTACTTCGCGGTCCGGGACGCCGCCGCGACCGCCGCCCGGATCCAGGACAACGGCGGGC
>KL568686.1:8661-9384 GCA_000715605.1 Streptomyces speibonae | reverse complement strand
AGATGTGTATAAGAGACAGCTTCGGCACCATGTGCCTCGCCCGCGACCCCGGCGGGGTGGTGTTCGGCCTCTGGCAGGCCGGCACCCACGAGGGTTTCCAGGCGATGGCCGAGCCCGGCGCGTACTGCTGGGCCGAGATCTTCACCCGCGAGCCGGAGAAGTCCGACGCCTTCTTCCCCGCCGTCTTCTCCTACCGCTCCAGGCAGCTCGAGGACGAGATGGACTTCCGGATCTACGACCTGGGGGAGCGCAGCGTACTCGGCCGGATGAGGATGACGGACGACTTCCCGCCCGAGATGCCGCCCTACATCAACGTCTACTTCACCGTCCCCGACTGCGACGAGGCGGTGGCCCGGGCGACCGGGCGCGGCGGTGTGCTGCGGTTCGGCCCGATGGACACGCCGTTCGGACGGTTCGCGGCGATCAGCGACCCTCAGGGAGCGGACTTCTCGGTGATCGACATCACGACCACCACGGGCGAGATGCCGAGGACGACCGAGGCCGGCTGAGCGGGCGGGGCCCCGGTCCCGGTCATGGCATGATCGAGCCCATGCGTGAACGTGTGGTGGCCGCGTGCGACGGGGCTTCGAAGGGAAATCCGGGACCCGCGGGCTGGGCCTGGGTGATCGCCGACGCGTCCGAGGAACCGGTGCGCTGGGAGGCGGGCGCGCTCGGCACGGCCACCAACAACGTCGCCGAACTCACCGCGCTGGAGCGGCTGGG
>KL568686.1:7453-8470 GCA_000715605.1 Streptomyces speibonae | reverse complement strand
GGCGGCGACCGACCCCGCCGTGCCGCTCGAGGTGCGGATGGACTCGCAGTACGCCATGAAGGCCGTCACCACCTGGCTGCCCGGCTGGAAGCGCAACGGCTGGCGCACGGCGGCCGGGAAGCCGGTCGCCAACCAGGACCTGGTCGTGTCCATCGACGGCCTGCTGCAAAGCCGCTCCGTGGAGTTCCGCTACGTCCCCGCCCACCAGGTCGACGGCGACCGGCTCAACGACTTCGCCGACCGCGCGGCCAGCCAGGCGGCCACCGACCAGCAGGACGCGGGCAGCGCGCTGGGCTCGCCCGAACCGCCCGCGGCACCGGAGCGTCCGGCCGGCGGCGCGAAGAAGCGCGGCTCCCGCGCGGCCGGGGCGCCCCGGCCACGCGGCGGCGGCGCGTCGTCCCGCACCGTCAAGGCGAAGTTCCCCGGCCGCTGCCCGTGCGGGCGGTCCTACGCCGCCGGGGAGCCCATCGCCAAGAACGGCAAGGGGTGGGGTCACCCCGGGTGCCGGACCCTGACGAGCGCCTGAGCGGGCCGGTCAGCCGTCGAACGTGTAGTGCGGGGTGTGGTCCAGCAGATCCGCCGGTGACATGTCGTGCCACGGACGCATGGTCTCGTGCAGAGCGACGACGTCGGGCGTCCCGGCGGCGGGAAGATAGCCGGAGCCGGGGTGGCGCCGCTGCCATTCGGCCCACAGCTTGTCGACGTAGGCGTGGTGCAGCCAGAACACCGGGTCGTTGGGGGACGCGCCGGTGGCCATGTGCCCGCCGACCCACACATGGACCCGGTTGTGCAGGTTGACCCCGCGCCAGCCCTCCAGGTGGTTGCGGAACCCGTCCGAGGCGCTGTTCCAGGGCGGCATGTCGTACGTGGACAGCGCCAGCACGGACTCGACCTCCGCCCGCGTCGGCAGGGCGCGTCCGCCGGCGCCGAGCGCGCGCCGCAGATAGGTGCGGCCGTCCACCCCCACGGTGATCGGCCAGTTCCCGGTGGCGGCGGCGAACGGCCCGTCCGTCACCC
>KL568686.1:6616-7225 GCA_000715605.1 Streptomyces speibonae | reverse complement strand
GCCGCCGAGGAAGTCGGACGCCCACAGCGAGGAACGGGCCCAGGCGCCGGCGCCGTCACCGCTCCAGTCCCAGTACGGGAGCGCCACCGACGGGTCCACCGACTGCAGGGCCCGCTCGAACTCCAGCAGGAGCCTGCGGTGCCAGGGCAGGAAGGACGGTGAGCGGTGCCCCGTCCGCTCGCCGTGGTCGGTGTCGGACATGATGAAGGTGTTGTGCAGGGCGACGAACTCGTCGTAGCGGCCGCTGCGCTTGAGCTCCAGCAGCGCGGCGACGAAACGCCGCTTCTCGTCGGAGGTCAGGCTCGCCTGGTTCTTGCGGACGGTCATGTGCGGAGTGCTCCCGAGGCGCTTGGGGGGCGGTCAGTTGGCGGGCATGGGCAGCAGCGGGGCGCCCTGCAACTCGTCCACCGCGGCGCGGGCGGCCGCGCGCGGGGAGGGCACCGGGTCGTAGTGACTGACGACGCTGATCCAGCTGCCGTCGGCGTTGCGCATCACATGGAGCTCCACGTCGTCGACGAACACGGCGTATCCGGGCCCGTGGCCGTGGTGGGCGCCGGCCGCGGACGCGATGCCCCGTATCCGGCGGCCCCGGTAGACCTCGTCGAAGCC
>KL568686.1:3919-6350 GCA_000715605.1 Streptomyces speibonae | reverse complement strand
GCCGTGGTGAGCGCGCGGCGACGGCTGAGGTCCGGCATGCGGGTCTCCTCGGGGTGATGCGGGATCAGGACCCCGCATGCCTATCGCCGGTGCGGGCAACGGGAGAAACGCGTCCCGGAGGATTGGTCGCGATCCGGGCAATTACTCCCATGTCATACAGAGTTGAACAAAGATGATCTTGCTGTGAGGTGCCCGCCCGTGCGGACGGAAGGGGAAATTCCGCCCTGGGCGGCCCGTCCGTCTGATGATCTTCCGCGGACGGTGCGCGGCCTGTGGCCCGCGTCACGCCGGGAGATTGGCGTGATCCCTCGGGAGCCCCGCCGGGCTCACCACCGCACCGGTGCCCGAGCCGCCCGCCGGGACGGATGACAGACTGGCGCCATGGACGAGCGCACTTTCGACAGGTCGGGACAGCACGCCTCCGTGATCGGTCTCGGCACATGGCAACTCGGAGCGGACTGGGGTGACGTCGACGACAAGGAAGCACTCGCGGTCCTGGAGGCGGCCGCCGAATCGGGAGTCACCTTCTTCGACACCGCCGACGTCTACGGCGACGGCCGCAGCGAGCGGACCATCGCGTCCTTCCTGAGCGGACGGCCCGACCTGCACGTGCTGGTCGCCACCAAGATGGGCCGCCGGGTCGACCAGATCCCCGAGAACTACGTCCTGGACAACTTCCGATCCTGGAACGACCGTTCACGGCGCAACCTCGGCGTCGACCGTATCGACCTGGTGCAGCTGCACTGCCCGCCCACGCCCGTCTACTCCACCGACGAGGTCTTCGACGCCCTCGACACACTGGTGGCGGAGGAGCGCATCGCCTCCTACGGCGTCAGCGTGGAGACCTGCGCGGAGGCCCTGACGGCCATCGCGCGGCCGAACGTGGCGAGCGTGCAGATCATCCTCAACCCGTTCCGCATGAAGCCGCTGCGCGAGGTGCTCCCGGCCGCCCGGGAGGCGGGCGTCGGCATCATCGCCCGCGTTCCGCTCGCCTCCGGACTGCTGTCCGGCAAGTACACCCGGGACACCGTCTTCGCCGAGAACGACCACCGCACCTTCAACCGGCGGGGCGAGGCCTTCGACCAGGGCGAGACCTTCTCCGGCGTCGACTACGCGACCGGCGTGGAGGCAGCCGCCGAGTTCGCCGCGCTCGCCCCCGAGGGATACACCCCGGCCCAGCTGGCCCTGCGCTGGATCGTCCAGCAGCCCGGAGTCACCACCGTCATTCCCGGCGCCCGCTCACCCGAGCAGGCCCGCGCCAACGCGGAGGCCGCCCGGCTGCCGCAGCTGTCCGGCGCCACGCTCACCGCGATCGGCGAGCTCTACGACCGGCGGATCAAGGACCAGGTGGAGAGCCGCTGGTAGCGGCACGGGTCAGGGCTCCAGGAGCAACTGCCGCTCCTGCTCCTGGTCCCCGGACGCGGCGCCCTCGTCACGGGTCCTGAAGGACCGCCGGAGGGCGTCGCCCGCCCGCCGCACCGCGTCCGGGGTGCCCTGCACGGTGACGGTCACCGGCGCGGACAGCGCCCCCGCGTCCGCCGGCCCCGCGTCCCCGGTGCCTTCCCCGGCGAACGTCGCCATGTGCACCGTCGCCCGCGCGTCCGAGGGACGCTGGTCCGGCGGCCCGAAGGCGCCCTCCAGCGCCCGGACGACCGCGCGTGCGTCGTCGACGCCGCCGCCGCTGAGCGTCACGGTGAGCTGGGTGTCCGTCATGCGTCCCACGACCTCCCGGCCTCGGTGTCATCGCCGTCCGTGTAACCGTGGCCCGGGCCGCCAAACCGGCGACCGGTCCGGGGAGTACCGCCGCTTTCGGGGAATCCGAGAGGGAGGACCCACCAGGCCGCGAGGACAGGGAGGCACGCCGTGCCGGACACGGAGCGGGGCGGGAGCAGGCGCCGGGGGCGCAACGAGAGCGAGGAGGAGAGAGCGGACCGGATGTGGACGGAGCTCATCCAGGAGGTCCGCGTCGCCCAGATGGGCGTACAGATCCTGTTCGGTTTTCTGCTGACGGTCGTGTTCACCCCGACGTACGACGGCCTGTCCGACACCAACAAGACGATTTACATCGTGACCGTGGTGCTCGGTGCCTGCGCGACCGGTGCGCTCATCGCCCCGGTGTCCCTGCACCGGCTGGTCTCCGGCCGGCTGATCAAGCCCCAGGCCGTGCGGTGGGCCTCACGGCTCACCCTGCTCGGCCTTCTGCTGCTGCTCGCCACCACCAGCGCCTCGCTGCTGCTCATCCTGCGCGTCGCCACCCACGACGGCTTCGTCCCGTACCTCGTGACCGGAGTCGTCGTCTGGTACCTGCTGTGCTGGTTCGGGCTGCCCCTGTGGACCAGGTACCGCCACACGGCACGGTGACGCCCGCGCGGGCCGGCTGTCAGCTCCCCGCCAGAATGGCGGCGAGGAAGTCGTCCACGCGGACCTCCTC
>KL568686.1:2877-3711 GCA_000715605.1 Streptomyces speibonae | reverse complement strand
GTCGTCCACGCGGACCTCCTCGCGCCCCGGCGGGACCGACCGGCGGGTCTCCCGCAGGAAGTCGCCGACCGCCTCGGCCCAGGCGAACACCACCGCATGGTGCCGTCCGCCGTCGGCGTGCGCCTCGCCGAGGAACTCCATGCGCAGCTCCCGGCCCACACCCCGGGCCTCCGGGCACAGCCGCACGTCCCCGATCCCGACCGGGCGGGTGAGACCGGCGGTGAGCATCTCGCGGTCCAGCTGCCAGCGGGCGAGGACGCGGCCGTCGTGACTGAAGACGAGGGTGACGGCGAAGGGGTCCGACGGGTCGTAACTGAGGTGGGCGAGCACGGCGAAGCGGTCCGTGACGCCCGCCTGGAGCTCCACCACCAGGGTCTTGTGCACGAACGATGTCACGGGAGGGCCTTTCGCGAAGTGGGTAGGGCCCTCTAGTACCCCGCATTCGCGGGAGATGCTCAGCCCGACGGGTGACTCACGGCGCCCGGCCCGCCGCGGGCGTCAGCCGAACGCGTCCCGCAGGGCCGGCAGCAGCGTCTTCTCCGACCAGTCCAGATAGCCGGGCTGGGACTCGCCGCCGATCTGCACCAGGGCGATCTCGGTGAAGCCCGCTTCGACGTAGGGGCGGACCGCCTCGACGAAGTCCGCCGGATCGCCGCCGCACGGAATGGACGAGGCGACGTCCTCCCGCCGGACGAACTGCGTCGCCTGGACGAACGAATCCGGATGCGGCAGTTCGGAGTTGACCTTCCAGCCGCTGCCGAACCAGCGGAACTGGTCGTGGGCCCGCGCCACGGCCGCGTCCCGGTCGGGGTCGTAGCTGTCTCTTATACACAT
>KL568686.1:495-2728 GCA_000715605.1 Streptomyces speibonae | reverse complement strand
GGCTTGCCCCGCCCGCCGTGCCGGTCGAAGACGTCGAGCAGTGCCGCCTCCGGCTCCGTGGCGATCACCAGGTCGGCGAGCCGGCCCGCCAGCGCGCCGGACCGCTTCCCCGACACCGCGACGCCGATCGGCACCGGCACGTCCGGCACGTCCCACAGCCGCGCCGATTCGACGTCGAAGTGGGTGCCCCGGTGGTTCACATGCCCGCCCCCGAACAGGGCCCGGATGATCTCCACCGCCTCCTCGAGCATCTCGTGCCGCACGTCCACCGAGGGCCAGCCCCCGCCCACCACGTGTTCGTTCAGGTTCTCCCCGGAGCCCAGTCCCAGCCGGAACCGGCCCTCGGACAGCAGCTGCACCGTCGCAGCCTTCTGCGCCACCACCGCGGGGTGGTAGCGGAACGTGGGGCAGGTCACGTACGTCATCAGCGGGATGCGCGAGGTGGCCTGCGCGGCGGCGCCCAGCACGCTCCAGGCGTACGGCGAGTGACCCTGCGACGCCAGCCACGGAAAGTAGTGGTCGGAGGTCACCGAGAAGTCGAACCCCGCGTCCTCGGCCCGCACCACGTGCTCGACCAGCTCCCGGGGGCCCGCCTGCTCGGTCATCATCGTGTATCCGATGTGCACCATGACGTCCGGGTCCCCGGGCGCGGCCGGAGAAAACGACGGATATTCCCGTCGGCCGACCGGGCAGGATGGCCCCATGACGGACCGCACACTTCCCGCCTCCACCCCCGCCGAGCAGGGCGTCGACGCGCAGGGCGTCCACGCGTTCCTCGACGGCCTGGAGGCCGACCCCGGCATCGAACCGCACAGCCTGATGATCCTGCGCCACGGCCGGCTCGTGGCCTCCGGCTGGTGGGCGCCCTACACCGCGCGGCGTCCGCACCTGCTGTACTCGCTGAGCAAGAGCTTCACGGCGACCGCCGCCGCGCTCGCCAAGGCCGAGGGACTGATCGACTTCGACGCCCCCGTGCTGTCGTACTTCCCGGAGTTCGAGGCCGACATCACCGACCCGCGCAGCCGGGCGATGCTGGTGAGGCACGTGGCGTCCATGGCCAGCGGCCACGAGAGCGAGACCGTCGACGAGGCGTTCGGCACCGATCCCGCCGAGCCCGTGCGCGGATTCCTGCTCCAGCCGCCCGGGCGCGACCCGGGCACCGTGTTCGCCTACAACCAGCCGTGCACCTACACGCTCGGCGCGATCGTGCAGCGGGTGACCGGGGAGTCCCTCACCGACTATCTGCGGCCCCGGCTGTTCGACCCGCTGGGCATCGGCGGGACCACGTGGCAGCGCGACCGGACCGGCCGCGAGATCGGATTCAGCGGACTGTACGCCGCCACCGACGCCGTCGCACGGCTCGGGCAGCTCTACCTGGACGACGGCGTCCGGCAGGGCCGGCGGCTGCTGCCCGAGGGCTGGGCCGCCCGCGCCTCGCGCCCGCACATACCGACCGCCGGTGCCATGAGGGAGGAGGACCGGAAGGACTGGGACCGCGGCTACGGACACCAGTTCTGGATCTCCCGGCACGGCTTCCGGGGGGACGGCGCCTACGGCCAGTTCTGTCTCGTCCTGCCCGAGCAGGACGCGGTGATCGCCGCGACCACGGCGACCGAGCGGATGCAGGAGTACCTCGAACTGGTCTGGCGGCACCTCCTGCCGGCCTTCCGCCCCGCCCCGCTGACCGGCCGGGAGGAAGCGGACGCCGCCCTGCGCGAACGCCTCGGCTCCCTCGCCCTGCCGTCCGCCGACGGCAGCCCGGCACCGCCGCAGGGGGCCCGGGAGTGGTCGGACGCCGTGTTCACTCCGGAGGGCGGCGTCTGCGCCGACCAGCCGAAGCTGACCGAGGCCCGGGTCACGGCGGACGCCGGCGGCTGGACGCTGCGGCTGACCGAGGACGGCGACGTGCTGGGCGCGCGGTGCGACGGACCGGGCTGGACCGTCACCGAGCGGCCCGTACCGGTCGCCGTGAGCGGCGGCTGGGGCGACGGGGGCACCTTCAGTGCGGACGTGGTGTTCCTGGAGACGCCGCACCGGCTGCGCGTCCTGTGCTCCCTCACCGACGGGACCTTCCGGGCGCACTGGCTCACCCGCCCGCTGCACCCGTGGCCGCTGCGCAAACTGGGCGCCCCGGGCGGCTCAGCGCGTCCCCGGACGGAACGTCCGCAGGAAGGTCCGTAGCGCCTCGCGGCTCGCGGGTTCCTCCCAGTCGGCGGCGGGCGTCGTCCAGCGC
>KL568686.1:0-271 GCA_000715605.1 Streptomyces speibonae | reverse complement strand
CAGCGGCGGCTCGACACTGTCGCGCCACACGGCCACCGCGTCCGATCCCACGCGCTCGCTGTAGGTGACGGCGAGCGTGCGGGGGTCCCCCTCGGCGCCGAAGGTCACGCGGTAGGCCCGGTCGGCGCCCGGGGACGTGTCCAGTCGCTTCCACTCCTCGGGCAGCGCGACGGAGAAGCCCTCCGGGGCGTTGTAGGTCCGGTAGCCGGGCGGCAGGCCCTTGCCCGGCCGGGACGGGGAGGGGTGGGCCGAGGCCGTGGCGGACGGCGGG
>KL568685.1:9564-9760 GCA_000715605.1 Streptomyces speibonae | reverse complement strand
TCATACAGCTACGCGCAGCCGCAGGCCCCCTCCCCACGCCCGGGGCACAGGCGAACCCGCCGCGAACAGTCAACGCCGAGCGAGCCGGACAGCCGCCCAGAACCGCACCCGCCCCCGGCCCACCACCCGCTCTCCCCACGCCCGCCGCACAGGGCTCCGACCCCGGGCGCCGCTCGGCCTCCCGCACCCTCCGCAC
>KL568685.1:9115-9341 GCA_000715605.1 Streptomyces speibonae | reverse complement strand
CGACCCTCCTGAACGGCCACCGGCCCAGAACCGCACCCGCCCCCGGCCCAGCACCCGCTCTCCCCACGCCCGCCGCACAGGGCTCCGACCCCGGGCGCCACTCCGCCTCCCGCACCCTCCGCACCGCCGGTGCACCCCGCGCCCACGATCGCCGCGCCCACGGACGCACCCGCCCGGCACCCACCTCACACCGCCGTCGACCCCCGCGCCCCCAGCTCCGCAACCG
>KL568685.1:8170-8874 GCA_000715605.1 Streptomyces speibonae | reverse complement strand
CCGTACCGCCGGCCGCCGCCGCCCGTCGGCGCTCGGCTCGGCGAGCGCCCGCGCGATGGCGGGCTGCCGGATGTCCGCCTGGACGGAGTCTGCGCCGCCCAGGTGGTCGGGCGGAACCGCGTCCACGCCGGCGACCCGGTCCACCTCGGGACCCCACGGGACCCGCCGGAGCTACGCGCGGCCCGGGCGCCCCAGGCCGACCGCCTGTCCGCCCACGCACCGCGGGCAGAGGCGAACCCACCCGCGAACGGCCTACGCCGAGCGAGCCGGGCGCCGGAGCGGAGTCACGACCGGCCGTGTTCCCGTTCGCCGTTCGCGGCTCGGCCACGCCGGCCACGCCCGCCCCGGCGCATGCCTCCGGGCCGACGTCCGGCCCACACCGGCAGCCGGCGGAGGGGGCAGCCGGACGTGCCGTCCGTGTCCGCGGGGACCGATAAATCCCTCTCACCGGTGAGGACCCGGCTCCCTGCCCCTCGTGATACTGGGACGGCCCCCGCCCCGAGGAGCCGCAGATGTCCCTCCGGTCCGCCCTCACGCCGGTCGTCACGCGCTGGCGTCCGGCGAATCCTTATGCCCTCGACACGGCGCTCGCCGCGCTCGTGCTGTTCGCCGTCTCCCTGCAGTGGATGTTCCCCGACGAGGGGGACGACCCGCTGACCTGGCAGGGCTGGCTGCTCGGCGCCGCCACGGCCGTGCCGCTGATC
>KL568685.1:6293-7955 GCA_000715605.1 Streptomyces speibonae | reverse complement strand
CGGCCGTGCCGCTGATCTGGCGGCGGCGGGCGCCCTGCGCGGCCGCGTGTGCGGTGTCGGTCGCCACCCCTGCGCAGGCGCTGTACCACGCGCCCCCGCCGGACGTGATGTACGGCGGGATGGTGGTCCTGTACACGCTGGCCACCGTGGGCAAGCCCTGGCAACGCCGGATGATGCTCGCGGGCTGGGTCATCGGGGTCGTCACGACCATGCAGCACCAGTCGAACAAGGAACCCTTCGAGTACGCCTTCCATCTGATGGGCATCGTCTGCGCCTACGCCCTGGGCATGCTCGCCCGCGTGCAGCGCGCCTACACCACGGAGCTCGAGGACCGGGCCCGCCGGCTGGAGCGTGAGCGGGCCGCCGACACCGCGCGGGCACGGGCCGAGGAACGCTCCCGCATCGCCCGGGACATGCACGACATCCTGGCGCACGCGGTGAGCCTCATGGTCGTGCAGGCGGAGGCCGGGCCCGTCGTCGTGCGCAAGGATCCCGAGCGCGCGGAGGCGACGTTCGACACCATCGCGGCGACCGGGCGGGACGCGATGGCCCAACTGCGCCGCATCCTGGGGGTGCTGAAGGAGGAGCGGTCGGACGGAGAGAGCATGCGGAGGCTGCCGCAGCCGAGTGTGACGGCCCTGCCCGCCCTGATCCGCCAGGTGGAGGAGTCCACGGGGCTGCGCACCGAACTGCGCACCAGGGGCGAGCCCTGCCCCCTGTCCTCGGACACCCAGGTCGCGGCCTACCGTGTGGTCCAGGAAGCACTCACCAACACCGTGAAGCACGCCCGTGCCTCACACGCGGTGGTCGAGCTGGACTGGGCGGAGGACCGGGTGACCCTCACGGTGACGGACGACGGACGGGGCCCGGCCGGGCCGGCCGGCGGGCACGGGCTGATCAACATCCGGGAGCGGGCCGCGGCGTGCGGGGGCAGCGCCGAGACCGGAAGCGGTCCGGACGGCGGATTCCGGGTCGTCGTACGGCTGCCCGCGGCGGCCGAGCGCGAGGAGGCGCTCGGGTGAGCATCCGGGTGGTCGTGGCCGACGACCAGGAACTGGTCCGGGCGGGTTTCGGCATGATCCTCGACGCGCAGGACGACATCGAGGTGGTCGCCGAGGCCGGTGACGGTGAGGAGGCCGTCGCGGCGGTGCGACGGCACGCGCCGGACGTGCTGCTGCTCGACATCCGCATGCCGGTGATGGACGGTCTGGAGGCGGCCCGCCAGGTGTGCGCGCAGTCGGGCTGCAAGGTGGTCATGCTGACCACGTTCGACCTGGACGAGTACGTGTACGAGGCGTTGTACGCGGGTGCCAGCGGCTTCCTGCTGAAGGACGTCCGCCGGGACGACCTGGTGCACGCGGTGCGGGTGGTCGCGGCCGGCGACTCGCTGCTCGCCCCGGCCGTCACACGGCGGCTGGTGGCGGACATCGTGCGGCGCCGCCGGGAACGGGCCTCCGCCGAGCCGGCGGCGACCCCCGCCCGCCTCGACGCCCTCACCGCACGCGAGGTGGAGACCCTGCGGCTGCTGGCCCGGGGGCTGTCCAACGCGGAGATCGCCACGACGCTGTTCGTCAGTGAGCACACCGTCAAGACGCATGTGAGCAATGTGCTGAGCAAGCTCGGTCTCAGGGACCGGGTGCCTGTCTCTTATACACATCTCTG
>KL568685.1:5872-6008 GCA_000715605.1 Streptomyces speibonae | reverse complement strand
GTGCAGGCGGTGATCTGCGCGTACGAGACGGGGCTGGTCACTCCCGGCTCCCCCTGAGGAGTGAGTGCGGGGGCCGTCTCCCCCGTACGGGCGAGGGAGCCGAACCCCTCCCACCGGCGATCCGCCGACCCGCCTC
>KL568685.1:3038-5622 GCA_000715605.1 Streptomyces speibonae | reverse complement strand
GCGGGAGTCTAAGGCGTGTTGACGCACCATCACCCGCCGGGAGGGACCGTGCTTTCCGCACTTGCCCGGGCGGCCACTCGCCGCCCCTTGACCGTGATGCTCCTGTGGGGGCTCTTTCTGCTGCTGGGCTTCGGGCTGGGGACGGGAGTCTTCGCGCGGCTCTCCGACAACGTGCCCGAAGTGCCCGGTACCGAGTCGGAGTCGGCCGCCCGTCATCTGGACCGGGTGGACCCGGCGGGCGAGTCGATCACGGGCGTGGTGGCCGGCACGGCCGTCTCGGACCCGGAGCTGCGCGCCGACGTCGAGCGGGCCGTGGCCGAGGTCCGCAAGGTCGCCGGGGTCGCCGCCGTGCCCGACCCGTACACCACGCCCGGTCTGACCGCCGAGGACGGGCAGGCGCTGATCATCCCCGTCACGCTGACGGGCGGGCTGGACGACGACGCCGAGGAACGCACGCTCGACGCGGCCGCCGACCGGATCCGGGAGATCGACGCGCCCGACGTCCATGTGAGCGGCGGCCCGCTGCTGGGACTGCAGATCGGGGAGCGGGCCCAGGAGGACGTGAAGAACGCGGAGTTGATCTCTCTGCCGGTGGTGCTCGCGCTGCTGCTCGTGGTGTTCGGCGGACTGCGGTCGGCGCTGCTGCCGCTGACCGTCGCGGTCAGCGGGATCGCGGGGGCGTTCCTGGCACTGTTCGCGTTCAGTGAGGTCACCGACATCTCCGTGTACGCGATCCAGGTGACGACCATGCTGGGGCTCGGACTCGCCGTGGACTACGCCCTGTTGATGCTGGTGCGGTTCCGGGAGGAGCGCCGGCACACCCAGGACGTCGTCGAGGCGGTGCACCGTACGGTCGCGGCGGCCGGGCGGACGGTGCTGTTCTCCGGGCTCACGGTGGCCGTCAGCCTGACCGGGCTGCTGGTCTTCCCGAGCGTGTTCCTGCGCAGCATGGGTCTCGCGGTCGCCGCCGTGGTCGTCATCGACATGCTGGCGGCGCTCACCCTGCTGCCCGCGCTGCTCGCGCGGTTCGGCGGGCGGATCCCTCCGGCGAAGACGCCGAAGGGCGGCGAGGAGGGCCGGTTCTTCGCCCGGGTGGCCCGCTTCGCGGCCCGGCGCAAGGTCGCCGTACTGGCGGTCGTGGTCCCGGTGCTGCTGGTGCTGGCCCTGCCGGTGTCCGGGATGAGCATCGCCGTGGGGGACGCACGGCAGCTGCCCACGGACACCGAGGCACGGCAGCTGCACGACACCGTCGCCGGGCACTTCCCGCCGGGCACGGGTGTCTCGCCGGTCACCGTCGTGGTCGGGCCCGGCACGGACGCGGCGGTCGCCGACCGGATCCGGGAGCTGTCACCGCGTTCCGAGGCACGTGAACTGCCGGACGGTGCCTCGGTGATCGAGATCCTGCCGCCCGGGGAGAGCGACGGCGAGGAGGCGACCCGCCTGGTCGAGCGGGTACGGGAGATACGGGGCGGCGAGCCGGTGGAGGTCACCGGCACCGCGGCCCGGCTGGTCGACTTCCGCGAGATGCTCTCGGAACGGGCACCGTGGGCGGCGCTGACCGTCCTGGCCGGAATCTTCCTGCTGCTGTTCGCGTTCACCGGGTCCCTTCTGCTGCCGCTGCGCACCATCGTGACGACGCTGCTCAGTCTGGGCGCCGCCCTCGGCGTGGTGGTGTGGGTCTTCCAGGACGGCCATCTCGCGGGGCTGCTGGGCGCCGAGGGGCTGGGCGCGCTCAGTCTCACCGCGCCGCCGCTGATCGTCGCGATCGCGTTCGGACTCGCCATGGACTACGAGTTGTTCATCCTCGCCCGGATGCGCGAGGCACGCGGCCGCGGCGACGACGACCGCGAGGCCGTGGTGACCGGGCTGCGCCGTTCCGGACGGGTGGTCACCTGCGCGGCGCTGCTCCTGGCGGTGGTCTTCGCCGCGTTCATGACGGGCGGGTTCTCGCCCATCCTGCAGATCGGCCTCGGTCTCACCCTGGCCGTCCTCATCGACGCGACGATCGTCCGGATGCTGCTGGTTCCCGCCACCATGGCCGCCCTCGGCCGCGGCGCCTGGTGGGCGCCGGCACCCCTGCGCCGTGCGCACGACCGCTTCGGCCTGCGGGAGGAGCCCACGCGGACGCCCCGGACAGGGGTGCCGACCGGGGTGTGAGGAGCGGCGGCGCCGGAGGGCGTCCGCCTCCCGCCCGCGCGTGGCCGGACGGGGCGAAGGGGACACGGCGTCCGGGACCGTCCCGGGTGCCGTGCTCCCGTGCGCCGGGCGTCGTGCGCCGCGCGGCAGCACGGCACCCCTTGCGCCCATTCGCGTCTTTCGGGACCTGAACTCGCCACGCGCGCACAGAGTTTCTCGGTTCCACCTCTTGACGATGAACAGACAGGAGAGCACATTTAGGTCACCCTTGAGAGCGCTCTCTTTATCGTTCCGGGCTCTCGAACGTACCTCCCCGCACAGATTCACCCGTACCGAGAGGGCATCCCCACATGAATGACACCTCCGGCATACCCCGCCCCCTCCGCAGACCCCGTCCCCTGCGGCGCGCGCTCCTCGCCGTCGTCGGCACGCTCGCTCTCGCGGCGGG
>KL568685.1:567-2828 GCA_000715605.1 Streptomyces speibonae | reverse complement strand
CGCTCTCGCGGCGGGCGCGGCCACCCCCGCGAGTCCGTCCGCGAGCGCGTCCGTGCCGCCTCCGCCGTCGGGCTGGAACCAGATCTTCGCCGACGACTTCAACGGACCCGCGGGCAGCGGCGTCAACACCTCCAACTGGCAGTACGCGACCGGCAAGGGCTACCCGGGCGGCCCCGCCAACTGGGGCACCGGCGAGATCGAGACCATGACGTCCAGCACGGACAACGTTTCCCTCGACGGCGCCGGCAACCTGCGCATCACCCCGCGGCGCGACGGCGCCGGCAACTGGACCTCGGGCCGCATCGAGACCAACCGGACCGACTTCCAGCCGCCGGCCGGCGGCAAGATGCGCGTCGAGGCCCGGATCCAGGTCCCGAACGTCACCGGCGCCGCCGCCCGGGGCTACTGGCCGGCGTTCTGGATGCTGGGCGCCCCCTACCGGGGCAACTACTGGAACTGGCCCGCCGTCGGCGAGCTGGACATCATGGAGAACACGCAGGGCATGAACACCGTGTTCGCCACGATGCACTGCGGCACCACGCCGGACGGCCCGTGCCACGAGACCAGCGGCATCGGCGGTTCGACCACGTGTCAGGGCACGAGCTGTCAGGCGGGCTTCCACACCTACCGGCTGGAGTGGGACCGCTCGACCAGCCTGGAGGAGATCCGGTTCTACCTGGACGGCAACAACTTCCACACCGTGCGGGAGAACCAGGTCGACGCGACGACCTGGCGCAACGCCACGGACCACGGCTTCTTCATCATCCTCAACGTGGCGATGGGCGGCGGCTTCCCCGACGCCTTCGGCGGCGGTCCGGACGGGGCCACCCAGCCCGGGCACTCGATGCTCGTCGACTACGTGCAGGTGCTGACCTCCGGGGGCGGCGGCGATCCGGGCGACCCCGGTGACCCGGGTGAGCCCGGCAACCGTGACGCCTACGGGACCATCCAGGCCGAGTCCTACGACGCCCAGTCCGGCGTGATCAGGGAGTCGACCTCGGACGCGGGCGGCGGCCAGAACGTGGGCGCGCTCGCCAACGGTGACTGGCTGCAGTTCAGGGGCGTCAACTTCGGTTCGAACCCGGCGCGGCAGTTCTCCGCGCGGGTGGCCAGCGGCGCGGGGGCCGGCATCAGCGGGCTCGTCGAGGTACGCCTGGACAGCCGCGGCAACGCGCCCATCGGCAGCTTCGCGGTGGGCAACACGGGCGGCTGGCAGTCCTGGCGGACGATCCCGGCGAACATCAGCAGCGTGACGGGCACGCACGACGTCTACCTGACCTTCACCAGCGGCCAGCCGGCGGACTTCGTGAACGTCAACTGGTTCACCTTCGGTCACTGACCCTCCCCCGTTCCCCCACACCCGGCCGGCCCCTCCCGCCGGGACCCGAAAGAGGGCTCCACGCCTGCGTGGAGCCCTCTTTCGCATGCCTTCGGCCGTGCCCGCGCGGAAACCCGGGCCGTGCCCTCTCTGCATCCGCCGAGAAAAAGTCATACTTTTAAGGGGTGCACGCATCCGCGGAGGGCGGCGCGGTCCCGGCCGGCCACCCCGAACGGACCAACACGCCGAGTCCGGGCGGGGCCGACGTGGTACCGGTTCACGCGAGTACCGAACCGGCGTGCGCGGTTGACGCCGTCGCGAGAAGGAAGATGATCAATGTGAGCGAAGCGACCGCGAGCGCGGGAGCACTGCGGCGGCTGTCCGGCGCGGGCGTGTCGGTCTGGCTCGACGGCCTGTCCCGGACGGACCTCGCCTCCGGCGCCCTCGCCGCGCTGGTGCGGTCCGGCGCCGTCACCGGGGTCACCGCCGGCCCCGCCGCCTTCCGCGCGGCCTTCGGTACCGGGGCGGAGTACGAGGAGCAGCTGGCCGGGGCGGCCGTGCGAGGGGTGACCGCGGACGAGGCCGTTCGGATGATGACGACCGCGGACGTGCGGGCGGCCGCCGACCTCCTGATGCCCGTGTTCGAGGCGACGGGCGGGCGCGACGGACGGGTCTCCCTCGGGGTCGACCCCCGCCTGGCGCACCGTACGGCGGCCCTCGTCGCCGAGGCGAGGCAGCTCGCCTGGCTGGTCGGCCGGCCGAATGTGCTGATCGGGATCCCGGCGACGGACGCCGGTCTCGCCGCGGTCGCCGAGGCCACCGGGGGCGGTATCGGTGTCGACGTGCGGACGGTCTTCTCCCTGGAGCGCTATCGCGAGGTCATGGACGCCTACGTGACCGGCCTCGAGAAGGCGCGGGCCGGCGGGCTCGACCCGGCCGCGAT
>KL568685.1:0-335 GCA_000715605.1 Streptomyces speibonae | reverse complement strand
GGGCCGGCGGGCTCGACCCGGCCGCGATCCACTCCGTCGCCTCCTTCTCGGTCTCCCCCGTCGACCGCGAGATCGACAAGCGGCTGACCGTGCTGGGCACGGACGCCGCCCTCGCTCTGCGGGGCCGGGCGGCGGTGGCGAACGCGCGGCTCGCCTATGCGGCGTACGAGGAGTTCTTCTCCTCGGAGCGGTGGCTCGCGGCGGCCGGTGGTACCCGGGCCAACAAGCAGCGGCCGCTGTGGGTGTCCACCGGGGTGAGGGACCCCGCGCTCCGGGACACCCTGTATGTGGAGGAGCTGGTCGCACCCGGCACCGTCAGCGCGCTGTCCGAGGCC
>KL568684.1:5563-7013 GCA_000715605.1 Streptomyces speibonae | reverse complement strand
CCGCGGCGGGCGCCGACGACCACGAGGTCGGCGGCGGCCGACCGGAGCACCAGGACCTTCGGGGCGGAGCCCTCGACGGTCGCACGACGCACCCGCACGCTCGGGTGAGCGGCGACGGCAGCGGCCAGCAGGGCCTCGAGCAGCGCGGAGGCCTCGTCCTCGTGGTGGCATCGGCCCTTTCCGGCCCGTGCCGGGTGGTCGCCGGTGTCGTACGCCGGGCAGCGCCAGGCCCGTACGACGTCCAGGACGCATCCACGGGCCTCGGCCTCACGGAATGCGAAACGCACCGCCCCGTCGCCGGCGGAGGGGTCCCCCGCGCCGAGCAGGATCCGCTCGTGGCTGCCGGCCAGGGCGGCCGGGTCGCCCCGGACCACGACCACCGGACAGGGCGCCCGCGCCGCCACGGCGAGACCGACCGAGCCGAGAAGCAGTCCCTTCAGCGCACCGCGACCACGCGATCCGGTCACCAGGAGCGACGCGTGGGCGGCTTCACGCAGCAGGGCGCCTGCCGCGTCGTCCGGGAGGACCGCGGTGGACACGGCGGCCTCCGGGCGGCGCCGGCGGGCACGCTGAGCGGCGGCGGCGACGGTGTACGACGCCCTCACCTGGGCCGAAGGGCGCAGCAGGGCTGCCGACGGGTGGGCACCCTCGTAGCGCTCCCAGAGGGAGGCGTGCACCAGTCGCAGCGACAGCCCGTGCTGGACCGCCTCGTCCACGGCCCAGTCCACCGCCAGGAGGCTGGGGTCGGAGCCGTCGACGCCCACGACCAGGGGTCGTTCGGTCATGATGTCCGCCGCTTTCCTCTCGTCACGGTCGCCGCTTCGATCCCCCACCCCCACCGTCCCATGTGCGGGAGGGATGGGAGGAGGGGCCGCCGGGGTGGGCCGACCAGGCGTGCGGCGTGCTGATGCCGACTGTGGCGCGTTGCGCTGACGACAGATGCGAACAGGTACCACCCTTCTTCGCATACAGGGGAGACGGCCGGACGGTCCGGGGATCAGGGCGAAGGGCCCCTCGAGGGTGCGGTGTCGCTGTCTCGGAGGACGGCCCGACAGCACCGCGTCATGCCCCGGGAGGCGACAGGGCGGCTCAGACGGTCGAGTCCACTCCGCACAGAGTGCGGCAACCCACGAGTTCGCGGCCGGTGATCAGTTCGGGTTCGATGCGGATGAAGACCTCCTGCGGTGCGGGCACCCAGGAGACCGGGCCGGTGCGGGACAGGCGCTGGTGTTCGACGGGGTCGGTCACCACCGTGGCCGCTCCCGTGACCACCACGCTCCAGCCGGACTGCCGGGCGGCGTCGACGTCGTCCACCTCGAAGGCGACGACCGCACCCTCCATCGCGCGAACCAGGTCCGAGCCGGCAGCGGTGCGCAGCAGAACGGCGCCGTCGGCGTCGAGGCTGAAGGTGACCGGCAGCACGGCGGGCAGGGCCCGGCGTGTGTAGACG
>KL568684.1:4581-5349 GCA_000715605.1 Streptomyces speibonae | reverse complement strand
CAGAGATGTGTATAAGAGACAGCGGTAACCGTCGTTGGGGTTCATGGGCCCGCCCCTCCTTCGCCTGCTGCAGCGGCACTGCGGTCCCTCAACCCTGAGCCGGGTGAGCGGTCGGTGGTGAGGGCCATGGGTCCCGCTCGCGCCGGAAGAACGGCCCGGGGTCACAGCTTCACGCGTCCCGGCGCGCGCCTGGGGCTCGCTGGGCTCTCGGGGCCGTATCCCACGCGCATGAGCATCTGTACGTGACGCGTCCGGCCCTGCGTCGGGCCGAGGGCACGGCGCAGGGCCGGCCACTGCAGTCCTTGGTGCGGCAGCGAGACGCGCAGTCCGTGCGCCGTGGCCGGCAGCCGCAGATGCTGGAGCACCTCTCCGGCCCGCAACCGGTCCGCCCGCCGGTCGTGCTCGGTGATCAGCACGGCGATCCGGGTGCCGCCTCGAACAACCGGGCGGGCAGCCGGTCGGGGCGCCGCCGCGCGGCGAAGTCCCGCCTCGGAAGGTGTTCCCGGGCGTCCTGCGGGCCGAGTACGGCGCGTGGCAGACCCACATCGGGTCCGGGCTCCCGGTCCCGGTGCACCCAGCGGATGCTCTCCGTGGCGCGGTCGATGTCGAGGCGGTGGCGGTGCTCGCCCATCACGGTCACACGCAGCAGCATCTCCGTCTCGACGGGATCGGGGAACCAGAGCCGTGCGCCCTCCGCGCGGACCGCTTCGCCGAGTCCGCCACGCAGAGACTGTGGAAGCGGCCGGCCCGAGAACGGCCGGCAGCTGC
>KL568684.1:1734-4336 GCA_000715605.1 Streptomyces speibonae | reverse complement strand
TGTGTATAAGAGACAGGAGCGGAACCCCGCTTCAGGGACTCGGAGTGTTCTTTCCTCAGGTCCCGCGCGTGGGTGAGGCAGTCGACCTGCTCGTGCTCGTAGCCGACGGCGATGGACGGGGCGTGGCACTTTAACGCGGTGCTGTGCCGGCAGTCGGCCATATTGCAGGCGCCGACCGGCCGGTGACGGACGGCTCTGCGCCCTCCAGGTCCGCGCCCATGAACGTGTCACGGACGGGGCTGCTGAGGTCTCCCGCGGTGATCGCCACGGCGTGGCAGGCGCGGTCATGGTTGTAGGCGCGGCCTTCGGCCCCGCATTCGCTGATGACCGGCAGTCGCATGACGGGGGTGGCTGTCATGAGGCGGCCTGCTTCCTCGAGGTGCCCCACGGATCGGTCGCTGCGGTCGTGGATCTCCCGGACGCGGTCGGCACATCGCCACCACGTCAGCGGTCACCACTGCTCCGGCCCGCCGGACCGGCGCCTCAGCTCCTCCGCGTCCACGCCAGGGTCTCGGGCGGCGGTGCGTGAGGTGCCGGACAGTGGCAAGGGGGCGACGGGTACAGCTGGACACGGTGGTGCCGCGGGCCGTGTCCACACCAACAGCTCATGGAACGCTCCCTTCCCGTCCTCCACTTTCCGTGATGACCGGTGCCGGCGCGCTTCGGCGGACGGCGGGGCTTTCCTCGCGGTGGAGGAAAGCCCCGAGGAGGTCGCCCACGGGGTGGTCGGCCTCGGCGGGGTGGCGCAGGGCCACGGTCGGGTCGATGGTGTAGCGGTTACGGCGGCCCACCCTGGTACGGGTGAGGTATCCGGCGGCCTCGAGATCGGCGACGATGAGCTGGACGGCACGTTCGGTGATGCCGATGCCCGTGGCGACGTCACGCAGCCGCGTATCGGGATCGCGGGCGATCTGTAGCAGGACACGGGCGCTCGAAGAGGTCGAGACGGAGATCCGCATCGGCACCGCGCTCGTCGACGCGGCGGTCGAGGCGGGCGTCCCGCACGTCGTGTTCAACTCGGTCTTCGGAGCGGACCGGGAGCGGGTGTGCCGCATCACGACTCGACGCACTCGATCGAGGAACACCTGAGGAAGTCCGGCCTCAGGGCCGAGATGGTCCGCCCGGCCCCCTTCATGGAGGAGATGGCACCGAGGCTGGAGCATGGGGAGATAGTACTGAGGCTGCCGATGCCGGAGGACGTCGCCCTGAAGATGATCTCGGTCAGGGACATCGGCCGAGTCGCCGCCGCGCTCCTGCTCGACACCGCGGAGGCACCCGGCGGAGTCGTCGAGCTCATCGGCGACGAACTGACGGGCCCTCAGATCGCCGCGGCGTTCGGCGCGCGCGCCGGGCTCCCGGCACGGTACGAGGCCCTCCCGTTGAGCGTGCTTCCCACCGACCTCGACAGGGCGATGTTCCGCCAGTTCGCGAAGGCGGGGGAACGTCCTTCGAACCTCGCGGTGGTGCGGGCGATCGAGCCGGCCACCCTGGACCTGGTCGAGTGGATCCGGACTACGGGCTGGACCGCGCCCACAAACGTGGCTGGTTCCTGAGTCTCCGAGCCGGAACCCGTCGAAGTACCGGTGCGGCCGCCGCCGGTCCCGGCCAAGTTGATCTTTCGCCGAGTACTCCAGTCAGAAATCGTTGCCTGATCTGGTCGGCCTCGTTGTTCCAGGCATGGTGGGGATGGGCGAAGCTGGCCTGTGGGCCGGCGAGTTGGAGTCGGTTTTCGCCTGTGTGGCTGGCCGGTTCTCGCGGGTGGATCTTCGGTGGCGGATGCGGGACTACGTGCGTGGTCTGCTGGCGCCGGTAAAGCGGAAGAACGGCTGGCAGCTGGCCGAGTACGCAGGTCACCGTGGACCGGCCGGCTTCCAGCATCTACTGAACGGTGCATCCTGGGACGCTGATGCGGTCCGGGACGATCTGCAGCGGTACGTGGCCGAGCGGCTCGGCACCCCGGACGGGGTTCTCATCGTGGACGACACCGGCTTCTTGAAGAAGGGCATCACCTCTGCCGGCGTGCAGCGACAGTACTCGGGCACGGCGGGCCGCACCGAGAACTGCCAGATCGGGGTCTTCGCCGCGTATGCCTCCTCGCGGGGAAGGGCTTTGGTGGACCGGGAGCTTTACCTGCCCAATTCCTGGACCGCGGAGGCGGACCGGTGCCGGGCAGCGAAAGTCCCTGACAGTCGTGGCTTCGCGACCAAGGGAGAACTGGCCCGCGCGATGATTCTGCGGGCAGCATTGGTTCGACTGAACCTGCCCGCAGATGCCCATACATTGAGAGCTGCGGACAGCTTCAGAGACGCCAGAGAGCAGGAACCGAAGGCCCGCCCCAGGGGATGGCCACGTCACCGGGCGGGCGCAGCAGCGATCTTGAGGTTCTTGGCTCAAGGCTCACGTTTCCGCAGGTCAGCGCACCCTTCCCCGCGGCTTCAAGGGTGCGTTCGGCAGTTCCGGCGCGGGCAGTGAAGCCCCGTCGTACCCCTGCACCTCGCCGAAACGTGACCCCATCATCCAGTCTTCGCGAGCCTGTACGATCTCGTCATGTGACCGTCCGATGAAGTTCCACCACATGACGATCTCCTCCCCGAACGGCGGG
>KL568684.1:0-1484 GCA_000715605.1 Streptomyces speibonae | reverse complement strand
GAGATGTGTATAAGAGACAGGTTGGTCAGGGTGAGCGTGGTGCGGCCGGGGGCTGTGTAGGCCAGTTCGGACGGCTGTACGGCGGTGTCCTCGACGAGGACGTCGCCCGCGTCGACGAGGACTCCGTGCTCGTGGGCGGGGTCGAGCGGGAGGGACATCCTGGCGCCGGGGGCCACGGACAGTTCGGCTCCGAGCAGCGGGGTGAAGGTCGGCACGGGGGACGTGTCACCCGCGAGGGAGCCGAGGAAGACGCGTGCCTCGCCGCCGTCCACGGGCACCGGGTCCGGCACGTAGTGCTGGAAGGCCGACTCGGCGGCGCGGTGCTCCCCGGGCAGCGCGACCCACAGCTGCACCCCGTGCAGGATCGTGGTGTCCGGGGTCGAGACCTCCGAGTGGCTGATGCCGTGTCCGCCGGTCATGAGGTTCAGCTCACCGGGCCGCACCCGGGCGTGGGTGCCCAGGCTGTCGCGGTGCTCGATCTCTCCGCTGAACAGCCAGCTCACCGTCTGCAGTCCGGTGTGCGGGTGGGGGGCGACGTCCATGCCGCCGGTCCGGGCGACGTCGTCGGGGCCATAGTGGTCGGCGAAGCACCAGGCGCCGATGAGGGTCCGGGCCCGCTGCGGCAGGGTGCGCCGCACCCGCATCGCGCGCGGGCCGCCGAGCGGCACGTCACGCGCGGTGAGGATCTCGACGTCGGCCGGGCGCTCCGCCTCCGCATCGCCGCCGCACGCCAACTCGGCCGGTCGTGTCTCGGTGTTGCTCATGGCGCCCGCCCTCCCGGATAAAAGTTTGGTTTTCAACATTCATGGACGGTGACGATGATAGGCGTCCGCGCGGGAGCGCGCGCGCCGACGGTGTCCGCCCGGGGGGTCCGCCGGTCCGTCACGGGCGCACCGTCACCGGCCGCCGCAGCAGATAGCCCGCCGCGGCCACCACCAGCGCTCCCATGCAGGCGATGAACACCAGCCCCGCGCCTTCCAGCCCCATCGGTTCCGTCAGCAGGCCGACACCGATCACCGGCACCGAGATACCCGCGTACGCCACCACGAACAGCGAGGAGATCACCGCCGCGCGGTGGTCCGCCGGGGACGCCCCGCCCACCGCGGACAGCGCCGCGCGGAACGCGAGCCCCTGACCGAACCCCCCGACGATCGCGCTCAGGACCACCAGAGCCAGCAGGTCCCAGTGCAGCGCGCCGGCGAGCAGCGCCAGTCCGGCGAGGAGTCCGGCGCAGCCCAGCGGCAGCGACCGGACCGTACCGACCGCACCGACGGCCAGCTGTCCGCCGGTCGAGGAGAAGAAGGCCAGCGCCACCACGACCCCGCTCACCGCGTGGTCGGTCACGTCCAGGGACTGCGCGAGGAACGCCGGGCTGACGGAGGTGAACACCCCGAACAGGGCGAACCCCACGAACGACGCGGTCGCCGCCGGCCCGAAGACCGGCCGCACCTGCGGAGGCACCCCGGGCCCTGTCTCTTATACAC
>JNXM01003433.1 GCA_000715605.1 Streptomyces speibonae | reverse complement strand
CACCCAACAGACAACTGCGCCGCAGGCACCCACCCCACCCACCGGAGGTATAAGGTCAGCGCACAAGCGACGTTACTCATCGGTAAGGGGAGACGGCCATGCAGCTAGGGATCAACCTCGGCTACTGGGGCGCCGGAATGGACGCGGACAACCTCGCCGTGGCCCAGGAAGCCGACCGCCTCGGATACGCGGTCTGCTGGGCCGCCGAGGCCTACGGCTCCGACGCCGCCACCGTGCTCACCTGGGTCGCCGCCCAGACCGAGCGCATCGACGTCGGCTCCGCCATCTTCCAGATCCCCGCCCGCCAGCCCGCGATGACCGCGATGACCGCGGCCACCCTCGACTCCCTCTCCGGCGGCCGCTTCCGCCTCGGCCTCGGCGTCTCCGGCCCCCAGGTCTCCGAGGGCTGGTACGGCGTCAAGTTCGACAAGCCCCTCGCCCGCACCCGCGAGTACGTCGAGATCATCCGCAAGGCCATGACCCGCGAACGCCTCACCCACGACGGCGAACACTGGACGCTGCCCCTCCCCGGCGGCCCCGGCAAGCCCATCAAGCTCACCGTGCACCCGCAGCGCGAGCACATCCCCCTCTACATCGCCGCCATCGGCCCGAAGAACCTCGAACAGACCGGCGAGATCGCCGACGGCGCTCTGCTGATCTTCCCCTCCGCCGAGCACCTCGAGGAAACCGCCGTCCGGCACCTGCGCGCCGGCCGCGAAAAGGCAGGCAAGACCCTCGACGGCTTCGACATCTGCCCCACGGTCCCCCTGGCCGTCGGCGAGGACAAGGACGTCACCACCCTCGCCGACACCTTCCGCCCCTACACCGCGCTGTACGTCGGCGGCATGGGCAGCCGCAAGCAGAACTTCTACAACCAGCTCGCCCGCCGCATGGGCTACGAGCAGGAGGCCGCCGACATCCAGGACAAGTACCTGGCCGGCGACAAGCAGGCCGCGGCCTCGGCCGTCCCCCACGACCTGATCGACAAGACGACGCTTCTCGGCTCCGTGGACCGTATCGCCGACCGCATGAAGGCCTACGCCGCCGCCGGAGTCACCACCCTCACCCTCGCCCCGGCCGGCTTCACGCTCGACGAGCGCCTCGCGTCGCTCCGCGCCGGCACCGAGGCCCTGGAGCGGGCCGGCCTCGCCTCCTGAACCTCCCGCATCAAAGTCGTCGCGGCCGTGGTGGGGGCTCGGGGGTCCACCCCGCCACGGCCGTCACCCACATCAACGCCCCACCTCTCCCGCGGTTACGCCCCGATGCACCCGCGCACGTACTCCTTTTGGCGGAGTTGTCCGACACGCCTGTTGCCGCGCCCGGCTACGCGCATTTGACTCGTTCTTTGCGGAACCGCAGCAGTTCAGCACCGCGAAGCCCGCGGAGAGGTGGCCCAACATGCTTTCGGCGAAGAGCCTGTTCCAGGAGATTCTCGACAACGACGAGTCGTTCGCCCTGTTCTGCTCCATCGCGGCCAGCGGCGAGTCCCAGGGAGGCTGGGAGAACGCCCGCATCGCCGCGCTGGTCCCCGAATCCCAGCGCGAACTCGCCCCCAAGATCATCCGGCACGGCGCCGACGAGGACAAGCACGGCCGCATTTTCAACGCGTTGCTGAAGAAGCGCGGCTTGCGGCCCGTCCCGGTGCCCCCGGAGACCGACTACACGATGCTCCTGGAGAAGCACGGCATCGGCCTGGCCCACGACCAGCTCAAACGCGACGAGCCCCTCACGGTCCAGGACATCGTGACCTACCTCGCCCACAGCAGGGTCACCGAACAGCGCGCCTCCGAGCAGATGGAACTGCTCCGCAAGCACTTCACCGACCACCCGGACCTCGGCCGCGCGGTCAGGATGATCTCGAACGACGAGGACAACCACCTCGCCTACTGCCACGAGGAACTGCTGCGCTTCGCGTACGCCGGACACGGCAGAACCATCCAGCGCACCCTGCGCGAGTGCGCGCTCGCGGAGATCCGCATCTACCGGGACGTGAGCCTCGCGGTGATGGCCCACATGGGCCGCATCCTGGGCTGGCCCAAGCCCAAGGCGGCGGTCCTGGCGGCCGGCATCCACGCCGTGTACGCGTACGAACGCGCGGGCGGCTGGCGCCGCATGGTCTCCCTCAGAATGCCCGAGCACCGCAACGCTCTCGGCGGCCCCGCCACCCCGGAACCGGAAGTCGCCTGACCCGAACCCCAACACGGCCCGACCCGAACCACAAACCACCCCGCCCTCACCCCACCCCAACCCAACCGCACCCCAACCCAACCGCACCCCAACACCACTCCACCCCAACCCCACACCAACCCCACCCCGTCTCACATCCACCCCCGCCGCTTGAACAGCCGGTACAACAACACCTCCAGCCCGCCCATCACCACGATCACCACCGGATACGACCACTCCCACCGCAACTCCGGCATGTGCTCGAAGTTCATCCCGTAGATCCCCGCGATCATCGTGGGGATCGCGGCCATCGCCGCCCACGCGGAGATCTTCCGCATGTCGTCGTTCTGCCGCACGCTCATCTGCGCCAGATGCGCCGAGAGGATGTCCGAGACCAGCCGGTCCAGCCCTTCCACGGACTCGTTCACCCGGGTGAGGTGATCGTGCACGTCACGGAAGAACGGCCGTGCCTTCTCCT
>KL568683.1:8842-11194 GCA_000715605.1 Streptomyces speibonae | reverse complement strand
GGGCGCACACCCCCGCCCCGCCCCCTCCTCGCCGTGCGCGGCCGCTCAGATCAGTGGGCGGCCCATGAGGACGTCGTCCACGTAGTCGCCGGCCACGAAGAACTCGCCCGGCTGTATGCCTTCCACCACGAAGCCCTCCGACTCGTACAGTCGGCGGGCGGTGGTGTTGTGGCCCAGGACGCGGAGGGTGATGCGGCGGGCACCGTGGTTTCTGGCTTCCGCCATGGCGGCTCGTAGCAGGGCGCGGCCTATGCCCAGGCCTCTTGCCTCGGTTGCCACGGCCAGGCCGCGGATCTGGCGTACGTGGGCGTTGGAGGCCAGTTCGGTGGGGTGGCCCAGGCGGACGTAGCCCACCAGGCGGCCGTTGTGTTCGGCCACGTGGTGGGCTCCGGGGCCGGCGCTCTCGGTGAAGAACGTGTCGTGCGGCCGGGGTTGCGGGGTCACGGCGTGGGCGGGGGACCAGGTTTCGCGGTCCAGGCGGGCCAGGTCGCCCTCGTCGGTGGGGCGGGCGACGCGTATGTGTGGCATGTGGGCACTGTACGGTCGGCGGGGCAGGATGGATGCCATGGAACGAGCGCGCATCGCGGTGGCCGGGGCGTCCGGGCTCATCGGTGGGGCCCTGGCCCGGTCCCTGACGGCGGACGGGCACACGGTCGTCCGGCTGGTACGGCGGGCCGCCCAGGGGCCGGACGAGGTGTCCTGGGACCCGGAGCGGGGGGTCGTGGACGCCAAGGGGCTCGCGGGGTGCGATGCCGTGGTGAACCTCGCGGGGGCCGGCGTCGGCAACCGGCGCTGGACGGACGCGTACAAGGAGCGGATCCGGGTGGGCCGGGTGCGGGGTACCACCGCTCTTGCCGAGGCCATCGCCGGGTTGCCCGCCGATGTGCGGCCGGGGGTGTTCGTGAGCGGTAGTGCGATCGGGTACTACGGCGATACCGGGGACCGGGTGGTTGATGAGAGTGCGCCGCCCGGGAACGGGTTTCTGCCGGAGTTGTGTGTGGAGTGGGAGGCTGCCGCTGAGGGGGCGGGGGCGCGGACGGTGCTGGCGCGCACCGGGTTGGTCGTGGCGCGTCGCGGTGGGGCCTGGGGACGGTTGTTTCCGTTGTTCCGGGCGGGACTCGGCGGGCGGCTGGGGGACGGGCGGCAGTACTGGTCGTTCATCGCCCTGCACGACCAGGTGGCGGCGCTACGTCATCTCCTGGAGGGGGAAGGGCTGTCCGGTCCGTTCAATCTGACCGCCCCTCATCCGGTCACCAACCGTGAGGTCACCGAGGCGATGGCCCGGGTGCTGCACCGGCCGGCGGTGTTCGCGGTGCCGGCGCCGGTGCTGCGGGCGGTGCTCGGTGAGATGTCCGGGGAAGTGCTCGGCAGCGCCCGGGTGTTGCCGACGCGGCTGCTGGAGTCGGGCTTCCGGTTCGCGTTCCCCCGGATCGAGGGCGCGGTGCGGGCTGCTGCCTGAAACTGTGCTTTCTTCGACCACTTCGTGCCCATACGGCGTGCGTATGCGACCGTCGTGCGCCCGTGCACTGGCCATGCGCGACTGACCCGCCGGCCGATCACGGTCCTAACCTCGACCAGAACTCGGGTATCCCTGGGGCCTGTTGAGGGCATGACGTCTCCAGCGCCCGCGCAACCTCGAGGAGGGGCACGTGCCAGAGCCCACGTACCACGCGGATGTCGTCGTCGTGGGAGCCGGGACCGCCGGACTCTCCGCGGCACGACGACTGACCAGCGCAGGAGTCACCACCGTCGTCCTGGAGGCCGCCCAGGAGGTGGGCGGCCGCATGACGACCGAGAAGATCGACGGCTTCCGGCTCGACAGGATCGGGCGGCTGATGTCCACGGCGCATCCCGGACTGCGGCAGGCCGCGCCGGTGCTGCTGCCCTTCGACCCGGGAGTCCTGCTGCACAGCGACGGACGGCACCACCGTGCGGGCGTGCAGCCCGGCGCACGGGGGGCGCGCGGGAGGGGCGCACTCCATGCGGTGCGCGCCCTCCGGGCGGGCGCCGGTCCCAGAAGGCCGGTGGCCGTGCCCGGGCGGCAGGTGTCCGTGCCCCGCAGCCGCAGCGGCGCTCCGCTGGGCACCGCGATGGACCAGGCCAGACTGGGTGCCGCGCTGTCCCGGCTCGCGGGCACACCCGTCGAACGGCTGCTGGCCCGGCCCGAACTGCCCGCCGCCGAGGCGCTGGAGGCCCGGGGCCTGCCCTCCCGTACCATCGACGGCTTCCTGCGCCCGCTCCTCGCCGCCCTGCTGTGCGACCCCGACCTCACCACGTCCAGCCGGTGCGCGGACCTGGCGCTGCACGCGTACGCCGGTGGACGGCTGTGTCTGTCTCTTATACACATCTCTG
>KL568683.1:7330-8630 GCA_000715605.1 Streptomyces speibonae | reverse complement strand
CTGCCGCAGCAGCTGGCGCGGTCGCTGCCGCCCGGCACCGTGCGGACCGGGGTGCGGGTGACGTCCGTGTCGACCACGTCGGTGGCGACCGCGGAGCACGGGGAGTTCCGGTGCTCCGCCGTGCTCGTCGCCACCGGGGCGCGGGCGGCCGCCGAACTGCTGCCCGGGCTGCGGGTGCCCGGCTTCCACCCGGTGACGGTGGTGCACCACACCACCGACGAACCGCCCGCCACCGGGGCGTCGCTGCTGCTGGACGCCGACCGCGGCGGGCCGGTCGCGTACACGGCCGTCGTGAGCCGGGTCGACCCCTCCCGGGCGCCGGCCGGCCGCACCCTGGTGACGTCCACGGTGCTCGGCCCCTCGGTGCCGGGGATCGACACGGCCGTACGCATGCACCTGGCGCGGCTGTACGGCGTGTCCACGGCGCGCTGGGAGACGCTGGCCGTGCGCCACACCGCGGACGCCGTGCCCGCGATGCGCCCGCCGTTCGATCTGGGGCGTCCGGTGCGGCTGCTGGCGGGGCTGTACGTGTGCGGGGACCACCGGGACACCGGGACGGCCGAGGGCGCCCTGCGCTCGGCTCAGCGGGCCACGGCCGCGCTCCTGGCCGACCTGGGCGTGGACCGGCCGCTGCACACGGCGGACCCGGTGCCGACGGCCCGGGCGGCCTGAGGGTGCCGCGCCGGCGGACACGTCACGAGGTCACCAGCGGGCCCGTGTCCACCGGCGCCGTCGCCGTCGCCGCGCGCTCCGCGTCGTCCGCCACCTCGTCGGCCGTCAGCACGTAGCCCGTCTCCGCGTCCGAGGTGGAGCGCGCGAACACCACGCCGTACACCTGGCCGCCCGTGGTCAGCAGCGGGCCGCCGGAATTGCCGGGGCGGACGGTGGAGCGGATGGAGTAGATCTCGCGGGTGACCGTCGCGTCGTTGTAGATGTTCTGCCCGCGCGCCTGCACCCGGCCCGCGACCGTCGCCGCCTGCAGGTTCAGGTCGCCGTCCTGCGGATAGCCCGCGACGACCGCGGAATCGCCGCGGTCGGCGTCGTCGTCGAACGCGAGGACCGGCGCCCGCAGGTCCGGCACGTACAGCACGGCCACGTCCTTGCCCGGGTCGAAGAGCACCACCCGCGCCGCGTACGTCCGCCCGACCCCGCCCACGCGCACGGTCGGCTCGTCGATGCCGGCCACCACGTGGGCGTTGGTCATCACATGCTCCCGCGCGTACACGAAGCCGCTGCCCTCGCGCCCCTGGGGGCCGGCGATCCCCTCCACCTTCACCGTGCTGCGCCTGTCTCTTATACA
>KL568683.1:6252-7084 GCA_000715605.1 Streptomyces speibonae | reverse complement strand
GGCGACCTCGGCGGTCGACTCGTTCTCGAACGGGTTGAACACCTGCGGGAAGCCCGCCTCGGTGAGCGCCGAGGTGGCCCGCGAGAACCAGCCCGGCGTGGTGTCCGGCATCGTGTCCTGCACCGCGCCCAGCAGCCGTGAGTCCCGGATCGCCGACGTCACCAGCGGGGACGAGGACGCGGCCAGCACACTCGCCGCCACCCACGCCACGATCAGCACCGCCACCGCGTTGGCCACCGCCCCGCCGACCCCGTCCGCCACCCGCAGCGGCCCCCGGTCCAGCTCGCGCCGCAGCCTGAGCGCCAGCCGCCCCGCCAGCTCATGGCCCACCACCGCCGGGAGCAGCACCGTGAACACCGCCGTCACCGTCGCCCGGGTGGTCCCCGGCGTGACCAGGTCCATGATCCACGGCAGGATCCACACGCCGATGACCGCGCCGCCCACGAAACCGGCCAGCGAGACACAGCCGGCCAGCAGCCCGCGCCGGTACCCGGACGCCGCGTAGGCGAGGACGACCAGCACCAGCAGAATGTCGAGCAGGTCCACGCACGCCGCCTTTCTGTCGGGACCACAGGACCCTTCCATACGAGGCGGAGGGGCCCGGTGATCAGCCTCGCGCGGTGCGGCATCCGCAGGGCGGACGCACACCGCGCGCACTGGGGAAAACGTCACGGACCGGGACGATGGTTCCACCGAGTGGCACATCACAGATCGCGGACCGCGCCGGCCGGACCCACAGTGGGACCATGCGTGTCCCGAGACGACCGCGCGGAGCGCGGAGCCGCCGCCCCTCCCGGATACCCGGCGGGCCCGGCTCCCGGCGCCTGCCCGC
>KL568683.1:5501-6049 GCA_000715605.1 Streptomyces speibonae | reverse complement strand
AGCTGCCGCCGTCGCCCTGGTGCTGTGCGCCTACGGCGTCGAGCGGGCCGCCGGGTCCGACGGCGGCGCCTCCGCCGTCGCGCGGACGGCACCCGCCTTCCAGGCCCCCCGGCCGGTGATCCTGCCCCGCGCGGTCTGGCTGGGCGGCAGCGCCCGCGAACAGCCTCCGCCGCGCTACGACGACACGGTCGTCGCCGTGTTCATCCACCACACCGACTCGCCCAACGGCTACGACTGCGCGGACGCGCCCGGCATCATCAGGGCGCTGTACGAGGGCCAGACCGCCGGCCGCGACTGGGACGACCTCGGCTACAACTTCGTCGTCGACCGCTGCGGCACCATCTACGAGGGCCGCGCCGGCGGCACCGACCGGCCCGTCACCGGTGCCCACACCCAGGGCTTCAACCACCGCAGCACCGGCATCGCCGCCCTCGGCACCTTCTCCGCCGGGGTCGAGGTGCCGGAGGAGATGCTGCGCTCGATCGCCGAGCTGTCCGCCTGGAAGCTCGGCACGTCCGGCACCGACCCGCGCGGTCAGGTGCGGCTGG
>KL568683.1:2617-5275 GCA_000715605.1 Streptomyces speibonae | reverse complement strand
CCAGCCGCTACGCGGCCGGCACCATCGCCACGCTGCACGCCGTCGCCGCCCACAGCGACGGCTACATGACCGACTGTCCGGGCGCCGCCCTCAAGGCCCGCCTCCCGGACATCAGGACCCTCGCCGCCCGCATCCAGGGCCGCGAGAGCACAGAGCAGGCCATCCGGAAGGACACCCGCGACGATCCACAGACCGTCCTGAAGCAGAACGTCACACAGAACGAAGAGCAGAACCCATGAACGACACCCCTGACCGAAGTACCACCTGGGCGGACGCCCTGCGCCGCCCCTGGACGGCGCTCTGCGCCGCCGCGGCCGTCGTCCTCGGCCCGGCGTGCCACACCGCCTCCGCCCTGATGCAGGCCAACGCCGCACCCCTGAGGCACACACCGAGTCCGCACCGGCGTCTGTGAACCGGCGGGCGCTCAGCCCCCGAACCGCTCCCACAGTCGCGGGTAGCGTTCGGCGAGCAGCGCCTCGTTCTCGAAGTCGAGCGGTGTGCCCTCCGGCTCCGCCGGGGCCGGAGGCAGCTCGAGATCGGGAGCCACCGTCCCGGTGAGCTGCTCGTACGCCTCGTCCGCCGCGTAGCCCAGCTCCTCGCCGTCGCCGTCGAGCTCCTCGTCGAAGTCCTCCAGCAGCTCGGCGAGCGCGTCCGGATCGTGCAGGGCGCCCTCGAACACCTCCCGGCCCTGGCCGATCAGCCAGCACCTGAAGTAGTCGAAGGCGTCGTCGCTCGCCCCGCCCAGCAGCACCCACGCGGCGCCCCAGAGGTCCCAGCGGTAGGCACGGTGGTAACGGGACTCGAAATGACGGGCGAAATCCAGCACGGCCTCCGGGTCCAGCCGCACGAGCCGCCCCACGAGCAGATCCGCCTGCTCCTCCGGATCCCCCTCGGCTTCCTCCCGAGCGCTGTCCACCAGCTCCCAGAACTCCGTCTCGTCCATCACGCCACAAGCATCGACCCTGAGGTGACGAAGGGGCGCGGGGAACGGCGCAAAAGGGGGGTCTGGGGACGGAGCCCCCCAGGTTCGGGACGGAAAGGGGCGGCGGGGGCGAGAAGACGTGACCGAGCCCTACGCCCCGTACATCTCCGCCAGCCGCGCGGCGTCCCGCACGAACCGCTCCCGCAACTCCGCCGGCCCCACCACCTCCGCCTCCGCTCCCAGTCCCGTCAACTGCTCGTACGCCACCTCCAGCGACTCCACCGGCAAGGTCACCGTCACCCGCCCGCCGCCGTCCGGCTCGCCCGCCCGCGCCAGCGCCTCCCGCGCCGACAGCGGATCCACGACGTGCCCGAGCCGCCGCACCCCCTGCGCCGACAGCCGCAGCACGACCTCGTCCCTGAGGATCGACCGCGCGAACTGCTCCGCCCGCTCCTGCCAGAACGCCGGCAGATCGAACTCCGCCATCCGTTCGAAGCGCTCGTCGCCCGCTTCCACCGCCGTGAACCGCTCGATCCGGTACACCCGGAAGGACCCGCCCCCGGCCGCCACCCGCGCGCACAGGTACCAGGCACCCGCCTTGAGCACGAGCCCGTACGGCTCCAGCTCCCGCTCCACCTCCTTCTCGCCGCGCCGGTAGCGGGCGGTGATCCGCCGGTCGTCCCACACCGCGTCCGCGACCCGCGGCAGCAGCGCGGGCGTCGCCGGCTCGTGGAACCAGTTGGGGGCGTCCAGATGGAACCGCTGCGCCGCCGTGCGGGGGGCGTCACGGAGGGAGGGCAGCAGGGCGGCCGACACCTTGAGCCGGGCCGCCGACGCCGCGTCCTCAAGACCCATCTCGCGCAGCGCCCCCGGCACCCCGGACAGGAACAGCGCCTCCGCCTCGCCGCGGGCCAGCCCGGTCAGCCGCGTCCGGTACCCGCCGACCAGCCGGTACCCGCCGATCCGCCCCCGGTCCGCGTACACCGGCACCCCGGCCTCCGACAGCGCCTGCGCGTCCCGGGTGACCGTGCGCTCCGACACTTCCAGCTCCCGCGCCAGCTCGGCGGCGGTCATCGAGGGCCGGGACTGGAGCAGCAGAACCATCTTGATCAGCCGGGCAGCACGCATGCGCCCATGATGCAAGAGGCCCCCGCCGGAGGGGGCGGGGGCCTCTTGCCGTCACCGGGCCTTACAGGCCGTACTTCTCGCGCGCTTCCTTCACGGCCGTGGCCTTGACCTCGCCGCGCCGGGCGAGCTGGGCCAGCGCCGCGACGACGATGGACTCGGCGTCGACACCGAAGTGGCGGCGGGCCGCGTCGCGGGTGTCCGACAGGCCGAAGCCGTCGGCGCCCAGCGACGTGTAGTCCTGCTCGACCCACTGCGCGATCTGGTCCGGGACCTGGCGCATGTAGTCGGAGACCGCGAGCACCGGACCCTCGGCGCCCTGCAGCGCCTGCCGCACGAACGGCACCCGGTCCTCGCCCCGCAGCAGCGCCTCGTCCGCCTCCATGGCGTCCCGGCGCAGCTCCGTCCACGAGGTCGCGGACCACACGTCGGCGGCCACGCCCCACTCCTCGGCGAGCAGCTGCTGCGCCTTCAGCGCCCAGTGGATCGCCGTACCGGAGCCGAGCAGCTGGATGCGCGGCCCGTTGGCGGATGGGGCCAGGCCCGCGGACTCCGCCGTGTTGAAGAGGTACAGGCCCTTGACGATGCCCTCGTCCTGTCTCTTATACACA
>KL568683.1:0-2436 GCA_000715605.1 Streptomyces speibonae | reverse complement strand
CTCGTTGTAGACCGTCAGGTAGTAGAAGACGTTCTGGTCCTCGCCCGGCTCGGCCTCGCCGAACATCCGGCGCAGACCCTCCTTGACGATCACCGCGATCTCGTACGCGAACGCCGGGTCGTACGTCAGGGCCGCCGGGTTGGTCGCCGCGATGACCGGGGAGTGGCCGTCGGCGTGCTGCAGGCCCTCGCCGGTGAGCGTGGTACGGCCCGCGGTGGCGCCGACCAGGAAGCCGCGGCCGAGCTGGTCGCCGAGCTGCCACATCTGGTCGCCGGTGCGCTGCCAGCCGAACATCGAGTAGTAGATGTAGAACGGGATCATCGTCTCGCCGTGCGTCGCGTACGACGTGGAGGCGGCGATGAACTCGGCCATGGCGCCGGCCTCGGTGATCCCCTCGTTGAAGATCTGGCCGTTCTTGGCTTCCTTGTAGTACATCAGCTGGTCGCGGTCGACCGGCTCGTACGTCTGTCCCATGGGCGAGTAGATGCCGAGGGACGGGAAGAGGCTCTCCATGCCGAAGGTGCGCGCCTCGTCGGGGACGATCGGCACCCAGCGTTTGCCGGTCTCCTTGTCGCGGACCAGGTCCTTGACCAGGCGGACGAAGGCCATGGTGGTGGCCACGTTCTGCGAGCCGGAGCCCTTGTCGAAGGCGGTGAACGCCTTGTCGGCGGGCTGGGGCAGCGGGGCGACCGGGTGCAGGCGGCGGGCCGGGGCGGGACCGCCGAGGGCCGCGCGGCGCTCCTGGAGGTAGCGGACCTCGGGGGAGTCGGCGCCCGGGTGCACGTAGGGCACCACACCGTCGACGAACCGCGAGTCCGGGATCGGCAGCTCGAGGCGGTCGCGCATCGCCTTGAACTCGTCCACCGTCAGCTTCTTCATCTGGTGGTTGGCGTTCTTCGAGGCGAAGCCCTCACCGAGGGTGTGGCCCTTCACGGTCTGCGCCAGGATCACGGTCGGCGCGCCCTTGTGGGCGAGCGCGGCCTTGTAGGCGGCGTAGACCTTGCGGGACTCGTGGCCGCCGCGGGAGAGGTGGAAGCACTCGAGGATCTTGTCGTCGCTCAGCAGCTTCGCCATCTCGACGAGCGCCGGGTCCTTGCCGAAGAAGTCCTCGCGGATGTAGGCGGCGTCGCGCGTCTGGTACGTCTGCACCTGCGCGTCGGGTACCTCGCGCAGCCGGCGTACCAGGGCGCCGGTGGTGTCGAGCCGGAACAGCTCGTCCCACGCCGTGCCCCAGAGCGTCTTGACGACGTTCCAGCCGGCGCCGCGGAACTGGGCCTCCAGCTCCTGCACGATCTTGAAGTTGGCGCGGACCGGTCCGTCGAGGCGCTGCAGGTTGCAGTTGATGACGAAGGTCAGGTTGTCGAGCTGCTCACGGGCGGCGAGGGTGAGCGCGGTCGTCGACTCGGGCTCGTCCATCTCGCCGTCGCCGAGGAACGCCCACACGTGGGAGTCGGCGACGTCCTTGATGCCGCGGCTGGTCAGATAGCGGTTGAAGCGCGCCTGGTAGATCGCGGAGATCGGGCCGAGGCCCATGGAGACGGTGGGGAACTCCCACAGCCAGGGCAGCCGGCGCGGGTGCGGGTACGACGGCAGGCCGTTGCCGCCGGCCTCGCGGCGGAAGTTGTCGAGCTGCTCCTCACTGATCCGGCCGTCGAGGAAGGCGCGGGCGTAGATGCCGGGGGAGGCGTGGCCCTGGATGTAGAGCTGGTCGCCCGAGCCGTCGCCCTCCTTGCCGCGGAAGAAGTGGTTGAAGCCGGTCTCGTACAGCCAGGCGGCGGAGGCGAAGGTGGCGATGTGACCGCCAACGCCGTATGCGCTGCCACGGGTCACCATCGCGGCCGCGTTCCAGCGGTTCCAGGCGGTGATCCGCTGCTCCATCGCCTCGTCGCCGTCCACGGCGGGCTCGGCGGAGGTGGGGATGGTGTTGACGTAATCGGTCTCGAGGAGCTTCGGCAGCGCGATGCCGGCGCCCTCGGCGCGCTCCAGCGTGCGGCGCATCAGGTACGCGGCACGGTGCGGCCCTGCCGCCTTGGTGACGGCGTCCAGGGAGGCCTGCCATTCGGCGGTCTCCTCGGGGTCGCGGTCCGGGAGCTGGTCGAGCTCGCTCGGCTGGATGGCGTTGGGGTCGGTCATGTCGCCGCCTTCCTCAGTCGAAGGGGGTTCCCTCATCGGTAAGGGTTCGGGGTGCCCTTGGTCTTTGGCAGGACAGGGCGGAGACTTCGGTGGAAGTCCACTGGTGACGATAACTCGCTGATCGATGATCGATCAAAGGGTTGGGGGTCAAAACCTCTTGATCACGAGAAAGTCGGCACGGGGTGTCTCCGACGGTGGCACGGGGTGACTGTCCCTTCGGGGAGTTTGCGCAGGTGAGGGCGTATGGGCGCGGAAGAGCACGGGGGGTTCTGTCGTACGGCGACCGCCGGTGAGTCGTGGTTG
>KL568682.1:5549-6568 GCA_000715605.1 Streptomyces speibonae | reverse complement strand
TGCGTCCTCCGGGAGTGTCCTGTCCCAGTCCACGTCCGCGCCGGCCGTGAACGCCTGCCCGGCCGAGACCAGGAAACGCTCCCAGCCGCCGTCGTCGCGACGCAGGCTGCCGATCACCGACACACCGGCCTGCCCGGAGACCTCGATACTCGACTCCACCGGCACCGTCAGCACGGGGTGCGGGCTGACCTCGATGAACAGACCATGCCCCTGCTCGATCAACGCCGCCGTCGCATCGGCGAACTCCACCGTCTGACGCAGATTGCGATACCAATACGCCGCATCCATCACCGACGTGTCGGCGAGCCAGTCACCGGTCACCGTGGAAAAGAACCGCACCTCGGACGACCGGGGACTGATCGGGGCGAGCACATCCAGAAGCTCCCTCTCCAGCTCCTCCACCTGCGCCGAGTGCGAGGCGTAATCCACCGGGATCACCCGCGCCCGCACACCCTCCGCCTCACAGGACGCAACCAACTCCTCCAACGGCCCCGGCTCACCCGAGACCACCACCGACGCTGGACCGTTGACCGCCGCGACCGACACACGGCCGTCGAACCGGGTGATCCGCTCCCGTACCGCGTCGACCGGCAGAGCGAGGGACACCATGCCGCCACGCCCGGACAGCACCCGGATCGCCTGCGACCGCAACGCCACCACCCGCGCGGCGTCCTCCAGCGACAACGCACCCGCCACGCAGGCGGCGGCGATCTCACCCTGGGAGTGACCGACCACCGCGGCCGGCTCCACCCCCAGCCACCGCCACAACCGCGCCAACGACACCATCACCGCGAACAACACCGGCTGGACCACATCAACCCGCTCCAGCCAACCACCCTCCCCATCCCTGAGCACCTCGCTCAGCGACCAGTCCACAAACGGCGACAAAGCCTGTTCGCACTCGGCCAGCGCCTCGGCGAACACCGGCGAAGCCTCCGCCAGCTCCACCGCCATCCCCAGCCACTGCGACCCCTGACCCGGGAACACAAACACCACACCCGAACCCACCGAACCAGCCG
>KL568682.1:4956-5363 GCA_000715605.1 Streptomyces speibonae | reverse complement strand
CGTGGCCCGCGACCGCACCAGCGACGCCGCCACATCCACCACACGCGACCCACCCCGGCAACGAACTCCGCCAGCCGCGCCGCCTGATCCCGCACCGCAGCAGCCGACTTACCCGACACCACCCACGGCACGACCACGGAACCGGAATCCGCGGGAACCGGCTCCGCCTCCTCCGGCACCTCCTCCAGCACCACATGCGCGTTCGTCCCACTGATCCCGAACGACGACACACCCGCCCGACGCGCACGCCCCACCTCGGGCCACTCCCGCGTCTCGGTCAGCAACTCCACCGCACCCGCCGACCAGTCCACCTGACCCGACGGCTCATCCACATGCAACGTCTTCGGCAACACACCATGCCGCAACGCCTGCACCATCTTGATCACACCACCGACACCCGCAGCCGC
>KL568682.1:3849-4680 GCA_000715605.1 Streptomyces speibonae | reverse complement strand
CCCGCAGCCGCCTGCGTATGCCCGATGTTCGACTTCAACGACCCCAGGAACAACGGATCGTCACCCGACCGCTCCTGCCCATACGTCGCCAGCAACGCCTGCGCCTCGATCGGATCCCCGAGACGCGTACCCGTGCCATGCGCCTCCACCGCATCCACATCCGCCGCCGACAGCCCGGCATCCGCCAGCGCCGCACGAATCACCCGCTGCTGTGCGGGACCGTTCGGCGCCGTCAGGCCGCTGCTGGCGCCGTCCTGGTTGACCGCCGAGCCCCGCACCACCGCGAGCACCCGGTGACCGTTGCGCCGCGCGTCCGACAGCCGCTCCAGCAGGAGCATGCCCACGCCCTCGGAGAAGCCGGTGCCGTCCGCGCCGTCGGCGAAGGAGCGGCAGCGGCCGTCGGGGGACAGTCCGCGCTGGCGGCTGAGTTCGACGTAGACGTCGGGCGTCGACATGACGGTGACACCGCCGGCCAGCGCCATCGAGCACTCGCCGCGCCGCAGCGACTGCACTGCCAGGTGCAGCGTCACCAGAGACGACGAGCACGCCGTGTCGACGGTGATCGCGGGGCCCTCGAGGCCGAGGGTGTAGGAGACGCGACCGGAGGCGACACTGTAGGCATTGCCGTTGCCGATATATCCTTCGAGTTCGTGGGGAATGGTGTCGAGCCGGGACGCGTAGTCCTGGTACATCACTCCGGCGAATACGCCGGTTGAACTCCCGCGCATGGATTGCGGGTCGATTCCGGCCCGTTCGAAGGTCTCCCATGCGATTTCCAGCAGCAGCCGCTGGTGCGGGTCCATCGCCAGCGCCTCGCGCGGGCTGATGCCG
>KL568682.1:2856-3658 GCA_000715605.1 Streptomyces speibonae | reverse complement strand
TGCGGGTCCATCGCCAGCGCCTCGCGCGGGCTGATGCCGAAGAATTCGGCGTCGAAATTCCCGACGCCTTCGAGGAATCCACCGCCCTGGGCGTAGAAGGTGCCGGAGTTCTCGGGGTCGGGGTCGTAAAGTGCGTCGATGTCCCAGCCCCGGTCCTCGGGGAAGGGGGAGATCGCGTCGTGCCGGCCGGCGACGAGGTCCCACAGCTCCTCGGGCGAGGTGACGCCGCCGGGATAGCGGCAGCTCATGCCGACGACGGCGATGGGTTCGTTGGCCTTGGCCTCCACCTCGTGCAGCCGCTGGCGAGTCTGCGCCAGGTCGGCCGTGACCCGCCTGAGGTAGTCGCGAAGCTTCTGCTCGTTCTGCATCTGGGGCAACCTCTTCGTCGATGGCCTGGCGCAAACACACAGCAGCCCAGGAGCTGTTCGAGCCAAGCTTGGTCCGGCCCGTTGGGCTCGACCACCCCTAGCCGCCCCTGGGTCGACCCCTATGCAAGAGAGCCCTGAAGGCGGGTCCAAACGGGCCCGCCTTCAGGGTTTGCGATGAATTCAGGATTCGGTAGTGGCCCCGCCCCTACGAAAGGCCGAGCTCATTGTCGATGAACGCGAACATCTCGTCGTCGGAGGCCGATTCGAGCCTTTCGGTGTAGCCGCCACCGGCCCCGCCCAGCGTGGCCAGGACGGCGTGCAGCCGCTCGACGAGTTCGCCCCGCTCCTCCTCCGGGACCTCCGTGCCGGAGACGGCCTTCTCCAGCCGCTCCAGTTCGGTCCGGACAGGAGAGGCGCTGTCTCTTATACACATC
>KL568682.1:0-2679 GCA_000715605.1 Streptomyces speibonae | reverse complement strand
GCCCCCCGCCGCTTCGGTGTCCGGCAGTTCGGCGACGACGTAATCGGCCAGCGCGTGCGCCGAAGGGTAGTCGAAGATCAGCGTGGCGGGCAGCCGCAGTCCGGTGACGGCGGTGAGCCGGTTGCGCAACTCGAGCGCGGTCAGCGAGTCGAACCCGAGCTCCAGGAAGCCCCGGTCGGCGGCCACCGCGTGCGGTCCGGCGAAGCCGAGCACGGCCGCGACCTGGGTGCGTACCAGGTCGAGCACGGCTTTGGCGCGTTCCTGCGCCGGCAGCGCCCCGAGCCGCTGGAGCAGTGCGTCGGCCTCGGAGCGGGACAGCGCGGCCTGCGCCTGGTTCCGGCGGGCCGGCAGCCGGACGAGGTCCCGCAGGACGGCCGGGGTGCCGTGCTCCAGGAGTCGGGCGCGGACGGCCGGCAGGTCGAAGCGCACCGGTACCAGTACCGCTTCCTCCCTGCCCAGCGCCGCGTCGAACAGCGCGAGTCCGGTCGCCGTCGGCATCGCGGTGACCCCGGAGCGGCTCATGCGTGCCACGTCGGTCTCGCCGAGCCGTGCGGTGAGTTCGCTGCGCTGGTCCCAGAAACCCCAGGCGAGGGAGACCGTGGGCAGCCCCTCGGCCCGGCGCCGCGCGGCGAGGGCGTCGGTGAAGGCGTTGGCCGCGGCGTAGTTCGCCTGTCCCGGGCTGCCGATGGTTCCGGCGGCGGAGGAGAAGAGCACGAACGCGGTGACCGGCAGCCCCAGCTCCCGGGTGAGTTCGTCCAGGTGGACGGCCGCGTCGACCTTCGGGCGCAGCACGGTGTCCAGGCGTTTCGCGTCGAGGGCGGCGACGACCCCGTCGTCGGTGACCCCCGCGGTGTGGACGACGCCGGTCAGCGGGTGCTCGGCCGGTATGCCGCCGAGCAGCGCCCGTACCGCGTCCCGGTCGGCCACGTCGCAAGCCGCGACGTCGACCGTCGCGCCGAGCCCGGCGAGTTCGTCGCGCAGTTCCGCGGCGCCCTCGGCGGCGAGGCCGCGGCGGCTGGTGACCAGGAGCCTGCGCACACCGTGGCGGGTGACCAGGTGCCGGGCGACCAGGGCGCCCAAGGTGCCGGTGCCGCCGGTGACGAGCACCGTGCCGGCGGGGGCGAAGACGGGCGGCGCTACGTCCGCCGGGCCGGTGCCGGTCGACGTACCGGCACCGGTCGTCCCCTCGGCCGCGGGCACCGCGTGCAGCCGTCGGGCCAGGAGACGTCCGTCCCGCACGGCCACCTCGGGCTCCCCCGTGGCGAGCGCCGCCGGGACCGCCTGGCGGGACGCCGGCTCCTGGTCCAGGTCGATCAGGACGAACCGGCCGGGGTGCTCGGCCTCGGCGGCCCGTACGAGCCCCCAGACCGCGGCCAGTCCGAGATCCTCGGGTGCGGTGCCGGGCACCGTGGCGGCCCCGCCACTCGTGACGAGCGCCAGGCGGGCCCCGGCGAACCGGTCGTCCGCCAGCCACTCCTGGACGAGTTCGAGCGCACGGCCGGTGCTCGCCCGCACGGCGGCGGGCAGGCCGCCCTCGCCCACGACGGGTGCAGCGGTGAACGGGGCGAGGACGACGTCCGGCACGGTGGCGCCCGCGTCGACCGCCTCGGCCAGCGCGGCGAGGTCCGGGTGGTTCACGACCTCCTCGCCCCCGGTCTTGAGCACTTGCTGGAGCCCGGGCGTGTCCACCCCGACGACCGTCCGGCCGCCGTGCGCCGCGGCGGCCTCCGGTGCGACGGAGAGCGGGCTCCATTCGGTGCGGTACAGGATGTCGCCCTTCGGCCCGGCGGCCGCGGACAACTGGTCGGGGGAGATCGCCCGCAGGACGAGTTCCTCGACGGTCGCCACCGGCGTGCCGCCCGCGTCGGCGACACTGACCCGCACCCGGTCACCGGCGGGCTCGGGCGTCAGCCGTACGCGCAGGAAGGTGGCGCCGGTCGCGTGCACGGACACACCGTTCCAGGAGAACGGCAGCCGGACACCCGGCTCACCGGAGCCACCGCTCTCGACGGTGCCGAGGGCGTGCAGCGCCGCGTCGAGCAGCGCCGGGTGGAGGGCGAATCCGCCCGCGCCGACGCCCTCGGGCAGGGCGACCTCGGCGAACACGTCGTCACCGTGCCGCCAGGCGGCCTTCAGGCCCTGGAAGACGGGGCCGTACTCGTACCCCTGGGCCACCAGGTCGTCGTATCCGCTGCCCAGGTCGATCGGCTGGGCCCCGGCCGGCGGCCACGCGACGAGGTCGATCGAGGCGGTGACCGCCTCGGGGGCCAGCACGCCGGTCGCGTGGGTGGTCCAGTCGGCGGCGCCGTCGTCCGCGTCCGCCGGCCGGGAGTGGATGTCCACCGGCCTGCGCCCGTTCTCGTCGGCCGCACCGGCGGCGACCTGCACCTGCACGGCCTCGGACGCCTTGAGCACCAGCGGCTCCAGAAGCGTCAGCTCCACGAGCCGGGCGCAGCCGGTCTCGTCACCGGCCCGTACCGCCATCTCGACGAACGCCGTGCCCGGCAGCAGGACCGTGCCCATGACGGCGTGGTCCGCGAGCCAGGGATGCGTACGCAGCGAGAGCCGCCCAGTGAGGACGACACCGTCGGAGTCGGGCAACGCCACGGCAGCGGAGAGCAGTTGATGATCGGTGGCCTCAAGGCCCACCGAGGTCACGTCTCCCGTGCTTCCGCCGCT
>KL568681.1:1767-4450 GCA_000715605.1 Streptomyces speibonae | reverse complement strand
GGCGGCTGACGGTCCACGGCAAGGCAGAGGACGCGCCCGCCGACCAGGAATGGACCCGCTACGCGGGCGGCACGCTCGCCGAGGTGAGCGCCCCCGCCGACTTCACCGCCCACGCCTGGCCCCCGGCCGGGGCCGAGGCGATGGACCTCGACGGTTACTACGGCCGCATGGCCGACAACGGCTTCGTCTACGGCCCGGCCTTCCAAGGGCTGCGCGCCGCCTGGCGGCAGGGCGACACCCTCTACGCCGAGGTCGCCCTCCCCGACGACCAGACCGACGACGCCGACGCGTACGGTCTGCACCCCGCACTGCTGGACGCGGCGCTCCAGGCGGCGGGCCTGGGCGCGTTCTTCTCCGACGACGAGGCACGGCTTCCGTTCTCCTGGCGCGGCGTCTCCCTGTCGGCGTCCGGCGCCGACGTGCTGCGCGTCCGGGTCGCCACGGACGGGCCCGACTCGATCACGATCGCGGCCGCCGACAAGTCCGGCGAACCCGTCGTGACCGTCGGCTCACTGGTGGTCCGCCCGCTCAACCCCGCCCTGTTCCGCACCTCTCGCGAGCTTCCGTACCACGTTCAGTGGCAGGTGCTGACGCTCGACACCGACGGCAGGCACCCGGAGCCCGAGGTGTTCGCCGTCGGCGACGGCTCGGTCCACGAGGTGACCACGCAGGTGCTCGCCCGGTTGCAGGCGGCCCTCACCGAGGACGGCACCCTCGTCGTCCGCACCGGAGCGGCCGTGGCCACAGAGCCGGACGCCGACGTGAATCCCGCGCACGCCGCGGTGTGGGGCCTGGTCCGTTCCGCTCAGGCGGAGCACCCCGACCGCTTCGTTCTGATCGACTCCGACGAGGCGTCCCACCACCTGATGGCCGCCGCCGCGGCGACCGGCGAACCGCAGCTCGTGCTCCGCGACGGCGTCGCCCACCGGCCGCGGCTGGCCCGTGCCGGCACCGGGGACACCCTGCTGCCACCCGCCGACGGCACGCCCGCGTGGCTGCTGCGCACCACGGAACGCGGCACGCTGGAGAACCTGGCGCTGCTGCCCGCGCCCGAGTTGCTCGCCCCGCCGGCCGACCACGAGGTGCGCATCGAGGTCCGCGCCGCCGGCATGAACTTCCGTGACGCGCTCAACGCCCTCGGCCTGCTCCCCGGCGAACCGGGCCCGATGGGCATCGAGGGCGCCGGAGTCGTCACCGCGACCGGGCCGGGCGTCACCGATCTCGCGGTCGGGGACCGGGTCTTCGGGGTGTTCCCCGGCTGCTACGGGCCGGTCGCGGTCGCCGACCGGCGGATGCTGGCCCGGATGCCCGAGCAGTGGACCTTCGAACAGGCCGCCGCCACCCCCGTGGTCTTCCTCACCGCCTACTACGGACTGGTCGACCTGGCAGATCTGAGCGCCGGCGAGAGCGTCCTCGTGCACGCCGCCGCGGGCGGTGTCGGCATGGCCGCCGTCCAGCTCGCCCGCCACCTCGGGGCCGAGGTCTACGGCACGGCCGGCACCGGCAAGTGGGACGCGACCGGACTCGACGCCGGCCACCTGGCCTCCTCCCGCACCGCCGACTTCGAGAGCGCCTTCCTGACCGCCACCGGCGGCCGGGGCGTGGACGTCGTTCTCAACTCCCTCACCGGCGAGCTCATCGACGCCTCGCTGCGCCTGATGCCGCGCGGCGGACGCTTCATCGAGATGGGCAGGACCGACCTCCGCGACCCCGAGCGGGTGGCGGCTGCCTACGAGGGGGTGCGCTACCGCGCCTTCGAGCTGATGGACGCCGGCCTCGACCGGATCCACACGATGCTGACCGAGGTGCTCGCCCTCTTCGAGCAGGGCGTGCTGACGCCGCTGCCGACCCGCAGCTGGGACCTGCGCCGTGCCCGCGAGGCGATGCGCTTCCTCAGCCAGGCCAAGCACGTCGGCAAGCTCGTCCTCACCCCGCCCCGCCGGCTCGACCCCGAGCGCGCGGTCCTGTTCACCGGCGGCAGCGGAGTGCTGGCCGGGCTCGTCGCCCGACATCTCGTGGCCGAGCACGGCATCCGCCACCTGGTCATGCTCAGCCGCAGCGGCGCCGCCCCGGAGATCCCCGGCGCCGACGTCCGCACCATCGCCTGCGACGTCTCTGACCGGGACGCGCTGGCCGACGTACTGAACTCGCTGGACCGGTCGCTGACCGCGGTCGTGCACACCGCGGGCGTCCTCGACGACGGAGTCCTGGCCGACCTCACGCCCGAACGCCTGGGCCGGGTCCTGAGCGCCAAGGCCGACGCCGCCCTCCACCTGCACGAGTTGACGCGGGACCAGGATCTGGCCGCGTTCGTGCTGTTCTCGTCGGCGGCGGGCAGCTTCGGCGCCCCCGGCCAGGCCAACTACGCCGCTGCCAACGCCTTCCTCGACGGCCTCGCCCAGCACCGGCGGGCGGCAGGGCTGCCCGCCCAGTCCATGGCCTGGGGCATGTGGACAGAGCGCAGCGGCCTGACCGCGCGGCTGGACGACGGCGACGTCGCCCGGATGGCCCGGTCCGGCATGATGCCGCTCTCGACGGAGCAGGGCCTCGCCCTGTTCGACGCCGCCCTGGCGACGGACCTCGCGGCGCCCGTCATGGTCCGCGTCGACCACGACGCGCTGCGTCGGCAGGCGGAGACGCTGTCCCCCGTGCTGCGCGGCCTGGTGCGCACGCCCGTGCGGCG
>KL568681.1:1069-1550 GCA_000715605.1 Streptomyces speibonae | reverse complement strand
GCGCCCACCGGCGCGGGCACCGGGTCGTCCCTCGGGGACCGGCTCGCGGCCATGCCGGAGCCGGAGCGGCAGCGGTACGTCCTCGACCTCGTACGCGGCACCGCGGCCGCGGTCCTCGGCCACGCCTCCCCGGACCACGTCGAAGCCGGCAGGGCCTTCCGAGAGCTCGGTTTCGACTCGCTCACCGCGGTGGAACTGCGCAACCGGCTGACGCGGGCCACCGGCCTGAAACTGCCGGCCACCCTCGTCTTCGACTACCCGACCCCCGTGGCCCTGGGCGCCCATCTCCTCGCCGAACTGGCGGGCACCCGCACCGCCGCGGTGGCCGCCCCGGTGGCAGCGGCCTCCGACGAGCCGATCGCCATCGTCGCCATGGGCTGCCGGTTCCCCGGTGGCGTCAGCACTCCCGAGGCGTTGTGGGAGCTGCTGGCATCGGGCGGTGACGCGATCACCGGGCTGCCCACCGACCGCGGCTGGAACG
>KL568681.1:761-870 GCA_000715605.1 Streptomyces speibonae | reverse complement strand
GCCTCTACGACGCCGACCCCGACCGTGCGGGGACCTCCTACGTGCGGGAGGGCGGCTTCCTCGACGCGGCGGGCGAGTTCGACGCGGGCTTCTTCGGCATCTCGCCGCG
>KL568681.1:0-478 GCA_000715605.1 Streptomyces speibonae | reverse complement strand
TCCTGGAGACCAGCTGGGAGACGTTCGAGCGGGCCGGTATCGACCCGGCCTCGCTCAAGGGCACGCCCGGCGGCGTCTTCATGGGCACCAACAGCCAGGACTACGTCACCCTGCTGGCCGGGACCCCGGACGCCGGCCAGGGCTACATCGCCACCGGCAACTCGGCGAGCGTCGTCTCCGGCCGGCTGTCGTACACCTTCGGCCTGGAGGGGCCCGCGGTCACCGTCGACACGGCCTGCTCCTCCTCGCTGGTCGCCCTGCACCTGGCGAGCCAGGCGCTGCGCTCGGGCGAGTGCACCCTCGCGCTCGCCGGCGGTGTCATGGTGATGGCCACACCGGGCGGATTCGTGGAGTTCAGCCGACAGCGCGGCCTGGCCGTGGACGGCCGGTGCAAGTCCTTCGGGGCCGGTGCCGACGGCTTCGGCATGGCCGAGGGCATCGGCGTCCTGTTGCTGGAGCGGCTGTCGGACGCGCGTCG
>KL568680.1:2048-4759 GCA_000715605.1 Streptomyces speibonae | reverse complement strand
CCCCCGGCCCGCACCAGCATGGGGCACCTTGCAGAAGCGCTGGCTGTGCAACGTACCCCCGGCACACATCTCGCGTTCAGGGCCCCGGGGTGAGCAACCCCCCGAACCCCGCTGCCCGCGCCGAGCGATCAGCGGCGGCGCAGGTCCGCAACCCGCGCCCCCCGCTCACTCCCCTGCTCCCCCGCCCCCAACGCCACAGCCGCCCGCAACCCCGGCCCCTGCCGCCGAGGCCCGGGCAGCGGCACATCCCGGCGCTGACGCGCCGACGGCGGCCCCTCACCCCCCGCCCCCGCGGAACCCCCCGGCGCTCCCGCGACAGCGATCTGCACGCCCTGGTCCGCCAGCGCCTGCAACTCCGTCCCCGCACGATCGTCGTGCGCGGGCGGCTCGTCCGTCACCAACCGCGTGATCAGATCCGTCGGCACCGTCTGGAACATCGTGTCCGTACCGAGCTTCGTGTGATCCGCGAGGATCACCACCTCCGCCGCGGCCTGGACCAGCGCCCGGTCGACGGACGCCGACAGCATGTTGGACGTGGACAGCCCCCGCTCCGCGGTCAGACCGCTGCCGGAGAGGAACGCCCGGGACACCCGCAGCCCCTGCAGGGACTGTTCGGCACCGCTGCCGACGAGGGCGTAGTTCGAACCGCGGAGCGTACCGCCGGTCATCACGACCTCCACCCGGTTGGCATGGGCCAACGCCTGGGCGACCAGCAGGGAGTTGGTGACCACGGTCAGTCCGGGCACCCGGGCGAGCCGGCGGGCCAGCTCCTGCGTGGTGGTACCCGCGCCGACCACGATGGCCTCGCCCTCTTCCACGAAGTTCGCGGCGAGGTCGGCGATGGCGGTCTTTTCGGCGGTCGCGAGATGAGACTTCTGCGGAAAACCGGACTCTCGCGTGAAACCGCCCGGAAGTACCGCACCGCCGTGCCGGCGGTCGAGGAGTCCTTCTGCCTCCAGCGCGCGCACGTCCCGCCGTACGGTCACTTCGGAGGTCTGGACGACGCGGGCGAGTTCACGGAGCGACACGGCCCCGTTCGCTCGCACCATTTCGAGGATCAATTGGCGACGTTCTGCAGCGAACACGAAACTGACAGTAACGCCAGCGACCGTCTGCTTTCAGCAGTTTGCGCTGAATAGCAGAAGTTGTTCGCACGGCCCCACACCAAGTGGTATAGGGCCCCGCGTTTCACGGTCAGGCCTCCACGCCCGTCTTCCTCGTGTGCAACTGCCGTGCCACCTCGGCGATCGAGCCGGACAGCGAGGGGTACACGGTGAACGCCTTCGCGATCTGCTCGACCGTCAGATTGTTGTCGACCGCGATCGAGATGGGGTGGATGAGTTCCGAGGCGCGCGGCGCCACCACGACACCGCCCACCACGATGCCGGTGCCCGGACGGCAGAAGATCTTGACGAAGCCGTCGCGGATGCCCTGCATCTTCGCGCGCGGGTTGCGCAGCAGCGGCAGCTTCACCACGCGGGCGTCGATCTTGCCCCCGTCGACGTCGGCCTGGGTGTAGCCGACCGTGGCGATCTCGGGGTCGGTGAAGACGTTCGAGGAGACGGTCTTGAGGTTGAGCGGGGCCACCGCGTCGCCCAGGAAGTGGTACATGGCGATACGTCCCTGCATCGCCGCCACCGAGGCGAGGGCGAAGACTCCGGTGACGTCACCTGCGGCGTAGACACCGGGGGCGGTGGTCCGCGAGACCTTGTCGGTCCAGATGTGGCCCGAGTCCCGCAGCCTGACCCCGGCCTCCTCCAGGCCCATGCCCTCGGTGTTCGGGATGGCGCCCACGGCCATCAGGCAGTGCGACCCGGTGATGACCCGCCCGTCGGAGAGGGTCACCTCCACCCGGTCCCCGACCCGCTTCGCGGACTGGGCGCGGGAGCGCGCCATGACGTTCATGCCGCGGCGGCGGAAGACGTCCTCCAGCACGGCGGCCGCGTCCGGGTCCTCACCCGGCAGCACCCGGTCGCGCGAGGACACCAGTGTCACCTTGGAGCCCAGGGCCTGGTAGGCACCGGCGAACTCGGCGCCCGTGACACCGGAGCCGACCACGATGAGCTCCTCGGGGAGCTCGTCGAGGTCGTAGACCTGGGTCCAGTTCAGGATGCGGTCGCCGTCGGGCCGGGCGTCCGGCAGTTCACGCGGGTGGCCGCCGGTGGCGATGAGCACGGCGTCCGCGGCGAGGGTCTCCTCGCTGCCGTCGGCGGCGCGCACCACCACCTTGCGCGACCCGTCGAGCGCCTGCATGCCCTCCAGCCGGCCGCGCCCGCGCAGCACCCGCGCGCCGGCCCGGGTCACCGAGGCGGTGATGTCGTGCGACTGGGCGAGGGCGAGCCGCTTCACCCGCCGGTTGACCTTGCCCAGGTCCACGCCCACCACCCGGGCGGCCTGCTCGATGTGCGGGGTGTCGTCGGCGACGATGATCCCCAGTTCCTCGTACGACGAGTCGAAGGTGGTCATCACCTCGGCCGTGGCGATGAGGGTCTTGGACGGCACGCAGTCGGTGAGTACCGACGCACCGCCCAGGCCGTCGCGGTCGACGACGGTCACCTCCGCGCCGAGCTGCGCGGCGACCAGCGCCGCTTCGTATCCGCCGGGTCCGCCACCGATGATCACGATCCGAGTCACGTACTCCATTGTCCCGCACACTTCACCGTGCGACCGCCCGGGGGGCTCAGCCGTGGCCCCGCTGTTACCGGAGTGGC
>KL568680.1:902-1850 GCA_000715605.1 Streptomyces speibonae | reverse complement strand
TCAGAGATGTGTATAAGAGACAGCTTCCCACCATGTCGCTCTACGCCGCGTACGCCGGCAACCTCGACGCCCGGCTGATGTCGCGCCGGGCACCGCACTCGCCGCTGCGCGCCACGGGCTGGCTGAACGGGTGGCGGCTGACGTTCGGGGGCGAGCACATGGGCTGGGAGGGTGCGCTCGCGACCCTCGTCGAGGATCCGATCTCGCAGGTCTTCGTGGCCCTGTACGACATCGCGCCGATGGACGAGGAGTCCCTGGACCGCTGGGAAGGGGGCGGCCTGGACCTCTACCGGCGCACGCGGGTGCGCGTCCACACCCTGGACGGCGAGGAGCGCGCCTGGACCTACGTCCTCAACGGCTACGAGGGCGGCCTTCCCTCCGCCCGCTACCTGGGCGAGATCGCCGACGCGGCCGAGTCCGCGGGGGCGCCCCACGACTATGTGATGGAACTGCGCAAACGCCCCTGCTGAGGGCCCCTCGTCGGAAACGACAAGACAACGATCACCATCCCGTCGCCTTGCACATCTACGCGCGTAGGCGTTTAGCGGCTACCCTCGACGGCGTGAACGCTTCTCTTCTTCCGGACGACATCCAGGGCGACCCGTACGCCGCAGCCGACGCCGCCGCCGTGCGCCTGCGCGAACTCACCGGCGCCGAGACCCACGACGTCGCCCTCGTGATGGGCTCCGGCTGGGCCCCGGCCGTGGACGCCCTCGGCACCCCCGAGGCCGAGTTCCCGGTCACCGACCTGCCCGGCTTCCCGCCGCCGGCGGTCGAGGGCCACGGCGGCAGGGTCCGCTCGTACCGCGTCGGCGCGAAGCGCGCCCTGGTCTTCCTCGGCCGTACGCACTACTACGAGGGCCGGGGTGTGGCGGCCGTCGCCCACGGCGTCCGTACGGCGGTGGCCGCGGGCGCCAAGACCGTCGTCCTGACCAACGGCTGCGGCGG
>KL568680.1:0-699 GCA_000715605.1 Streptomyces speibonae | reverse complement strand
GGCATGCGCCCCGGGCAGCCGGTCCTGATCAGCGACCACATCAACCTCACGGCGACGTCCCCGATCGTCGGGGCGAACTTCGTCGACCTGACGGACCTGTACTCGCCGCGGCTGCGGGCGCTGTGCAAGGAGATCGACGCGAGCCTGGAGGAGGGGGTCTACGCCCAGTTCCCCGGGCCGCACTACGAGACTCCGGCGGAGATCCGGATGGCCCGGGTGATCGGCGCGGACCTGGTCGGCATGTCGACGGTCCTCGAGGCGATCGCCGCGCGGGAGGCGGGGGCGGAGGTGCTGGGGATCTCTCTGGTCACGAACCTGGCCGCGGGGATGACGGGTGAGCCGCTGAACCATGAGGAAGTTCTCCAGGCGGGCCGCGACTCCGCTACGCGCATGGGTTCCCTGCTGGCCCAGGTCCTCGGCCGCCTCTGACCACCGGCCGGCACGCATCCCGCACACCTGTGCGCAAACCAGGGCCCGACCCACTGGCCACCCGCGGCAACTGCCCCGCCGCCTGGCGGTGCACCGCACAGCCGACGCCAAGCAGAGCGCCCTACGCCGGCGCGGACCGGAGGCGTCTTACACACCGGCGCCTGCGCCGGCGGGCCGAGGACGTGTCGCACAGCCGGCGTTTGCACAGGCGCCCTGCGCCGGTGCGAGCCGGGAGGGTCGCGCAGCCCGGCGCCAACGGGGTGCCGTCGC
>KL568679.1:23259-23396 GCA_000715605.1 Streptomyces speibonae | reverse complement strand
AACACGAACACCGTCCTGCCCACACCGGAGGCGACCGGGCTGTCCAGGGCGGACAGGCCGGCCGTCCAGTCCTCGGCGTCGCAGCCGACCACGACCGAGCGGTACTCGAACGCGGTGCGGGTCGCCAGGGTGTGGCC
>KL568679.1:22719-22993 GCA_000715605.1 Streptomyces speibonae | reverse complement strand
GGGCGGCGCGGCGGCCGGGGGTACCGACTCGATGATCGCGTGCGCGTTGGTGCCGCTGATACCGAACGACGACACACCGGCCCGGCGCGGGCCGTTGTCGTCGGGCCACTCACGGGCCTCGGTCAGCAGCTCGACCCTGCCCGTGCTCCAGTCGATGTGCGGCGACGGCTCGTCGGCGTGCAGCGTCCTCGGGAGCATGCCGTGCTGCATGGCCAGCACCATCTTCATGACACCGGCGACGCCGGCCGCCGCCTGCGCGTGACCGATGTTCGAC
>KL568679.1:22186-22499 GCA_000715605.1 Streptomyces speibonae | reverse complement strand
TGACCGATGTTCGACTTCAGCGAACCCAGCCACAGCGGCCGGTCCGCCTCGCGGTCCTGACCGTAGGTGGCCAGCAGCGCCTGCGCCTCGATCGGGTCGCCCAACGACGTACCCGTGCCATGCGCCTCCACCGCGTCCACGTCGGACGGCTCCAGACCCGCGTTGGCCAGCGCCTGCCGGATGACCCGCTGCTGCGAAGGCCCATTGGGCGCCGTCAGCCCGTTGGAGGCACCGTCCTGGTTCACCGCGCTGCCGCGCACCACAGCCAGCACCGGATGCCCGTTGCGACGCGCGTCCGACAGCCGCTCCAGCA
>KL568679.1:21464-22001 GCA_000715605.1 Streptomyces speibonae | reverse complement strand
GTTGCGACGCGCGTCCGACAGCCGCTCCAGCAGGAGCACTCCGGCGCCCTCGCTGAAACCGGCGCCGTCGGCGGCATCCGCGAACGCCTTGCAGCGGCCGTCGGGAGACAGACCGCGCTGGCGGCTGAACTCGGTGAAGAGGGCGGGCGTCGACATGACGGTGACGCCGCCGGCGAGGGCGAGCAAGCACTCGCCCGAGCGCAGCGCCTGGCTCGCCAGGTGGATGGCGACCAGCGACGAGGAGCACGCCGTGTCGACGCTGACCGCCGGTCCCTCCAGGCCGAAGGTGTAGGCGATACGGCCGGAGAGCACGCTGGGCGAGGTGCCGGTGCCGAGGAAGCCCTCGATCTCCTCGGGCACCTCGGTGACGCGTGCCGCGTAGTCCTGGGACATCACGCCGGCGAAGACGCCGGTGGCGCTGCCCTTGAGATCCTGCGGACGGATGCCGGCGCGTTCGAACGCCTCCCAGCTGGTCTCCAGCAGGAGCCGCTGCTGCGGGTCCATGGCCAGCGCCTCGCGCGGGCTGATGCCGAAGAA
>KL568679.1:21007-21245 GCA_000715605.1 Streptomyces speibonae | reverse complement strand
CCATGGCCAGCGCCTCGCGCGGGCTGATGCCGAAGAAGCCGGGGTCGAAGTCGGCGGCGTCGGCGAGGAAGCCTCCTTCCCGTGTGTACGAGGTGCCGCGGCGGGCGCCTTCGGGGTCGTACAGGCCCTCCAGGTCCCAGCCGCGGTCGCCGGGGAAGGCGGTGATGGCGTCACCGCCGGAGGCCACGAGGTTCCACAGGTCCTCGGGGGTGCGGACGTCCCCGGGGAAGCGGCAGCC
>KL568679.1:18404-20753 GCA_000715605.1 Streptomyces speibonae | reverse complement strand
GGTCCGGTTCCTCACCGAGTTCGGCGAGGAGGTGTTCGGCGAGGGCGATGGGGGTCGGGTGGTCGAAGACCAGGGTCGCCGGGAGCTTGAGGCCGGTGACCGCGTTGAGGCGGTTGCGCAGTTGGACCGAGGCGAGCGAGTCGAAGCCGAGGTCGCGGAAGGCCCTGCTGCCGTCGATGACATCGGCGGAGGCGTGGCCGAGGACGGTGGCGACGCGGGTGCGGACCAGGTCGACGACGGCGCCGAGGCGGTCGGCGGCGGGCAGAGCGGCGAGTTGTGCGGCCAGGGAGGTGGTGTCCTCGTCGGGCTCCTGCGCGGCGGCGGCCCGGCGGGGCGGAGTGCGGACGAGTTGGCGCAGCAGCGGCGGGACCGGGTCGGCGGAGGCGCGCAGGACGGGCAGGTCCAGGCGCATCAGGACGAGCAGCGGGTCCGGAGCGCACAGCGCCCGGTCGAACAGCGCGAGACCCTGCTCGACGGTGAGGGGCGGCATGCCGGAGCGGGCGATGCGGCGCAGGTCGGCCTCGTCGAGGTGGCCGGTCATCGCGCTGGCCGGTTCCCACAGGGACCAGGCGAGGGACTGTGCGGGCAGCCCAGCAGCGCGGCGGTGCTGGGCCAGCGCGTCGAGGTGGGCGTTGGCGGCGGCGTAGTTGGACTGCCCGGGGCCGCCGAAGACGCCGGAGGCGGAGGAGAACAGGATGAACGCGGACAGGTCGAGGTCGCGTGTCAGCTCGTGGAGGTTGACCGCGGCGTCCGCCTTGGGCCGCAGGACGGTTTCGAGGCGCTCGGGGGTCTGGGCGGTGACGACGCCGTCGTCGAGCGCGCCGGCGGCATGGATGACGGCGCGCAGCGGCCGGCGCAGTCCGTCGAGGACCGTTTGCAGCGCCGCGCGGTCGGCGGCGTCGCACGCCACGATGTCGACGTCGGCGCCGAGTCCGGTCAGCTCCGCGCGCAGTTCCGGGGCGTGTCCGGTGCGGCTGAGCAGGACGAGGTCGCGTACGCCGTGGTGGGTGACGAGGTGCCGGGCGAGGTGGGAGCCGAGCAGGCCGGTGCCGCCGGTGATGAGGACGGTGCCGTCGAGGGCGGCGGGGGCGCCGTCGGAGCGGGCGCGCTCCAGGCGGGGGGCAAGGAGGCGGGCGCCGCGCACGGCGAGCTGGTCCTCGCCGGCGACGAGGGGTGTCTCGGTGCCGTCGGTGTCGGTGTCCACGAGGACGAAGCGTCCGGGGTGTTCGGACTGGGCGGACCTGACCAGGCCCCACACGGCGGCGCCCGCGAGGTCGGTGACGTTCTCCTCCGGGGCGGTGGACATCGCTCCGGTGGTCACGAACGCCAGGCGTCCCGGCTCGTCGTCGGCGATCCAGCGCTGCACTTCGGCGAGGGCGTGGTGCACGGCGGTCCGGACGTCGCCGCCGGACTCGATGCGTACGGTCGCGGCCGGTCCTGCGGTGCCGGGCACCGCGGTCACCGGGGTCCAGGCCGGGCGGAAGAGGGAGTCGGCGCCGGGGGCGCGCACGGTGTTCCCGGCGGGTGGCCGCAGGGTGAGGGACCGGACCGAGGCTACGGGCCGGCCGGCGGGGTCCGCGACGTGTACGGAGACGGCGTCCTGTCCCGCGGGCGCGATGCGGACGCGGAGGGCGGTGGCGCCCTGGGCGTGCAGGGACATGCCGTTCCAGGAGAACGGCAGCCGGGCCTCGGCGGTGTCGGCGAGGGCTGTGACGTGCAGTGCCGCGTCGAGCAGCGCGGGGTGCAGGCCGAAGAGGCGGGCCGCGTCCCGCTGGTCCTCGGGGAGGGCGACCTCGGCGAAGAGCTCGTCGCCGAGGCGCCAGGCCGTGCGCAGGCCCTGGAAGGCCGGGCCGTATCCGAAGCCGGCCGCGGCGCAGCGGTCGTAGAGGCCGGCGGGGTCGATCGGGGTGGCGTCGCGCGGCGGCCAGACGGTGAGGTCGGCGGCGGGGGTGACGGGCGCGGCGGACAGGGTGCCGCTCGCGTGGCGGGTCCACTCGTCGGTGCCGTCGGGGGCGGCGTGCAGGGTGACCGTGCGGCGGCCGGCCCGGTCGGGGGCGCCGACCGCGAGCTGGATGGCCACGGCGCCGTTCTCGGGCAGCACGAGCGGGGTTTCCAGGAGGAGTTCCTCGACCTGCCGGCAGCCCACCTGGTCGCCGGCGCGGGCGGCGAGTTCCAGGAACGCCGTGCCGGGCAGCAGGATCGCGCCGCGTACCGTATGGTCGGCGAGCCAGGGGTGGGTGCGTACGGAGAACCGTCCGGTGAGCAGGGCGCCGTCGGTGTCGGCGAGTGCGACGGCGGCGCCGAGCAGCGGGTGGTCGGCGGAGCCGAGGCCGGCCTGGGTGATGTCGC
>KL568679.1:16591-18225 GCA_000715605.1 Streptomyces speibonae | reverse complement strand
CCTGGGTGATGTCGCCCTGCCGGCCGGAGTGGTCCTCCAGCCAGTACGCCGCCCGCTGGAAGGGGTAGGTGGGCAGGTCGACGCGGGTTCCGCCGGGCAGGAGCGCGGTGAGGTCGGTGGGGACGCCGGTCACGTGGAGTTCGGCGAGGGAGAGCAGGAACTGGTCCCAGCCGCCCGCCTGGCGCCGCAGGGTGCCCACCACCGTGCCGGCGACGGTCTCCTCGATGGCCGCGGTCAGCACCGGGTGGGGGCTGACCTCGACGAACACGTCGTGGCCCGCGGCGCCGAGGGCGCGGACCGCGGTCTCCAGTTCCACGGTCCGGCGCAGGTTGCTGTACCAGTACTCGGCGTCGAGGGCCGTGGTGTCCAGCAGTCCGCCGGTGACCGTGGAGTAGAAGGGGATGTCGGCGCTACGGGGTGTCAGGTCGGCGAGGGCGGTGAGCAGTTCCTCACGGACCTCTTCGACGTGGGCGGAGTGGGAGGCGTAGTCGACCTGGACGCGGCGGACGCGTACGTCGTCCCAGGTGTCGAGGGCGGCGAGGGCGGCGGTGTCGCCGGAGACGACGACGGACGAGGGGCCGTTGACGGCGGCGACGGACAGGCCGGGTCCGATGCGGCGCCGGGTCTCTTCGGCGGAGAGGGCGACGGCGGTCATGCCGCCGCGGCCGGCGAGGGTGTCCAGCACCTTGCCGCGCAGGGCGACGATACGGGCGCCGTCCTCCAGCGAGAGGGCGCCGGCCACGACGGCCGCGGCGATCTCGCCCTGGGAGTGCCCGACGACGGCGTCCGGCCGGACCCCGGCCGCCTGCCAGAGGGCGGCGAGGGAGACCATCACGGCGAACAGCACCGGCTGGACGACGTCCACCCGGTCGGGGTCGCCGGAGCGCAGGACGTCCTCGAGGGACCAGTCGACGTGGGGGGCCAGGGCGTCGGCGCACTGGGCGATCCGGTCGGCGAATACGGGCGAGGTGTCGAGGAGGTCCACGGCCATGCCGGTCCACTGGCTGCCCTGTCCGGGGAAGACGAAGACCACATCGCGGGTGGGCCGGGCGGTGCCGCGGACCAGGAGGGGGTGTTCCTCGTCGCGGGCGAGGGCGGCGAGTGCGGCGTCGGTGTCGCCGCTGTCGCCGCCGACCACGACGGCGCGGTGTTCCAGCGTGGCGCGGGTGGTGGCCAGGGAGTGGCCGATGTCCAGCGGGTCGAGGCCGGTGAGGGCGCGCAGTTGGGCCGCGCGGGCGCGCAGGGCCTGCGGGCTGCGTGCGGAGAGCGTCCAGGGCACGACGGGCGGGGCGGTCACCGCGGCGGGCGCCGCATCGGCGCCGTCGGTGCCGGGGGCGGTTCCGGTCTCCCCCGGTTCCCCGGACTCCGGTGCCTGTTCGAGGACGACGTGGCTGTTGGTGCCGCTGACGCCGAAGGAGGAGACGGCGGCGCGGCGGACCCGGTCCGTCCCGGGCCACGGCTGGAGTTCGGTGGCCAGCCGGACCGTGCCCGCCTCCCAGTCGACCTGGGGCGTGGGCCGGTCCGCGTGCAGGGTGGGCGGCACCTGGCCGTGCCGCATGGCCTGCACCATCTTGATGATGCCGCCGACTCCGGCGGCGGCCTGGGTATGGCCTGTCTCTTATACACATCTCTGA
>KL568679.1:16025-16364 GCA_000715605.1 Streptomyces speibonae | reverse complement strand
CTTCAGCGAGCCGAGGAGCAGCGGCTGTTCGGGACTGTGCGCGCGGCCGTAGGTGGCGAGCACCGCCTGTGCCTCGATGGGATCGCCGAGCGGGGTGCCGGTGCCGTGCGCCTCGACGACGTCGATGTCGGCCGGGGTCAGCCCGGCGTTGGACAGGGCCTTGCGGATGACCCGTTGCTGGGCGGGGCCGTTGGGCGCGGTGAGCCGGGAGCTGGCGCCGTCCTGGTTGACGGCGGTGCCGCGGACGAGGGCGAGCACGGGGTGGCCGTGGCGCCGGGCGTCGGAGAGCCGCTCCAGCAGGAGGATGCCGACGCCCTCGCCCCAGCCGGTGCCGTCGGC
>KL568679.1:14468-15845 GCA_000715605.1 Streptomyces speibonae | reverse complement strand
AGACGTTCCAGCAGCACCAGGCCGACGCCCTCGCCCCAGCCGGTGCCGTCGGCGCCGGCGGCGAAGGACTTGCAGCGGCCGTCGGCGGCCAGGCCCCGCTGCCGGCTCATCTCGGTGAACGCGGCGGGGGTGGACATCACCATGGCGCCGCCGGCCACGGCCAGCGTGCACTCCTCGGAGCGCAGGGCCTGGACCGCCAGGTGCAGTGCGACCAGCGACGACGAGCAGGCGGTGTCGACGCTGACCGCGGGGCCCTCGAAGCCGAAGGTGTAGGAGATGCGGCCGGAGGCGACGCTGTCGGAGTTGCCTCCGGCGAGGAAGCCCTCGACCTCCTCGGGCACCCGGCGCAGCCGGGAGCCGTAGTCCTGGTACTGCATGCCGGCGAAGACGCCGACCTGGTCGCCGCGCCGGGCCTGCGGGTCGATGCCGGCGCGTTCGAAGGCCTCCCAGGTGGTCTCGAGGAGCAGCCGCTGCTGGGGGTCCATGGCGAGCGCCTCGTTCGGTGAGATGCCGAAGAACTGCGGCTCGAAGCCGGAGACGTCGTCGAGGAAGCCGCCTTCGCGGGCGTAGCTGCTGTCCGGCCGGCTGCCGTCGGGGTCGTACAGCCGTTCCAGGTCCCAGCCGCGGTCGTCCGGGAACGGGGTGACGGCGTCGGTGCCGGCGGCGACCATGCGCCACAGGTCCTCGGGGCTGTTGACGCCGCCGGGGTAGCGGCAGGCCATGCCCACGATGGCGACGGGTTCGGTGTCCTTCGCCTCGAGGTGGGTCAGCCGCTGTCGCGTGCGGTGCAGATCGGCCGTGACCCGCTTGAGGTACGTACGGAGCTTGTCGTCGTTCACTGCTGTCCCTCTGCGTTGTTCGGCGGTCACGACATGCCCAACTCGTTGTCGATGAAGGCGAAGATCTCGTCGTCGTCGGCCGCGTCGAGGCGTTCCTCGACGACGTCGCCGCCGGCGGCCCCGCGTGCCTTGGCCAGCAGGTCGTGCAGCCGGCCGGTCAGCTCCTCGCGGTGGCGCTCGTCGTCCAGGAGCGTGCTGAGCCGCTCCAGTTCGGCCAGTCCGGGCAGCTGCCCGGTGTCCGGTCCGGGTGCGAGTTCGTCGGCGAGGTGGCCGGCGACGGCGCGGCACGTCGGGTGGTCGAAGAGCAGGGTGGCGGGCAGCCTCAGTCCGCTTGCGGCGCCCAGCCGGTTGCGCAGTTCGACCGCGGTCAGCGAGTCGAAGCCCACCTCCAGCAGGCCCCGGTCGACGTCGAGGGAACCGGCGTCGGCGAAGCCCAGCACGGTGGCCGCGTGGTCGCGGACCAGGTCGAGCAGGGCCCGCCGGCGCTGGGTGTCCGTCATGGCGGACAGCCGCTGGGCCAGGCCCGCCGCCCCGTCGG
>KL568679.1:13569-14286 GCA_000715605.1 Streptomyces speibonae | reverse complement strand
GGGCCCGCCGCCCCGTCGGCGCCGGTGCCGGTGCCGGCGGCGGTGCGCCGTACGGCCGGGCGCACCAGGCCGCGCAGCACCGCGGGCACCTCGCCCTGCGCCTGGACCGCGTCGGTGTCCAGGCGCAGCGGCAGCAGGACCGGGTGGTCCTCGGCGAGCGCGGTGTCGAACAGTTCCAGGCCCTCGGCCGGCGGGAAGGGGATGATGCCGCCGCGTGCGATGCGTTTGAAGTCGTTGGCGTCGAGGTGGCCGCTCATGCCGGTGTCGTTGGCCCACAGGCCCCACGCCAGTGAGGCGGCCGGCAGGCCCCGGGCCCTGCGGTGGTGGGCCAGGGCGTCGAGGAAGGCGTTGGCCGCCGCGTAGTTGGCCTGTCCCATGCCGCCGAGGACGCCCGCGATGGAGGAGAAGACGACGAAGGCCGACAGGTCGGGTCCGGTGAGTTCCTGGAGGTTGAGGACCGCGTCGACCTTGGGCCGCAGAGTGGCGTCCAGTTGCTCGTCGGTGATCGACGCCACGATGCCGTCCTGGACGACACCGGCGGTGTGGACGACGGCGGTGACCGGGTGCTCGGACGGGACGCCGGCGAGGAGGGCGGCGAGGGCGTCGCGGTCGGCGACGTCGCAGGCGGCCACCTCGACGTGGGCGCCCAGTGCGGTCAGTTCCCGGTGCAGCCGTGCGGTGCCCTCACCGGCCGGGCCGGTACGGCTGGTCAGCAGC
>KL568679.1:12962-13390 GCA_000715605.1 Streptomyces speibonae | reverse complement strand
CAGCAGCCGTTTGACGCCGTGTGCGGTGACCAGGTGCCGGGAGACGTGGGCGCCGATCGCGCCGGTGCCGCCGGTGACCAGGACGGTGCCGCCGCGCTCCCACTGCGGCGCGGCGTCCGCGGCGTCCGCGGCTCCTACGGGGACGCGTGCGATGCGGTGGGCGTAGGCCCGTCCGTCGCGCAGGGCGATCTGCGGCTCGGCTCCGGCGAGAACGCGCGCGACGGCGGCGGCCGCCCGGTCCCGGTCCTCGTAGTCGTGGTCGACCAGGACGAACCGGTCCGGGTGTTCGGTCTGCGCGGAGCGGACCAGGCCCCAGACGGCGGCGCCCGCGAGGTCGGTCACGTCGCTGTCGGGGGTCGCCGGCACCGCGCCGCGGGTGGTGAAGACGAGCTTCGCGCCGGCCCGGTCGGCGGCGAGCCAGTCGCGGA
>KL568679.1:12184-12752 GCA_000715605.1 Streptomyces speibonae | reverse complement strand
GGCGCGGCGCACGGCAGCCGCGTCCTGCCCGGGCTCGTAGCCGCGCGTCTCGAACGCGGGAACGGGCGAGGGGGCGGCGGGCAGCGGAATCTCGGTGAACTCGGGGCGGAACAGGGTCCGGTGGGTGCGTCCGCCGCCCGTCGCGGTCCGGGCGGGCGCGGCGGGCCGCAGGGCGAGCGACTCGGCCGTGGCGACCGGGGCTCCGGTGCCGTCGGCCAGGACGACGGACATCGAGCTGTCCCCCGTGGGCGCCATCCGCAGCCGGACGGCGGCGGCGCCGACCGCGTGCAGGGTGACTCCGCTCCAGGCGAAGGGCAGCCAGGCCCGGCCGCTGCCGCTGAGCACGCCGAAGGCGAGGGAGTGCAGCACGCTGTCGAGGAGGGCCGGGTGGAGTCCGAACCGGCCTGCCTCGGACCGCAGGGAGGCGGGCAGGGCGGCCTCGGCGAACACCTCCTCGCCGCGCCGCCACACCGCCGTCAGGCCCTGGAAGGCCGGGCCGTAGGCGAAGCCGCTCTCGGCGAACCGCTCGTACAGGCCGGTCACGTCGACCGGTTCGGCGCCCGGCGGC
>KL568679.1:11581-11980 GCA_000715605.1 Streptomyces speibonae | reverse complement strand
CCACTGCGTGAGCGTCGCGGCGGCCGGCGCGACGGGCGTGGCGCCCGGCGACAGCACACCGTCGGCGTGCCGGGTCCACCCCTCGCCGTCCGGCGCGTGCTGCGGCCGGGAGAACACCTCCAGGCCGCGGGTGCCGTCCGCGTCCTGCGGGCCCACGCGCATCTGCAGGACGACGGCCCCGTCCTCGGGCAGCACCAGCGGTGCCGCGAGGGACAGTTCGTCGACCCGGGCGCAGCCGACCTCGTCGGCCGCCCTGACGGCCAGTTCGAGGAAGGCGGTCGCCGGGAACAGGGCCTCTTCGAAGACCTCGTGGTCGGCCAGCCAGGGCGTGTCGTGCGGGGACAGTCTGCCGGTGAACACGTAGGTGTCGGTGCCGGCGACCTCGACGGCGGCGCCGAT
>KL568679.1:10844-11386 GCA_000715605.1 Streptomyces speibonae | reverse complement strand
GTCCGGTGGCGAGCAGACCCGCCGACGTCACGTCGCCGGCGCCGGCGGTGTCGTCGAGCCAGTGGCGCTCGCGCTGGAACGCGTAGGTGGGCAGCGGCACTCGGCGTACATCGCGGTCCTCGAGGACCCGTTCCCAGTCGGGGGCGGCCACCTCGGCGTGGTAGCGGCCGAGGGCGGCGGTGACCGCCTCGGTCTCGTCGCGGTCCCGGTGCAGCAGCGGGATCAGCACGGCCGGGTGCTCCAGGCAGTCCTGGGCCGGCGCGGTGAGGGAGCCGTCGGGGCCGATCTCGACGTACGCCGTCACGCCGGCCCGTTCGAGGGCCCGTACGCCGTCGAGGAACCGGACCGTGCCGCGGACGTGGCGCACCCAGTAGTCCGGGGTGCACAGCTCGTCGGCGCCGGCGATCTCGCCGGTGACGTTGGAGACGAGAGGGATGCGCGGCGGGTGGTACTCCAGCCGGGCCGCGACCTGGCCGAACTCTTCCAGCATCGCGTCCATGTGCGGGGAGTGGAAGGCGTGGCTGACGCGCAGCCGCCTGGTC
>KL568679.1:7889-10622 GCA_000715605.1 Streptomyces speibonae | reverse complement strand
ACCGCGAGCCGGTCGGCGAGGCCGAGCACGGCGTCCTCGTCACCGGCGACGACGGTGGCCACCGTGCTGTTGACCGCGGCCACGGTGACCCGGTCGCCGTACTCGGCGAGGTACGGCAGCACCGTCTCCTCGGGCGCCATCACGGACACCATGGCGCCGTCGGCGCGCATGGCCTGCATCAGCCGGGCGCGCTCGGCCACCAGCAGGGCGGCGTCCGGCAGGGACAGCACCCCGGCGACGTGTGCGGCGGCCAGTTCGCCGACCGAGTGGCCGAGGAGCAGGTCGGGGCACAGACCCCAGTGCTCGGTGAGCCGGAACAGGGCGACCTCGACGGCGAACAGGGCCGGCTGGGTCCAGGCGGTGCGGTCGAGCAGGCCGGCGTCCTCGGGATCCGCGGCGCCGAGGACCTCGTGCAGGGGGCGGTCGAGCAGCGGGTCGAGGGCGGCGCACACGGCGTCGAAGGCGGCGGCGAACACGGGGAACTCGCGGTGCAGCCGCAGCCCCATGCCCGGCCGCTGGCTGCCCTGACCGGCGAAGAGGAACGCCACGCGGGGCTCGGCGGGCGGCACGCTGCCGGTCACCGAGCGCAGGGCGGCGCGGACCGCGTCACGGTCGCCGTGCGGCACGACCGCCCGGTGCTCCAGGTGGGCGCGGGCGGTGGCCAGGGTGTGGGCGACGTCGGCGAGCCGCAGGTCCGGGTGGTCCGCGAGGTGGCGGTCGAGCAGGTCCGCCTGGGCGCGCAGCGCCGGTGCGCTGCGCGCGGAGAGCACCAGTGGCACCGGCAGCGGCTCGCGCCGGCCGGCGGTGGCGGCCGGTTCGTCGTCGGGGGCCTGCTCCAGGATGGTGTGGGCGTTGGTGCCGCTGACGCCGAAGGAGGACACGGCGGCGCGGCGCGGGTGCCCGGTCTCCGGCCACGGTGTGTTCTCGGTGACCAGGTCGACGCGGCCGGCGCTCCAGTCGACGAAGGGTGACGGCTCGTCCACGTGGAGGGTGGCGGGCACCGTTCCGTGCCGCATGGCGAGCACCATCTTGATGACGCCCGCGATGCCGGCGGCGGCCTGGGCGTGGCCGATGTTCGACTTGACCGAGCCCAGCAGCAGCGGCCGGTCGCGGTCCTGTCCGTAGGTGGCCAGCAGTGCCTGTGCCTCGATGGGGTCGCCCAGCTTCGTGCCGGTGCCGTGCGCCTCGACCACGTCGAGTTCCGCGGGTGTCAGGCGGGCGCTGGTCAGGGCGTCGCGGATGACGCGCTGCTGGGAGGGGCCGTTGGGTGCGGTCAGGCCGTTGGACGCGCCGTCCTGGTTGACGGCGCTGCCGCGCACCAGGGCCAGCACCGGGTGGCCGAGGCGCCGGGCGTCGGAGAGCCGTTCCAGTACGACCAGGCCGACGCCCTCGGCCCAGGCGGTGCCGTCGGCGGCGGCCGCGAAGGGCTTGCAGCGGCCGTCGGCGGACAGGCCCCGCTGCCGGCTGAACTCGATGAACGAGGTCGGGGTCGCCATCGCGGCGGCACCGCCGGCCAGGGCCAGCGTGCACTCGCCGGAGCGCAGGGACTGCGCGGCGAGGTGGATGGCGACCAGCGAGGACGAGCACGCGGTGTCGACGCTGACGGCCGGGCCCTCCAGGCCGAAGGTGTAGGAGATGCGGCCGGAGGCGACGCTGCCCGCGCTGCCGATGCCGAGGTAACCCTCCACCTCCTCGGGGGCGTTGCGCACCCGCAGGCCGTAGTCGTGGTAACTGGAGCCGACGAACACGCCGGTGCGGCTGCCCTTGACCGACCGAGGGTCGATACCGACGCGCTCGAAGGCCTCCCAGGTGGTCTCCAGGAGCAGCCGCTGCTGCGGGTCGATGGTGGCCGCCTCGCGGGGCGAGATGCCGAAGAAGGCGGGGTCGAAGTCGGCCAGGTCGTGCAGGAAGCCGCCTTCGCGGACGTATGTGGTGCCGTGGTGGCCGGGGTCCGGATCGTAGAGGGCGTCCAGGTCCCAGCCGCGGTCGGTGGGGAACGGGGTGATGGCGTCGCCGCCCTCGCTGATGAGGCGCCAGAAGTCCTCCGGGGTGCGGACCCCGCCGGGGAAGCGGCAGGAGAGCCCGACGACGGCGACGGGGTCGTCGGTGCCGGCGGCGGCCGCGTCCGTCGCGGTCCCGGTGCGGACGTCCGGCTCGCCGAGCTCCGTCATCAGGTGGTCGACGACGGCGGCCGGGGTCGGGTGGTCGAAGACCAGGGTGACGGGCAGACGCAGGCCGGTCGCGGCGGAGAGCTTGTTGCGCAGTTCCACCGCGGTCAGCGAGTCGCAGCCGAGGTCCTTGAAGACCCGGTCGCGGCCGATCGCGTCGGCGCCGTCGTGGCCGAGGGCCTCGGCGGCGGCCGTGCGCACCAGCTCCAGGAGCGCCGCCCGGTCCGGTGCGGCCGTCCGCTCGGGTGCGGCCTGTGCGGTGAGCGCGGCCACCTCGGGCAGGTCGGCGATGAGCGGGCTGGGCCGCAGGGAGGTGAAGGCGGCGACGAAGCGGTCCCAGGCGAAGTCGGAGACGATGACGTGTGGTTCGCCCGAACCGACGGCCTGTGGCAGGGCGGCGACGGCGCGCGCGGGGTCCATGGCGGGCAGGCCGTCGCGGACCAGCCGGGCGGCCACCGCCTCGTCGGTCAGGCTCCTGCCGCCCCACAGCCCCCAGGACACGGAGGTGGCGGGCAGGCCGAGGTCGCGGCGGTGCAGGGCCAGCGCGTCGAGGAAGGCGTTGGCC
>KL568679.1:5717-7653 GCA_000715605.1 Streptomyces speibonae | reverse complement strand
GTGCAGGGCCAGCGCGTCGAGGAAGGCGTTGGCCGCGGCGTAGCCGCCCTGCCCGGTGCCGGCCAGGGTGGAGGCCAGCGACGAGAACAGGACGAACGCGGACAGGTCCGTCTCGCGGGTCAGTTCGTGGAGCACGAGCGCGGCGTCGGCCTTGGGGCGGGCCACGCCGGCCGCGCGGTCGGCGGTGAGGGAGTCGACCACACCGTCGTCGAGAACGCCCGCCGCGTGCACGACGGCGGTCAGCGGGGTCTCGGCCGGGATGCCGGCCAGCAGTTCCGCGACGGCGTCCCGGTCGGCCACGTCGCAGGCGGCGACGGTGACGTGGGCGCCCAGCGCGCGGAGTTCGGCGGTGAGCTCGTCCGCGCCGGGGGTGTCCGCGCCGCGCCGCCCGGTCAGCAGCAGGTGCTCGGCGCCGGCCGTGGCCAGCCAGCGGGCCACGTGCCCGCCGAGGGCTCCGAGACCACCGGTGACGAGGACGGTTCCGCCGGGCTGCCACGGCCGTGCGGGGGCGGGACCGGGTCGGTCGGCGTGGGCGAGGCGGCGGCAGTGGACGCCGGACGGACGCAGGGCCACCTGGTCCTCGCCCGGCTCACCGGTGAGGACGGCCAGGAGGCGTTGCGCGGCCTGGTCGTCGAGGACGGCGGGCAGGTCGACCAGACCGGCCCAGCGGTCCGGGTACTCGACTCCCGCGGCGCCGCCCAGACCCCACAGGGCGGCCTGCGCGGGCGCGGTCACGGGGTCGGCGGGGCCGACGGAGACGGCGCCGCGGGTGGCGGCCCACAGCGGGGCGTCGATACCCGCGTCGCCCAGGGCGCCGAGCAGGGCCACGGTCATCGGCAGGGCCGCGGGCAGCACGGTCTCGTCCGACCAGGGCCGGTCGGTGAGTCCGAGCAGGGAGAGCACGCCGGCGGGCTCGTGCCCGTCGGCGGCCGCGCGGAGCCGTGCCGCGCCGGTGGTGCGGTCGTCGGCCGCTTCCCACGGCACCACGAGGGGGGTGAGGCCGTGCCGGCGCAGGGCCTCGAGGTGGGCGGTGACGTCGGTGCCGTCCGGGGTGACGACGAGCCAGTCCCCGGTGGCGCGACGGGACGGCAGGTCGTGCCGGACGCGCCACTCGACCCGGTAGTGCCAGGCGGCGGTGTCCTCGGCCGCTGGCAGGTCGCGTGGTGCGAGGGGGCGCGGTACGAGCCAGTAGTGCTGCCGCTGGAACGGGTAGGTGGGCAGGTCGACCCGGCGGCCGCCGCGGTGCACGGCGCTCCAGTCGACCGCGGCACCGCACGCGTACAACTCGCCCAGCGAGGTCAGGAAGCGGTCCGGGCCGCCCGCCTCGCGGTGCAGGGTGCCGACGACGACCCCGCCGTCGGCGGCCTCCATGGCCTGCTGCACCCAGATCGCCAGCACCGGGTTGGGGCTGACCTCCACGAAGGTGTCGTAGCCGTCGGCGATCAGCTGGTGGACGGCCCGGTCGAACTCCACGGTCTCGCGCAGGTTGCGGTACCAGTACGCGGCATCCAGTGCGGAGCCGTCCAGCCACGCGCCGGCGGTGGTCGACCAGAAGCCGACGGCCGCCGGGCGCGGGGTGACGCCGTCCAGCACCCGCAGGAGTTCGTCGTGGATGCGTTCCACCTGGGCGGAGTGGGCGGCGAAGTCGGCACCGGGGATGGGCCAGCGCAGGACGCCCTCGTCCGACAGGGCGGCGCTCAGCTCCTCCAGCGCCTCGGGGTCGCCGGAGACGGTGGCGGAGGCGGGCCCGTTGACGGCGGCCACGCCGATCCGGCCGCCCCAGGCGGAGACGCGTTCGCGCAGCGGCTCGGCGGCCATCGCCACGAACATCATGGTGCCCTGCCCGGCGAGGGCGGTGAGCGCCTTGCTGCGCAGCGCGACGACCGTCGCCGCGTCCTCCAGGGAGAGCGCGCCCGCCACACAGGCGGCGGCGATC
>KL568679.1:5232-5500 GCA_000715605.1 Streptomyces speibonae | reverse complement strand
CCCCCGCCACACAGGCGGCGGCGATCTCGCCCTGGCTGTGGCCGACCACCGCGTCGGGTTCGACGCCGCAGGACCGCCACAGCGCGGCCAGCGAGACCATCACGGAGAACAGCACCGGCTGGATGCGGTCCACCTGTTCGTAGTCGCCGCTGCGCAGCACCTCGGACGGCGACCAGTCGAGGTGCGGGGCGAGCGCGCGCTCGCACTCGGCGAAGCGTTCGGCGAACACCGGGGCGCTTTCCAGCAGTTCCAGGGCCATGCCGGTCCA
>KL568679.1:4023-4950 GCA_000715605.1 Streptomyces speibonae | reverse complement strand
CGAACACGGTGCGGCGGCCGGCGTCGGCGGTGTGCACGGGCGCTTCGCCGTCGCGCACCGCACGGAGGCCGGCGGCCAGTTCCTCGCGGTGCGCGCCGACGACGACGGCGCGGCGCTCGAAGGCGGTCCTGGTGGCCAGCGAGTGGGCGATGTCGAGCGGGCCCGCGTCGAGGAGTTCGGTGCCGAGCCGGTCCAGCAGGGCGCGCGCCTGGTCGCGTACGGCCTCCTCGGTGCGGCCCGACAGGGTCCACGCCACGGTCGGCGCTGGCCCGTCGTCCTCCGCGGCCGGCTCCTCGACGGGGTCGGCCTGCTCGATGATGACGTGCGCGTTGGTGCCGCTCATGCCGAACGACGACACACCGGCCCGCCGCGGCCCCTCCCAGGGCCGTGCCTCGGTCAGCAGCTCGATGGTGCCGGCGGACCAGTCGACGAACGGCGAGGGCACGTCCGCGTGCAGGGTCCGGGGCAGTGTGCCGTGCCGCATGGCCTGGAGCATCTTGATGATGCCGGCCACGCCCGAAGCCGCCTGGGTGTGGCCGATGTTGGACTTGACCGAGCCCAGCCGCAGCGGCCGGTCCGCGTCGCGGTCCTGGCCGTAGGTGGCCAGCAGCGCCTGCGCCTCGATGGGGTCGCCCAGTTTCGTGCCGGTGCCGTGCGCCTCGACCACCGGCACGTCGGCGGGGTCGAGGCCGGCGTTGGCCAGGGCCTGCTGGATGACGCGCTGCTGCGAGAGCCCGTTGGGCGCGGTCAGGCCGTTGGACGCGCCGTCCTGGTTGACGGCGCTGCCGCGCACCAGGGCCAGCACGGGGTGCCCGTTGCGCCGGGCGTCGGAGAGCCGCTCCAGCAGCAGGACGCCGACGCCCTCGGCGATGCCGAATCCGTCGGCCTCCGCGCCGAACGGCTTGCACCGGCCGTCGGCCGCCAGGC
>KL568679.1:3454-3832 GCA_000715605.1 Streptomyces speibonae | reverse complement strand
CGCTGCCGGCTGAAACCGGTGAAGGACAGGGTGGAGCCGAGGATGGTGGCGCCGGCGGCCAGCGCGAGCGAGCACTCGCCGGACCGCAGGGCCTGCGCCGCGAGGTGCACGGCGACGAGCGAGGACGAACAGGCGGTGTCGACGGTCAGCGCCGGTCCCTCCAGGCCGAGCGCGTACGCGACACGGCCGGAGAGCACGCTGCTGGAGATGCCGGCGATGAGGTGACCCTCGGCCTCCTCGGGCACCCGCTCGCCGCCACCGCCGTAGCCCTGGTAACTGGCGCCGACGAAGACACCGGTCGGGGTGCCGCGCAGTGCGGTGGGGTCGATGCCGCCCCGCTCCAGGGCTTCCCAGGACGTCTCCAGGAGCAGCCGCTGC
>KL568679.1:2841-3202 GCA_000715605.1 Streptomyces speibonae | reverse complement strand
GGCTGATGCCGAAGAAGGCCGGGTCGAACAGGCCGGCGTCGTAGACGAAGCCGCCCGCCCGGGAGTAGGTGGTGCCGGGCCGGTCGGTGTCGTAGACGCCGCCGAGGTCCCAGCCGCGGTCGCCCGGCAGCTCGGATATCGCGTCACGGCCCTCGGCGAGCAGCCGCCACAGATCCTCGGGGCTGCGGACGCCGCCCGGGTAGCGGCAGCTCGCTGCGACGATGACGACGGGGTCGTCCCCGGCGGGCACGGTGACCGCGACCGGGACGGCCGGTGCCGCCGCCGTGCCGAGCAGTTCGTCGCGCAGGTGGCCGGCGAGCGCGGCGGCGGAGGAGTGGTCGAAGACGACGGTGACCGGCAG
>KL568679.1:1716-2649 GCA_000715605.1 Streptomyces speibonae | reverse complement strand
AGCCGCAGGCCGGTCGCGGCGTTCAGCCGGTTGCGCAGCTCCACCGCGGTGAGGGAGTCGAAACCCAGCTCGCGCAAGGCACGGCCCGGCTCGATCTCGGCGGCGGAGTCGTGGCCGAGCACGGCCGCCGCCTGCGTACGTACCAACTCGGCGAGCAGTTCGCGCTGTTCGGCGGCGGACAGGGGGCGCAGCCGGTCCAGCAGGGGTGAGCCGGCCGTGCCCAGGGCCGTGGTGTCGTCGTCCTGGCCCGCCAGCGCGGCCCGGGCGTCGGGCAGGTCGGAGATGAGAGGGCTGGGCCGGGCCGAGGTGAACACCGGGGCGAAGCGGCCCCAGTCGACGGCGGCCACCACGACGACCGTCTCGTCCCGGTCCAGTACCTGCTGGAAGCCCTCGATGGCGAGCGCGGGACGCATGAAGGGGATGCCGCGACCGCGCAGTTGCCGCTCGGCGAGGTTGGCGGCCATGCCCTTGCCGTCCTGCGGGGCCCAGATGCCCCACACCACCGAGGTGGCGGCGAGCCCGCGGGCGCGCCGGTTCTCCGCGAGGCCGTCGAGGTAGGCGTTGGCGGCGGCGTAGGCGCCGTGATCGGCACTGCCCCAGACCGCGGAGATGGACGAGAACAGGACGAACGCGTCCACCTCGCCGATCAGTTCGTCCAGGTGGGCGGCGCCGAGCACCTTCGCGTGCAGGGTGTCGCCGAATTCGGCGAGGTCGGTGTCGGGCAGCGGTACGAGACGGCCGGCGCCCGCGGTGTGCATGACGGACCTGACCGGCTCGCCCCGCGCCTCCAGATCGGCGACGAGCGCGGCCAGTTGCCCGCGGTCGGTCACGTCGCAGGCGGCGGTGGTGACGCGGGCGCCCAGGGACTCGAGTTCGGCGGTCAGTTCGGCGGCGCCGGGCGCGTCGCTCCCCTGCCGGCTGAGGAGCACCAGG
>KL568679.1:629-1523 GCA_000715605.1 Streptomyces speibonae | reverse complement strand
GAGCCAGGCGGCGATCTGTCCGCCGACGGCGCCGGTTCCGCCGGTGATGAGGACGGTTCCGCGGGGCCGCCACGGAGCGGGAGCGGGTCCGTCGGGCAGCGGGGCGCGCTCGAGCCGGCGCCCGTACGCGGCGCCCGGGCGCAGCGCGAGCTGGTCCTCGTCACCGTGGCCGGCCAGCGCGGTCACCAGGGCGGCCGGGTCGAAGCCGGGGGCCAGGTCCAGCAGTCCGCCCCAGCGCCGCGGGTACTCCAGCGCGGCGACGCGTCCCAGGCCCCACACCAGGTTCTGCGCGGCGCGGGGCGCCACGCCGTCGTCGCCGGTGGAGACCGCGCCGCCGGTCAGGCACCACAGCGTGGCGTCGACGCCGGCGTCCGCCAACGCCTGCACGAGGGCGAGGGTGAGAGCCGTACCGACCGGCACCACGGCGTGCTCCGGATGCGGCCGCTCATCCAGTCCGGCCAGCGACACGACCCGGTCCAAGGGCCGCGGCACCTCGGCGATCCGCCGCGCGAGCGTCCGCCGGTCGCTGTCCGCGGCGGTCAGCTCCACGCGTGTCACGGTGGCACCGGCGTCCTCGAGCGCCCGGCACACTTCGTCCACGAGGGGGTGGCCGGTCTCCGGTACGAGCAGCAGGCAGTGGCCGGACCATCGGCCGGTCCCGCCGCCGGACAGCGCCTTCCAGGTGACGCGGTAGCGCCAGGAGTCGACCGTGGCTCGGGTGTCGTGGCGGTTGCGCCAGTCGGACAGGGCGGGCAGCACGTCGCTGAGCGGGGTCCGCGGGTCCAGTCCGAGCAGCTCCCCCAGGCCGCCGTCCTCGACCGTCCGCCAGAAGAGGTTCTGCTCCGACTCGGCCATGCCAATGCTGTCCTCCAGCCAGTACCGCTTGTGCTGGAA
>KL568679.1:0-404 GCA_000715605.1 Streptomyces speibonae | reverse complement strand
CTTGTGCTGGAAGGCATAGGTCGGCAGATCCCGGTAGGGCGGGACGCCTCCGTAGAACGAGGTGAAGTCCACCTCGACTCCACGGACGAACAGTTCACCCGCCGACGTCAGGAAACGGTGCAGACCGCCCTCGTCACGGCGCAAGGTGCCTGATATCACCGCTTCGTCACCGACGGTCTCGTCCAGCCCCACCGTCAGGACGGGGTGGGCACTGACTTCGACGAAGACGTCGTGGCCGTCGCCGGCAAGCTCCCGTACTGCGGCCTCGAACTGGACCGGCCGGCGCAGGTTGCGGTACCAGTACCCGCCATCAAGGCGCGTGCCGTCGGCCCATCCGACGTCCACCGTGGAGAAGAACGGCACCCTGGCGGTCCGCGGTGACACGGGCGCAAGGACGTCCAGGA
>KL568678.1:24491-27108 GCA_000715605.1 Streptomyces speibonae | reverse complement strand
GCGCGGCCCCGCCGCTCGGCGTCGGGGGACTGCCCTTCGAGGCGGTGGAAGTGCTCCTGCCCGAGGACTCCGTCATCGCCCTCTACACCGACGGCCTCGTCGAGGACCGCGACCGCGACATCGACCAGGTCACCGGGGAGCTGTGCCGGGCGCTGGCGGTGCCCGCCGGTTCGCTGGACGCCCTGTGCGACGGCGTGCTCAAGGACGTCCTGCCCGAGGAACCCCCCGACGACGTGGTGCTGCTGCTGGCCCGCACCCGCGCCCTCGGCGCCGACCGGGTCGCCACGAGGGACGTGGCGCACGACCCCGAGGAGGTGGCGGCCGCCCGCCAGTGGGCCGCCGACATGCTGGCCGCCTGGGGCCTGGACGAGTCGGCCTTCGTCACCGAACTCGTCGTCAGCGAACTGGTCACCAACGCCATCCGCTACGGAGAGGCGCCCATCAGGCTGCGGCTCATCCGCGACCGCAGCCTCATCTGCGAGGTCTCCGACGCCAGCTCCACCTCACCGCACCTGCGCCGCGCCCACGCCTACGACGAGGGCGGCCGCGGGCTGCTGCTGGTGGCTCAGCTCACCCAGCGCTGGGGCAGCAGACAGACCGACCGGGGCAAGACGATCTGGGCGGAACAGCACCTGCCGCGGCACTGACCGGCCGCCCCCGCCGCTCAGGTGCCGCCGTCCTCCGCGGCGACCTGGGCGAGGGTGCGGCCCGAGCGCGCCGACCGCGCCCGCCGCGGATCCGGGGCGCCGCGCCCGGCGCCGCCCTTCGCCGCCCGGACCAGCAGCCACGCCTCCTCGCCGTCGTCCCCGTCGCGGAAGCGGGTGAGGGCGTACTCCCCGCGCACTTTCGACCCGTGCAGCCGGAACGTGGCGTGCCCGCGCTCCAGGGACTCCGCGAAGTCCAGGGGCCGGCCCCGGCGGTCGTGGCTGAGCGGCTCGTACGTGCCGCGGTCCCAGACGATCACCGTGCCGCCGCCGTACTCACCGCGCGGGATCACGCCCTCGAACTCCTCGTACTCCAGCGGATGGTCCTCCGTGGGCACGGCCAGGCGCTTGTCCCGCGGGTCGGCCGAGGGGCCCTTCGGCACCGACCAGGACTTCAGTACGTCGCCCACCTGGAGCCGGAAGTCGAAGTGCATCCTGCGCGCGTCGTGGATCTGCACCACGAAGCGGCGCGCCGCATCCGCACCCGCCCCGTCTCCCCGGGGCTCGCCGCTCCGTCCGAAGTCCCGCTTGCCGCGGTAGTCCCGCAGCCGGTCCTCACCCACCGCGTCGCTCCCTCCGGTACGTCACCGCCGTATGCGCCGCCCCGGGTACCCGGTCAGAACTCCTCGTGCACCTCCGGATCGCCGCCGAGGCGCCGGTGGGCGCGGTCGGCGAGGGTCCTCATCTGGGCGGCGTCCAGTTCGAAGCCGAACACGTCGAGGTTGGCCCGCTGCCGCTCCGGGGCGGAGGACTTGGGCACGGGGACCGCGCCCAGCTGGATGTGCCAGCGCAGCACGGCCTGGGCCGGGGTGACCCCGTGCGCCTCCGCGACGGCGGCGACGGCGAGGTCGTCCAGCAGCGTCGAGCCGCGGCCGAGCGGGCTCCAGCTCTCGGTGAGCACACCCTTGTCCGCGTGGTACGCGCGCAGCTCCTCCTGGGGGAAGAAGGGGTGCAGCTCGACCTGGTTGACCGAGGGCAGCACCCCGGTCTCCTTCTCCAGCCGGTCGATGTGGGCGGGCGTGAAGTTGGACACCCCGATCGACCGGACCAGACCGTCCTCGCGCAGTTTGATCATGGCTTTCCAGGAGTCGACGTACCGGTCGACGCGGGGGAGCGGCCAGTGGATCAGGTACAGATCGACGTAGTCCAGGCCCAGCCGCGCCCGGGACTCCTCGAAGGAGGCGAGGGTCTCCTCGTAGCCGTGGTGGCGGCCCGGGAGCTTCGTCGTCACGACGATCTCCTCACGGGGGACGCCGGACGCGGCCACCGCGCGGCCGACGCCGGTCTCGTTGCCGTAGCGGGTCGCTGTGTCGACAAGGCGATAGCCCGTCTCCAGGGCCGTGCCGACGGCCCGCTCCGCCTCGGCGTCGTCCATCGGCCAGGTGCCCAGACCCAGGGCGGGGATCGCGGTGCCGTCGTTGAGGGTGCGGGTCGGAATGCTGGTCACGAGAGGCCTTCCGTCGGGGACGTCCTCCTCCAGCGTCGGGGACGACGGCCCGTTGATCAACCGCACGCCGGGGCCTCGCGGGGCGCGTGACGACGGTCGTGGCGATCCGGGCGGCGGTGGCGCGCCGGCAGGCGGGGCTCTTCCGCGGGCAGCGCGTCGACCACGCCGCCCATGTGGCGCCGGCCGGTGCTCGGCGTACGGTCCGGCACGGAGCTCGACGACCGGCTGCGGCGCGGCGCCGCATCCTGCTGCGCGGCCGGCACTGCGCCCGCGGGGGCCCGCGTCGATCCGCCGGCCGCGACGATCCTGCACGCCGAGACCGTCCCGCCGCACTGCCCGCGACCCACGCGGGACTGCCCCCGCGCGGGAACGGGGGTTCGCCCGCCGGCGGCGTGCCGAGCACCCGCCGGAGGCCGGCCACCGGTCCCGGCCGGGCGGACACGGCCCACCTCGGCCACCCGCGGAT
>KL568678.1:23816-24320 GCA_000715605.1 Streptomyces speibonae | reverse complement strand
GATGTGTATAAGAGACAGCGGCCCACCTCGGCCACCCGCGGATCACGCACCGCGTCATGCTCGCCGAGGACGTTCCCGGCGGCGTGGACGGCCGGTCCTCCCGGCCCCTCACCGGCATCGCACCGGGCCGCCGGCGGGCGGGCCCCTTCTCACGTCAGCGGGATGGTCACCTCGTCCTCGACCGGTGGGACGGCCTCCTGGGCGCGGTGCCCGGTGGCCGCGTGACAGCGCAGGCGGATCGCCTCCGGGCTCACGTCCAGCCGCAGGAAGCTCTTGAAGAAGGGCGGGCTGTAGGTGGCCGAACCCGGAGAGAACAGCGACGTGTACACCTTGCGCACCGGCAGCCGGAACCGCTTGGCCCGGTCGGGCCTGCGGCCGGTGCCGAGCAGCGCCGCGACCAGTCGCATCCGGCGGGTGATCCGCGGCGGTGTGCCCGGGACCCGGGTGGGCCCGACGCCGAGACGCTCGGCGATCACCGCCATCGCCTCTGTCTCTTATACACAT
>KL568678.1:21142-23584 GCA_000715605.1 Streptomyces speibonae | reverse complement strand
CGGATAGCAGCGGAAGTCCCGCTCGGTGACCCCGGCGATGTCGACCCGGGGGATCGTGTGGGTGGCGTGCGTGAACGCGCCGCCGCCGCCCGCCACGACGTACTGCAGGGTGCGGCCGTCGTCCAAGCGCACGGGATAGCGCTGGTAGTTGTGGATGTCGCCGCCTATGGCGGCCACGTAGTGGTGAGCGGGGTCGCGGACGATGTCGTCGACGGTGCCGCCGCCCTCGACGGGGCACGGGTGGTGCTCGCCGTCCACGTACAGGGGCGACCCCGTGACGAGTATCTTCGGGCGCGGGTCCAGCGAGACCTCCCGCAGCCACGCGCCCTGCGCGGCGTCGATCCTGCCCAGCAGCCCGGTGTCGATGCCGACGATCCGTATCGGACCGGCGTCGACCGCCCAGTACGGTCCGGGCTGCACGGCCCGCTGCTCCGGCCCGGACCGCAGTGCGCGCGCCTCGTCGAGCCGGGCGCCGTCCCCGGGACGCGGACGGTGCCACAGCAGGGAGCGCAGCCAGGCCCGGGTGAGGGGACGCGGCGCGGGGGCGGGCGGCGGCGGTGGGACGGCGTCGCAGAAGACGCGCATGAATCCGGTCAGGTCCTCGTACCAGTCGTGGTTCCCCGGTATCGCGTAGATCGGGGCCCGGTAGTCCCGGTAGGGGCGGAAGAACTTGGCGCCGTAGTCGTCGGCGCTGCCCACCGGGTAGATCACATCGCTGGCGAGCACGGCGAACGCGGTGCCGTGACCCTCCTTCAGCAGGCCCGGCACCACCGCGTACTGGGGCTCTCCGCCCTCGCCGGTGTCGCCGAGGACCAGGAACGAGAACCGGTCCGGATCGTCGCGCCGGATCACCTTGTCGGCGGGCGCCCCGGCCGCCTCCCCGCGGGCGACCCAGCGGGCCCGGACCTCCGGCGTGGGGTCACCCAGCCACGAGGCCAGGACGCCGTTGCGGGCCGCCCACAGCGTTCTCGGGTCGAGCCAGGAGATCTTCTCGACCTTGTTCGGCATCAGCCGCCGGTACGCACCGCGCTCCGCGGCGCCCCAGCCGGCACCCTCGGCGGTATCACGTGAAGAGTCGGACACCGGGGCACGGTAACAACGGTACGGCGCACGGCCGGAGACCGGGTGGCCCGCGGCCGGTGCACCGAACTGCCCTGACGGCAGCGGCCGTTGACGGTGGACGTCAGGCGGACGTCAGGAGGCGGGCGCCGCGCTCACTCGAACCGCGAGACGTCGCCCGCGCCCCGCCGTACGATCTCCGCCTCACCGCCGGAGAAGTCGATCACGGTGGTCGGCTCGGTGCCGCAGTCGCCGGAGTCGAGCACCGCGTCCACCTGGTGGTCGAGCCGGTCCTTGATCTCCCAGCCCTGGGTCATCGGCTCGTCCTCGCCGGGCAGCAGCAGGGTGCTGGACAGCAGGGGCTCGCCGAGCTCCTCCAGCAGCGCCTGGGTGACCACATGGTCGGGGATGCGCACGCCGACGGTCTTCTTCTTGGGGTGCTGGAGCATGCGGGGCACCTCCTTCGTCGCGGGCAGGATGAACGTGTAGCTGCCCGGGGTCGACGCCTTGACCGCGCGGAACACGTCGTTGTCGATCCGTACGAACTGCCCGAGCTGCGAGAAGTCCCGGCACACCAGGGTGAAGTGGTGCCGGTCGTCCAGCTTGCGGATCGTGCGGATGCGGTCGATGCCCTCACGGCTGCCCAGACGGCAGCCGAGCGCGTAGCAGGAGTCCGTGGGATACGCGATCAGGGCGTCGTCGCGGATGCTCGCGGCGACCTGGGCAATGGTGCGCGGCTGGGGGTTGTCGGGGTGCACGTCGAAGTACTTCGCCATTCACCGAGCTTATGCCGCCGGCGCGCGGCCACCCCGCACTCCGGCATCGCGCCGGTCCCGGAACCCGGTGCGCCGTCGCGCCGGGATGAGCTGCGCCCACCGGTGAGGTAACGTCCCCGACCCGGGCCGGATGGGCGAGACGACGAGGGGAGGACCCCGAAATGGCAGGCCGTGAGGACGGAATCCGGCACACGCCGGCGGCACCCGGAGAGCACCCGGCCTGGGCGCGGGAACTGCTCGAGCATCTGCGGCCTGCCGGGCGGGACGTCGGCAGGGTCGTCGACTGGCTGGCCGCGACCGCCCACGCGGAGGTGGCCCTCCAGGACGCCGCGGGCACGCTGCTCGCCGGTACCCGGCTGCCCCTGGACGCCACTCTCGTCGCCGACCTCGGCTCCGGCCGGATCGCCTCCGCCGCCTGGGAGGGGGACGGGCGCCACCAGCGCCTGGTGCGCATCGGCCACCCCTCGGGCGCCTGTGTGCTGGCCGTCTCCCGCGAGGACGCCTTCGACCGGCACACCTTCGACGTCGTCACGCACACCGCGCAGGTGATCGAGCTCCTGCTGGCCGCCCGCGAGACCAACGCCGCCGGCCACCGGCTGCGGCGGGG
>KL568678.1:19315-20892 GCA_000715605.1 Streptomyces speibonae | reverse complement strand
GCTCTGGCCGGGCCTGCTGGACGCCGACACCGCGTGCGTCTACGTCGTCGAATCCGCGCCGGAGCGGCGCGAGCGGCTGGTGGCGGAGTGCCTGGACACCACACAGGAGGAGGCGCTCGTCGTGCGGTGCCCGGCGATGGACGGCCATGTGATCGTCGTCAGCCCCCGCGAGCGGACCGCCTCCGACCTGCGCTCGCTGGTCGGCAGGCACCCGGGGACGTTCCTCGGCGGCAGCGTGTGGCAGAGCCTCGCCCGTACCGCCACCGCGTACGGCCAGGCCGTCAGCGCGCTGGCGGTGGCGCGCTTCCGGGCGGACAAGACCGCCGTGTACGCCGAGCGCACCCACCCCGAGCGGCTGATGGAGCCCGCCGCCCTGCGCGGCTGGGCGGCCCGGGTGCTGCGTCCGCTGGACACGCTGGCCCACCACACCCGTGCCGAACTCCTCGCCACCACCCGCCTCGGCCTGGAGTTCACCGCCGTGAACACCGCCAAGATCCTCGGAGTCAGCCGGAACACGGTACGGGCCCGTATGGAGCGGGTCGAGACGATGCTCGGGGTGGACTTCGACGACGTCACCGCCCGCGCCGTCGTGCATCTGGCGCTGCACACCCAGATCAACCTCCTGGACGGACAGACGGGCAACGACCCGGGCACGCGCGCCCCCGCCGGCCTGACGGGCCTGCTGGCCGGCGACGCCGTGCGCGCCTGGGCGCACGAGCTGCTGGGACGGCTCGACCACGATCCCCGCAGGGTGCGCCGCACCCTGCGTACCTGGATCGCCGCCGGGGGCAACGCCGAGCGGGCCGCGCAGACCCTGGGCGTCCACGCGCAGACCGTGCGTGAGCATGTGCGCAGCGCCGAACCGGTCCTCGAACGCCAGCTGCTGGCCACCGGAACCGACCTCTACGAGGTGGTGCTGGCCCATCTCGCCGCCGGTGACCTGGAGCCGCCGGTCCTTCCGGAGGAGTAAACCGGGCCTTTCGGACTCAGTTGTGCACGGTTGAGTCCTCCACAAGCGGCAGCGGGCATCGGTGCGATACACACGCCCGTTCCCCGCGGCATAGATTTCGAGCCAAGGCGGGGGCCCGACCGGAACGGGGGACCGGTCGCGCTCCCGCCGCCTTCGCTGTGTGCCCTCACCGCGGTCGGGTACCCGACCGCCGCTGACAGGGCCCGCCCCTTCCGCCGCGTTGCGGAGACCGGGCGGGCGGTGGATGAGGACCGCGAAGAGGAGACCCGGATGACCAGTCAGACGGAGACCGGCGGCGTCACCGGCACACAGGACAAGGACTACAACCTGATCTGGTACGTCGAGGCGTGCCTGAACAACGCACTGCGCCTGGAGGGTTACATCCAGGACGCCGAGCGCGCCAAGGACACCGAGGTCGCCGACCTGTTCCGCAGGGCCCAGGCGGACAGCCGCAAGGGCGCGGAACTGGGCAAGGGGCTGCTGCGCGCACGCCTGAACGGCGGCTGACGACCGGTTGCGCGGGCCCGGACCTCGTGCGTGGCGCGGGGGTCCGGGCCCGAGCGGTTCCGGACGGTTCGCACGCCCCGTGGCGCAAGGCGCTGACGGC
>KL568678.1:18266-19088 GCA_000715605.1 Streptomyces speibonae | reverse complement strand
CCGCTGATCTACCGGTCGGTAACCGCTGGGATCCCAGGAGGCGACGCCCCATGCCCACGCTCGCTGTCGACGGCGCGGACCTGACCTACGACGACGAGGGCCCGCGCGACGCCGGCGGCGCGCCCCTGGTGTTCCTCCACGGGTGGACCGCCGACCGGCACCGCTGGGACCACCAGATGGCGCACTTCGCCCCCCACCGCCGGGTGATCCGCCTCGACCTGCGCGGACACGGCGAGAGCAGCGGCGGCGGGGCACACACCATCGAGGCCCTCGCGCACGACGTCATCGCCCTCCTCGACCATCTCGGCGTCGACCGCTTCGTCCCCGTCGGTCACTCGATGGGCGGCATGACGGCCCAGACCCTCGCCCTCGCCCACCCCGCGCGCGTGGAACGGCTGGTGCTGGTGAACTCCATCGGCCGGATGACGTACAGCAGATACCGGGCGCTGCTGATGGCGGCGTCCACCCGGGTGCCGTTCCGGCTGTTCGTCGCCGCCAACATCCAGCGCGCCTTCGCCCCCGGCCACCCCCGCCCGGAGGTCAAGGAGTACATCCGCGCCTCCGCGGCCACGCCCCGCGAGGTCGTCATGACCCTGTACTCCGCGATGCGCGCCTTCGACGTCCTCGACCGCGCCGGCGAGATCCGCGTCCCCACGCTGATGGTGCACGGCTACCACGACATCCAGCTCCCGGCGCACCAGATGCTGCGCATGGCCAAGGACTACCGGGACGCCGAGATCCGCATCCTCGACGCGGGCCACGAACTCCCCGTGGAGAAGCCCGCGGAACTCACCGCCGCCCTGGACCGCTTCCTCACCCCCG
>KL568678.1:17524-18012 GCA_000715605.1 Streptomyces speibonae | reverse complement strand
GCCGCCCTGGACCGCTTCCTCACCCCCGCCCCTGTCCGGGAGGAGTCCCCGGGTCGCCGCCCCGGCTGAGGCGCGGCAGCATGACCCCCGTACGCACGCGACCCGGGGGGCGACGAGCAGCGCAAGGAGCCGACACGATCATGACGGACGTTTCGAGCCGGGGTCCCGCTCCGGGTGACGACCGCAAGGTACTCACCAACCGCCAGGGCCACCCGGTCTACGACAACCAGAACCAGCGCACCGTCGGCTCCCGGGGCCCGGCCACGCTGGAGAACTACCACTTCCTGGAGAAGATCAGCCACTTCGACCGGGAGCGCATCCCCGAGCGCGTCGTGCACGCCCGCGGCGTCACCGCGTACGGCTTCTTCGAGGCGTACGGCACCTGGGGCGACGAGCCGGTCTCCCGCCACACCCGCGCCAAGCTCTTCCAGGAGAAGGGCAGGCGCACCGACGTCGCCGTCCGCTTCTCCTGTCTCTTATACACATCT
>KL568678.1:16051-17339 GCA_000715605.1 Streptomyces speibonae | reverse complement strand
CCCCGCGGCTTCGCCGTGAAGTTCTACACGGAGGACGGCAACTGGGACCTCGTCGGCAACAACCTGGGCGTCTTCTTCATCCGCGACGCCATCAAGTTCCCGGACGTCATCCACGCCCTCAAACCCGACCCGGTCACCTTCGAACAGCAGCCGCGCCGCATCTTCGACTTCATGTCGCAGACACCCGAGTGCATGCACATGCTGGTCAACCTCTTCAGCCCGCGCGGCATCCCGGCGGACTACCGCCACATGCAGGGCTTCGGCGTGAACACCTACAAGTGGGTCAACACCGAGGGCGAGACCAAACTGGTCAAGTACCACTGGATGCCCAAGCAGGGCGTGCGCAGCATGACCGAGGAGGACGCGGCCAACGTCCAGGCCGACGGGCTCGGCCACGCCACGAAGGACCTGTACGAGGCGGTCGGGCGCGGTGAATACCCGGAGTGGGAACTCCTCGTCCAGATGATGGACGACCACGACCACCCGGAGCTGGACTTCGACCCGCTGGACGACACCAAGACCTGGCCCGAGCGGGACTTCCCGCCCAAGCCGGTGGGCCGTATGGTGCTCGACCGGATGCCCGCCGACTTCTTCGCCGAGAACGAGCAGATCTCCTTCGGCACCGGCGTCCTGGTCGACGGTCTGGACTTCTCCGACGACAAGATGCTCGTCGGCCGGACCTTCTCCTACAGCGACACCCAGCGCCACCGCGTCGGCCCCAACTACCTCCAACTGCCGGTGAACCGGCCCAGACACGTGGACGTGCGCACCAACCAGCGCGACGGACAGATGACGTACGTCGTCGACGCCGCCGGGGAGAACCCGAGCGTGAACTACGAGCCGTCGATCACCGGCGGCCTGCGCGAGGGCGCCTACCCGACGCATGATGAGCAGGGCCCGGAGATCCGCGGCAGGCTCACCCGCGCCCGCATCGAGCGCGCCAACGACTACCAGCAGGCCGGGCAGCGCTATCTCCTCCTTCAGGACTGGGAGCGCGACGACCTGGTGAAGAACTTCACCGACCTGATCTCCCAGTGCGACCGCGCCGTCCAGGAGCGCATGGTGTGGCACTTCCTGCTGGTCGAGAACGACCTCGGCCGCAGGGTCGGCGAGGGCCTCGGCATCATGCCCGAGGACGTCGCCCACCTCGAGCCCCTGCCCGGACAGAGCCTCACGGAGGAGGACCGCAAGCGACTCGCGAGTCTCGGCGACAACCCGCCGCGCGACGTGGAAGGTCTCACCATGACCCACTGCGTCCCCGACACGCGGCACGTGGTGACCCGCTGAC
>KL568678.1:15476-15788 GCA_000715605.1 Streptomyces speibonae | reverse complement strand
CGGCCGTCCGCGCCACCGCGAGCGCCCGCTCGGCGTAGCCGCGGCCGAACAGCACGGCGTGCACCAGCAGCGGGAACAACTGGTGCACGCCCACGCGCGCCTCCCACCCGCCGGCGAGCGGAGCCGCCTCCCGGTAGCCCTCGAGCACCGCCGGCAGCTCGGGACAGCCGAAGAGAGCGAGCATCGCCAGGTCGGTCTCCCGGTGCCCGCCATGGGCCGCGGGGTCGATCAGCCGGACATGACCGTCCGCACCCCACAGCACATTGCCGTTCCACAGGTCGCCGTGGAGGCGCGCGGGCGGCTCGGCCGGTC
>KL568678.1:12469-15214 GCA_000715605.1 Streptomyces speibonae | reverse complement strand
GTCCGGGCGGACGGTGCCCTCGTCGACCGCGCGGCGCAGATACGGCAGTACCCGGTGCTCGGCGTACCAGCCGGGCCAGTCGCCGCCGGTGACGTTGCGCATCGAGGCGAGCCCGATGTACGCCTCCACCGGACCGCCCGGCGGAGGCGTCCCGAACGCCGGCGCACCGGCCGCGTGCAGGGCCGCGAGGTCCCGGCCGAACCGCACGGCCGCCTCCCGCATGGGCCGCCCCTGCGCCACCCGGTCGACGACCAGCCACCGCGCGTCGTGACCGTGCACCTCGGGCACCCGCACCGCCTCGGCCCCGGCGAGCCAGCGCAGCCCCGCCGCCTCGGCCCGGGCGGCGCGCGCGTCCTCGGTCCGCTTCACGACCACCACCCGGCCGTCGTCGAGCACCGCCTCGGTCAGTGAACCGGACACGGGACGCACACCGGTGACCGCCCGCCCGGTGAGCCGGGCCGCCACGGCCTCCGTCCCGTCACCGTCCGGCGCTCCGGGACCCGGGGGGAGGGGCATGCGGGGTCTCCTCTCATGCGGGGGCACGCCCAGCGTACGAGCCGCCCCGGGCCGCGTCCGCCGCCGAACGCTCGCGCAGGACGGTGAAATCCCGCCGCGTGCCGATCGAACGGAGCCGCTCCGGGGGACCTCTGGGACCATGACCAGTTCATCGTTCCAGCGCACCCTCACCCTGCCCGCCGCACTCTGCGAACAGGCCGCACAGCACCTGGAGCAGGCCGCCCGGCGGACGGTCGACGGGGCCGGAATCCCGCTGAAGGCGTTCCGCACGGCTGCCGACAGCGACTACACCCTCCCGGTCTCCGTGGTCGAGCAGGCGGCGGGCTGCCTGCTGGTCCTGGCCACGGAGACCGCGCAGACCGTGCGGCCCTCGGTCCTGCGCACCATCATCGGCGTCGCCCTGTGCCTGCGCGACGCCGTCGAGGCGGTCCACCGGCCCGCGCTCACCACCCGGTTCTGGTGACGGACCGTCGCATGCCCCCGCCCCCGGCGGGAACCCGGCGCACCCGCACCACCCCACCTCAGGAGTAGGCCATGAGTCTGTTGCGTGTCCTCGGCCGGCCGATGCTGGCGTCGATGTTCGTCGCCGGCGGGCTGGATTCCGTCCGCCACCCCGAGAACGTCACGGAGATCGCGGAGCCCGTCGTCCGGCCGGTGACCGACCGCGTGCCGCTGCTGCCGGACAGCACCGAGGACTGCGTCCGCCTCAGCGGCGCCGTCCAGGTCGTGGGCGGGCTGATGCTGGCCACCGGACGCATGTCGCGCCCGGCCGCGCTCGCGATCGCCCTCACGCTGGTGCCCACGACCCTGGCCGCGCACCGCTTCTGGGAGGAGGAGGACCCCGACCGCAAGGTCCAGCAGCGCATCCACTTCCTGAAGAACCTCTCCATGCTCGGCGGACTGCTGATCGCCGCCGACGACACCGGTTCCGCCCCCTCGCTGATCTGGCGCGGCCGGCACGCGGCCCACGACCTGCGGCGCGACGCCCACCTCGTACGCCACTCCGTCCGGGCCGGCGCCGGCCCCGCCGCCCTGGCCGGCCGCGTCCGCGCCAAGCTCTCCTGCTGACCCGCGGCCGCGTTAGCACCGCGGCGGTGCGGGGACCCGGGAGCGGAGTGAGCCCGGCCGGGCGCCACCACGAACCGGAGGAGAAGGACATGGGACACGGAGGCAACGTCATCGACGAACTGGTGACCGATCACCGGGAAGTCGAGGAGCTCTTCGGCAAGATCGAGGAACTGCCGCCCGGCCACAAGGACCGCAAGGTGTACGCCGACCAGGCCACCGTCGAACTGGTCCGCCACTCGGTGGCCGAGGAGGCCTACCTCTACCCGGCCGTACGGGAACACCTGCCCGACGGGGACGCGCTGGCCGACCAGGAGCTCGAGGACCACGCCACGGCCGAGCGGACCATGAAGGACCTGGAAGGCCATGACGCGGGCGACGCCGAGTTCGACCGGCTCATCGGCATGCTGATGAGCGAGATCCGCGAGCACGTCGCCGACGAGGAGCAGAACCTCTTCCCGCGGCTGCGCGCCGCCTGCTCCCCGGAGCAGCTCGACGAGCTCGGCGAGAAGGTCCGCCAGGCGAAGAAGACGGCCCCCACCCGGCCGCACCCGGCCGCTCCGGACAAGCCGCCCGCGAACAAGCTCCTGGCACCGGGCGCCGGCATGGTCGACCGGCTCCGCGACGCCCTGAGCGGACGCGGCAAGCTCGACTGACACCACGGGTGAGGTGCCCCCTGTGAGCAACCACACTCACCACCCCAACTCCCCGGAACCACAGCACCCTTGACCCGCGCACCCCGGTGATCCACCGGCCGCCCGGAACCGACTCGGCGGCGTCCCCTTCTGCCACCATGGTCCGCGCCCCGTCCCGGTGCCGGGAGCCGCCGCGCAGCGCAGCCGGCGTTCCGCTCCCCGCGCCCTCCTCCGCCGGGCCCTCCGGCTCGTCTCCGAGTAGCGCACTGTGTCTTCCTCGCCCGCCCGACGGCGGTACACCAGGTCGGCGGTGATCCAGCGGGCACCGGCGAGACCGGCGGTGTGGCGCTCCCAGTCGGTGGGCCGGCGGTCGGACGGCAGCGGCACGTCGATCCGCGCCGCGATCCCGGCGGTCGCGACACTCGCCCCGGCGAGGTCGAGGGCGAGGTCGTCGGCCCAGGTGGGCCCGGGTATCACGTCGTCGTCGAGGAACACGATCCACGGGACGTCCCCGGCGGCCCGCCATCCG
>KL568678.1:11925-12276 GCA_000715605.1 Streptomyces speibonae | reverse complement strand
CGGCCGGTCCCCGCCCCCCGCCGGGCACCACGAGGGTGCGCGTGCGCAGCGACGGCGGGACGGCGGCGGTGAGCGGCACGCCGGCGGGGTCCGGGCGGTCGTCGACCACCACGACCCGTGCCGGGCCGGGACCGTCCGCCTCGGCCAGCGCCCGCAGGCACCGGGCCAGCGTGGGCCGGCCGAGCGTCGGCACCACCACGGCGTACTCCCCGCTCGGGGCGGCGGCCCCGGTCATCGCGCGGCCTCGCCTTCGCCCGGGCGGAACAGATCGAGGGGGTCACCGGCCAGGGCCTGGCGGACGAAGGTCGGCACTGTCTCTTATACACATCTCTGAGCGGGCTGGCAAGGCAG
>KL568678.1:11437-11706 GCA_000715605.1 Streptomyces speibonae | reverse complement strand
AGATGTGTATAAGAGACAGAGCCGTAGGTGTTGAACAGCCGCACGATGCAGGTGTCGGTGCCGTGGGAGTCCGCGTGGGCGGTGGTCGGCGCCTCGCCGAAGCGATTGGCCTCGTCGTAGACGCTGCGCGGTCCGACCGGGTTGACGTTGCCCCAGTACCGCTCGTCCTGCGGGTTCTGCCGCGGGTCGCCGTAGACCTCCGAGGTGGAGGCCAGGACGAAGCGGGCCCGGGCGTCCTGGGCGAGCCGCAGTGCGTTGCGGGTGCCGAG
>KL568678.1:10636-11259 GCA_000715605.1 Streptomyces speibonae | reverse complement strand
CGCCATCAGAGATGTGTATAAGAGACAGAGCCTCAGGTAGTCCGCCGGGGAGGCGGGGGAGGCGAAGTGCAGGACGAGATCGGGCCGCCGGTCGACCGGCAGCGCCTCGGCCACGTTCGCTTGTACGAGGGTGAAGCCGGGCCGTTCCAGCAGCGGCGCGACGTTCTCCGGGCGGCCGGTGCTCAGGTCGTCCACGCAGGTGACGGCGGAGCCCGCGGCCAGCAGGGCGGTGCACCGACGGGAGCCGACGAAGCCCGCGCCGCCGGTGACGACGACGTGCCCCCAGCTCCGGGGTATGGCGGTGGTCATGTCGCTCAGCCCTCCGTCGTCAGGCGCCGGTGCCGGGCCCGCACGGTGCGGCCGTCGACCCCTCGCCCAGCCTGGGCCGCGGCCCCGCGCAGGGCACGGCCGCCTACTGCAATCCGGTGAACCACGCAGCGCGAGCACGGTACGGAGGACGCCGTTCGCGCAGGTCGGAGGGAGTGCGCGAGCGGGGCCGCCCGACGCCGTCGGGCTCGGGCGGTCCCCACGCGCGTAGCGCACCGCGGGGTCCCTGCTCGGACTGCCCACCACCGAGCGCCGGTCCGGGCCCCGGCGGCCACCGCCGGCGCCCGTTGCGGACC
>KL568678.1:9784-10399 GCA_000715605.1 Streptomyces speibonae | reverse complement strand
CACCGTCGGCCCGGCTGCGGCGGCGCCGCACGGCACGGGCGGTGGCCTGCGCCAGGGGGCAGGCCGACCGCTCGCCGGGGCAGGCACGCGGCGCGTTGCGGGGGAGGGGGCGGCTCGGGCCGTCGGCCTGGCGCGGCGGCGCCTGAAGGAGAGCGTCGGGGAGGTTGCCGTGCGGGCAGCTACGTGGGTGGGTCAGTGGGTCGGGCGGCATGCCGGGGCCCCCTCCGCGCTCTCGCGAGTGCGGACAGCGGCCCCCGGGGCCTCCGGCCTTGTGGCGATGATGCCTGGCTGGGCGGCCCGCTCGGGGGTCGCGGTGGCACGAGTGCGGGTGGTGGGCGGCCTTCGGTCTGGCGGGCGGAGCCTGGTGGAGGGCGGTGCGGAGGTTGCCGTTCGGCAGGTCGGCGGGTGAGTGGGTGGGGGCGGGCGGCATGCCCGGAAGCCCACTTCGCGTGGTCGAGGGTGCCAGCGGTGGCCCGGGCCAACCGGCCGGCGGCCGGGGCGTGCGGGTCAGGCCGCGAGGGTGGTGTCGGCGCCGAGCCGGGCGTCGAGGGACGCGCGATGCAGCGCGGCCACCGGGGCGAGCAGATCGGGGTGCCGGAGGCTGTCTCTTATACA
>KL568678.1:8917-9583 GCA_000715605.1 Streptomyces speibonae | reverse complement strand
CAGACAGGCCGCCCAGCTGGCCACGACCTCGTCGACCCACGTACGCCAGCCGTCCACGGAGACGCCCCCGTCCGCGTCCGCGCCGGTGACCCAGTCGAGCCGCGCCGAACCGCCCGGGCCCGCCACGGCCACCAGCGCCGCGTCCATCGCCGTGGGATACCGGAGCCGGGCCGCGACCGTCACCGCCTGCCGCGCCTGGACCTCGCACAGCGCGGCGGCCAGCGCCCCGCCGGGCGCGGGGAAGGAACGCGTCAGCCACTGCGCGGTCGCCGCGATGACCGGGGAGAGATCTGCCTGCATGGCCGGGCCGTCCGAATACCGTCGGGGTGAGGGACCGCACGGCACGCTAGCCGCCCCTCCGCCCCTCACGGCGTGACCCATGCCTCGTTCGGCGCGTGGTCTCGACCACACCCGTACGGGTGCCCCGCCCGCCCCCGGAGTATCCCGGCGTACCGGCCGGGCACCCGGCGGCCATGGGCGTACTCAGCCGCCCCCTCATCGACCGCACCCTGCCCCTGCTGGCCGAGGGCTACGCCTGGCTGCCCAACCGGATGCGCAGCGCCGCGGGACCCGTGGTGCGCACCCGGATCATGGGACGGCCCGCGCTCGCCCTGCGCGGGCCGGATGCCGTGCGCTTCTTAGCACCTGTCTCTTATACACATCTCT
>KL568678.1:7387-8682 GCA_000715605.1 Streptomyces speibonae | reverse complement strand
AGGGGCCGCCGCCGGCGCCGTACCGTCACCCGGTCACATCTTCTGCCACAGCGCCGGTGTGGCGGCGGGTGCCCACGTGCCCTGCGCCTGGTGGGTCTGGAGGCACTGGTAGGTGACCCCGTCGCGGGTCACGGTCGTCCCGGCCTCGTAGACCCGGCCCGCCGCCCAGGCCTGCGCGCCGTCCTCCGGCGCCGGTGCGGTCTGCGTTCCGGCGGTGACCAGCGTGAGCCCGAAGTCGCTCAGGATCGGGTTCACCGGCTGGTAGTACGTCGTGCCGCCGCTCGTGCAGTCACCGGAACCGCCGGAGGTGACGCCCTGCGCCTGCGAGCCCGTGACATACGGGCCGCCGGAGTCGCCCGGCTCGGCGCACACCGTCGTCCGGGTCAGCCCGTCGACCGTGCCCTCGGGGTAGCGCACGCTCGCGCCGTGCTGTTCGATCGTGCCGCAGTGCCATCCCGTGGTGGACCCGGACCGGCACACCGACGCCCCGACGAGGGCCTGGACCGAACCGGTGACCTGGACCTCCTGGCCGTCCTGCGCCTTCACGTCGGGCGTGGGCGTCCACTGGTCGTTGGTGGCCACCCACGCCATGTCCTTGCCGGGGAACGTGGAGGCCCGGAAGGTGCCCTGCGCGGTGCGGTCGTAGCCGGTGGTCGTCGCCCCCTGGCTGCCGCAGTGCCCGGCCGTGGCGAAGCCGCCCTGGCCGCCCTGGGTGACGGAGAAGCCGACGGAGCACCGCGCGGAGTCGTTGATGTAGTAGGCGTCACCGCCCGTGATGTCCTGCAGCAGCCGCGGCCGTACCGTCGTCATGCGGATGCCGACGTCCTCACCCGTCAGGCCCGCGGCCTCGACGAAGGCGGTGCCCGCCTCCTGACTGGTCGCCTCCACCATGATCCGGTTGTTCGGCACGTCGATGTACCAGACGGGCGAGTCGAGCGTCGAGACGCGCGAGGCCGCCGCATCCAGCTTCGCCTTGGCCGCCCGCAGGTCGGCCAGCGTCCGCTCCACCACCTCGGCCCGGGCGCCCTGGGCCTCGATCGCCGCCGTGTCCCCGGCGTCGGTGGTCGCGACCATGAGCTCCGCGGAGGTGTCGCCGCGCACCCAGGCACCGGCGAACCGCTCGCCCAGGGCGAGACGCAGCCGGCCCGCGCGGGTGCCGGCCTCCGCCTCGTTCACCAGCCGGTCGGAGGCCTGCTGCGCGTTCAGGCCCAGGTCGCGCTGGAGGGCGCCGAGCAGATGGGGCGACGGGCTGCTGTCTCTTATACACATCTCTGATGGCGCGAGGGAGGCGTGTA
>KL568678.1:6121-7176 GCA_000715605.1 Streptomyces speibonae | reverse complement strand
CGGCCGCCGCGGCGGAGGGAAGTCCGGCGAGGACGAGGGCGCCGAGTGCCGTGAGGGCCGACCGGCGCACGGCCCGGACATGACTGGGGACCATTCGGTACGTCTCCTTCGTTCGGGGCGGCGAAGCTGCCGAGGAGGGCCTTTCCCGGCGCACCCGACCCGATGTCAGGACATGCCCCCGTTAGCGCGTTGGAGGCACCGATGGCCGCCATGTGCAGTACAGCCGTGCCGCGGCGGCACCCGGACGGGTCACACGGGCGTCAGACCCGGGGAGCCCGCCTCGGAGACGAAGGAGGCGGCCGTGGAGACCGGAGCGCCGGGAGTCGTCACGGCCGGGACGGTCCGGAAGTCGGCGCGGGCGTGCCGCCGGTTCAGTTCGACCAGGACATAGCCGCGCCGGCCGTCGTAGAACCTCAGGTGCGGATTGGCCCGCGTGTAGGTGTCCCAGTTGGCGGGGCGCTCGGCGCCGTTGCGGCCGCTGGACACGGAGGAGCAGGTCAGCTCCGTACCGAGGGCGCGGGAGCCGGGGTCGTCGAAGTCGTCCTTGATGTCGAAGGCGTAGGCGACATGGACGTCACCGGTGAGGATCAGCCAGTTGGCCACGCCGGCCGCCTTCGCGCCCGCGACGAGACGGTCGCGGTTGGCGCGGTAGCCGTCCCAGGCGTCCATCGACATCCTGGCCCCGGCGCCCAGGTCCAGCTTCCGCTGGGAGAAGCACACCTGCTGGGGCATCACGTTCCACAGCGCCGTCGAGGCTCCCCACCCGTCGAGCAGCCACCGCTCCTGGGCGTCCCCGGTGAGGCTGCGCGCCGGGTCGTCCGACTCCGGCCCGGGGACGTGCGGCGTGTCGTCGTAGGCCTGGTCGTCGCGGTACTGACGGGTGTCGAGAACGTCGAACTGGGCGAGCGTGCCCCAGCGCAGCCGGCGGTACAGCCGGGCGTCGGGGCCCTCGGGCAGCTGGTCCGCGCGCAGTGGCTGGTTCTCCCAGTAGGCGCGGTAGGCAGCGGCGCGGCGGGCCAGGAACTGCGCCGGGTCGCTGCCGTTCTCGTCGGCGG
>KL568678.1:5572-5884 GCA_000715605.1 Streptomyces speibonae | reverse complement strand
CGTAGTTGTTCTCGGTCTCGTGGTCGTCCCAGGTGACGACGAACGGGTGCGCGGCGTGCACCGCGCGCAGATCGGGGTCGCTCTTGTAGAGCGCGTACCGCATCCGGTAGTCCGCCAGGGTCGTCGTCTCCCGGTTGAACACGTCCGGCAGTACGACGTCGGTGTAGTCGCGGGCTCCGCCCGCGGAGTCGACGGCGTACTCGTAGAGGTAGTCGCCGAGGTGGAGGACCACGTCGACGTCCTCGCGGGCGAGATGGCCGTGCGCCGTGTAGTAGCCGTCGTGGTACGCTGTCTCTTATACACATCTCTGAT
>KL568678.1:4627-5358 GCA_000715605.1 Streptomyces speibonae | reverse complement strand
GCTCGCGGTGGCGGCGCCGGCCGGGGGAGCGGTGCGGGTACGGCCGGCCGGGCTGATCCAGGCGCCCGTGCGGAAGCGGTAGTAGTAGGGGGTGCCGGGTTCCAGGCCCGTCACATCGGCGCGCACGCTGTGCGCGTACTCGGGGAGGGCGAGGGCGGTGCCGCGCCGCACGACCAGGGCGAAGCCCTCGTCGAGGGCGACCTCCCAGGAGACCTCCACACGTTGCTGTCCCAGCCCGCCGTCCGGGGCGAACGGGGAAGGGGCGAGCCGGGTCCAGATGAGCACCGAGCCGGGCAGCGGATCCCCGGAGGCGACCCCGAGGGTGAAGGGGTCCTCGGCGATCCGGGCCGCGTCGAGCCGGGGCGCGGCGAAGGCGCCGCGCGCGGGCAGGTTCGTGGTGAAGGCGAGGGCGGCGGCCGCGGCGGTGACGGTCAGGAAGCGACGGCGGGCCAGATGCCCCGCGGCGGCGCGCAGTTCGGCGTCGTGCGGGGTGGAGGCGAGCGCGGACGACGGTCCGGGACGGCCCGACAGCGCCATCTGGGGTCCTCTCCTGGGGCGGATCGCGGGCAGGTCGTGCGGATGACCTGCCACGAGGCACGGAGCCTGCATGCTAAGCAGATGAAATACCCACAAAAGGCGCGCCGTGCGGGGTGTTCACCTGCAAGGCCCTACGCCGGTACCGCCCCGGACGGACCCGGGCGCCGCCGGTGACACCGACGGCGCCCGGGGCG
>KL568678.1:3129-4387 GCA_000715605.1 Streptomyces speibonae | reverse complement strand
TGCCCGCGCTCACCCGTTCGCGGACCGGCAGGTGGTAGACGTGGAAGGCACGGCCGATGACGGGCTGTGCGACGTTGCGCACCTTGACCCCGCCCGTGGTCATGCCGTGCTCGGTACCGGCGTGCGCGTGCCCGTGCACCGCCAGGTCCGCGCCGGCCGTGTCGATCGCCTCGGCCAGCAGATAGCTGCCCAGGAACGGATAGATCTCCAGCGGCTCCCCGGCCAGGGTCTCCGGCACGGGGGAGTAGTGGGTGAGGGCGATCCGCATGTCGCAGCCCTCCCGGGCCAGGCTCTCCAGCGCGGACCGCAGACCGTCGGCGCAGCGCCGGGAGACCCGGACGAACTCCTTCATCACGGGCTCGCCGAACTCCCCGGCGCTGGCCCCCACGAACCCGCCGCCGAACCCCTTGGTCCCCGCCACGCCGACCCGTACGTCCCCCACCCGGACGACGGCCGACCCGCCCTCCAGGACCTCGGCCCCGGCCTCCCGCAGCAGTTGGGTGACCTCGTCCTGCCGGTCGTCGTGGTGGTCGTGGTTGCCGAGCACCGCGACCACGGGCACTCCCAGGTCCCTGATCTCGTCGGCCACCACCCGCGCCTCCTCCAGGGTGCCGTGCCGGGTGAGGTCACCGGCCAGCAGCAGGAGGTCGGCGCACTCGGGCAGGGTGTCGAACGCCGGACGGAGCACACCCCGGGTCTCCGGGGCCATGTGGATGTCCCCGACGGCCGCGACGCGGATCATGACAGCTCCTCCGCGTGGTCGGGCGAGGAGGGCTCGCTGACCACGATGTCGCAGTGCACCTCGAGCCCCGCGAGCTCCTCGCGCACTACGCGCAGGACGTCCTCGCGGCACCGGGCCGAGGGCACGGTCCCGGTGACCAGCACGGTCCCGCCGCGGACCTCGGCCCGCACACCGAGCTCGCCCAGTTCGCCCGAGGCGAGCCGGTCCTGGAGGTGGGCGACGCGGTACTCCGGCCTCGGCGCGGCCTGCGGGCCGGCGTCATGGGTGCTCATCGGCGCTCCTTCCGCGGACGTTCAGATGACCTTCAGGCGTTCCAGGAGGAAGAAGAAGGCGGCGGGCATCGGTTCGTCCCCGGTTTCCCGCCGTACCCGCTCCCAGTCGACCTTCTCCCGCAGGGCGCGGGCGATGGGCAGGACCGCCCCGAAGTCGCAGTGGTGCTCCGAGAAGGCGGCCACCAGGCCGGACAGCAGATCCGTGGGGGCCAGGACCGGCATCCGCACCGACTCCACCGGCAGG
>KL568678.1:2067-2915 GCA_000715605.1 Streptomyces speibonae | reverse complement strand
GCACCGACTCCACCGGCAGCTCCCGCGCCCGGTGCAGCATCTCGCCGGAGACGGGCCGGTGCGCCAGCTCGAAGATGATGTCCACGTCCTGGCCGAAGCAGGTCGCCTTGATCAGCCAGTCCTCGGGCGGTGTGTAGACCGTCAGACCGGCCTCGCGCAGCGTGGCGGCCACAGCCTCGGCGTCCTCCGGCCGGACGCAGAAGTCGACGTCGTGCTGGAGGTTCCCGCTGCCGCCGTGGGCGTGCACGGCGACGCTCCCGGCCAGCGCGAAGAGGTGCCCGCCCCGCTTCAGCACGGCGCCCACCTGCTTGGCCGCCTCCAGGATGGCCTGATTGCGGTCGCGGGGCAGCTCCGGGCCGTCGTCGTCCGCGCGGGCGCGCGCCTCGCGCCGTACGCCGGGCGGCGGCACCTCGCCGCGCACGTCCGAGGCCAGACGGAGGTCCGGGGGCGCCGGGCGCCGGGTGGGCGTCGCGTCCTCGCCGTTCTCCGTCATGACCACTCCCTTCGCCGGCCGGACGGTCCGTACGGCCGCTGAGCCCCGTCCTCGTCCCCCGTGCCCGGGACTGCACCTAGTACCCGGCGTGTCCCTTCCGACACGGACACGGCGGGCAGAGGCGCGCGGTCCGGCGGGTCCGCGCACCGCGGGAGGAGACCGGCTCGGGCGTACTGGAAAAGCGCGCGGGCCGGTCACCGCCCAAGATGGGGCGAAAAGGCAGGGAAGCCGATGGGCGGCCCTGAGGGACCCGCTCGTGGAGGTCGACATGGACCAGGACCCGTCTCGCTCGTCGGATCTTCCGCAGCCCCTGCGCACGGCCGTCTCGGGCCTGCGCCGGCTGCCGGGCGGGCAC
>KL568678.1:452-1863 GCA_000715605.1 Streptomyces speibonae | reverse complement strand
CCGCCGGCCCCGGCGACCGGCTCGCTCCGCACCGCAACCGCGACGGCCGCACGGACCGCCCCGTGCACCAGCAGCCCGCGAAGGTGGGCGACACCGCCACGGCCGAGGGCCTCAAGCAGGTCGCCGAGGCCACCGCCCACCACGGCCCGTCCGACGGTCCCGCCCGGCCGCCCGCCGGCCGGCCCACCCGCTGAGCCACGAGCACGGGACCCGCAGATGCTCACACGCTTCGACGTCGCCCCGCTCGCCGGTGCCGTCGCGGGCGCCGCCGCCGGCGCCGCACGCGGCACCGCACAGGGCGTGACGTCCGTCCACGACACCACCCGCCGCCTGGGCCACGTCGCCCGCAACGCCCTCGGCCGGGACCGGCACTGGCGGGCCGGACACCGCGTCCACCTGGCCCTGAGCCATCCGGACGGCGGTGTCGCCCCGCTCGCCCGCAAGGCCGCCGCCGAACTGCTCACGCACCCGGACGTGCTCACCGCGTACTGGGACGAGGGACTGTCCCGCCTCGTGGTGACCGCCGTGACGGACGCGGCCGGCGACCGCGTGAGCGAGCACGCCGTCGCCCTCGCCGCCCGCCTCGGCCTGACCGAGGACGCGGGCCCCGAGGAGGACGACGGGACCGCGCACCCCGGCGACCCCCGCGACGTGCGCATCGCCGCCGCCGCGCTGGCCCTGGACGCCGCCGGCGCGGCCGGTGCCCTCGCGGGCCGGGCGCTGCGCCTGCCCCGCACCCCCAAGGCGGTCACCGCCGGCGTCACCCTGCTGCGGGAGAACCCCCGCTTCCGTGCCCTGCTGCGGCAGCGGTTCGGCAGGAGCGGCATGGAACTCCTCCTCGCCGCCGCCAACGCCGCCGCGCACGGCGCCTCACAGTCCCCGGTGGCCCTCGTCCTGGACGGACTGCTGCGCACCGGCCAGCTCACCGAGGCGACCGCCAGGGCCGCGGCCTTCGAGGCCCTGCACGACGACGTCTGCCTGGAGGGCCGCACCAGCGTTCCGGGTCCCGCGGACATCCGCCCGCCCCTGCGGGTCACGCCCGCCCAGGCGTACGCGGCCCACGCCGGCACCGGCAGCGTCGTGGGAGCCGCCGCCACCCTCCTCGTCACGCACGACACCTCGGAGGCGGCAGAAGCGGTCCTGGCCGGATCCCCCAAGGCGACGCGCTACGGCCCCGCCGCCTTCGACGCCCTGCTGGGCACCCACCTCGCCCGCACCGGCGTCCTGGTCCGCAGCGGGGACCGGCTGCGGCAACTGGAGTTCGCCGACTCCCTGGTGCTCCACGCCGACGCCCTGCGCGGCCCCGCGCAGCCCGCCGACGCCGTGTTCGAGGACCCCGTCGACCCCTGGGCCGAGGCCGTCCTCGACGCGGCCCGCCGGGCAGGGCTGTACGTCGTGGTCACCGGCGGCT
>KL568678.1:0-315 GCA_000715605.1 Streptomyces speibonae | reverse complement strand
GGGCAGGGCTGTACGTCGTGGTCACCGGCGGCTCCGAGCTGAAGGACATCACCCGGCTCGCCGACGAGGTCGCCCCCGCCGACCTGCCGTTCGGCGACGTCGTACGGGCCCTGCAGAACGACGGGCACATCGTGGTGAGCGTCGCCCGCGCGGCCGCGCACGGGGACGGCGACAGCGCGGACGGACTGCCCGCGGGCGACGTGGCGATCGCCCTCACCGACCGGCGCTCGGCCATCACCTGGGGTGCCGACGCGCTCGCCCCGAACGGACTGCCCGACGTGTGGCGCCTGCTCACCGCGATCCCGCCGGCCCGCC
>KL568677.1:11089-12598 GCA_000715605.1 Streptomyces speibonae | reverse complement strand
TCACCGCCATGCAGTCGCAGCTGGCCGGCCTGCTCCTGCATGAACACGCACCCCTGTCACTCGCCCAGAATGCCGGCAGCGTCGCGCCCTCCACTCCTCTGTTCACCGCTCTGTTCAACTACCGTCACAGTGACCGTGCGCGCCGGAGCTCCGAGGGAGTCGGTCGCGAAGGAGCGGCAGGGAACAGGACTGCGCGCGGACAGCGCGGGATGCGGTTGCTGACCGCCGAGGACCGTACCAACTACCCGCTGACGTTGTCCGTCGATGACTTCGGGACCGGCTTCGGGCTGACGGCGGACGTGGTGGCTCCTGCGGATGCCGGGCTGGTGTGTGGGTTGTTGGAAGCGGCGGTCGAAGGTCTCGTGGAGGCGCTGGAGGGGCCGACGCAGACGCCGTTGCCGCAGGTCGGGGTGCTGCCCGGTGAGGTGCGCGAGCAACTGCTCGACGGGTGGAACAACACGACGCGGGCCGTGCCGCGGGCGACGTTGCCGGAGTTGTTCGCGGAGCAGGTGGCGCGCACTCCGTATGCGGTGGCGGTGGTCTCGGACAACGAGGACGTCACGTATGCCGAACTGGACGCACGCGCGTCGCGGTTGGCGGCTGTGCTGGCAACGCACGGAGTGGGGCCCGAGTCCGTCGTGGCGGTGGTGTTGGAGCGGTCGGTTGACCTGGTGGTGGCACTGCTGGCGGTACTGAAGACGGGTGCGGCATACCTGCCCGTCGACCCGGAGTATCCGGCCGACCGGGTCGGTTTCATGCTCAGCGATGCAGGACCGGTCTGTGTGGTGACGGTGCATGACCTGGCTGAAGGTCTGCCCACGCAGGTACCGGTGGTGTGTCTGGACGACTCAGGCATGCCCGAGGATGCTGAGGCATTCTCGGCGTCGTGGTCTCCGGATGCGGCGGCGTATGTGATGTATACGTCGGGTTCGACGGGTGTGCCGAAGGGTGTGGTGGTGCCGCACGCGGGGATCGTGAACCGTTTGCTGTGGATGCAGGACCGGTTCCGTCTCGGCGCGGACGACGCGGTGTTGCAGAAGACATCAGTGAGTTTCGACGTATCCGTGTGGGAGCTGTTCTGGCCGTTGGTGTCGGGTGCGCGGCTGGTGCTGGCGCGTCCGGGCGGTCAGGGCGACCCCGCGTACCTGTCCGACGTCATCCGTGCGCACGGCATCACCACGGTGCACTTCGTGCCCTCGATGCTGGAGGCGTTCGTCGAGGGCGGCGACCCCGCCGCGTGGGGATCCCTGCGGCGGGTCGTGTGCTCGGGCGAGGCACTCCCGGGCCCGCTGGGTCAGCGCTTTGCGCAGGTGTGCGGCGCGGAGCTGCACAACCTGTACGGGCCGACGGAGACGTCGGTGGACTCCACCGCCTGGCTCTGCACCGGCGGGTCGAGCCCCGTACCGATCGGCGTACCGATCTGGAACACACAGGTGTACGTCCTGGACGGATCCTTGCGCCCCTGCCCGCCCGGCGTGGTGGGTGAGCTGTTCATCGCCGGCGCCGGCC
>KL568677.1:7974-10769 GCA_000715605.1 Streptomyces speibonae | reverse complement strand
GACCAGGTGAAGATCCGCGGCTTCCGGATCGAGCCCGGTGAGATCGAGACCGTGCTGACCGAGCACCCGCACGTCACGCAGGCTGTGGTGATCGCACGCGAGGATGTACCGAACGACAAGCGGCTGACCGCCTACATCGTCCCGGCCGGAGACGGAGAGTCCCGGTCCGACGAAGACCTGGCCACCGATCTGCGCCGCCACGCCGCCGGGCGTCTGCCCGGCCATATGGTCCCGGCCGCGTTCGTGACCCTGCCCGGACTGCCGCTGACCGTCAACGGCAAGCTCGACCGTGCCGCCCTGCCCGTGCCGCAGCACAGGGGAACCGAGCACGGACGCGCGCCGGTGACGGCGGCCGAGGAGGTCATGTGCGAGGTGTTCGCCGACGTCCTCGGTGTCGACCGCGTCCATCCCGACGACAGTTTCTTCGATCTCGGCGGGCACTCGCTTCTGGCGGTGTCGCTGGTGCAGCGACTGCGACTTCGTGGGTTCGACCTCTCGGTACGCGCCGTGTTCGAGGCCCCGACCCCCGCCGGGCTCGTCACCCGGATGGATCTGCCCTATACGGGCAACGAGTTCGACGTCCTGTTCCCGATCCGGCCTTCGGACAGCACGAGTTCGAGCAAGCCTCCGCTGTTCTGTGTGCACCCGGCCAGCGGGCTCAGCTGGTGCTACATACCGCTGACCCACTACGTGCCGGAGGAGTACCCGCTCTACGGACTCCAGGCGCGCAACGTGGACGGCGGAACGGGCGAACTGGCCGGTTCCGTCAAGGAAATGGCGGCCGACTACATCCGGCAGATACGGTCGGTCCAGGAGTCTGGCCCGTACCACCTGCTGGGGTGGTCGTTCGGCGGCATCGTCGCCCACGAGATCGCCGTTCAGCTGCGGGCGGCAGGCCATGAGGTCGGTGCGCTCGTCTCCATGGATGCGGTGCCGCCCAAGAAGCGGGAGCCGGAGCCCGGTGACGGGGAGCGGAAGCAGGCGGGTCAGGACGACCGCGATCCTGATCGTGCCGAGAGGGCCGAGAGGGCCGAGAGGGCCGAGAGGGCCGAGAGAGCCGAAGGAGCCGAAGGGGCCGGAGCGGCCGAGGCGGCCCAGGAGGCCGAGGCCGAGTTCGCCGGGGAGGAAGGCGCGCACAGGCCCGGCGCCCGGCGCATGCTCCGGATGGCGGCGGAACTGAGCATCCGGCACGAGACCGGCATCTTCGACCGGGACATGCTGCTCGTGACCGCCACCGAGGACAAGTCGGAGGACGCCTCGAGTGCGGCCGCCTGGGAGCCCTATGTCTCCGGAGAGGTGGCGGAGGTCTACATCTCCTGCAAGCACACGGAGATGGCCCGGCCTGAGGTGCTGGCGCAGGTCTGGGCATGCGTTTCGGACTGGCTCGGCCCGTCGGACGCCGCTGACGCGGATGAACCGGGCCGCTAGAAGGAGGTCATGGAATGGCGACACGGTCGGCGGACTGGGACGCGATATACCGGGCGGCCGAGCAGGCACCCTGGGAGTGCGGGCGCCCCCAGGAGGCATTCGTCCGCCTCGCCGGGAGCGGTCAGCTCTCCGGGCGCGTGCTCGATGCCGGCTGCGGCACCGGGGAGCACACGCTGCTGGCGGCACTCCACGGCGCCGATGCCACGGGAGTCGACTGCTCGGCGACCGCCGTCGGCAGGGCACGCCGCAAGGCGGAGGAACGCGGGCTGAAGGTCCGCCTGGAGACCGGCGACGTACTCGATCTCGCCGCGCTCGGAACGACCTTCGACACGGTGATCGACGTGGGGATGTTCCATGTCCTCGACGACGAGGAGCGCCGGCGGTACGTCAGCAGCCTGACATCGGTGACGGAACCGGGCGGCACGTGCCATCTGATGTGCTTCAGCGACCGGCAGCCCGGCGCACTCGGCCCTCGGCGGATAGCACAGGACGAGTTGCGCGAGGCGTTCGAGGAGGGGTGGGAGGTGGTGGACGTCGTCCCGGAGACGTTCGAGGTCGCTCCTCAGTTCGGCAGGAAGGCCCACGCCTGGCTGGCCACCATCCGCCGGACGGCGAACTGAACCGACGGTCCTCCAGTCGGCATTGTCGGTCGACGGCCCCGTGTGCCGCACGGGGCCGTCCTGCACACCGCACGGGGCCGTCCGATATGCAGAGCCGGCGGCCCCGGCGGCCGACGGGACACTCAGGTGGTCTCGGCGCTGAGGGTCTGAGCGACGGATCGGCGTGCCGCGATGCGGGCGGGCAGGGCCGTGAGCGCGGCGGTGGCCAGGACGGTCGCGAACGCGGCGCCGAACAGCCACCATGCCGGCGGGTAGACCGTTCTCGCGTTGCTGAAGGGCCAGACGAAGGCCATGCCCAGGGGGATGCCGACGAGCGCGCCGGGCACCGCGGGCAGGAGCTGGGCGGCGGACAGCCCGGCCGTGACCTGCCCGGGAGTCGCGCCGAGTGTGCGCGCGACGGCCATGGTGTGCCGGGCCTCCAGTGCAGTGGTCCAGGTGGCCGTGAGGGTGTTCACGGCGGCGAGGATCACCAGCGAGGCGGCGACCGCCACGATCATCTCCCGGCTGTGAGCGTCCTTCAGGTTCTTCAGGCGGGGAGAATCGATGCCGTAGCTGAACTGGCGCTGGACGAAAATGATCAGCAGTGCCGTGATGGTGATGACGGTGGCGGTGATGCCGCACGCCTGGAGGAACGCGCGGCCGGGCCGGCGGGCGATCAGGCGCAGCCCGAGCAGGACCGGGACCGGCAGCATCGCGGACAGCCGGGTCAGCCGGGCCCGGCGGTCGGGCGGCCGGACTGCCGTGTCG
>KL568677.1:6622-7799 GCA_000715605.1 Streptomyces speibonae | reverse complement strand
GCCGTTTCGGTGCGCATGGCCCGCACGGTCGGGCCGAGGCTGGTGAGGACGGCCACGGCCAGGGCAACGACCGTGGTGAGGACGATGATGCCGCCGCTCGGCCACGCGGAGGTGGTCAGCAGGCTGGCGGTCGGGTTGACGACGACGGGCTGGGCGAACCGCGCGGCCAGCAGGCCCAGCGCGTCGGCGAGCAGCGCCAGGATCACGTATTCGGTGAGCAGGACGGCGGCGATGAGACCGGGTGTGGCACCGACGGCCTTGAGCAGCCCCACACGGCGGGTCTGCTTGGCGGCGCGTCCCGCGGCGAGGGTGGCCACGCCGGCGAGGGCGAGGAAGCTCAGCAGCCAGCTGCCGATGACCAGGATGGGCTGGCCGCCCTTGATGATCGTGGAATCCTGCTGGACGATGAACTGCCAGGTGTGGAAGGTCCCGTTGAACTCGCCGCGGTGATTGTTCAGGAACGCCTGGGTGGCGTCCGGGTCGCGCAGTTTCAGGTAGAGGAGGGAGGCCGCCGGCAGATCGTCGGCGTTCAGCGCCCTGGTCTCCTCCTCGGTCACCCAGACCCGGCCGCTGTAGTCGTTCGGCCCGCCACCGGGACCGCTCATCTGCGCGAACGGATAGACCATGCTGGCGGCGCTCACGGCCGTCCCGATGACCGGCATGGAGCGGCCCGCGACCGTGACGCGGTCGCCGACGTCGACGCCCAGCGCGGTGGCGAAGCCCCGTTCGACCACGACGCCCCCGGGGCGCACCCAGGTTCCGGAGGTCACCAGGGGGCGGTCCACCGGGCCCGGTTTCGTGTCGGAGGCGGTGATCACCACGTGCGAGGTGGAACCCTTTGCCTTGAGCTTCGAGTAGTACTGGAGGTAGGGACCGCTGTGGGCGGCGACCGCGGGGTCGCTGGTCAGCTTGGCCTGGGCGCGGGTCGTGGCGGTGGAGTCGGCGGGGGAGACGACGACCCCGTCCGGACCGGCCGTGGCGTCGCGTGTGTGACGGTAGAGCGTCTCGGTCGCCCCGCCGAGCGACGCGCCCAGCGCCAGCATGCCGGTGGTGACCGTGAGGGAGAGGAGGAGCATCGCGGCCTGGCCGGGATGGCGGCGCAGGTCGGACCAGACGAGGCGGAAGAGCAGGATGAGACGGCCCATGAACGTCAGCCTGTCTCTTATACACATCTCTG
>KL568677.1:4872-6445 GCA_000715605.1 Streptomyces speibonae | reverse complement strand
GTCCACGACCTGCCTGCGGTCCGCCATCCACGCGTCGTCGACCAGTCTGCCGTCGCGCATCGACACGAGCCGGTCGGCGGTGGCCGCGACCCGCTCGTCGTGCGTGACGATCACAAGGGTCTGCCCGGCGGCACGCAGCTCCCCGAAGAGCCGCAGCACGTCGAGGGTCGCCGCGGTGTCCAGGTTGCCGGTCGGCTCGTCGGCCAGCAGCACCAGCGGATCGTTGGCCAGGGCGCGGGCGATGGCCACCCGCTGACGCTGTCCGCCCGAGAGCTGCCAGGGCAGATGCCGGGCGCGGTCGGGCAGCCCGACCTGCTCCAGCAACTGGTCCGCGCGGCGCCGGGCCGTGCGCAGTGAGCGTCCGGCCAGCAGGACGGGCAGTTCCACGTTCTCCGCCGCCGACAGCTCCTCGACCAGGTGGAAGGCCTGGAAGATGAAGCCCACCGACCGGCGGCGCAGTTGGGCCAGAGCTCGTTCGCTGAGGGTGTCGATGCGCCGGCCGGCCAGCCACACCTCACCGTCGGTGGGTCGCTCCAGGCCGCCCATCAGATGCAGCAGGGTGGATTTGCCGCAGCCGCTGGGCCCCATGACGGCCAGCATCTGTCCGGGCTGTACGTCGAGGTCGACGCCGTCCACCGCGTGAACCAGGCTTTCCCCCTGGCCATGTGTCCTGAACAGGTCGCGGGCCTGCAGCACCGCGTCGAACTGGTTCATCCATCCTCGGCTTCGTTTTCGACCCTTGACCAAAATTGCTCACAGGCGCGCAACCAGCGCAGGTCGGCCTGCAATCGCAGGGCGACGCCCTCCAGCAGCAAGCCGGCGACCGAGCCGTCCGGTTCCTCCAGCAGCGTGCGCTGCACCTGGCGCAGGCGTCCGAGCAGCTCGCGGCGGTACGCGGCCACCAGGTCCACCGGATCGGCGAGCCCGGCGGCCTGGGCCACCGCCAGTTTGAGGTGGAGCTCGGCCAGGTCCAGCTTCGGCCAGTTCACTTCGGTCAGCCAGGCGGCCAACCGCTGCTGTCCGGCGGGCGCCAGCGCGTACACCTTGCGGTCCGGCGGCCCTTCCGATCGTTCGTGCACGACCAGTCCGGCTCGTTCCAGCCGGGCCAACGTCACATAGATCTGGCCCGCGTTCATCGACTCCCCGAGCGGGCCGAGGGCCCGGCGCAGCCACGCGCGCAGGTGGTAGCCGTGCGATGGCTCCTTCGCGAGCATCGCCAACACGACGTCTTGCATGCATTCCCCTAACGGCTGGCTCATGAATAGCGGTTAGCCGTCTCAGGAGTCAACCGAGGCCCCACCCGTTCCCGTCACCGTCCGTGATCAGGGCTGGTGGGTGATGGATGACCTCAGGTGCGTGGGGTGGCAAGCAGACCTGTGTGGCGTATCGGCACGCGCGTGCCCCGGAGTACGCCGGATCACCTCGACACGTCGAGCGCCTTGGTCATGATCTCCAGCTCCCTTGCGAACTCGCCCCAGATCTCGGCGTACTGGCGCGCCAGCTTCACCACGAGTTCTCTGCAATGGGGTGGTACGACGACGGTCAGTTCCGACGACATGGCGGCGGCGTTCTG
>KL568677.1:4173-4662 GCA_000715605.1 Streptomyces speibonae | reverse complement strand
CAGCCGCAACAGGTTCCGGCCGTCCTCGTTGTGACGCAGCGAAGGGTCCCGCAGGAGCTTTCTGAGAATGGGAGTGGGATCGACCTGGTCGATCTGCTTCGGGCCCCGGCTGCCTGCGGCGCAGAGGTCCTGGGCGGGCGCGGCGGCGGCGTTCTCCCGCGGATCGGCCGCGCCCGGCCGTACGGTCACCGGCAGTTCGCCGACCGCGATGCGTTTGCGTACGTCGCTCACCGTCGCCGGGGAGATTCCGGCGATCCGTGCCACCTCACGCAAGGAGGCCTCCGGGCGCTCGGCCAGTACTTCGGCGGCCCTGAGGCGGCCCTCCGCGCTGTTGAGCGGACGTACCTTGCCGTCTCTCCCGACGCGCGCGTTCACGCAGGTCAGCGCGTCGCCGGCGGTGCGCCGGACGGCTGCGACGGTCTTGGCCCCCAGGCCCGCGGCCCGCGCGATGGCCCGGTCGGACATGTGTCTGTCTCTTATACACATCTC
>KL568677.1:2160-3973 GCA_000715605.1 Streptomyces speibonae | reverse complement strand
ACATGTGCGGGTGCGACCGGACGATCCGCGCGGCGGCCGCTTTCCGGTCGGCGTGCGACAGCGGAAGCCCGTGCGTCACATTGGCCGTGACCCCGCGGAGGAAGGCGTCCTCCGTGGTGCCGTCGAAGAACTCGACCTCGATCGTCTCGTGCCCCTTGAGTACCATGGCGAGAAGGCGATGCATCCCGTCGATCACCCTCATGCTGTGGCGTTCGACGAGAATCGGCGGCAACGGCTCCTCGATCTCGGCAAGCCGGGCGATGTGCTCCTGGTCCTGTTCCGAGCGCGGAGAATCACCGGGTACGAGGGAGGAGATCGAAACCGTCTCGAAGCGTGGCCCACGCGACGCGTCCCGCGCCCCGACTCCTGGTCGGTCTCTCGCCGCCGCGCTGTCCGTCGGGTCGATGAGACCGGTACATGACTGGTTCAAGATACTTCACCCCGTTGGAAGAAATATTCAGGACACAGTTCTCTGAGAGGGTCGGCGGCGGAGGGGTTACGGCTCGTCAGGGCAGGTTGCGGCGGACGTCATGTACGCGTCCATGTTGGGTCCTGTCGGTGTGGGTGTCCAGAGGGCGTCATTCCGTGTGCTGTCCCGTTTCCACGTTCTTGGACAAGTACGGGAGAGCGTGCCCCCCTTGCTGAAAGGCGGTCAGGAGCCGTCGGCGGTACCGCGGATGACCGCGACCGGGCACCGCGCGTGCTGGAGCACGGCCTGGCTCACGGATCCCAGCAGCAGTCCGGCGAAGCCGCCGCGTCCGCGCGCACCGACCACCAGCAACTGGGCCGTGCGGCTCGCCTCGATCAGTGCCTCCCGTGCCCCGCCCCGGACCACCTCGTACTTCACCCGCACACCCGGATACGTCTCCCGGCGGCCCGCCAGCGCCTCGTGCAGGAGCCGTTCCTCCCGCGCGGCCAGCGCCTCCGGCTCGTTCGCATACGGGATGTCCGCGCTCCACGACGCCGGCACCGGCGTGTTCCACGGCGTCCAGGCGTGCAGAGCGACGATGCCGGTGCCGCGCAGTGCCGCCTCGGCGAAGGCGAAGTCCACCGCGCCCGCACCGGCGGCGGAGCCGTCGACGCCCACCACGACCGGCCCCGTGTCCTGGCCCAGCCGGCGGACCACGAGTACGGGGCACCGGCCGCGCGCCGCCAGGTGCACCGCCGTCGATCCCGCCAGCAGCCCGGCGAAACCCCCCAGGCCGCGCGAGCCGACCACCACGAGTTCCGCGGCACGCGACTGCGCCTCGAGGACCGTCAGCGCCTCGCCCGCCATCACGACGCCGGAGACGTCGACGTCCGGTGCCGTCGTCCTGGCGCGCCGATCGGCCTCGTCGAGCAGGCGTACCACCATGTCGTGCACGCCGCCCTCCGGCGGCCCCAGCGGCGACGGGCCCGGCGGCGCGTGCAGGGCGGGCCAGACGAACGCGTGCACCAGCCGCAGATGCGCGCCGCGCCACCGCGCCTCCCGCGCCGCGGCCTCCACCGCAAACAGGCTCGCCTCCGAACCGTCCACGCCCACCACGACCAGGCCGCCCATCACGCCTCCTGTTCCCCCTCCAGGCTCACTCCGCCGACGGCCCGCCGCAAACAACGCCGGAGCGGACGCCGCCCGGGCACCCGGCCTGCGCGAGGAGCGGAGCGGTGATACGACGGATGCGGGGAGCCGGGGGATTCGCACGTATGTGTCCTGGAATGACGGCGAGGAGATACCGGATGGCGAAGATCGCGATCAACGGGCTCGGACGCATCGGGCGGGCCGCGTTCAAAATCCTCCACGACCTGGACGGGGTGGAAGTGGCCGCCGTCAACG
>KL568677.1:0-1976 GCA_000715605.1 Streptomyces speibonae | reverse complement strand
AAAATCCTCCACGACCTGGACGGGGTGGAAGTGGCCGCCGTCAACGACCTGGTCCCCGCCGAGAACCTGGCCTACCTGCTCACCTACGACACCGTGTACGGCCGTTACGGCAAGCCCGTCACCGCGGACGGCGACGCGCTGGTCGTCGACGGGCGCACCGTCCCCCTGTACAGCCGCCGCGACCCGGCCGAGCTCCCGTGGCGCGACCTGGACATCGACCTCGTCCTGGAGTGCACGGGCGTCTTCCGGCGCGAGGAGGAGCTGGCCCGGCACCTGGAAGCGGGCGCCCGCTTCGTGATCCTTTCGGCGCCCGCCCGCACCGAGACGGTGGCCACCGTGGTCCACGGGGTGAACACCGCCCCGGCCGGGCAGCAGACCGTCTCCTGCGCGAGCTGCACGACGAACTGCATCACTCCGGTGGTCGAGGTGATGGACCGGAGGATCGGCGTCGAGCGGGCCGTGATGACCACGATCCACGCCTACACCGCCACCCAGCAGCTCATCGACGGGCCCAGCAAGGACTTCCGGCGCGGCCGGGCCGGCGCCGCGAACATGCTTCCCGCCTCCACCGGCGCCGCGCTCGCGACCACCAAGGCGCTCCCGGGACTGGCCGGCCGCTTCGACGGCGTGGCCGTGCGGATCCCGATCCCCGTCGGATCGATGGCCGACATCACGCTCGTCACCGCCCGTCCGACCACCGTCGAGGAGGTGAACGACCTCTTCCGCGCGGAGGCCACCACCGACCGCTACCGGGGCATCCTCGGGGTGTCGCAGGAGCCGATCGTCTCCAGCGACATCATCGGCGACTCCCGGGCCTCGGTCGTCGACGCGGCGATGACCCGCGTCGTGGACGGCACTCTGGTCAAGATCATGAGCTGGTACGACAACGAGTGGGGCTTCACCCATCAGATGGTCCGGGAGGCGCTCTCCGTCCTCGGCGTCACCCAGACGCAGTAGGAGCGTGGCCCGGTGCCGCCGTGCGGGCCAGGATCCCGCTCATGAGGCGAGGAGAAGGCGGCGTTCCCGGGGACGGCCCACCCGCACGCCGGGACCCGGAGCGGCGCGAGACGGAGCTGGAGGAGGCCGACCGCAACTTCACCGAGGTGCTGCGGGAACTGCGGGTGGCCCAGGTGGGCGTGCAGATCCTGGTCGCCTTCCTGCTGGCCCTCGCCTTCGCCCCGAGGTTCGCCGAGCTGGACGGATTCCAGCGCGGCACCTATGTGGCCACGCTGCTGCTCTCGGTGACCGCCATGGCGCTGCTGACCACGCCCGCCGCGCTGCACCGGGTGCTCTTCCGCCGGCACGCCAAGAGGGTGATCGCCACCTTGTCGTCCCGGCTGACGCTCCTGGGGCTCTTCCTCCTCGCCCTGGCTCTGACGGGTTCGGTGCTGCTCGTCGTGGACTTCGTGTTCGGCCGGGTCGAGGGGGCGGTGGCCGCCGGGGCGGCGCTGATCATGTTCGCCGCGCTGTGGGCGGGCCTGCCGCTGTACATCCGCTTGAAATAGGGCGGGCGAAAGCAGAGCGCGGCGCTCGTTTCGGGAATCGGGACACGCGGTACCCGAAACCCGAGTCGGCAGCTCCGCGATAAAGAGTGGAGGGTCAACACATGTCGAATCTGATCCCGGGCACGAAATCACCGTTCGAGAGCCTGAGGCACGGTCGACCGGCGGGCGCTCCCAATATCTTGTACATTCTCGCCGACGACCTCGGCTGGGGCGATCTGGCGTGCTACGGCTCGACGGCGATCCGGACACCGAACCTCGACCGGCTGGCCGCTGAGGGGGTCCTTTTCACCCACGCCTACGCGGGCTCGCCGTGGTGTTCCCCGACCCGGATCAGCCTGTACACGGGACGCTATCCGACCAGGCTGCCCGCGGGTCTGGAGGAGCCGCTCACCACGCATGCCGAGGGCAACGGCATCCCTGAGGGCCATCCCACCCTGTCCTCCCTGACCGCCGGGGTGGGGTCAGGGTCTT
>JNXM01003362.1 GCA_000715605.1 Streptomyces speibonae | reverse complement strand
CAAGAACGCCGAGGACATCGCCACCAGACTCGCAGGCGGTGAAAAGATACCCGCCGCCCAACTCGCCGAACTCGACCGTGCCTTCCGCGACAACGCTGATAACAAGGTGTTCAGTCAGACCTTTCTTAATGGTCTCGGAACCAACGGCACCATCAAGCTCACGAATCGGCTCAACGATTTGGCCTACTTTGACGCCAAGGACGACAAGAAGTCTTACCTGGGGCTGCAGAAGGGTCTTGCGGAGACGCTTGCGTCGGCCACCCGGGTCCCTGCTTTCGGGCTCGATGGAAAGCCACTGCCTCCGGATTCGAAACGCGAGCAGCTCAGGATCGGGACGAAAGAATACGCCGACGCCCACAAGAGATGGAAAAAAACGGCTGACGCCGAATTTTACAACAACTGGCTTTCCGCGATGAAGAACGCAGGGATCAAGGAATATGATCTTGCAGCTACCGATGTTCACCGAGTCGGGGCGGAAAGCGGCAAAGCGCTGGGTTATCAGAGCATAGTGACTCTGATGCAGCGGGGCGGCGATTACAGTGGCGCCTTTCTTCACGAACTGGCCGACGATATTCGCGCGGCGGAAGACCCGGCTTTGGGCGGCAACAAAGACGTCTGGGACCTAAGCCACAAGTTTGATGCCTCAGCTCCGAACAAGACCGAAGGCTGGTTCGCCAATGATCCGCTGGATGGCCTGCTCGGCGTCATGAGCAAGAACCCTGATGCCGCAACAGCGTACTTCGACCCGGCTCATCAGTCCGGTAAGGACCGACTGCACTACCTTCAGGTCGACCGGGACTGGGATGTTGTGAACGACCACCGGACGAGCATGAAGGACGGTGGGTTGGTATACCGCGGCGATGTCGAGGACGCTGACAGCCACCGGGGGTTCGGGGCGGCTCTGGAAGCCGCGATGACTGGCGTCGTCCCCGGAAGCGACCTCGATCCGGAAAGTTACTCGCAGCATTCTCCTGCGGAGAGCAGAGTACTCGAAGAGGTCGTGAATTTTTACGGAGAAGCGGGAATCGAGGATCACGGAAGCGCCATCCCGCAGAATATGCGCCAGAACTTCGCCAACGCAGTCGCGTCCTACCCGAGCGACATTTACCAAGTCCTCGGCAAGGACGTCGACTTTTCCGATCCTGACTATTCCACCGATCCCAACGACCTCGATCTCAAGGAAACATCACTGATCAGATTCCTTCGTGAAGTGTCCGAGGACGGTGGAGCTTATCGAACGGTTCATGATTCGCAAGTCTCCTTCGCCGCCACGGAAATTGGTGGGCTCACCAAAGAGGATCTGTTGTCCCGGCCGGGTGAGGGACAAGCCGACAAGGCGAAAGGAGTGGCACAGGAGGCCGGCTACGTCATGGGTACTCTTGACCAGATACGGGCAGACGTTCTGATCGATCAGAGAGACAGCGAGATCGGCGCGAACAACTGGAACAAGGTCTACAAATATCATGTCTACGGCGCCCCGGTGACCGGCCTTCCCGTCATTGGCGACACCTTTCAGCGGCTCATCGACATCGGGACAGGGAAGGAAGCCGAGGCCCTCAATAATGAAGTCTCGAATCGAACCAGAGAAGAACTCATCAATCACTACGAAGAGAAGGGCCACCCTCGCCTTCAAAACATGATCAATGAGCATGCACAACACGTGGGGGTCTCAAGTACACAGACTACGGAGACTGGAGGGAGAATGATGGAGGTGAACGCTACGGCGAGGTCAGCCTATTACCACGGCCTTGGCGCAACCAGGGGAGCTACAGGGGAGCAAGGATGACACCTGAAGGAGCCGAGAGAGAACGAAGAATTCGTCGCGCTCCGCTGGTGATCGCAGCAACGGCTATCGCTAGCCTGATCGTAGGAGGCAGCGTTTTCTTCCTTTCGAAGGATGAAGCCTCGGATCCTGGCGAGGAGCTTTGCTGGAGTCTCGTGTCGCCAAAATTGAGCGCGAATTCAGAACCGCTCACCAAGTGTGGCGACGCGTTGGAATCCTCTATGACTGGGCGTCCTGCGGGAGAAGATGCTCCCCAGGCAGCTTACCGGCACTCCGCAGAAGAGGTCAGGATGACAGAGCGTGTCATCAAGGCTTATACGGAATCCGAAACGACCATCGTGCCGGAGGAAATCCGCCAGAACCTCGCCAACGCACTCACCCACTACACTTCCGACGTATCGAACATCCTTCAAATCACGGTCGACTACTCGGACCCGGCCTTCTCCACCGAGCCGAACGACCTGAGCGTATCAGTGGTAGATTTGGGCGATTTCATTCTCAAGCTGGGCGCGGACCCTGACGCTTTCGACATCGTCTACGAATCACAGTTCAACCATATTACCCAACAAGTCGGAACACTCACGCACAGGGACTTCACGACCGCTCCCGCAGGGAACACAGACAGACCACTCGGGTTGATGTGGCAATTCGGGCGAGCCACCGGGATACTGCACAAACTCACCGAGAGAGGGTCCTTCGAAGATCCCGAGAAGTACGGGTTTTCCCGACTGCGGAGCACCATAGAAGAGCGGGCAGAAAACGTAGGAGTGAGCAAGAAGGAAGCACGTCTTCAGAATCTGTACCGTGCAGCTGAGGATTCCTTCCTTGATTGGTCCTGAGCACCTCCCCGCCCCTGCGTCACAAGACACTCGGCCACCACGCAACGGGCCTGCTCGCGGTCCTGACGAAGCACCGTCGCTCAGGGGGTGAACACGTAGGGGAGCACCACCGGTACGGTCAACCATGTGCTGTTAAGCCTGGACGGTTCCTGAGCCGTCCGCCGCAGTCTTCGACCAGTCAGGCC
>KL568676.1:1539-4373 GCA_000715605.1 Streptomyces speibonae | reverse complement strand
GGTGCCGTTCTTCTCCACGGTGGACGTGGAGTGGGCCGACGGCACGGGCCTCGATGCCGGGTACTGGTACCGCAACCTGCGCCGGCCGGTGCAGTTCGAGGCGGCGGTACGGGAGTTGGCCGGCGACGGCTACGGCGCTTTCGTCGAGGTCAGTGCCCACCCCGTCCTCACCATGCCCGTCGAGGAGACCGTCGAGGACATCGGCGGCGACACCGCGGTCCTGGCTGTCGGCACCCTGCGCCGCGACGACGGCGGCCTGCGCCGCTTCATGACCTCGCTCGGCACCGCCTGGGCGCACGGCGTGGACGTGGACCCGGCCGCGCTCTACCCGGGCGGCCGGCACGTGGACCTGCCCACCTATCCCTTCCAGCGTGAACGGTACTGGCTGGCGCCGCCGTCCCCGGAGATCTCCACGGACTCCTGGCGCTACCACGTCACTTGGCGCCGGGCCACGCCCGAGGTACGGCCCCTGCCCGGCACCTGGCTGGCGGTCGTCCCCGAGGGACACCGCGAGGACGCCTGGGTGGCCGGCGCACTCCGCGCGCTCACCGAGCGCGGTGCCCGAGTCGAGGAGTACGTCGTCCCCGCCGGCACCCGTCGCCGGGAACTGGCCTCGGCCCTCGCCGACCGGGCACGGCCGGAGGGCGTGCTGTCGCTGCTGGCCCTGGCTGAGCGGCCCGACCCGGAACACCCGGGCCTGACCACGGGCCTGGCGCTCACCACCGTGCTCACCCAGGCGCTGCACGATGCGGACTGGACCGCGCCGCTGTGGTGCCTGACCAGGGGCGCCACCTCCGCGGGCGGCGACGCGGAGCTGCGGCATCCCGCGCAGGCGGCGGTGTGGGGGCTCGGCCGTGTCATCGGCCTGGAGCACCCGGAGTTCTGGGGTGGCCTGGTCGACCTGCCCGCCGAGTACGACGAGCGGTCCGCCGCCGAACTCCGCGCCCTGCTCGCGGGCGCCGGCGACGAGGACCAGTGGGCGGTACGCGGCGGCACCACCCTGGTGCGCCGCCTCACCCGTGCCCCACAGGAGGGCGGGCCGGCCCGGAGGGCCTGGCGCCCGCGTGGCACCGTCCTGCTCACCGGTGCCACGGGCGCGGTCGGACCGTACATCGTCCGCTGGCTGGCCGCCGCGGGAGCCGAGCATCTGGTGCTGGCCGGCCGGCGCGGCGGCGCGGACGTGCCCGGCGCCCCCGAACTCACCGCGGAACTTGCCGAGTCGGGGACGCGCTTCGAGTACGCAGCCTGCGACGTCACCGACCGTACGGCGGTGGAGGCGTTGGTGGATCGGCTGGACGCGGCGGGCACTCCCGTCCGCACGGTCGTCCACGCCGCCGCACTCATCCAGATCGCGTCGCTGGCCGACACCTCGCTGACCGAGTTCGAAAACGTCGTGCACGCCAAGGTCGCGGGCGCGGTCCATCTGGCCGAACTGCTGCCCGACCTGGACGCTTTCCTCCTCTTCTCCTCGATCGCCGGGGTCTGGGGCAGCGGCGACCACGGCGCCTACGCCGCCGCCAACGCCTTCCTCGACGCCTTCGCCGAGCACCTGCGCGCATGCGGCACACCGGCCACCTCCCTCGCCTGGGGCATCTGGAACACCCCGAACCTCGTGGAGTCGGCCGCCATGCCCGGCGGTCTGGACATGGACCGGGTACGCCGCCAGGGGCTGCCGTTCATCGACCCGGAGGCGGCCGTCGCGGCGCTCCAACGGGCCATGGACGACGACGAGACGTTCCTCGCCGTCGCCGACGTGGACTGGTCGCGCTTCGCGCCCGTCTTCACCTCCGCCCGGCCCCGTCCCCTCCTGGACGAAATCCCGGAGGTGGCGGCTCAGACCCAAATCCTGGAGGAGTCCATCGCCGCCGCACCGGTGGCGGCCCGGCTGTCCGAGGCCGAACTCGTCGCACTCGTCCGCAAGGAGGTCGCCTCGGTCCTCGGTCACTCCGGAGCCGACGCGGTGGACCCCAGGCGCGCCTTCCGCGACATCGGGTTCGACTCGCTCACCGCGGTGGAACTGCGCAACCGGCTCAACGCCGCGACCGGACTGCGGCTGCCCACCACGGTCGTCTTCGACCACCCCAACGTCCATGCCATAGCCCGCCATCTGCGCGCGGAGCTGACCCAGGACACCGTGGCCCCGGAGGCCACCGTCGTGGGCGCGGCCGAGGACGAGCCGATCGCACTGGTGGGCATGGCCTGTCGGTTCCCGGGCGGTGTCAACAGCCCGGAGGAGCTGTGGGAGCTGCTGCGCGCGGGCGGTGACGTCGTCTCGGACTTCCCGGCCGACCGCGGCTGGGATGTGGACGGCCTCTACGACCCGGACCCCGACAAGCCCGGCACGTCGTACACCCGGCAGGGCGGCTTCCTCGCCGCAGCGGGCGACTTCGACCCGGTGTTCTTCGGCATCAGCCCCCGTGAGGCGCTCACCATGGACCCCCAGCAGCGGTTGCTCCTGGAGACCGCGTGGGAGGCGTTCGAACGGGCCGGCATCGACCCGGAGAGCCAGCGGGGCGCGCGGGCCGGCGTCTTCGTCGGCACCGGCTATCAGGGGTACGGCGTCAACGCCGAGGTCCCCGAGGGACTCCAGGGCCAGATGGTCACGGGCGGCTCCGCCAGCGTCACGTCCGGCCGCATCGCGTACACCTTGGGACTGGAGGGGCCGGCGGTCAGCGTCGACACGGCGTGCTCCTCGTCGCTGGTCGCCATCCACCTGGCGGGCCAGGCGCTGCGCTCGGGCGAGTGCTCGCTCGCCCTCGCCGGCGGTGTCACCGTGATGGCCACTCCGGAAGGCTTCATCGGCTTCAGCCGGCAGCGCGGACTCGCCGCCGACG
>KL568676.1:1037-1332 GCA_000715605.1 Streptomyces speibonae | reverse complement strand
GACTCGCCGCCGACGGCCGCTGCAAGGCGTTCGCCGCCGCGGCCGACGGCATGGGAATGTCCGAGGGCGTCGGCATGGTCGTCCTGGAACGGCTGTCGGACGCCCGTCGTAACGGCCACCCGGTGCTCGCGGTATCCGCGGCAGCGCGATCAACCAGGACGGCGCCTCCAACGGCCTGTCCGCGCCCAACGGTCTCGCGCAGCAGCGCGTCATCCGGCAGGCGCTGGCCAACGCCCGGTTGGAGCCCTCCGACGTGTACGCCGTCGAGGCGCACGGCACGGGCACGACGCTGGGC
>KL568676.1:574-756 GCA_000715605.1 Streptomyces speibonae | reverse complement strand
GTGTGGCCGGTGTCATCAAGATGGTGCTGGCGCTGCGGCACGGGGAGCTGCCCAGAACTCTGCACGTGGACGAGCCGTCGCCGCATGTCGACTGGTCGGCGGGCCGAGTGGAGCTGCTGACCGAGGAACGGCCCTGGGACGGGCCTCGCCGCGCCGGCGTGTCGTCGTTCGGCCTCAGCGGT
>KL568676.1:0-336 GCA_000715605.1 Streptomyces speibonae | reverse complement strand
ACGAACGCTCATGTGATTCTGGAGCAGGCGCCGGTGGGGGAGCCGGTTGAGTCTGCGGGTGTGTCGTCGGGTGTGGTGCCGTGGGTGGTGTCGGGGCGTTCGGTGGGGGCGTTGCGTGCGCAGGCGGGGCGTTTGGTGCCGCTGGTGGGGGAGGACCGGGCGGCGGTGGGTGCGGCGTTGTGGGGGCGGTCGGTGTTTGAGCATCGTGCGGTGGTGGTGGGTGGTTCGGCGGAGGAGTTCGCGGCGGGTTTGCGGGCGGTGGCGGAGGGTGAGGCGCTGACGGGTGGTGTGGCGGGGCCGGTGGGCAGGACGGTGTTCGTGTTTCCGGGGCAGGGG
>KL568675.1:362-3488 GCA_000715605.1 Streptomyces speibonae | reverse complement strand
CGTAATCGGTCGTGGGTGGCGGCGGCGGACGGCCTAGCAGCCGTCCAGGCTGGAGGACTTGCGGATGCCCCGGTCTACTGCACCTGCCCCGCGAGTTCCTCGGTGAGGTCGCCGAGCTGCTTCCGGCTCAGGGATGCGGCCCCTGACTCTCCGGCGCCGACCAGGAGGGCCGCGTCTCCGTGCCCGTCGAGTTTCAGGCGCATGGAGGCGACGTTGCCGCTGGTCGTGAGGGTGACCTCTCCGGCCTCGGCGCCGGCGGCCTGGTTGATGTAGCCGATCGCTGCATCGGTGGACGTCCCGGTCAGCGGTGAGATCACCGGGGCCAGGTGATTGATCGCATTCGGCTCGCTGGTGGCGATGGTGTGGACCCGCACGTCGTCCTGACCGATGTGGAAGGTACAGCTCACCAAGGCGCCGGGATTCTCGGCCAGCGGCTCTCCGGGCTCGGCGCGCTTACCGCCCTCGCCCGTGGCGACGGGCGTCTCACCGTCCCCCCGGACGGGACCGGCGCCGGCCTTGCCACCGACTCCCGCGGCCTTCGCCGCCTCGGCAATGTCGTACGGCAGCGGGCAGGTGTCCGCTCCGCCGTCCGGTACGCCATCAGCGGTCTCGGTCAGGCTCTTCAGGCTCAGCGGCGCCGTGCCGCTGCCGTTCTGGCAACCGGCGACCAGTGCCACCGCGGCCAGGGTGGCCGCGAACACCGGCCGGTGTACGTGTGTCACGTGTCCTCCGTGCTCTCCGAGATGATCCCGGGATCAGCGCGCGTCGCAGCCGAACCGCTCGCCGATGACGTCGATGAAGTTGTCGAACAGGGCTCCCAGGCGCGGCGTTCCGGGCTTCTCGAGGGCGGAGGTGTACCCCAGGTCGACCTCCATGGAGAAGTACGTGGGGGTGCCCGCGCAGTCGGCGACCACGTGCCTCGCGTCGAAGCCGGACACCTGGAGGCCGGCCACACGTGGGTGTTCGGTGAACCCCGGTGAGGAGCGGATGGCGGCAAGCAGACGCGGTTCCTGGGACACGACGTAAGTGGCGTGGTCAGAGATTTCGCACGCCCAGGTGGGGCCGGCGCTCTCCTGAATCCTCTCCGTCGCCTCCGGCCGGGTCGCCGGGCCGGGGAACGTCAGGTCGGCGGAGCCGCACACCGTGCCGCTCGGGACGGCACGCGGCTCCGGGGCCGTGTCGAGGGAGTCGGGGGCGGTCAGGGGTTTCCCGGTCGTGCAGCCCGCCCGCTCTGCCGTGTTGTTGGCGGCTTCGGTGAGGAGCCGGGCGAATTCCATCGGGTCAGAGCCCTTCGGCGCGTACCCCTCGATGACGGCCGGTCCGTCGGCCGTCGTGCAGGCCTCGGGCAGCAGGACCCAGCCGTGGTCCGAGCCCACGCCACCGGTGGCACCGCCGGAACCGCCGGAGAAGAACGACACCGATGCAGGGCTCGGCCACCGGCCGCGGTCGCTGAAGGGGAAGTCGCCGCGCTCGCGGCTCGCCGAGATCCTCAGGTACTCGGTGTCCGGCCCGAGGAGGAAGGACGAGCTCTCCACCGTGCAGGTGAACGAGACCCGGTCACTCGACGGGCTGTCCGTACCGCCCCCGTCGGAAATGCGGCCGGAGCCGGCGAAGACGGACTCCGCCGCATCACCGGACACCAGCCCTGCGCAGACGTCCTCACGGCCGAAGAGGTTGGTGTTGAGCCACACGTACGCACCTGCCACCAGCACGACGATCGCCAGGGCGACCGCGAGGCCCCTCCGCCCGAGACGCGCCCGGCTGCTCTTGTCCGTCATCTCACTTCCTCGTACGCAGTGCCGAGTACGCGTCCTCGCGCCCGGTGATGAAGCTCTGCTTGGCCTCACCCTTGGCGTGCTCGTGCGCCTCGGAGCCCTGGATGCCGTGCTCGCCGCCCCATGCGTCGAGGAGGACGTTCGTACCGCCGATGCCGGCGGACGTCGTGCTGCTGTCCTCGGACCTGGCGGCATCCTCCGCCGCGGCCGTGACGTCCTTGGAGTACTCGTAGGTGGCCGCGTCGACCATGCGCTGGACCGGGTCGCCCACCACGGGTATCTGGGTGAAGAGGCCGCCGACTCCGTGGTACGTGTACCGCATGGCGTCGTTGAGGTTGCCGACTTTGGTGTCCCGGTCGTCGAGGATCATGTCGGACCCGATGGCGGTCATCGAGCCGTACACCTCGCCGACGTGGCGGGCCTTGTTGTCCCAGTCGCCGACGACGTTGCTCCGCTGCTCCGCGGGCGCTTCCCTGGCTGTGTCCAGGTACTCCGCGGAGTAGAGCTTCTGGTTCTCGTACAGCATGTCGTAGACGAGCACGGGTTCGCCGTCGGGAGTCTGGCCGTATGGTGCGTCGGACACACCGCGCATCACCCGGAGCAGGCTGTGCTTGCTGTTGGTGATGTTCGACTCGTCTCCGTCGGCGTTGATCCTCGAAGCTCCTTGGGGACTGTTCGGCTCGGTGCCGCTGAGGATTGCGTGGGTGTCGGTCGTGTAGTCGGCCAGGGCCCGCCCGAGGGGGACCTTCAGGTTCTGCGGGATCGCATCGCCCTTGCCGTCCTTGTCCAACTGGGTGATCGTCTCCTGCATGACCCGGGCCTGTGCCTCGGTGTGACGGTCGAACGACGCTCCGGCGGAGTTGGGTTCGCGTCCAGTGGCCGCTGCCTCCAGGGCCGCACCGAGCCCTGTGCGATTGAGCGGGTCGTCCATGGTGATGACGGTCGGACCGGCGACCGTGCTGTGCTGGGGCCAGTCGCGTTCGTGGAGCAGGTACTTCAGGTGGTCGTTGGCGACGTGGTCGGAGCCGGAGCCGTTACCCGCGGGGTCGAAGAAGGCGGTGGCCGCGTCCGGGTTCTTGCTCATGACGCCCAGGAGCCCGTCCAGGGCGTCCGCGCGGATGCCGTCGTGACCGGCTCCCCACTCGGTGTAGATACCGGGCTGCTTCTTCTCGGCGGCTATCAGATCGTCACCCAGCTGGTAGAGGAACTGGTCGTCGTACCTGACATCACCGTGCCGCATCAGACTGACGAACGACTGGTAGCCGTACAGCGGTTGCGTGTTGGATCCGTAGTTCTTCGTGCCGTACTTGTCGAGGCTTTCCGTCCACTGCCGGTAGAAGCGGCCGTCGTC
>KL568675.1:0-136 GCA_000715605.1 Streptomyces speibonae | reverse complement strand
CCCGCTCAGAGATGTTTATAAGAGACAGGAGCCAGTCCTTGAACTTCTGCGAACCCGGAGGTGCGTCGGTGACCGAGCCGGGCACCTGGGTGGCCTTGGCGACGGTGTCGGCCAGACCGCCCTGCAGTTCCATGTA
>KL568674.1:14739-15239 GCA_000715605.1 Streptomyces speibonae | reverse complement strand
GCAGCCGGGCACACCACCCGCACCCGGCACACCCGAGGCCCCGCAGCCCGGCACGCCGAACGCCGCCCAGCCCGGCCCGAACGCCCCGCAGCAGCCCGGGACTTCGCCCGAGCCGGGCACACAACCGCCCGCCGCCCCCGACGGTTACGGATTCCCGCCCGCCGGCCCGGCCGCCCAGCAGCCGGGCACTCCCCCCGCGCCACAGCAGCCGGGCACACCACCCGCGCCCGGCGCACCCGAGGCCCCGCAGCCGGGCGCACCGAACGCCGCCCATCCGCCCGCCGCTCCGGCCGGTTACGGCTTTCCCCAGCAGCCGCCCGCGCCCGACCCGCAGGGTGGTCACGGTGCGCCTCAGCCGGGCGGCCCGACGCCCCCGGCCGGTTACGGCTTTCCGCCCGCCGGGGCCGCTCCGGGTGCCCCCGCTCCCCCGGGGCCGCAGCAGCCCGTCGATCCCCGGCTCGGGGCCGCCTGGCCGCAGCCCGTTCAGCACGACCAGCGGC
>KL568674.1:13040-14563 GCA_000715605.1 Streptomyces speibonae | reverse complement strand
CGGTCAACCCCGGTGCCGCGCCCCTCGGTTACACGGCGGCCGTGGAGCTGTCGTCCGACCGGCTGCTCAACAGCAAGAAGCAGAAGGCGAAGAGCAGCCGTGCCGGATCCGGCGGTTCGCGTTTCAAGCTGGGCGGCAAGAAGGAGGAGGCCGAGCGGCAGCGGAAGCTGGAGCTGATCCGTACGCCGGTGCTGTCCTGCTACCGCATCGCCGTCATCAGCCTCAAGGGCGGCGTCGGCAAGACGACCACCACCACCGCGCTCGGCTCCACCCTCGCCACCGAGCGGCAGGACAAGATCCTCGCGATCGACGCCAACCCGGACGCCGGCACGCTCGGCCGCCGGGTGCGGCGCGAGACCGGGGCGACCATCCGTGACCTGGTCCAGGCGATCCCGTACCTCAACTCCTACATGGACATCCGGCGGTTCACCTCGCAGGCGTCCTCCGGTCTGGAGATCATCGCCAACGACGTGGACCCGGCCGTGTCGACGACGTTCAACGACGAGGACTACCGGCGCGCGATCGACGTGCTCGGCAAGCAGTACCCGATCATCCTCACCGACTCGGGCACGGGCCTGCTCTACAGCGCGATGCGCGGGGTGCTGGACCTCGCCGACCAGCTCATCATCATCTCCACACCGTCCGTGGACGGTGCCAGCAGCGCCAGTACGACGCTGGACTGGCTGTCCGCGCACGGGTACGCGGACCTGGTCGCGCGGTCCCTCACGGTCATCTCGGGGGTGCGCGAGACCGGCAAGATGATCAAGGTCGACGACATCGTGGCGCATTTCCAGACCCGGTGCCGGGGCGTGCTCGTCGTACCGTTCGACGAGCATCTGGCCGCCGGTGCGGAGGTCGACCTGGACATGATGCGGCCGAAGGTGCGGGAGGCGTACTTCAACCTCGCGGCGATGGTCGCGGAGGACTTCGTACGGCACCAGCAGTCGCACGGGCTGTGGACGTCCGACGGCAACCCGCCGCCGGTCGCCGCCCCGCCGCTGCCGGGACAGCCCGTCCCCGGTCAGCCTCCGGTCCCCGGTCAGTACGTGCCGGGGCAGCCGGTCCCGTACCCGCAGCAGCCCCAGCCCGGACAGCCGTACCCCCAGCCGGGTCAGCAGCCGGGGCACCCGCCCACGCCGCCCGGACACCCGGGGCAGCCCGGTCAGGCGTATCCGCAGCCCCCCGGCCAGCCCTACCCGCCCCAGCCAGGTCACCCGGGCCAGTAGGTCCCCTGCCCGTTCCACGCGCCCGAGCGGCCCCTCCTCCGGAAAGGGGCCGCTCCCGCGTGCGGGCCGGGCGCGCGCTCGTCGTCAGGCCCTGGCCTGGGGTGCGTCAGTGGTGTCGACCAATGGGCGCACAACGCGCACCGGCGTGATGTTTACGCAGGCCACACGGGGTGTATGCGCCGTTGACGCTCGCAGTGGTCGCTGATAGACACACACATCACCCATCTGATCAACCCGTCCTTCCCGTGCGAGCGATGACGCGAGGTCAGCGACCATGGAAACGAATGATCGGCACGG
>KL568674.1:10823-12775 GCA_000715605.1 Streptomyces speibonae | reverse complement strand
CCCCGCCGCACCCGGCTCGTCCTGGCGGCCGGCGCGGCCGCGCTCGCGCTCTGCGCAGGACTCGCCACCCCCCTCAACCCCGCGCCGCGGCAGGCCGAGGCGGCCGACGACGGCAAGAAGGTGCTGACCGTCGCGGTGGCCCAGAGCGTCGACTCGCTCAGCCCGTTCCTTGCGGTACGGCTGCTGAGTACGAGCATCCACCGGCTCACCTACGAGTACCTGACCGCCTACGACCCCGAGGACAACCGTGTCGTCCCGGGGCTGGCCACCGAGTGGGAGTCGTCGCCGGACAAGCTGACCTGGACGTACACCATCCGCTCCGACTCCACGTGGTCGGACGGCGTGCGGGCCACCGCCGAGGACGCGGCCTGGACGTTCAACACGATGATGACCGACCGGGGCGCCGCCACCGCGAACGGCAGCTTCGTCGCCAACTTCGAGAAGGTGACCGCGCCGAGCCCCACCAAGCTGGTCATCGAGCTGAAGAAGCCGCAGGCCACGATGACGGCCCTGGACGTGCCGATCGTGCCGCGGCATGTGTGGGAGAAGGTCGACGACTACGCGAAGTTCAACAACGACAAGGATTTCCCGATCGTCGGCAACGGGCCGTTCGTCCTGACCGACTACAAGGCGGACAGCCATGTGCGGCTGAAGGCGAACAAGGACTTCTGGCGCGGCGCGCCGAAGTTCGACGAGCTGGTCTTCCGCTACTACAAGGACCAGGACGCGGCGGTGTCGGCGCTGCGCAAGGGCGAGGTGTCGTTCGTCGCCGGGTCGCCCTCCCTGACGCACGCCCAGGCGGAGTCGCTGAAGAAGGACGAGAACATCCACGTCAACGACGCCCCGGGCCGCCGCTTCTACGCTCTCGCCACCAACCCGGGGGCGAAGGCGAAGAACGGCGAGAAGATGGGTGACGGGCATCCCTCGCTGCTCGACCGGCGGGTGCGCAACGCGCTGTTCAGGGCGGTGGACCGCAAGACCGTCATCGACAAGGTGTTCCAGGGGCACGCCGTGGAGGGGGCGGGCTACATCCCGCCGCGTTTCTCGCAGTACTTCTGGGAGCCGTCGCCCGGCCAGGAACTGGCGTACGACCCGGCGGAGGCGGCCCGGCTGCTCGACGAAGCCGGTTACCGGAAGAACGGTGACGGCAAGCGGGTCGGCAAGGACGGCAAGCCGATCGTCTACCGGGTGCTGTGCCATGCGACCGACCCGAACGACAAGGCGATCGGGCAGTATCTGGAGGAGTGGTGGGGCGACCTCGGTATCGGGGTGACGCTCAACTGCCTGGACAACGTGACCGATCCCTGGCTGGCCGGCGAGTACGACCTCGCCTTCGACGGCTGGTCGGTCAACCCCGACCCCGACTTCGTCCTGTCCATCCACACCTGCGCCGCGCTGCCGGCGACACCGGAGGAGACCGGCGCGACCGACAACTTCATCTGCGACAAGAAGTTCGACGAGCTCTACGCCCGGCAGCTCGCCGAGTACGACGCCGGTGAACGGGCGAGCATCGTCAAGCAGATGGAGTCGCGGCTGTACGACCTCGGGTACATGAACGTCATGGCGTATCCGAACGCGGTCGAGGCGTACCGCACGGACCACATCGAATCGATCACCACCATGCCGGCGAAGGCGGGCAACATCTACGGGCAGGACGGCTACTGGAGTTGGTGGTCGGCGGTGCCGGCGGACTCCGAGGACGCGGGCGGTGGCGCGTCGTCGACGGGTGTGGTCGTCGGGATCGTCGCGGGTGCCGTCGCGCTCGCGGGGCTGGGGGCGTTCGTCGCGCTGCGGCGGCGGGCCACGGCCGATGACCGCGAGTAGGCGGCGGACGGGACGCCATGACCTCTGACGCGACACCGGCATCGGTCGGCGGGAGCACGGGCGCCGCCGCGGGGCCGGTGAAGGAGGGGCCCGCGGCCGGGCGCGGGCCCCGCGGCGGCCGCCGGGCC
>KL568674.1:7459-10695 GCA_000715605.1 Streptomyces speibonae | reverse complement strand
GGGGCCCGCGGCCGGGCGCGGGCCCCGCCGCGGCCGCCCGGCCACCGCCTATCCGCGGTACGTGGCGGGCAAGGTGGCGGGCGCGGCCGTGTCCCTGCTCGCCGTCCTCGTCACCAGCTTCTTCCTGTTCCGGCTGATCCCCGGCGACCCGGTGAAGTTCATGACCGGGGGCCGGCAGGTGTCGGCGGAGCAACTGGCGGCGTACCGGGAGCAGTTCGGTCTTGATCTGCCGTTGTGGCAGCAGTTCACCGACTACTGCGGCAAGGCGCTCACCGGCGATCTGGGGACGTCGTACCAGTTCAACGCGCCCGTGGTCGACAAGATCACGGAGGCGCTGCCGAACACGCTGCTGCTGACCGGCACCGCCTTCGTGCTGTACACGGTGCTCGGCATCGTCCTCGGCACCCGGTCGGCATGGCGGAACGGGCGGTTCGGGGACCGCTTCCACACCGGGCTGGCGCTGGTGCTGTACTCCCTGCCGTCGTTCTGGCTGGGGCTGCTGCTCATCGTCACCCTGTCGGTCGGCATCGGCCCGCTGCCGGGGCTGTTCCCGACCGGCGGCATGGAGTCGGGCGGTGGTGAGGAGGGCTTGGCGTACGCCGTGGACGTGGCGCACCATCTCGTGCTGCCGGTGGTGACACTGGTGGCGGTGGAGTACGGGCAGACGCTGCTGGTGACGCGGTCGGCGCTGCTGGACGAGATGGGCAGCGACTATCTGACGACGGCGCGGGCGAAGGGGCTGCGCGACGATCTCGTACGACGGCGGCATGCCGTGCCCAACGCGCTGCTGCCGACCGTGACGCTGATCTTCATCAACCTCGGGCGGACGGTGGCGGGCGTGATCCTGGTGGAGACGGTCTTCTCCTGGCCGGGGCTGGGCGGGCTGTTCTACCAGGCGCTGAGCGTGCCCGATCTGCCGCTGGTGCAGGGGCTGTTCTTCGTGTTCGCCGCCGCGGTGATCGTGATGAACACGCTCGCCGATCTGATCTATCCGCTGTTCGATCCCCGGGTGGGCCGATGACGACCGAGAAGGTGCCGGACGCGGGTGCCGGCGGCCTGGCGTGGCAGCGGCGCCGGGCGTCGGCCGCGCGTTTCTGGCGGCAGTACCGTACGCACCGGGCCGGCGTCCTCGGCCTGTCGACACTGGCGCTGTTCGTGCTGCTCGCCGTGGCCGCTCCGCTGCTCGTCGGCTCCGACGTGGCCGACGTGACCGGGGCGCCGGGCAGTCCGCTGGAGCGACCGAGCGCCGAACTCCCCTTCGGTGCCGACCGGTTCGGGCGCGATCTGCTCGGCCTGGTGATCTGGGGCGCCCGGGTGTCGCTGCTGGTGGGGCTGCTCGCGGCCGTGCTGTCGGTGGCGATCGGGATGGTGATCGGGGTGACGGCGGGGCACTTCGGAGGGTGGTACGCGACGGTGATGATGCGGATCACCGACTGGTTCCTGGTGATGCCGACGCTGGTGCTGGCGATCGCGCTGGCCACGGTGATGTCCCGCTCGCTGCTGACCATCGTCGTGGCGATCGGGGTGACGACCTGGCCGACCACGGCCCGGCTGGTGCGGGCGCAGACGCTGGCGGTGGAGACCCGCCCGTACATCGAGCGGGCGCGGGCGCTCGGCGGCGGGCACTGGCACATCATGTCCCGGCATGTGCTGCCCAATGTCATGCCGTTGGTGCTGGCGCAGACGACGCTGATCATCTCCTCGGCGATCCTGGCGGAGGCGACGCTGGCCTTCCTCGGGCTCGGTGATCCGACGGTGGTGTCGTGGGGCGGGCTGTTGCAGGACGCCCGGGAGGCGGGGGCGGTCAGTGCCGGGCACTGGTGGTATCTGGTGCCGCCGGGCATCGCCATCGCACTGGTGGCGCTGGCGTTCACGCTGTGCGGGCGTGCCGTGGAGTCCGTGCTCAACCCCCGGCTGGGGGTGACGCGTTGAGCCTGCTGGACGTCAGAGGGCTGACGGTGACGTACCCGGGCGGGGCGGAGGCCGTGCGCGGGGTGGACCTGCGGCTGGACGCGGGCCGGAAGCTGGGGCTCGCGGGTGAGTCGGGCTGCGGCAAGTCCACGCTGGCGCTGGCCCTGCTGCGGCTGTTGCCCGCGGGGACCCGGGTGGGCGGACGGGTCCTGCTGGACGGCGAGGACGTGCTGACCATGAAGTGGGGCCGGGTACGGGCGGTCCGCTGGGCCGGGGCGTCGATCGTGTTCCAGGGGGCGATGCACTCCCTCAACCCCGTGCGGCGCGTCGGCGACCAGATCGCCGAGCCGGTACTGCTGCACCGGAAGGCCACGCCGGCGGGGGCGCGGAAGAAGGCCGGGGAACTGCTGGAGCACGTCGGTCTTCCGGCCGCGCGTGCGGCGGCGTACCCGCACGAGCTGTCCGGCGGGCAGCGGCAGCGCGTCATGATCGCCATGGCGCTGGCCTGCGATCCGCGGCTGATCGTCGCCGACGAGCCGACAACGGCGTTGGACGTGATGGTGCAGGCGCAGATCCTGCGGCTGATCGAACGGCTGGTGGCGGAGCAGGGTGTGGGGCTCATCATGATCAGCCACGATCTGGCGGTGCTGGCCGGCACGTGTGACCGGCTCGCGGTGATGTACGCGGGACGGGTGGTCGAGGAGGGTCCGGCGGCGCGGGTGTACGAGGCCGCCCGCCACCCGTACGCCCAGGCGCTGTCGGCGGCGTTCCCGCGCGTCGGCGACCCGGCATCCCGCTTCGCACCCCGCGGTCTGCCGGGCGATCCCCCGGATCCGACGGCCCTGCCCCCGGGCTGCGCGTTCCATCTCCGCTGCCCCGTCGCCCTGCCTTCCTGCGGCTCGGAGGACCAGCCCCTCCACACCACGGCCCCGGACCACCGGGCGGCGTGCGTACGGGTGACCCCGGAGTTCGTGCAGAGCGGCACTCCGGACTCCGGGGGCGGGCAGGAGGGGGCGCCGCCGCCGGTGCCGGAGGGCGGGCGGGCGACGTCCCTTCCGGACGGGGAGGGCGGGTCGCCGGAGGCCCGCCCGAACGCGGGGAACGGGCGGGCGGGGGCCCACTCGGGCTCCGGAGCATCCGGGGCCGCGCCGGACGCCGAAGACGAGGCGGCAGAGGCGCAGTCGGGCCCCAAGGGCGCACCGGCCGGGCTCGCGCCGGATGCCGAGGACGGGTCGTCGGACGGCCTGCTGGACGCCGGGGGCAGGCAGCCGGAGGCGCAACCGGACGCAGGCGCTCCCGCCAGGCCCGTGCCACACACCGAATAC
>KL568674.1:6288-7272 GCA_000715605.1 Streptomyces speibonae | reverse complement strand
CGCCAGGCCCGTGCCACACACCGAATACCGGCCGCCCGAGACCCCACCGGTCACCGAGGGCAGCCGAGCGAAGGAGAGCGCGCCGGAGACCGAGGACGGAGCGGCAGAGGGCCTGCCGAACATTCAGGGCAGGCAGCCGGACGCGGCAGGCCCACCGGCCGAGTCCGCGTCGGATCCCGACGCCGGGGCGGCGGAGACCCTGCCCAACACCGAGGGCAGGCAAGCGGAAGCCACGCCTGGCGCCGGGGGCGGCCCGGCCGGGGTCCCCGGAGGGGGTGCGACGGATACCCAGCCGGGCGGCGTCGCTGGACGGGCACACGCCCCGTCCCGCGCGCAGGACGAACAGGCCCAGGCAACACCCCACACAGCCGACGGAGCAGCCGGCGACCGGCCGAGTGCCGCCGGTGGACAGGCACACGCCCCGTCCCGCGCGCAGGACGAACAGGCGCAGGCAGTACCGGACGCAGCGGGTGCTCAGCCGGGGGGCGTTGGTGGGCGGGCGAGAGGTCTGCTGGGTGCGGAGGACGGACGAGCGGGGGCGGACGTGGCGAGGGAGTCGGGGCCGGGGGGCGTGGTGGGCGGTTCGGAGTCGGGGGGAGGGGGTGGCTCATGAGCCGGGCCGCGTTGCTCGCGGCGCGGGGTGTGCGCGTCGAGTTCCCGGGGCGGCACGGGGCGCCGGACGCCCGTGCCGTGGACGGTGTCGACCTGGACGTCCGGGCCGGCGAGATCGTCGCCCTGGTCGGTGAGTCGGGCTGCGGCAAGACGACGCTGGCCCGCACCCTGCTGGGCCTGGTCGAGCCGACGGCGGGCCGGGTGGAGTTCGACGGGCGGCCGCTGGCGTACTCCGGGCGCGCCTTGAAGGCGTACCGCAGGCGTGTGCAGCTGGTGTTGCAGGACCCGAGCGGCTCGCTCAATCCGCGGCACACGGTGTACGACGCGGTGGCCGAGGGGCTGCGGATCCACCGCTACGGCGGTGACGAACGG
>KL568674.1:4965-6040 GCA_000715605.1 Streptomyces speibonae | reverse complement strand
CCGCCGTGGCTGACGCGCTGGCCCGCGCCGGGCTGCGGCCGCCGGAGCGCTTCTTCCTGCGCTATCCGCACGAGCTCTCCGGCGGGCAGCGCCAGCGTGTGGTGATCGCGGGCGCGCTGGTGCTGGAGCCCGAACTCCTCGTCGCCGACGAACCGGTCGCCTCGCTGGACGCGTCGGTCCGTGGGGAGATCCTGGCCCTGCTCCTCCGGCTGCGCGCCGAACTGGGCCTGTCCGCGCTGGTGGTCACGCACGACCTCGGGCTGGCCTGGAACATCGCCGACCGGGTCGCGGTGATGTATCTCGGCAGGATCGTGGAGACCGGGGCGGTGGAGCAGGTCCTGACGGCGCCCCGGCACCCGTACACCCGCTCCCTGCTGTCGGTCCTTCCCGAGGCACCGGGCGAACCGGTGGTCCTCACCGGCGAGACCCCTGACCCCTCCCGCATCCCCTCCGGCTGCCGTTTCCACGCCCGCTGCCCCGTTCTGGCGAGCGGCGAGGCGGAGCGTGCGGGGGTGGCGCAGGCGTGCCGGAGCCGGGACCCGGGGATCCTCGGGGGCGGCGACGCGGCCCGGGTGGCGTGCCACTGGGCGCACGCCGTGGCGGAGGAGAAGAACCGGCAGACCGGTACCGGCTGATCATTCCTTCTCGGCGGCCGCCACCAGTTCCCTGCAGCGCTCGACGTCCGCGGCCATCTGCTCCATCAGCGCGTCGAGCGTGTCGAACTTCGCCTGGCCGCGCACGAAGGCCAGGAAGTCGACGGCGACGTGGAGGCCGTACAGGTCGAGGCCGACGCGGTCGATGGCGTACGCCTCGACCGTGCGCTCGGTGCCGTCGAACTGCGGGTTGGTGCCGACGGAGATCGCGGCCGGCATGGCCTCGCCCTGGGCGTGCAGCCAGCCGGCGTAGACGCCGTCGGCGGGGATGGCGGTGTGCGGGAGGGTCTCGACGTTGGCCGTGGGGAAGCCCAGGTCACGGCCGCGCTGGGCGCCCCGGACGACGACGCCCTCCACCCGGTGCGGCCGGCCCAGGATCTCGGCGGCGCCCTCCACGTCTCCCTCGGCGACGAGGCGGCGGG
>KL568674.1:2355-4733 GCA_000715605.1 Streptomyces speibonae | reverse complement strand
AGATGTGTATAAGAGACAGCACGTACAGGTCGACGACCTCGACCTCGAAGTCGTAGATCTCGCCCTGCTCGGCGAGGAACTCCACGGTGCCCGCGGCCTTGTGGCCGAAGCGGAAGTTGGGGCCCTCGACGACCGCCTTGGCGTGCAGCTTGTCGACCAGGACCTTCCCCACGAAGTCGGCGGCGGACAGCCGGGAGAACTCGGTGGTGAAGGGCAGGATCAGCACCGCGTCCACGCCCAGCTCGGCCATGAGTTCGGCGCGCCGGTGGTGCGGGGCGAGCAGCGGGGGGTGGCTGCCCGGGCGGACGACCTCGCTCGGGTGCGGGTCGAAGGTGACGACCACCGCCGGAATGCCGAGGGCGCGGGCCCGGTCCACGGCGTGCCGGATGATCAGCTGGTGCCCGCGGTGCACTCCGTCGTAGGAGCCGATGGTGACGACGCTGCGCCCCCAGTCCTGGGGGATGTCCTCCAAGCCACGCCAGCGCTGCACTGTGCCTGCTCCTTGTCGAAAACCTTGCCGGACGGACCCGGGTCCGCGGACTTCTCTGCGCAGCTCTAAGGGTGCCATGCCGCGTGCCGGGGGCTCGCATCGGCATGGTCACCGTGTGCCGGGTGGCACGGCCGCCCGGGAGGCGGACGGGCACGCTCCGACCCGCCCGCTCAGACCGGCGCGCTCAGACCGGCACGGTCAAGACCCGCACGCTCGGACCGGCACGCCGAGGCCCGCGAGGTTCTCGATCATCCGGCGGGTGTCGGTGCCCACGAGCGTGGCCCATTCGCGCGGCGCGTCGGCCAGCCAGCTGGCCACGGCGGCGGCGAAGCCGGGGACATGGCGGCTCAGCTCGGTCAGGCAGCGGTCGAAGCGGGCGGCGCCGACCGGGGTGCGGGCCAGGTGCAGCCCGGTGCGGTGGACGAGGACGCGCAGTTCGGGGCCGGAGTTGCGGGCGGCGGACCGCAGCACCGCGTCGAGCACGGCGGGGTCGGACTCGCGGGCGAGCAGGCAGTCCAGCAGTTCGCGGCGGAGCGGGCGGGAGCCGGAGGTCCCGGGCGCGGCGAGGATGCCGGCGAGGACCACCCGCAGCGGCTGCGGACCGTCGTCCAGCAGTCCGGTGAGCAGGGCGCGCAGTACGGCGCGGTCGGCGGGGCCGCCCCGGTCCAGCCGCCGGTCGGCGTACGCGGCCACGTGCCCGGTCAGCTCGGGCCGCCGCTCCACGGTGTCGCGTACGACCGCGGCGATCCGGCGGGCCAGGGCGGGGGTGGCGGCGTCGGCGAGGGCGTGGAGGGTGCCGGCCGGGTCCGCCGTCCGTGCCAGCCGGGCGCGGAAGGCGTCGAGCACCGGCTCGGGATGGGTGACGAGGGCGTCGGTCAGCGCGCCCGGCGGGAGGTGGGGGTCGCCGTCGGCGAAGTGGGCCAGGGCCCGCGCGAGGTGCCGGTCCCTGCTGTCCGGGTCGCGGACGAGGAGGGCGAGCGCCCCGCCGTGCAGCTCGCGGTCGGCGCTGCGGACGAGGACGGTCAGGGCGGTGTACCTCAGCAGGGTGCGGTCCGTGCGGTCGCGCGCGTGGGGTGCGGCCAGCAGGCCGTAGGCGATGGCGGCGGCCCGGCGCGCGGGGCGTTCGTCCTTCGACCAGCGGTCGGCGGCCCGGCACAGGGCCGCGGGCTCCTCCTCCGCCAGGACGGTGAGCAGCTGGTCGGCCCGGCGGTGCGCGCTGTCCGCGAGGACGTCCGTCAGCGCGTCGATGGCCGCGTGCCGGTGGGTGTGCAGCAGGGCCTGCGCGGCCGTCGCGACGGTGGCGTGCGGGGTGGCGGGCAGCGGCCGGTCGTCCTCGAACCAGCGGACCAGGTACGGCAGTACGGACCCCGGGTCGGCGGTGAGGAGCCGGGCTGCGGCGTCGAGGAAGCGGGGTCCGCGCTCGCACGGGGGGCCGTCGGCGTGCACCAGCCGGCGCAGCAGGGCGCACCGTGCTTCCAGCGGCAGGGCCAGCGCGGTCCAGAAGGCGGGGCCCAGTTCCGGCGGCACGGTACGGCGCTGCTCCCGCCACGCCACGATGCGGTCGGTCAGCAGCCGCAGCACATCCGTGTACGGCGTCGCGTCGGGCAGCCGGGCGAGCGTGCCGGTGAGCAGGCGGGCGGCCCACCACGAGCCGGGGTCGGCATCGAGGGCGTGCGTCAGGTCCGCGAGGCGGGAGGCGAGGCGTCCGGTGCCGTGCTGGCGGGCGAGGAGCAGCAGGGCCTGGACGACGGGGCCGACGCGGTGGTGCGGTACGGCGCCGGGGCCGTGGGGTCCGGGGCGGTCGTGGACCAGGGCGCGCAGGGCGCCGTCCACGTCGAGGTGGGCGCCCTGGAGCCAGTCGGCGAGTGCGTCGTGGGCGAAGCGGTAG
>KL568674.1:1347-2171 GCA_000715605.1 Streptomyces speibonae | reverse complement strand
GCGGTAGCCGGTGCCGGCCGGGACGAGGAGGCCCTCGTCGAGGACGGCCGCGGCCCAGCCGGTGACCCCGCCAGGCAGGTCCGGGGCCCGCCCCGCCGGGAACACGGCCTCGAACGTCTCCGGGTCCAGCCCGCCGTGCCCGGCGGCAAGGCTCCTGCGGGCGGCCTCGTGCACCTGCCCGGCCGCCTTGGCCGCCAGCCGTCGTACGGCGGTGCCCCGGAGCCCGTGGGCGGCGGCGAGACGGGTGGCGATGCGCAGGCACATCAGGTCCAGGTGGGCGGCGAACACGTCGTCGCGGCCGACGGGGACGTCCGGGTCCGGGGTGCCCTCCGCCAGGCCGGCCCGCACCTCGGCGAGCAGCCGCAGGGTGAGGGGGTGGCGGGCGTCGGGGTCCGCGAGCGCGCCGTCGGGGACGCCGTGGCGGGCCCGGGCCTCCCTGGCCTCTCCGGGGGTGAGGTCGCCCAGGACCACGCACGGGGGGAGTCCCTCGGGCCGGGGTCCGCCGGCGTGCAGCGCCTCCTCCGGGAACCCCGCCTCCTCCCAGAATTCCTCACGGCACGCCACCACCAGCCGCGCTCCCGACGCCCGCAGCCATCGCGCGGTCCCCGCGGTCCAGTCGGCGAGGCGGTGGAAGAGGGTCGGCGGCATCTGTTCGGGGTCGTCGAGGAGCACGAGCAGGGGGGCGCCGACGGTACGGGCGAGCCGGGCGAGGCGGTCCGGGGCCAGGTCTCCGAGAGCGTCCGGTGTGACGGCGAACGGGGTGCGGGAGGCGGCGACGACCGCGGCGGCCCGGTCCAGCGCGCGGCGGGCGGCGTCCTCCACCG
>KL568674.1:847-1035 GCA_000715605.1 Streptomyces speibonae | reverse complement strand
GGCCCCCCGCCGTTCCACGGGGCGGGGCGAGGACGTCGGTGCGCCGGGAGGGCTTGGCGGGGAACCGAACGCGGCGGAGCCTGCGCGGCCCGCGCCCGGCCGGCCTGGCGCGGTGCCCGGGCGGCCCTCACCCGGCCGGACTGCGGATGGGCTCGGGCGGCCCACGCCCGGCCAACCCACCACCGGGC
>KL568674.1:462-567 GCA_000715605.1 Streptomyces speibonae | reverse complement strand
CGCAGCCCGCCGAGGAGTCTCCACAGCCCACGGAAACCTCCGACCGACCCACTGACGCGCCCGGGCCGCCCTCACCCGACCGGACTACCGAGGGGCCCGTGCAGT
>KL568674.1:0-149 GCA_000715605.1 Streptomyces speibonae | reverse complement strand
GGCCCGCCCGGCCCGCCGAGGAGTCTGCACAACCCGCGGAAACCTCCGACCAACCCACTGACCCGCCCGCGCCGCCCTCACCCGACCGGACTACCGAGGGGCCCCTGCGGTCCTCGCCCGACCGGACTGCCGAGGGGCCCGTGCAGCCC
>KL568673.1:4281-5385 GCA_000715605.1 Streptomyces speibonae | reverse complement strand
GATCGACTGGGACGTCTCGGTGGACTCCACCATCGTGCGCGCCCATCAACACGCGGCCGGTGCCCGGACCGACCCGCCGCCGGCACCCGCGTCAAAGGGGGCCGAAGCGGCAGAACATCAGGGCGAAACACCGTGGCAAAGCCTGCTCGCCCGGCTGGTGGAGGTGGTGCAGGAGGCGAGGGCCTGGGCCGCTCGCGAGGCGGGTTCACCAGCAAACTCCACCTGAGCGCCGACGGCCGCTGCCGCCCGCTGTCTTTGGTCGTCACTGGCGGACAGCGGGCGGACTGCACCCAGTTGCAAGCAGTGTTGGCCAAGATCCGGGTTCCGCGCGTCGGTTCGGGACGGCCCCGCACGAAGCCCGACAGTCTCGCGGCCGACAAGGGATACAGCAACGGCCCGTGCCGCGAGTACCTGCGGCGCCGAAGCATCCGGCACACGATCCCAGAGAAGACCGATAGCCAGGCTGCCCGCCTGCGCAAAGGCTCACGCGGCGGACGGCCACCCGGCTTCGACGAAGGGCGGTACAAGAAGCGCAACACCGTCGAACGAGCGATCAACAGGCTGAAACAGTCCCGGGCCGTGGCCACCCGCTATGACAAGCGCGGCTACGTCTTCCTCGGCACCGCAACCACCGCGGCCCTACTCATCTGGCTTCGGGGCTGAGTCCCGACCTCACAAGGCGATCGGCCGGTACGCCAGGGCCTGACCGACTACCTCATCAGCCGAAAGCTCCCGCTCCGGCGGCCAGAAGATCAAGTCGCTGACATAACCGGACGGACATGCCAGGGCTCTGTCGAGCCTGTCCAACCAGCCGTCCACCTCGTCGTCAGAGGCGTAGTCCGCTTCCATGATCCGCTGCACGAGCGCGACCGCCTCCGCGCGAGTCATCTCCACAGCACCCATCACGTCCCTCCGCCGACTCACCCTAACGGGACGCGTGATCGCCCGGACAGCTCCTAGTCATCCGGTGCCGGGGCGTCCTCGCCGAGGAGGACCAGTTGGCGGTGGACGGCGGCGGTCACCCTGGGCTCGTCGTCGGTGGCGAGCAGGTCGAGCAGGGCGCCGCGCAGGACCGCGAGGGTCAGCGTGCGGCGGACGGCGCCG
>KL568673.1:3569-4069 GCA_000715605.1 Streptomyces speibonae | reverse complement strand
CAGTCGGTGACGGTGGCCCGGGCGAAACCCGCCCAGGGGCCGTCCGGCTCGACGAGGGAGCGGGCGTAAGCCTCGGCCCACAGGCGCAGCAGCGGGCGGTGCTCTGCGGCCGCGAGCCACTGCCACACCTGCTCCGCCGCCGCGCGCAGCCCCACGGGGCGGCCGGCCCGCCGCAGCCGCGCCAGGAGCGCGAGCTCGTCGGCGCGGGCCCGCTCCAGGAGCGCCCGTACGAGTCCGTCCTTGTTGCCGAACAGGAACATCAGCACGCGCGTGCTGGAGCCGACGGCCTCGGCCAGGGGACGCAGCGACAGATCGGCCAGTCCGTGCGTGAGCACATACCGGTAGGAGGCCTCGAGGAGTTCGGTCCGGCGGGCGGAGGGGTTTGCGGTCTGCGGGGACACGCGCCTAGCCTAAAGGAACTGACACGACCGTGTCAGTAACCGATTGCGACACGTCACTGCGGAGAGTGCTCGATGCGCGAGGAAGCCGATGAGCGGCGG
>KL568673.1:0-3350 GCA_000715605.1 Streptomyces speibonae | reverse complement strand
AGCGGCGGATCCGGATCCGCCGTGCGGACCGGGCCGGCGACCTGGGCTGGGTCGTGATGGCCCACGGCGAGCTCTACGAGCGGCAGTTCGGCTGGAACACCGACTTCGAGGCCCTGGTCGCCAGGATCGTCGCCGACTACGCCACGGCGCACTCCCCGGCCACGGAAGCCGCGTGGATCGCGGAGGTCGACGGCGAACGCGCGGGCTGCGTCTTCCTCGTCGCCGGCGACCGGCCCGAGGAGGCCAGGCTGCGGGTCCTGCTCGTCACCCCGGACGCCCGGGGCCTCGGACTCGGCACCCGGCTCGTCCGGCAGTCCCTCTCCTTCGCCCGCGAGGCCGGCTACCGGCGGGTGACGCTGTGGACCAACGACAACCTGGTGTCCGCGCGCAGGATCTACGAGGGCTTCGGGTTCGTCCTCGTCGACGAAGCACCCCACCGCAGCTTCGGCCACGATCTCACCAGCCAGACCTGGACCCTGGACCTCCACGGGACTACGGCGCGCTGAGCGCCGCCCACGATGGCTGTACTGGCAGGACTCAGACGTCGGGGACCTTCAGCCTGTCCCAGCTGAGACGGCCGGGGACGCCGTCGGCGGCGGGCCCCTCGAAGCCGAGCTTGTGCTGCCAGGCCGCATACGACCGCACGTCGCCCGCTCCCCACACGTCGATGCCGGTGTGGGACGCGTACCGGTCGCAGTCCTCGGCGACGAGCCGCCCGTGCATGCGCGCGATGACCGGCGACCTGCGCCCGCTGCGGAAGAACGACGTGCCGGGGAACGGCTCGAACCGGGGCTCCGCGGAAGGGGGTTCGGGGGGCACGGAGGCGAACGCCGGCCAGGAGCCGGGGTCGACGTGGTCGTTCTCCGGGACATGGGCGTGGGCGTACCACCCGCCCTCGGTCTTCCACCGGTCTGCCGGACACGTGTTGCGGGACAGGGACGTCGGGCGGCCCATGGGCCACACGTCCGGTACGCCCCAGGAACTGATCCATGCGTGGAGGTCGTCCCACCCCCTGCAAGGGGTGTCGACCAGCCTCGCGAACACATGGCCGCCGACGCGGCAGTGCGGGAAGAACAGGGCCTCGATCTGGATGACGGCCTTGCCGGCCCGGTTGGTGCGCGTGCCACCGGGTGCGTCGGCCAGGGCTTTGCTGCGTGAGGTGGCCGGGAAGAACTGCGCGAACGCCCCGGTGAAGGGGTCCCAGAGGACGTGCGGGGCCCGGCCCTTGCCGCTGCCGGTGAAGAATCCCTTGAGGTTGGCGAACGGAACCAGATCCAGGGGCGCTTGGGCTGTGGCCTCCCGGTCCGCCGTGATGTGCGCGATCGCCTTCGCCGGAAACGCGGTGTCGCACGGGGCGTGGTCGCCGACGTCCGCCCTGAGCGCTCGAGGCATCCATGGCTGGGGCATGACGGCCCCCTTCGCTGGTCGCACCCCCGACGGGCACCCCCTCTTCCCACGATGCGTCCGGTGCCTCGTTTCCGCACGTCGTAGCGTTTGCCGCCGCCTCCCCGGCGTCGTAGCGTGGTGTGAAGAGGGCCTGGTGTCAGCGTGGTTCGTGGCCACCGCCCTTCTCTCGCCCCTCGTGTTCTCTGCCCCCGCGCGGTTCGCTCGAGCCCCCCTGCCCGGTCGGCGGTATGCCGCCGTCGTGCCGGAGGAAGAGGAGAGGACGATGGCCGAAAACCGAAAGCGGCGGGGGTCCGCGGTGAGGCGGGGGTCCGCGGTGATGAGGGCGGTGAGTTCGGGCACCCGCGTGTCCCGGCTGCGTGCCCTCCGCGCGGCAGGCGCTTCGCTGCTCGCCGCGGCGCTGGCGCTGTCGGCCGGTCTGTCCGTCGCGGCGGCGGACACCTCCGGTGCCGACGCGGGGACGTCGGGCGTGCCGGCTCGGACCACGGACGCCCCGCCGTCTCCCCCGCCCACGGAACCGACCGGGCCGACGGAACCGGACACGCCTTCCCCCTCCCCCTCGGAGGACTCCCCAGCGCCCGGTTCGGACGAACCGACGGACCCCACGACTTCGCCCTCCTCGCCGGCGGACGAGACCTCCGACACCACGCGGCCGACGGACTCCGACACCACCGGGGGCCGAACGCCCGAACCCACTCAGGAGCAGGGTGCGGCCGCCGACCGGACGACGGCGGCCCTCTCCGGGATGAAGGAACGCGTCCCGGAGGAACTCGTGGGGACCGTGGACGCGCTGATCGACATCGTCACCGCAACCGACAGTGCGGAGACACTGCCCCAGGACCGGCAAGGCGTCATCGAGAGCGCGGAACATCTGTCCACCGCGCTGGACGTCATCAGTGACCCGGACACCCCTGCCGAGTTGCGCGAAGAGCTGACCACCGTCGTCAAGGAGGTCACGTCGTCACTCGAAGCCTTCAGTGACCCCGAGGTATCGCCCGAAGAACGGTCCACGCTCATTCTGGTGACCAAACGGACGACCTCCCTGCTGGACGTCATCTGCGATCCTGAGACACCACCGGACGTCCGGGACGCGCTGATCGCGTCACTGAGGAACACGAACGAGGCCGCGTCGCATTTCCACCACGCGAGGGCCAACGGCAACACACCCGCCAGCGACCGTCCCTCACAGAGTCCGGGCACGCAGCGGAAAGCCGAACGAACCCTGGTGTGGGTGAGCTCCTCCTCCGACATCATGCACGACCAAAGGACGCCGGACGACGAACGAGAACGGCTCGCCGAGACCACGGAGCAGGTCAGCGCCCTGCTGAAGAAGATCAGCGACCCGGCGACGTCACAACAGGACCGGTCCGAGGCGGAGAAGGAACTCGATGAGAAGACCTCCCGGATGAAGGACCAGCAGGAGGATGCCGCCGAGGCCCAGAAGCGGGCGAAGGAATCACTCGGCAAGGCCGCCGCCCTGTGCACCAGCGCCGTCTTCGAAACCGCCGGCGAGGCCGAGCTCATGGACGGTCTCGCGGAGCTGGTTCCCGCGCAGTGGGAGGACGAAGGGGTCAAGGACTTCTGGAAGGCGGAGGAGAAGAGCGACGAGACGCTCGACGTCATCGCCCAGCTCCGGAGCAACGAGCAGGCCCACGGCCCCTTCGAGGTGGTGCCGCTCATCACCGCACTCGCCGAGGTCGTACCGCGCGACGAACTGTACGGAAGCATGGGAGGGGCCGCCCTCTACTGCCGGCAGACCGCCCAGTATCTCGACGACGCGGGCGTGACCGTGAGCAATTGGCTCGCGCGGGGCGGTGAGTGACCGGATCAGGTCCCGGCGGATTCCAGCAGTTCCGCCAGCGACACCTCCGTGTCCGCCCGGGCCCTGGCCGCCCCGTACCGTTCCAGTTCTCTCCGCTCCTCCCCGTAGTCGCCCAGCCCGGGGT
>KL568672.1:5758-6501 GCA_000715605.1 Streptomyces speibonae | reverse complement strand
CCGGCAGCGGGCGGCACGGCTCGCCCGCACGCCCGCCCTCGCCCCCGCCCGCTGGACCGGTCAGGCGGCGGGTGCCGTCCGCCGCGAACTCGACGACCCCCTCACCCCCGTCCTGGCCACCGGCGCCCTCGCCTCGGCGCTGCTCGGCTCGCTCGTCGACGCGCTGCTGGTGGTCGGCGCCATGGACATCAACGCGGTGGCCGGCGGACTGCAGCGGCTGCGCGCCGAACGGGCCCTGGCCCGGCTGGCCGCCCGGCAGCAGCCCAGGGCGCGCCGCCGGGTCACCCGCGGCGGCACGGTCACCGTCGACGCCGCACGGCTGCGGCCGGGGGACCACATCGGCCTCGGCGCCGGCGACGTCGTACCGGCGGACGCCCGGCTGCTGGAGGCGGACGGGCTGGAGGTCGACGAGTCGTCCCTCACCGGCGAGTCCCTGCCCGTCACCAAGGATGTGGCGCCGACGCCGGGCGCACCGGTTCCCCGGCGGAGCTGCATGGTCTTCGAGGGCACCACCGTGGTGGCGGGCCGGGCCGAGGCACTCGTGGTCGGCACCGGTGACCGCACCGAGGCGGGCCGCGCCGTCGCCCTGGCCGCGCGCACGCCGCCGCCCGCCGGCATCCAGGCGCGCCTGCGGGAGCTGACCCGCAAGGCCCTGCCCGTCACCCTCACCGGCGGCGCGCTGGTGACCGGGCTCTCCCTGCTGCGCGGCAGCCCGCTGCGGCGTGCCGTCAGCGGCGGTGTCG
>KL568672.1:4738-5581 GCA_000715605.1 Streptomyces speibonae | reverse complement strand
TGTGTATAAGAGACAGGCCCGGAGGCTCTCCCGGCGCGGCGTGCTGGTGCGCACCCCGCGCACCCTGGAGGCGCTGGGCCGGATCGACACCGTCTGCTTCGACAAGACCGGCACGCTCACCGAGAACCGGCTCCGCCTGGTCCGGGTGGCCACGGCCGACGGCACCGTCCTCGCCCCGGGTGCCGAGGACGCCGTACCGGTCGTGCGCATGGCCGCGCGCGCCTGCCCCCAGGAGGAGACGGCCGAGGGCCGCCGGGTCGCGCACGCCACGGACGAGGCGGTGCTCGACGCCGCCCCGGCCGACGACACCTGGACCCCCGCGGGCGAGCTGGCCTTCGAGGCGAGCCGCGGGTACGCGGCGGCGGTCGGCCGGGACGGCGACGCGGACGCCGGAGCGCTCCTCGTCGTCAAGGGCGCTCCGGAGACGGTCCTTCCCGCCTGCAGGGACCTGCCCGACGAGGCGGCCGGGACGGCCCACAGGCTGGCCGCACAGGGGCTGCGCGTCCTCGCCGTCGCCCGGCGCCCGTGCCGGGCGGCCGACCCGGACAGCGAGCTCGAAGCCGGGCTCGGCGACCTGGAGTTCACCGGGCTGATCGCCCTGGCGGACGTCCCCCGCGACACCTCCCAGGAGCTGCTCACCGCACTGCGCCGGACCGGCATCCTGCCCGTCATGCTCACCGGCGACCACCCGGAGACCGCCCGCGCCATCGCCCTCCAGCTGGGCTGGCCGGAGGGCACGGCCGTGGTCACCGGCGACGAACTGGTCGCCATGGGCAGGGCCGACCGGGTGCGCGCGCTGCACGGCGCCGGAGTCGTCGCCCGCGTCGCCCCCGAGCAGAAACT
>KL568672.1:1135-4492 GCA_000715605.1 Streptomyces speibonae | reverse complement strand
GCAACGCCGCCGACATCGTGCTCACCACCGGCGACCTCTCCGTGCTGGTGGACGCCGTGGCCGAGGGCCGCGCGCTGTGGCGCAGCGTCGCCGACGCCGTGAGCATCCTCATCGGCGGCAACGCCGGCGAGGTCGGCTTCAGCGTGCTGGGCACCCTGCTCGCCGGGTCCTCACCGCTGTCGACCCGTCAGCTCCTCCTGGTGAACCTCCTCACCGACATGTTCCCGGCCATGGCGGTGGCGGTGACGCCGAGCGACGACCCGTCGACCGCCGTGCCCGCCGCGACCGGTCCGATGGGCCTCGACGTGCTCGGCACACCGCTGCTGCGCTCGATCCGCCGCCGGGGCGTGACCACCTGCCTCGGCGCGGTCGCCGCCTATCTGACCGGCCGTCTCACCCCCGGCACGGAACGCCGCTCCACCACGATGGCCCTGTGCGGAGTGGTGGGCGCCCAGCTGGTGCAGACCCTCTCCGGACGCCGCCACAGCCCTCTGGTGTGGGTGACGGCCCTGGGCTCCGCGGCGGTGCTGGCGGCCCTGGTCCAGACGCCGGGGGTCAGCCACTTCTTCGGGTGCACCCCGCTGGGTCCGGTGGCATGGCTCGGCGTCGCCCTGGCCATCACCCTGTCGGCCCTGGCCCCGCGCCTGGAACGCCTCGAAGCGATGCGTCGCCTGTACGACCTCGCGTCCCGTCTCGCCCTGCGCCTCGGCGACTCCGCACGGCAGACCCGCCACCTGCTGGGCAGCGGCATCGCGCGGCCGGTGGCGTGAGGCGCTGGGGACGGACCGGTGGGGGCGAGAGGCGGGCCGTCACCTGCCCACCGGGTCGCCCTCGGCGCCGTCGGACCGGGTGCGCATCATCAGATGCCCGCCGTGCCGCAGTTCCGTGCCCGCGTGGAGGAGCGCCGCCTCCTCGCCCGTGCGGGCGTCGACGACGTGGACATGGCCGTGGCCGCCCCGTGTGACCGCCACCCAGCCGGCGTCGGGTGAGGCCGCCACCGCGCGGCGCTGGACACCCTCCCAGGGGCTGCCGCCCCGGCGCGGCGCGCCGTCCATGGGGGGCAGCGGGCAGCGGCGCAGGTCCCCGCCGGTGTGCAGCAGGATCAGTTCGTCGCCGTCGGGGTGGACCCGGGTGAACACCGCGTGGTCGCGCGCGAGGGCCAGCCGGAAGACCAGTCCGGGGCCCAGCGCGGTCAGGTCCGTGCGGCCGGACTCCAGGTCGTGGCGCCAGGCGTGGTTGGTCCACTCCGGCCAGCGCACCGGGTCCGGCGGTCCGCCCCGCACGGTCGACCACAGGGCCCGCCGTACCGGGTCCAGGCGCAGGTACCAGCCGCGGCCGGGTGCCTCCCACGGGATCGGCGGACCCGGTACGAGCGTGCCGCCGTCCCTGCGTGCCCGGTGCACGCCCGCTCCCGTGGCCGCGAACACGTCGCCGTGCACGGGGTCCTGGGCGTCGCCGTGTCCGTCGGACGGCAGCGGCACTTCGGCGTGGGGCGCGGCCTGCGGGCAGCCGGGCGGGGCGCCGAGCAGGCCGGCGAAGCGGTGGACGGCCAGGGCACCCGGCGCGCGGTGCCGCAGGACGACCAGGGGGTCCTCGCCGCCCAGCACCGTGACTCCCGGCTCGTCGGCCCGGGTGCGCACCCGGGCCGCGTCGCCCGTGGCGAGATCCACCACCGTGACCAGGTCCGACCACGGCGTGGGGTTCTTCCCGAGTCCGGTGGTGACGGCCACCCACCGGCCGGAGGGGTCCGCGGCGAGATGTTCGGCGGGGACCGCGACGGGCACCGTGGCGGTGACGAGCTCGCCGCCGAACGGGTCGAGCACCAGGAGCTCGCCCCTCTGGTCGTCCACGCACGCCACCCTGCCGTGGGGGAGGGCCAGGAACCCGGCGTGCTCGGAGAGGTGACGTCCGGTCAGCCGATGGACCTCGGTGCCGTCCGGCAGCGTCAGGACGCGCACCACCCCCTCGACGTGGGCGGAGACGAGCAGCAGCGGAGCGTCGTCGGTCATGGGGCCTCCCGGTCGGCGGGGCGAACATTTGAAAATGATAATCATGTATCTTCATGGCGTTCCGGACCCCCTGAGAAGAAGCGAGGGCTGCCATGCTGCGCTCACGAACCTGGATCGCCGCCGTCCTGGCCGCGTCCGTCCTGGCCGGATGCGGATCGTCCGCCGAACCGGCGGCCGAGGCGAAGGCCGGGGAGGCCACCGTCGACGTCACCGTGCAACCCATCGAGCCGGCCCGGCAGGTGACCGACGCGAACGGCGTGAAGATCTCCCTGCCCGAGGAACCCCGGCGCATCGTCTGCCTGTTCGCGCTGTGCGACGACATCCTGACCGAACTGGGCATCGTCCCGGCCGCCACCAACAACGCGCTCCTCGCCCAGGAGGACTTCCTGGGCGAGGAGCGGGCCAAGACGGTCCCCGTCGTCCCGGGCGGGTTCATCGCGCCCGAGGTTGAGGCGATCCTCTCCCACGAACCCGATCTCGTGATCGGCCTGGAGGACACCCACGGCAAGCTCGCGCCGGCGCTGAAGGGCGCCACTACCTTCTGGCCCATGCAGCCCGAGACCTGGCAGGACAGCGTGGCCTATCTGCGCGACGTCGCGGCGCTCACCGGCCGTACGAAGGAGGGGGAGCGGGCCGAGAGGACGTTCCGCACCAAGCTGGCCGCGGCGCAGCGGAACAGCAGCGACCGCACCGCGCTGATCATCTACGGCAGCGACGAGAACTTCGGCGTCGCGACCCCCGAGGGCGACGCCGCCGCCAGCATGTTCCCGACGATCGCCGACTACCCCTGGAAGTCACGCGGCGTGCAGGGCAGTTACAGCCTGGAGGAAATACTCGCCCGGGACGTCGACGTGCTGTTCGTCGAGACCATGAGCTTCGGTGATACGGACGGCACCCTGTCGGACAAGCTGTCCGGGAACCCCCTCTGGAACAAGATCCCGGCCGTGCGCAACGGCGACGTGCACGAGGTGAACTCCGAGGTGTGGGCCAAGGGGCGCGGGACGCGTTCGCTGGGCATCGTCCTCGACGAGGCCACGGCCGCGCTGCGGTGAGCGCTCCCGCCTCCACGCAGGACGCGCGGCCGGCCCTTCCGCCCGTACGGCACCGGCGGCAACTGCCCGTCGTCCTCGCCCTGCTGGCCGTCGCGTCGGTGTGCGCCCTGACCCTGGGCACCCCGTACGTCCCCCTCCACCGGCTCCCCGCCACACTGTCCGAGGGCGACGGCACACTCGCCGGGATCGTCGTCGGCGAACTCCGGCTGCCCCGGCTCGTGCTGGCGCTGCTCGCCGGTGCGTGCCTGGGCGCGGCGGGGCTGGTGCTCCAGGAGGCGCTGCGCAATCCGCTGGCT
>KL568672.1:0-958 GCA_000715605.1 Streptomyces speibonae | reverse complement strand
ATCCGCTGGCCGTCCCCGAGATGCTGGGCGTCTCCTCCGGGGCCGCGCTCGGGGTCGCCGCGCCGCTGGTCCTGGCGGTGACGGTGCCGGCCGCGGTGCAGCCCCTGCTGGCCATCGGCGGCGCCACGCTCGGCGGCGCGCTGACCCTGCTCGCCGCCGGGCTGGGACGGAGCCCGTCGGCGGTGCTGCTCACGGGAGCGGCGGTCGCCGCGGCCCTGCAGGCCGCGCTGCTGGTGCTGATGGTGATGGCCGATCAGCTGGACCTCCAGCTCATCTACCGATACCTCCTCGGCTCGCTGTCCGCCCGCACCTGGGACGACGTGACCGGGCTGTGGCCCTGGCTGCTGGTCGCCCTGCCCGCGCTCGTGCTGTGCGCACCGGTGCTGTCGGTGCTGCGGCTGGGGGACGCCGACGCCGAGGCGCTGGGCGTGCGCGCCGCGCGGGCCCGCTTCGGGGCGCTCGCCATCGCCGTCGTGCTGATCGCGCCCGTGACGGCGGTGTGCGGCCCGGTGGCCTGGGTCGGCTTCCTCGCCCCGCATCTGGCCCGGTGGGCGCTTCCGGCGTCGCACGCGGTGCGGTGGCTGCCCTGGTCCGCGGCATGGGGGGCCGTCGTGGTGACGGTCGCCGACGTCCCGGCCCGGCTGGCCCTCGCCCCCGTGGAGACCCCGGTCGGGGCCTGGACGGCCCTGCTCGGCGTCCCGGCGGGCGTGGCCCTCCTGCGCTTTGGAAACCGCCGTCCCGGCCGCCCACGCGACAGGGGTGCGAGGGGCGGGGGCGGACGCGTGGCCGGCAAGCGACTCGCGGCGACTGAGCACCCGCTCACCACGAGCCGGGCCGTGCCTCGGACTGCGGCGACCGGTGCGGATGAGGCCATGGGCGTGGCGGGAGGTGCCGGTACCGGCGTCGGTGAGGGCGGCGCTGCCGACGGTTCGGGCGGCTCCCGGGAGCGCGCCTCCAC
>KL568671.1:12471-13220 GCA_000715605.1 Streptomyces speibonae | reverse complement strand
GTGCGGTCCGTCCACCCCGCCGCGTCGAGCAGGGTGAGGCCGAGCAGCCCCTCCTCGGGCCTGCCCATCGCCTCGCAGGCGGCGTCGTTGAGCCGGACGAAGCGCTGCTCGGTGTCGAGGACGGAGATCGCCAGGGACGCCTGCTGGAAGGCACGGCCCGCCCAGGAAGGCTCGGCCGGCCCGGGAGGCCCGACGGTGATCACGTACCCGCCCGGCGCCTCCCCCTCGCCGGAGAGGGGGCACACCGTCAGCCGGAGCGGCACCAGGCGGCCGTCGCGGTGCCGCACGTCGACGACGGCTTGCGGCGCGGGCGGGGTGCCGGGCGGCACGTCCGCGGCGAGCAGGTCCCGTACGGCGCGGCCGACGGCCTCCTCGGCGGGGAACCCGGTCAGGTTCCGGGCGCCCTCGCTCCACCCCGTGACGATGCCGCGGGCATCGACGACCACCGCGGCGGGGGCCTTCTCCATTCGTCCAGCATCGGCCCGCAGCCGTCCGTCCTCAACCGCGGCGGAGCGGGCCCCGGGGGCCGGCCTGGGTTTCAGGCGCGGTGGTCCCGCAGGGCGGCGAGCGCGCGGTCGGCGTGCGTGTTCATCCGCAGTTCGCTGCGGACGACCTCCAGGACGGTCCGGTCCTGGCCGATCACGAAGGTGGCCCGCTTGGTGGGCGCCACGGCGATGCCCCGCTTCACCCCGAACCGCTCGCGGACGGCGCCGTCCGGGTCGGACAGCAGCGGCAGGCCGAGGGTGTGT
>KL568671.1:11681-12238 GCA_000715605.1 Streptomyces speibonae | reverse complement strand
GGCCGAGGGTGTGCCGTCCGGCGAACTCCGCCTGCCGTTCGACGGGGTCCCCGCTGATGCCCACGGGGCGCGCGCCGACGGCGGCGAACTCGGCGGCGAGGTCACGGAAGTGGCAGGCCTCCGCGGTGCAGCCGGGGCTCAGGGCGGCCGGATAGAAGAAGAGCACGACCGGCCCTTCGGTGAGCAGCTCCGAGAGCCGCCGCACGGTCCCGGTCTCATCGGGCAGCGCGAAGTCCTCGACCACGTCACCCTTCCCGGGCCCCCCGCTCATGACCGGTCCCCCGCACGGCAGGTACCGGCGGCCGGCAGTCCGGCGAGCATCTGGGGCGAACGTTCGGACCGTGACACGGTTCCTCCTCCGATGGCCTGCCGAGGAATATTACCGGATGGTAAGTCACCCCGGGCGCGCGGAGTTCGGTACTCCTTCGGCCCGGTCGCCCGGCGGACGGGGGGGCAGCGCCCCCCGTCCGGCGCCGACCGGGCTCGGCGAACCACCGCGATGTCGGCAGCCCCAGGCACGGCGGCCTCGCCCGGCCGCGCGACCGGCTGTCCCGGTC
>KL568671.1:10000-11493 GCA_000715605.1 Streptomyces speibonae | reverse complement strand
CAGCCGCAGGCGACGCGGCCGAACGTCCGCGCGGCCGCACCGTGCGGAGGGCGGGCCCGGCCCGGATACCCCGTCCGGCCACACAACCGTGCCCGGTCCAGTCTCACGCCCGCACGGCGTGCGCCAAGCGTCGAGGCTCGACATCGCGGCAGGACGGCCGCCCCCGGACCGGGCGACACCCCGCCTGCGTCAGGCGCGCGCGGGGCGCGCCGAGCGTCCGGAGCCGGGACGGCGGTGACGCGGCCGAACCGCCCGCAGCCCCCGCACCACGCGCGGACCGGGTCAGGTGAGGCCTTGATGCCCTGCCGCACCCTTGCGACCGCACCAGGTCCAGTCTCACGCCCGCACGGGGCGCGCCGAGCGTCGAGGGGCGGGGGTGCCGGATCGGGTGAGACCTCCACGCCCTGCCGCGGCGTGATCGCAGCCCGGTCCGCGGCGCGGCCGCCATGGTCGATCAGCCGCTCGTGCCGGCCGGTGCGTAGGCCCGCTCGGCGTCCTCGGCCGCCCGTCTCGCCCCCGGGGCCGTTCAGGCGAAACGGCTGGTGCTGGGGCGTGGTCGGGGGCGGGGGTGTTCAGATCTCATGCGTGACGTTGCCGCTGATCCCGCCCATGCTCGCCACGCCCGGAACGCTGCCGCCGCCGGCGGCGGATCACCGCTGGGCCTATGAGACCAAGCAGGACGGGCAGCGGGCGGTGGTGTACCTGCCGGGGGACGGCACGGTCGTGCTGCGGGCCCGGTCCGGTCAGGACATCACGGCCGCGTACCCGGAGCTCCACCCGCTGGCCACGGCCCTCGGCGGCAGGCCCGCGGTGCTGGACGGCGAGGTGCTCGCCCTGGACGAGCACGGGCGGGCGAGCTTCCAGTTGCTGCAGTCCCGGATGGGCCTGGCCCACGCGCCCGGGCGGGCGGCCCGGCGGGCGGCCGTGGTCCCGGTGCACCTGGTGCTGTTCGACGTGATGCACCTGGACGGACGGTCCCTGATCCGGCTGCCCTACACCGCGCGCCGCGAGACGCTGCTGAGCCTCGGCCTCGAGGGGCCGGCATGGTCCACCCCGGCGGCGATCGCCGGTCACGGGGCCGAGGCGCTGCGGGCCACCGTCGAACACGGGCTCGAGGGGCTGGTGTGCAAGCGGCTCGACTCGGTGTACGAACCGGGCGTGCGGTCCCGCGCCTGGATCAAGATCCGCAACATGCGCAGCGAGGACGTGCTGATCGGCGGCTGGCTGCCCGGCAGAGGGCGGCTGACCGGGCTGCCGGGCGCCGTCCTCGTCGGGCAGCGGGCGGCGGGGCGGCTGCGGTACGTCGGGGGCGTGGGCACCGGCTGGAGCGAGGCCGAACGGACCGAGCTCGCCGCGCTGTTGCGGGAGCTGGCGACCGACGTGTGCCCCTTCGACCCGGTACCGGCCGCTCCGGGCGCGCGCTGGGTGGTGCCGCGGCTGGTCGGCGAGGTCCGCTACAGCACCCGTACCCGCAACGGCATGCTGCGCCAGCC
>KL568671.1:6470-9809 GCA_000715605.1 Streptomyces speibonae | reverse complement strand
GCGCCAGCCGTCGTGGCTGCGGCTGCGCCCGGACCTCGCTCCCGAGGACGCGGCGGCGGACATTCCGGACGACATGGTGTGATCCGGCGCCGACGGGCGCCGGCGTCGCGCCGCACGCCGCCGAACGAGACACCTCCCCTCTTGGCATGTATACGTCCAACCGCGATGCTGAACCCCCTTGCCACCCACAGCCGTTGGGCTGCGCCCGGACCAGGAGGAGGACGCAGTGTCGCCGAGCACGTCCCGAACACACCGCAGGAGATGGCTGACCGTACTGGCCGGCGCGGCCGCGTTCGTCATCGCCTTCCCCGCCACCGCCTTCGCCGCTCCCCCGCCCGCCCTGCCCGCCGACGCCGACACGCTCGAACGGACCTTCCAGCCCGCCTACGACTACGACAAGGACGGCTGCTATCCCACCCCGGCGATCGGCCCGGACGGCGCGGTCAACACCGGCCTCAAGCCGACCGGCGCCCTCAACGGCAACTGCCGTGACGCCTCCGACCTGGAGAACACCAACGGATACGCCCGCTCCACGTGCAACAACGGCTGGTGCGCCGTCGTCTACGCCCTGTACTTCGAGAAGGACCAGGCACTGCCGGGCATTCCTCTCGGCGGCCACCGCCACGACTGGGAGCACGTGGTGGTGTGGGTGCAGAACGACACCGCCCAGTACGTCGCGACGTCCAACCACGGTTCGTTCTCGATCCACGCGCGGTCCGCGGTCCGCTTCGAGGGGACACACCCCAAGATCGTCTACCACAAGGACGGCATCGGCACGCACTGCTTCCGCCTCGGGCGCGCGGCCGACGAGCCGCCGGAGAACCACCGGGGCAGCTGGCAGTACCCGGCCCTGGTGGGCTGGAACGGCTATCCGCCGGGCCTGCGCGACCGGCTGGTCTCGTACGACTTCGGCAGCGCCCACTTCGGCCTGAAGGACAGCAGCTTCGTCTCCCACCTGGCGGCGGCCAAGCCGTCGGGCATCCCCTTCGATCCGAACGCCTGAACGTCACCCCGGAGTTGACGCCGGGAGCGCCGTGCGGCGTTCCCGGCACGGGAGGGGCGCCGGGAGGTCTATCGTGTCGGCATGTCCGTCCCGGAACCGGTCCGCATCGTCTCCCGCGACTCCCCCATGGCGCTCGCCCAGGTGGACCGGGTCCGCGCGGAGCTGGCCGCCGCCCGCCCCGGAGTGCGCACCGAGGTCGTGCCCGTCACGACCACCGGGGACAAGTGGCTGGGCGATCTGTCGCAGGTGGAGGGCAAGGGCGCGTTCACCAAGGAAGTGGACGCCGCGCTGCTCTCCGGCGCGGCGGATCTCGCCGTGCACTGCCTCAAGGACGTGCCCGCCGACCGTCCGCTCCCGGCCGGCACGGTGTTCGCCGCGTTCCTGAAGCGGGACGACGTCCGTGACGCCCTCGTGCACCCCGGCGGACTCGGTCTGGACGAGCTCCCGCCCGGCACCCGGGTGGGCACCTCCTCGGTGCGCCGCGTCGCCCAGCTGGCCGCCACCCGTCCGTACCTGCGCTGCGTGCCGTTCCGCGGCAACGCCAACCGGCGGCTGGAGAAGCTCGCGGCCGGCGAGGCGGACGCCCTGCTGCTGGCGGTCTCCGGTCTGGAACGCGTCGGCCGCACCGACATGATCAGCGAGGTGCTCCCGGTCGAGACCATGATGCCGCCCGTCGGGGCGGGCATCCTCGCGCTGCAGTGCCGGGAGGACGACACCGAGCTGATCGACACGGTCAGCCCGCTCGGCGACCCGGACACCCATCGCGAGGCCACCGCCGAACGCATGCTCCTGCATGTGCTCCAGGGCCACTGCAACAGCCCGATCGCCGGCTGCGCGCGGATGGACCGCGGGGGCGAACTGTCGTTGCGGGCCTGTGTCTTCACACCGGACGGCAAGACCCGGCTGAACGCGCACGAATGGGCGGGGCGGCTCGACCCCGCCACGCTCGGCACGTCCGTCGCGGTGGCCCTGCTCCGTCAGGGCGCCCGGGAGATCATCGACGGCATCCCGCACTGAGCGCGGCTCAGGAGGTGCCTTCCTCCGCCTGCTCCTGGAGGAAGACGCTCACCTGCTGGGCGAGGGCGTCCCGGCAGGCACCCACGGGCGCTCCCGCGGCCCCCTCGGCCGCACCGACGCCGCCCGTCCACAGCCGCCGCCCGGCCCACTCCTCCTCGGCACGCAGCTGCACCTGGACGTCGACATGGCTCAGGGACGCCTCGGGACCGGCCGCGTAGATCACCGCGGTGGCCCGGCGCAGCGGGTACACATCGAATCCCTCGATGAACTGCGAGTTGCGCCAGTCGATGAATGCGCTCTCGCCGTCCGGGCCGGTGCGCACGTCGATCTGACCGTCCTCGAGATGAATACAGAAAGGCCGGACGCCGCGATTCTCGACGGTCACGCGGAGACGGAAGTACGTCAGCCCCTCGGCGGCGTCGTCCCGTCCGCGCGGCGGTTCACCGGATTCCAGACGGTGGACGCGGACCCGCAGACCGGCATGCTCGTCGTACTCCTGCCAGTCCCCGACCACGTTCGGCTCGTACACGCTGCACCTCTCGACTTCTGTCCGCTGCTTCCTATCTGTGTGCTCAGCGCACTGTCAAACGAGTGGAATGCGCCGTGGTCAGGTAGTTCGCCCCATCTGATCGCCGATCAAGCGCTGCGCTGGAGGAATCGCCCGACCGGCGGACCGGGGCCGGGACCGCGGCGTGCCGCACATCACGTCCGCCCCGTGATCGCCGGCGTGCCGCCGGGACGGCGCCGTGCGCCCCGGGACACAGGGCCCCAGGGCCCCGGCGCCGACGCCGTACGCGCCCGGTCCGGGGAATTTCACTGCCCGAATTCACTCGCCTCCGGACCGTGCGCATTACATGAATGCAGACGCGTGAATTCCGGCAGCCGTTTTGAAATACCGGCGGACGGGGAAAGGACTTCTCAGTGCTTCGGACAGGAGGCACGTCCGTGGGAACCGGTTCGCCGGCCCCGGGCCCGTCCCGGTCCGATTCGCCGCTTCCCACGGGGTCTGTCCATCCGGCACCCCGCTCAGGGAGGTGCGCGCGATGCGTACCATCAGTCCCAGGAAGCCGCACACCCACGACGACGCCCCCGACACGGCCGCGGCCTTCGCACGTCTGGCCGGGCTGCCCGAAGGGCCGGAGCGCAGGGCGCTGCGCGACGAGCTGGTCACGGCGTGGCTGCCCATGGCCGAGCGGATCGCCGTCCGGTTCCGGGGCCGCGGCGAGGCCCTCGAGGACCTGTACCAGGTGGCGGCGCTCGGTCTGGTGAAGGCCGTCGACCACTACGACCCGGCGCGCGGCAACGCCTTCGAGGCGTAC
>KL568671.1:4939-6199 GCA_000715605.1 Streptomyces speibonae | reverse complement strand
CCACATGTGGACCCTGCACGTTCCGCGCCGGGTCCAGGACCTGCGCAACCGCGTGCGGCACGCGGCCAAGGAACTGTCCCAGACGACCCCGGGCCGGGCACCCACGGTGGCCGAGATCGCCGCACACGCCCAGCTGACCGAGGACGAGGTGCGCACCGGCACCGAGGCGCTGGAGTGCTTCTCCGCGCTGTCGCTGGAGGCGGAGATGCCGGGCACCGACGGGTACGCCCTCCAGGACGCGATCGGCGGTCCGGACCCGGGCTACGACACCGTCGTCGACCGGGTGGCGGTGCGGCCCTGTCTGGAGGCGCTGCCGGAGCGCGAGCGGCTGATCCTCTATCTGCGCTTCTTCAAGGGCATGACGCAGAGCGGGATCGCCGCGCAGCTGGGCATCTCGCAGATGCACGTCTCCCGGCTGCTCAGCAGCTGCTTCGCGCAACTGCGCGAGGAACTGCGGGCCGAGGCCTGCTGAAGGCCGCCGGGCGGAGCGTCAGCGCTCGGGGCGCACGCCCGGAGGCCGGGACGGGCCGAGCCGGTCCAGGACCTCCTCGAGCACCGTGCGCACCTCCGTCGGCAGCACTCCCGTGCGTCCCCAGACGAGGATCACGTCCGCGACGTTGCGCAGCTTGATGTTCGTGCGCTGGGAGATCTCCTTGAGCACCGCCCAGCCCTGGTCGGGCGAGACCCGCCCGAGTGCGACGATCATGCCGATCGCCTGGTCCACCACCGCGTGCGAGACCACCGCTTCCTTCAGCTGCTGCACTTCCTGCTCCAGCTGGAGAATCCGGTCCGCGCCCCCGTCCGTGGGCATGGTCACCTCCGAGTCCGGTGTGCCGCTCTCGTGGCGCCTTCGCATAGTGCTTGAGTGCCTTCACCCAGTGTCGGATCCATCCATGGTCCCCACTCGGGCCGCCCTGTGCCACCGGGGTGGTCCGCGGGCGGCCGGAGCCACCGTTTCGGGGCCACCGCCGGGGTACTCGGCAGGCGCCCGGGCCGGTACCCGGCGGACACTGGTGCCATCCGGGTGGCTGCCGGGCCGACGAGATCAGGACGCGACTTCCATGAACCACGACATGCCCTCCCCCGCCGGCGCGACGGACGTCGTCTCGACGCACTCCGTGTACGGTGCGCCCTGCTGGGTGAGTCTGACCAGCCGCGACATGAAGACGACCGAGGAGTTCTACTCGGCCGTGCTGGGCTGGGAGTGGCGTCCGGCGCGCCTGGGCGACCGGTTCCGGATGGCCCTGGCCGACGGCCGGC
>KL568671.1:3753-4700 GCA_000715605.1 Streptomyces speibonae | reverse complement strand
AGAGATGTGTATAAGAGACAGACGCCGTACTTCGCGGTGCGCAGCGCGGACGAGGCCGCGGCACGGGTGATGGAGCGCGGCGGCACCACGGCGGTCGGCCCGATCTCCCTGCCGCCCGGGCGCGCGGCGCTGCTGGCCGACCGGGACGGGGCGACGTTCGGGATCTGGGAGGGCGAGCTGTTCACCGACTGGCACACCTGGCGCCGCGCGCAGCTCGCCTTCATCCGGCTGCACACCCGGGACGCCTTCGACGCGGCGATCTTCTACGGCGGGGTCTTCGACTGGGCGTCCGGTGAGCCCGGCTGCTGCGAGGTCCACTACGAGGGCGAGGAAGTGGTGCTGCGCAGCGAGGGAGAGGTGGTGGCCCGTATCTCGTCGGGCGCGGTGGGCTCGGCGCCCGATCCGTCGATCCGGCCGCACTGGCAGGTCCACTTCGCCGTGCGGGACGTGGCGGCCTGCGCCCGCGCCGCCGAGCGGCACGGCGGCAGTGTGCTGTCCGAGGGGCCCGGGGAGGCCGTGCTCCGCGACAACGAGGGGGCCCAGTTCACGGTGACCTCGCGCCGGGAGCGCTGACCTCCCCGGGGACCGCCCGTCACCCCGTTGTGCGGGACGGGCGGGAGAGCAGGACCAGGCTGCGGGCGTCGACGGTGAGGGTGGTGCCGGCCTTGCGTTCCGACTCGTCGGGGTCGCCCTCCGGGTCGGCGGTGTCGATCAGGGCCGTCCAGCGCTCGCCGTAGGAGGCGTCCGGCAACCGGAAGTCGACCGGTTCCCAGTGGCTGTTGAGCAGCAGCAGGAACGAGTCGTCGACCAGCCGCCCGCCGCGCGGGCCGGGTTCGGCGATGGCGTCGCCGTTGAGGAACACACCGACCGAGTGGGCGTCGGAGCGCCGCCAGTCGTCGTCGGTCATCTCCTGGGCGTCGGGCAGCAGCCACACCAGGTCGGGCAGC
>KL568671.1:0-3537 GCA_000715605.1 Streptomyces speibonae | reverse complement strand
CCACACCAGGTCGGGCAGCGGCTGGCCGGCGTGGCGCACGGTCTCACCCCGGAAGAAGCGGCGGCGGCGCAGCACGGGGTGGGCCACCCGCAGGGAGATGAGCCTGCGGGTGAAGTCGAGCAGGCCGCGCTGCTCGCCGGTCGTCCGCCAGTCGATCCAGCTGATCTCGTTGTCCTGGCAGTAGGCGTTGTTGTTGCCGCGCTGGGTACGGCCGAGCTCGTCGCCGTGGGAGAGCATCGGGATGCCCTGCGAGAGCAGCAGCGTGGCGAGGAAGTTGCGCTGCTGGCGGGCGCGCAGTTCGCGCACGGCCGGGTCCCGGGTGGCGCCCTCTACGCCGCAGTTCCAGGACCGGTTGCTGCTCTCGCCGTCCCGGTTGCCCTCGCCGTTGGCCTCGTTGTGCTTGTCGTTGTACGAGACGAGGTCGCGCAGGGTGAAGCCGTCGTGCGCGGTGACGAAGTTGACGCTGGCGCGGGGCCGGCGCCTGCTGTGGGCGTAGAGGTCGGAGGAGCCGGTCAGCCGGGAGGCGAACTCGCCGAGCGTGTGCTCCTCCCCGCGCCAGAAGTCCCGTACGGCGTCCCGGTACTTGCCGTTCCACTCGGACCACAGCGGCGGGAAGTTGCCGACCTGGTAGCCGCCCTCGCCGACGTCCCACGGTTCGGCGATCAGCTTGACGCGGCTGATCACCGGGTCCTGCTGGATCAGGTCGAAGAACGCGGAGAGCCGGTCCACCTCGTGGAACTGCCGGGCCAGGGTGGCCGCGAGGTCGAACCGGAAGCCGTCGACGTGCATCTCGGTGACCCAGTATCTGAGCGAGTCCATGATCAGCTGGAGCACGTACGGGTGGCGCATCAGCAGGCTGTTGCCGGTGCCGGTGGTGTCGTAGTAGTGGCGCCAGTCGCCGTCCACCAGGCGGTAGTACGAGGAGTTGTCGATGCCCCGGAAGGAGAGCGTGGGGCCCTTCTCGTTGCCCTCGGCGGTATGGTTGTAGACGACGTCCAGGATCACCTCGAGCCCGGCCGCGTGCAGGGTCTTCACCATGTTCTTGAACTCGGTGACCTGCCCGCCGCGGGTGCCGTGGGCGGCGTAGGCGTTGTGCGGGGCGAAGAAGCCGATGGTGTTGTAGCCCCAGTAGTTGGCCAGTCCGCGGCTCTGCAGCACACCGTCCTGGACGAACTGGTGCACCGGCATCAGCTCCACGGCGGTGACGCCGAGCGAGGTGAGGTGGTCGACCACCGACGGGTGCGCGAGACCCGCGTAGGTGCCCCGCAGTTCCTCGGGGACGTCGGGGTGGGTGCGGGTCATGCCCTTGACGTGGGCCTCGTAGATCACCGTGTCGGAGTAAGGGCGGCAGGGCCGGGTGTCGTCGCCCCAGTCGAACGCCGGGTCGGTCACCACGCCGAGCATGGTGTGGCCGGCGCTGTCGGCCGGGTCGGGGCCGTGCGGGCTGCGCTCGTAGAGCGAGGGGTGGTTGTCGATCTGGCCGTCCACCGCGGTGGCGTAGGGGTCGAGGAGGAGTTTCGCCGGGTTGCAGCGGTGCCCGGCCGCCGGGGCCCAGGGGCCGTGCACCCGGTAGCCGTAGCGCTGTCCGGGGCCGACGCCCGGGAGGTAGCCGTGCCAGACGAAGCCGTCGACCTCGGTGAGCCGTACCGTGCGGTGCCGGCCGTCGTCGTCGACCAGGACCAGGTCCACGCGTTCGGCGACCTCGCTGAAGAGCGCGAAGTTGGTGCCCTCCCCGTCGTAGGACGCACCCAGCGGGTAGGGGCGCCCGCTCCAGGCGGGCGCCCCTTTCCGGCTCTGTCGCCGGGTCACCGGACCTCCTCCAGGAGGCCGCCCGGCGTTCGCACCCGGCCGGTGAGCGTCGCCACGCTCACCTCGCGGGGCAGGTCCAGGCCCTCGCTCTCGCGGGGGTCGGGCGCCGTGGGCACCAGCGGGACGCGTTCGCCGGCGCGGGCGCGCTGCGAGAACCAGATGACCTTGCTGCCGGACTCGGTGGCGCAGCAGCCCCAGCCGTCGCTGCTCGCGGCGATGTGCTCCAGGCAGCCGCGCAACTCCTGGTCAGGGCGCAGGGCGCGGTCGTGGTCCCCGATGGCCGTGATGAGGTGCTGGCCGTTCCACCACATCTCGATCGACGTGTTCTTGTCGGTGGCGTGCTCGTCGATGGCGCGCAGCAGCATCTCGGCGCCGCCGCAGACCGGTTCCATCAGGTTCTCCAGGTCCCAGAACCGGAGGTGAGCGGCCAGTATGCGGCTGACCTGTCCGACTTTCTCCGGGCTGACTTCCACGTCGAGGTGGTAGTAGCAGGGCACTGCGGTCTTCATGGTCGTTGGCTCCTCACCGCGAATGCTCGCGCTCCTTCTCGCCCCTTCGGGACGAGCCCCCGAACACGGAACGTGAGCGGGTATCGCTTCTGAGTCACCTTCAGAGTGCGGGGGTTGGTCCATTCGTGCAACACGAGCGCACGCCTGAGGCGTATGGGGCGACAACTGAGCGCCCGACGGGCTGCCGGCACCCACTTCGGTGACCGTCAGAGCTGGTTGAAAACCCAACAAGACGTTGCGTCATCACCCGTGCACCATGTGTGAAGACCTCGATCGCCGTTACGGGTTCGTGCACCTGTGCGCACGCTCCTGCCCGACCGTCGGGACAACGCGCCTCCATCGAGCCCCGGAAAGGTGAACGGCGCATGCTGCTACCCGCCAAAGCCGAAGTTGCCCGGCAGTTGCGTCGCTACCGGGCCTGGGAACGCGTGATGCTGGCGGCCCCCACCGACCACACGGTGCGGGCCACCTTCGAGGACTCCGGCTACACCCTCTGCGTGCTGATGGGGAAGCGCTGCGCGCGGGAGGCCGCGGACGCCGCCGAACGGTACCTGCGCACCACCGCCGTCACCTATCTGCAGGAGCAGAACGACAGGCCCCGTCCGGCGGCCACGGTCAGGCGGGGTCCGCCGGCCGTCGAGCGGCGCTCCCCGGCGGGAAGGCCCTGACCTTCCCGCCGCTGTCTGTCCCCCCGCCCGGGCGTCCGCCCGGGCGCCGAGCACGGCGGAGGTGCGAAGACCCATGAAGACGACCCGGACCATCGGTCGTGTCCCGGTGCGGGACGTCCGGCCGTCCGTCGACTGCGGCAGACGGCCGGCCAAGTCCGTCGTGGGGGAGGCGTTCGAGGTCACGGCCACGGTGTTCCGGGAAGGGCACGACGCGGTGGCCGCCAATGTGGTGCTGAAGGACCCCGAGGGACGCCCGGGCCCCTTCACCCCGATGCGGGAACTGGCGCCCGGCACGGACCGGTGGGGCGCGGAGGTGGTCGCGGACGGACCGGGTCTGTGGACCTACCGCGTCGAGGCCTGGGGAGACCCCGTGACCACCTGGCGGGCGATCGCCTGCATCAAGGTCCCGGCGGGCATCGACGCCGGGCTGGTGCTGGAGGAGGGCGCCGACCTCCACGAGCGGGCGGCGGCCGGAGTGCCGCGGGACGACGGGCAGGACGTGGTCCTGACGGCGGCCCGGACGCTGCGCGACGACTCCCTGCCCTGCGCCA
>KL568670.1:7509-7870 GCA_000715605.1 Streptomyces speibonae | reverse complement strand
GGTTTGTCATCGCGGCCGTTGAGCCGTTCCGACGAGTGAGACTTTAGCGGATTCCCGGCTCCCGACCTAATCGGGGTCCTGCGCCCTTTCGGGTGCGGATTCCTCATTGCGCGAATACACATACCAATGGACACGTCGGCAGACAGACTGCTGACGTCGATCAGTAGTGGTACTCGCGGAATGGCCGCCCGGGGACCGACCGGAGTCGGCGCTCACGTCGGGCAACCCGGAGAACACTACGGATCCCGCCAAGGCGTGTCAACTCGCTGCCCGGCCCCACCCCCAGGGCGTAGTGTGGGCCCCATGAAGACGCGTACGTACAGCCAGTTCTGGTGGGCCGCCTGACGGCTGTCTCTTATAC
>KL568670.1:3545-7252 GCA_000715605.1 Streptomyces speibonae | reverse complement strand
CTACGTACGCACTCGACGGCCGCCGCCTCGGCGGCCGTTTTGTTTCTCCCTCCAGCACTCCGAGGGGCGGCCTCACCCGGGGACGGCGGCCCTGGCCAGGAGCAGGGAGAAGAAGAGATGACACGGGTCTTCAGTGGGATCAAGCCGACCGGACATCTGACGCTGGGGAACTATCTGGGGGCCATGCGGCGGTGGGCCGCGGTGGACCAGCACCAGTCGGACGCGCTGTTCTGCGTGGTCGACCTGCACGCGCTGACCGTGGACCACGATCCGGGGAGGGTGCGCAGACTGAGCCGGCAGGCGGCGACGCTGCTGCTGGCGTCCGGGCTCGACCCGGAACTGTGCACGGTGTTCGTGCAGAGCCATGTGGACGAGCACACGCGGCTGTCGTATCTGCTGGAGTGCGTGGCCACGGACGGCGAGATGCGCCGGATGATCCAGTACAAGGAGAAGGCGGCCCGGGAGCGGCGGCGGGGCGGGAGCGTGCGGCTGTCGCTGTTGACGTATCCGGTGCTGATGGCGGCGGACATCCTGGCGTACCGGGCCGATGAGGTGCCGGTCGGCGACGACCAGACGCAGCATGTGGAGCTGGCGCGGGATCTGGCCGTGCGGTTCAACCAGCGGTACGGGCATGCCTTCGTGGTGCCGCGGGCCACCCATCCGGTGGTGGCGACGCGGGTGATGAATCTGCAGGATCCGCTGGCGAAGATGGGCAAGAGCGAGGACACGGGGCCGGGGATCGTCTATCTGCTGGACGAGCCGGACGTGGTACGGAAGAAGGTCATGCGGGCGGTGACCGACAGCGGACGCGAGGTCGTGTACGACAGGGAGGCCCGGCCGGGGCCGGCGAATCTGCTGGAGATCCTCGCGGCGTGCTCGGGTGGGAACCCGGAGGCGCTGGCCGGTGTATATGAGTCGTACGGGTCTTTGAAGAGGGACACGGCGGAGGCCGTGGTCGAGGTTCTGCGGCCCGTGCAGGAGAGGCACAAGGAGTTGTGCGCGGATCCTGGCTATGTGGAGGGGGTGCTGCGGGATGGTGCGGAGCGTGCGCGGAGTATGGCGCGGCCGACCGTGGATGCCGCTTACCGGGCGATCGGCCTGTTGCCGGCGGGCTCGGATACCGGGGCGCCCGTGCTGAACGCGGCTCGGTAGGCGCGGGGGCTGGTGGCGAGGCGCGATGCGAAGTGCTGACGCATGGTGACCTCGCTGCCGAAGCCGGCCCGGCGGGCGACCTCGGGCATGGGGAGGTCGGTGCGTTCGAGGAGGCGCTGGGCTGCGGCGATGCGCTGGTCGAGGAGCCAGCGCAGCGGCGTGGTGCCGGTGGCCGCGGTGAAGCGGCGGGCGAAGGTGCGTGGTGACATGCCGGCGCGGGCGGCCAGGTCGGCGACCGTGAGCGGCTGGTGGAGATGGCGCAGGGCGTGCTCGCGTACGGCGGCGAGGGTGTCGGCGTCGCGGTCGGTGCGGGGAGTGGGGTGCTCGATGAACTGGGCCTGGGTTCCGGTGCGGAAGGGGGCCGTGACCATGGAGCGGGCGATGGTGGCGGCGGCTTCGGCTCCGTGGGCGAGGCGGATGAGGTGGAGGCACAGGTCGATGCCGGCGGCGGTGCCGGCCGCGGTCCAGATGTTGTGGTCCTCGATGAACAGGGCGTCGGGGACGACGGTGACGTGGGGGTGGTGGGCTCGGAAGAGGTCGATCAGGTTCCAGTGGGTGATGGCGCGGCGGCCGTCGAGGAGGCCGGCCTGGGCGAGGGTGAAGGCGCCGCCGCAGAGGGCGGCGATGGGGGTGCCGCGGGCGTGGGCGTGGCGGAGGGCGTCGAGTACGGGAGGCGGTGCGGGGGTGAGATGGTCGTCGAGACCCGGGACGACGACGAGGTCGGCGTCGGTGAGCCAGGTGAGGGGGCGGTCGGGGAGCAGGGTGAGGCCGCCGCGCATGGGGACGGGGGTGGTGTCGGGGGCGACGCGGTGCAGGTCGAAGGCGGGGGCGCCGCGGTCGGTGCGGTCGGGGCCCCAGACCTCGGTGATGACGGAGACGTCGAAGGCGCGGATGCCGGGGAAGGCGACGAGGGCCACGCGGTACGGGGCGCGTGGGCGGTCCGGTGCGGGGGTGTTCGCCATGGTCGGCAGTAAACCATCGATCGATGACTTTCGTACCTCTGGGATGCGGGGCGGAGGGCGGCAAGGATCGGGGTCATGGATATCGCGGAGAACGCAGCGCTGGTGGTCGTCGATGTGCAGCAGGGCTTCGAGGACCTCGGATTCTGGGGAACGCGGAACAACCCCGGAGCCGACGAGAACATCGCCTCGTTGATCGACGTCTGGCAGGCGTCGGGCCGGCCGGTGGTGTTCGTGCGGCACGACTCGGTGGGGCCGCGGTCGCCGTTGCGGCCGGGACAGCCGGGCAATGCCTTCAAGGACTATGTGGAGGCGCGGCGGGGGAAAGGGGGTGCGGGGTCCGAGCTGCTGGTGACGAAGAGCGTGAACTCGGCGTTCCACGGTTCGCCGGATCTCGATGCCTGGTTGAAGGACGCGGGCATCACCCAGTTCGCGGTGGCCGGGATTCAGACCAACATGTGTGTGGAAACGACGGCCCGGGTGGGCGGGAACCTGGGGTACGAGGTGCTGTTCGTGTACGACGCGACGTACACGTTCGGTCTGGAGGGGCCGTTCGGCTGGCGGCGCGAGGCGGAGGAGCTGGCGCGGGCGACGGCGGTGTCCCTGCACGGGGGTGGTTTCGCCCGTGTGGTGACGACCGGGGAGGTCGTGGAGGCCGCGGGGTGACCCTCTCCGTGCAGGGGTGGTGAGGTGCGTCAGTCCTTGGTGCCGCCGGCGAGTTCGCGGCTGCGGTCGCGGGCGGCTTCGAGGGCGGCGATGAGGGCGGCTCGTACGCCGTGGTTCTCGAGTTCGCGGATGGCGTTGATGGTGGTCCCGGCGGGGGAGGTCACGTTCTCGCGGAGCTTGACGGGGTGTTCGCCGCTGTCGCGGAGCATCGTCGCGGCGCCGATCGCGGACTGGACGATGAGGTCGTGGGCCTTGTCGCGGGGCAGGCCGAGCAGGATGCCGGCGTCGGTCATGGCTTCGACCAGGTAGAAGAAGTACGCCGGGCCGGAGCCGGAGAGGGCGGTGCAGGCGTCCTGCTGGGACTCGGGGACGCGGAGGGTTTTGCCGACGGCGCCGAAGATCTCCTCGGCGTGGGCCAGGTGCTCGGCGGTGGCGTGGCTGCCGGCGGAGATGACCGACATGGCCTCGTCGACGAGGGCGGGGGTGTTGGTCATGACGCGGACGACCGGGGTGCCGGTGGTGAGGCGCTCCTCGAAGAAGGAGGTGGGGATGCCCGCGGCGCCGCTGATGACGAGGCGGTCGGCGGGGACGTGCGGGGCGAGTTCGTCGAGGAGGGTGCCCATGTCCTGGGGTTTGACCGTGAGGATCAGGGTGTCGGCAATCTTGGCGGCTTCCGGGTTGGAGACCGGGGTGACTCCGTGGCGGGCGCGGAGTTCGTCGGCCCGTTCCTGGCGGCGGGCGGTGACCAGGAGGTCGGCGGGGGCCCAGCCGGCGCGGATCATTCCGCTGAGCAGGGCTTCGCCGATCTTGCCGGTGCCGAGGACTGCGACTTTCTGGGTCATGGCTGTTGGTGCCCTCCGGGGGTGGTTTGTCCCTCGTCATCCTCGCATCCCGGAGGTGTGGCGGGTGTGGGCGTCCGGTGGGCGGGAC
>KL568670.1:1354-3353 GCA_000715605.1 Streptomyces speibonae | reverse complement strand
ATCCTCGCATCCCGGAGGTGTGGCGGGTGTGGGCGTCCGGTGGGCGGGACGCCTACGGGGTCCGGCGTTTCAGGGTGGCGGCGCCCAGGGTGAGGACCAGCAGGGCGCAGCCGGCGACGATCAGGACGTCGCGGACGAAGGCCGCCGTCATGTCGGTGTGCCGGAGGACCTCGTTCATGCCGTCGACGGCGTAGGACATGGGCAGCGCGTCGGAGATGGCCTCCAGGACGGGGTGCATGTTCGGGCGGGGGGTGAAGAGGCCGCAGAGGAGGAGCTGGGGGAAGATCACCGCCGGCATGAACTGCACCGCCTGGAATTCGGAGGCGGCGAAGGCCGAGACGAAGAGGCCGAGTGCGGTGCCGAGGAGGGCGTCGAGCAGGGCCACCAGGAGGAGCAGCCAGGGGCTGCCGGTGACGTCGAGGCCGAGGAACCAGACGGCGAGGCCGGTGGCGAGGACGGACTGGACGATCGCCAGGGCGCCGAAGGCGAGGGCGTAGCCGGCGATGAGGTCGCCCTTGCCGAGGGGCATGGCCAGGAGGCGTTCCAGGGTGCCGGAGGTGCGTTCGCGCAGGGTGGCGATCGAGGTGACCAGGAACATCGTGATGAGCGGGAAGATCCCGAGGAGGGAGGCCCCGATGGTGTCGAAGACGCGTGCGCTGCCGTCGAAGACGTAGCGGAGCAACAAGAGCATCACGCAGGGGATGAGGACCATCAGGGCGATCGTGCGCGGATCGTGGCGGAGCTGGCGCAGGACCCGGGCGGCGGTGGCGGTGGTGCGGGAGAGGTTCAGGGCGCGGGGCGGGGCGGGTGCGGCCGTGGCGGTGGGGGCGGCCGTCGTCGGGTGGGTGGTGCTCATCGGGTGGTCTCCTTTGCCGTCTCCTGTGTGCGGCCTGCCGCGGTCGCCTCGTCGACCAGGTGGAGGAAGGCGTCCTCGACGGTGCCGGTGCCGGTGCGGGTGCGCAGGGCGTCGGGGGTGCCGTCGGCGAGGATCTCCCCGGCGCGCATGAGCAGGAGGCGGTGGCAGCGTTCGGCCTCGTCCATGACGTGGGAGGAGACCAGCAGGGTCGCGCCGCGTTCGGCGGCGATGGTGTGGAAGAGCTGCCAGAGGTCGCGGCGCAGGACGGGGTCGAGGCCGACGGTGGGTTCGTCGAGGACGAGCAGTTCCGGGGTGCCGAGGAGGGCCACGGCGAGGGAGACGCGGCTGCGCTGCCCGCCGGAGAGGGTGCCGGCGAGGGCGTCGGCGTGGGTGGTGAGGTCGACGTCGGCGATGGCCCGGGTGACGTTCTCGTGGCGGCGGTCGGCGGCCGCCCGGCCGGGGTCGAGGATCGCGGCGAAGTAGTGGAGGTTCTGGCGGACGGTGAGGTCGTCGTAGACGGAGGGGGCCTGGGTGACGTAGCCGATGCGGGTGCGCAGGGTGGGGTGTCCCGCGGGGCTGCCGAGGACCTCGAGGGTGCCGGTGACCTTGGCCTGGGTGCCGACGACGGCCCGCATCAGGGTCGATTTGCCGCAGCCGGAGGGGCCGAGGAGGCCCGTGATCCGACCGCGCGGGACGGTGAAGTCGAGGCTGCGCAGGACGGTGCGGGGGCCTCGGACGACGGTGAGGTCCTGGGCGTGGACGGCCGGTTCCTCCGGTGGGCGGGAGGAGTAATTCATCATGCGATGAATAATCCTCCGCGCCCCGGGAGGCGTCAAGCCGTCGGTGTCGTGGGCGTGGTCGCGAGGAGGAGGACGGCGTCGTAGGTCTCCTCGACGATCCCGTCCGGAAAGGTCCGCAGGACGTGTCGTCGCTCCTCGGCGAGGTAGGCCGCGGTGCGGTCGGCGTCCTGGGTCAGGAAGACCGAGTGGGTGCCGAGGTTGGCCAGGTGGGTGTCGACGGGCACGCGACGGCTCCAGCGGATGTCGCGGCGGAGCAGGCCGAGGCGGCCGGTGGGGTCGGCGGCGCGGGCGCCGACGGTGCGCTGCTCGGCGGTGAGTTCACGGCCGAAGTGGCGGTTGATGT
>KL568670.1:0-1154 GCA_000715605.1 Streptomyces speibonae | reverse complement strand
CCCGCCTCGACGATCCACGGCACGTCGAGCGCGGCGGTGTTCCACCACAGGGCGAGTGCGCCGCCGGGGCGCAGGACGCGCAGCGCCTCCGGGACGGCGCGGGCGGGGTCGGTCCAGTGCCAGGCCTGGGCGTAGGTGAGGACGTCGGCGCAGTGATCGGCGAGAGGGAGGGCATTGCCGTTGCCCCGGACGACCGGCACATCGGGCAGGGCACGGCGGAACTCGGCCGCCATGCCGTCGCCGGGCTCGACGGCGAGCACATCGGCGCCGCGCGCGTGCAGACGGGCGGTCGCCATGCCCGTACCGGCGCCGACGTCCACCACGCGGGAGCCGGCCAGGGGGCGTCCGGCCAGCTCCTCGATGGTGTCGAAGAGCGCGTCCGGGTAGGAGGGGCGGTTGGCCGCGTACTGGGCTGCGGCTCCGTTGAAGGAATGGGCTCGGACGGTGTGGGCGGCCTGGCCGGAGCTCGATGTCGTCATACGGCCATGGTGGCCGTGGCAGGGCGCGGGCCGGAGGGGTTTCTCCGATGCGCGGTCAGGAGCGGCGGCGGCGCTTCTTCGACGGGTTCCCCGAGCGGCGGGTGACGCGCTTGTCGTACTCCTCGCGGGCCGTGGCGTACTCCGCGCGGTGCAGCTTCTCGCCCGGCGCCTCGACGAGCGAGCGGACGAAGTAGGCGAGGAGCGAGCCGATGAAGCCGATGGACAGCAGGCCGCGCAGGGACGCCTGGCGCTCGGGGTCGGGGCGGGTGCTGAAGCCCGACCAGGTGTGGCGGAAGGCGAGCGAGCTGCAGATCGCGAACATCACGACCATGAGCAGCGAGACGAAGCTGCCGACGTCGGCGATCCGGAGCCCGTCGTAGGCGATGCGCAGCACGAAGCAGGCGGCGGCCGCGGCCGCGAGGGAGCCGACGGCGACGCCGATGCGGCGGGCGGCGTAGCCGCCGGAGTGATCGACCCAGGTCGTGCCGAAGAACCGGATGGGCTCGGGCCGGGGGCCCGCGGGGGTCCCGGGGGTGCCGTGCGTGTCGTTCTCTGCTGCGCTCACCCGACGATTGTCACTCCTGCCCGCGCGGACGCGGGACCCCTCCCCCGCCGGCTCCCGCCGCGGGCCGGTTGCGCGGCCCGCGGCGGGCATCAGGTTGGCGCTCCCTCTAG
>KL568669.1:10899-11316 GCA_000715605.1 Streptomyces speibonae | reverse complement strand
CGCAGGGCACCTGCAGAAACGCCGGCTGTGCAACACCCCCCCGGCCCACCCTCACGCGGGCCGGCGTTCACGCGCCGCACCCCACCCCGAGGCACGCACAACGCACCCCGTGCAATGAATCACCGCCCGCCCGCCAACCCACGCAACAAACCCCTCACCCGCACGCAACGGCTCCTTCTTGTCCCCCCGAGCCGCCCGCCCGTACCGTCTATCTCGCCCCCGCAAACCCCCGCGTACCGGTGAGGATCACGCATGCGCACCGCCCTGCTCCAGAGCTCCGGCCGCCCCGGCTCCGTCGTCGAGAACCTCAAGATCCTCGACGACGCGGCCGCCCGCGCCGCAGCCGCAGGCGCCGCGCTGCTCGTCACCTCGGAGCTGTTCCTGACCGGATACGCGATCGGCGACGACCTGGGCCGG
>KL568669.1:9236-10622 GCA_000715605.1 Streptomyces speibonae | reverse complement strand
CGGCTACCCGGAGCGCGACGGCGACACGGTGTACAACTCCGTCCAGCTCGTCTCCGCCGACGGCACCCGCCTCGCGAACCACCGCAAGACCCACTTGTACGGCTGCTTCGAGCGGGACCACTTCACCCCGGGCGAGCGGACGGTGGTCCAGGCCGAGCTCGACGGCCTCACCGTCGGCCTGATGATCTGCTACGACGTGGAGTTCCCGGAGAACGTGCGCGCCCACGCGCTCGCCGGGACCGACCTGCTGCTGGTTCCCACTGCGCTGCTCCACCCGTTCCAGTTCGTCGCCGAAGCCGTCGTGCCGGTGCGGGCGTTCGAGAACCAGATGTACATCGCGTACGTCAACCGGGTCGGCCAGGAGGGCGCGTTCGAGTTCGTCGGGCTGTCCACGCTTGCCGCTCCCGACGGAGTCGCCCGTGCCCGGGGTGGGCGGGGGGAGGAGCTCGTGGTTGCCGATGTCGATCCCGTTGTTCTTGCCGCCTCCCGTGAGGACAACCCGTATCTGCGGGACCGCCGTCCCGGTCTCTACCGGTCTCTCGTCTGAACCTCCCTCGTACCACCCCCGCAAGGAGTCCGTACCCCATGACGTCCACGGTGCCCAACGCCGTCCAGCACGCCGATGAGCAGCAGCCGCCGATCACCATGTTCGGCCCGGACTTCCCGTACGCGTACGACGACTTCCTCGCCCACCCCGCCGGTCTCGGGCAGGTGCCCGCGACCGAGCACGGCACCGAGGTGGCCGTCATCGGGGGCGGTCTGTCCGGCGTCGTCGCCGCGTACGAGCTGATGAAGATGGGGCTCAGGCCCGTGGTCTACGAGGCCGACCGGATCGGCGGGCGGCTGCGGACCGTGGGGTTCGAGGGGTGTGATCCCTCGCTGACCGCCGAGATGGGGGCGATGCGGTTTCCGCCGTCCTCCACCGCTCTCCAGCACTACATCGATCTGGTGGGGCTGGAGACCCGGGCCTTTCCCAACCCTCTCGCCGAGGTGACGCCGTCCACCGTGGTGGACCTCAAGGGGGAGTCGCACTACGCCGAGACCCTCGACGATCTGCCGCAGGTCTACCGGGACGTCGCCGACGCCTGGGCCCGGTGCCTGGAGGAGGGGGCGGACTTCTCCGACATGAACCGGGCCCTGCGGGAGCGGGACGTGCCGCGGATCCGGGAGATCTGGGCGAAGCTGGTCGAGAAGCTCGACAACCAGACCTTCTACGGCTTCCTCTGTGAGTCGGAGGCGTTCAAGTCCTTCCGGCACCGGGAGATCTTCGGGCAGGTCGGCTTCGGCACCGGTGGATGGGACACCGACTTCCCCAACAGCATTCTGGAGATCCTCCGGGTCGTCTACACCGAGGCCGACGACCACCACCGCGGCATCGTCGGCGGC
>KL568669.1:5311-9021 GCA_000715605.1 Streptomyces speibonae | reverse complement strand
CCCAGCAGCTGCCCCTGCGGCTGTGGGAGCGGGAGCCGGAGAAGATCGTCCACTGGCCGTACGGCACCTCGCTGAAGTCCCTCCACGTGGACGGCGAGCCCCGCCCGGCCGTGACCCGGCTGACCCGCACCGCGGGCAACCGCATCACGGTGACGGACGCCGACGGCGACATCCGTACGTACCGGGCGGCGATCTTCACCGCCCAGTCCTGGATGCTGCTCTCCAAGATCGCCTGCGACGACTCGCTCTTCCCGATCGACCACTGGACCGCCATCGAGCGGACCCACTACATGGAGAGCTCCAAGCTCTTCGTGCCCGTGGACCGGCCGTTCTGGCTGGACAAGGCCGTCGACGACAGGGGAAACCCGACCGGGCGGGACGTCATGTCGATGACGCTCACCGACCGGATGACCCGCGGGACGTATCTGCTGGACGACGGTCCTGACAAGCCGGCCGTGATCTGTCTGTCGTACACCTGGTGCGACGACAGTCTGAAGTGGCTGCCGCTGTCCGCGAACGAGCGGATGGAGGTCATGCTGAAGTCGCTCGGTGAGATCTACCCCAAGGTCGACATCAGGAAGCACATCATCGGCAACCCGGTGACCGTCTCCTGGGAGAACGAGCCCTACTTCATGGGCGCGTTCAAGGCCAACCTGCCCGGCCACTACCGGTATCAGCGCCGCCTGTTCACCCACTTCATGCAGGAGTCGCTCCCGGAGGACAAGCGGGGCATCTTCCTCGCCGGTGATGACATCTCCTGGACGGCCGGCTGGGCCGAGGGTGCCGTCCAGACCGCGCTGAACGCGGTCTGGGGCGTGATGCACCACTTGGGCGGCGGGACCGACCCGTCCAACCCGGGTCCGGGCGACCTCTACGACGAGATCGCCCCGGTCGAGCTTCCGGAGGACTGACCCGGCTCAGACGCCGGCGGCCCGTGCCTTCTCGTACACCTCGGCGGCGACGTCCCTGAGCTCCTCGGCGTCACGCGTGGAGGTCTGCAGGTCGATCAGCATCTCGTCGAGCCCGATCGCGGCGTGCGCGACCATGTCCTCGACGATCTGGTCCACGCTGCCATGGAAGGGGCGGCGGTCCGCTTCCGGCCGGCTTGCGGTCGAGTGGACCGTGTTCACCCGGAGCACCGTGCGCAGCGGCTCGGTGCGTCCGCGTTCCGCGGCCAGTTCCTGGAGCTGCCGCCACTGCGTGGTCAGCGACTCGACGCCCATGCCGGTGGGCATCCAGCCGTCGGCGAGGTCGACGACCCGCCGGCGGGCCCGGGCGCTGCCCGCGGCCAGCAGGACCGGGATCGGCCGGGCGGGCTTCGGACCCACCACGGCCGAGGCGATCCGTGTCAGGTCGCCCTCGTACGACACCGGGTCCGGGCCCCAGACCGCGCGGCACACGCCGATCAGCTCGTCCAGGGCCTTGCCCCGCTCCTCGAACGGCCGCACCCCCGACGCCGTGTACTCGTCGAGGGACCAGCCCGTGCCGAAACCGGCCACCACCCGGCCGCCGCTGGCCGCGTCCAGCGAGGCCAGCGTCTTGGCGAGCTGGAACGGCAGATGCAGCGGGCCGACCAGGACGCTGGTGCCCAGTTCGACGCGCCGGGTGGCCGCCGCCGCGAGGGTGAGGGTGACCAGCGGGTCGGCCACGCCCCGGTAGGAGTCGGGCCAGGGGAGCCCCTCGATGCCGTACAGACCCTGGGTGGCCGGTTCCGGGAACAGGGCCCGCTCGTAGACCCACAGGCTGTCGTAGCCGGTCTCCTCGGCGGCGCGTGCCACCAGGGGGACGTCCCGCCCGAGGTCGTACCGCCGGTTCTGGGGGAGGCCGAGACCGAGCCGAGTCGCCATGTTCCGTGCTCCTTCGTCAGAGGGTCGGATCGACTCGAACCTACAGCGGGGGCCGGGGAGTTCGCCGATCAGTCGGGCAGCGGGGTGAGCAGCATGCGCCCGGCGAGGCCCACCGCGGCGTCCAGGCGTTCGGTCATCTCCTCGGCGACGTCCGGCAGTCCGCGCAGCGCCCACAGGGCGCGCGCCGCTGTCCACGCGGCGTCCCGGGCGCGCTCCAGGCTCCACGCGCCGAGCAGATGGGTCAGCGGGTCGGCGATCCGCAGCAGATCGGGGCCCGGTGTCAGGTCCTCGCGGATGCGTTCCTCCAGGGTGACCAGGAGGTCGCCCACCTGGTCGAACTCGTCTTCGAGGTCGGCGGGTGCGCAGGTCAGCGTACGACAGGTGTCCACGACGGCCAGCGCCAGATCGTGGCCGATGTGCGCGTTGATGCCCGCGAGCGCGAACTGCAGGGGACGTACACCGGGATGGTGCCGGAAGGCGAACAGCGGACGCCAGCAGGCCGGTGGCCGCCGTCCCCCGGCCACCGCGTCGACCGCCGCCAGATAGCGCTCCGCGAACCGCACATCCAGCGTGATCGCCGCCCGCGCGTCCGGGAACCGCCCGGCGTCGATGCGCCGGTCCACGGCCTCCGTCACGGCGAGGTAGACGCGGTTGAAGACCGCGACCCCGTCCCGCGCCGGCAGGGCCGCGTCGAGGGCGCGCAGACGGGAGACGACCCCGTCCACGGGAGTCAGGACTTGTTCGCCTTGCGCCATGAGCGCAGAGTGGCACCTTTAGGGTGGTTCGAGTGGCGGCGGGCCCGACGCTTCCCCGGAACGGGGGAACGCACCCGCCGTGGGGGAGGGGGAGCAGTACAGTGCCAGGCTCGCGTGCCCAGCGCCTGTCCACGCGAAGGGCGGAGCGGCGCCGTGCCGCCCGCCGCGGCGCGATGGTCGCGGCGGCGTCCGTCGTGGTCGCCGTCGGCACGGCCGCAGGGATGCTGTCGGCGGCCGGCGAGGGACGCGGCCCGGACCGGGCCCGCCCCGAGGTCTCCTCGTCGCCGCGCCTCGAACCGCTGCCCGCCGTGCCGTCGCCCTCCCCGTCGGCGACGGCGTCCCCGTCGCCCAGGGCCAGTGCGAAGAAGAAGGCGAGTCCCACGCCGTCCCCGTCCCGCACCGAGCAGAAGCGGCAGACCACGCCCGTGTCCACCCGTCTGTACCGCCACCCCGAGAGCCGGGTCCTGGAGTGGGTGCGGGCCCACCGCGACGATCCGCGCCGCGCGGTCATAGAGTCGCGCATCGCCGCCCAGCCTGCGGCCGTCTGGTTCGCCGACTACACGCCGGCCACGATCACCGCCCGGGTGCGCGCCGTGACGTCCGGCGCCGCCGCCCAGGGCCGGACGCCGGTCCTCGTGCCGTACGCCGTCCCCGACCGCGACTGCGGCGGGCACTCCCAGGGCGGAGCACCCGACCTGGCCGCCTACGACGCCTGGATCGACCGCTTCGCCGCCGGGCTCGGCCACGGCGACGTCATCGTGATCCTGGAGCCCGACTCGATCGCCCAGGCCGAGTGCCTCTCCGCCGGCCGGCGCGCCGACCGCTTCGCCTCGCTGGCCCGCGCCGGACGGGTGCTGAAGCAGGCCAACCCCCGAGCCCGGGTCTACTTCGACGCCGGGCACTCCGGCTGGAACGCGCCCGGGAAACAGGCGGACCGGCTGCGGCAGGCCGGCGCCGCCTCGGCCGCCTCCTCCGACGGCATCTTCAGCAACGTCTCCAACTTCCACGGCACGGCCGACGAGATCGCCTACGACCGTGCCGTGCTCGACGCCCTCGGCGGACCGTCGGGTCTCGGCGCGGTGATCGACACCAGCCGCAACGGCAACGG
>KL568669.1:4418-5095 GCA_000715605.1 Streptomyces speibonae | reverse complement strand
GTGATCGACACCAGCCGCAACGGCAACGGCGCGCCGGCGGACGGCCAGTGGTGCGACCCGGCGGGCCGCAAGCTCGGCCGGACCCCGACGCTGAGCACCGGCGAGGCCCGTATCCACGGTTACCTGTGGGTGAAGCTCCCCGGCGAGTCGGACGGCTGCGCGGGAGCGCCGGGCACCTTCACCCCGTCGTACGCCTACGACTTGGCGCGCTGAGTGCCTTCGGTGCCGTTCGTGTCGTAGGTGGAGGTGCCCTCGTCGAGCAGCGGCTGCTGCGTCTTGAGATGGGCGGGGGCGAAGGCGCGCAGCGCGTGGTAGCCGGTGATGACCACCACCGTGCCGAGCGCGATACCGCTGAGCGAGAACGTGTCGGTGAACTCCATCGAGACGTTGCCGACGCCGATGATGATGCCCGCCGCGGCCGGTACCAGGTTCAGCGGATTGCGCAGGTCCACCTTGGCGTTGATCCAGATCTGGGCGCCCAGCAGGCCGATCATGCCGTACAGGATCACGGTGATGCCGCCCAGCACCCCGCCCGGGATGGCCGCCACGACCGCGCCGAACTTCGGGCACAGACCGAACAGCAGCGCGAACCCGGCGGCGGCCCAGTACGCGGCGGTGGAGTACACGCGGGTCGCGGCCATCACGCCGATGTTCTCCGAGTAGGTGGTGTTCGGCGG
>KL568669.1:2035-4229 GCA_000715605.1 Streptomyces speibonae | reverse complement strand
GACGGCGGTCGACAGCATGGAGCCGACACCGTCGGCGGAGATGGCCGTGCCGAGCTTGTCGTCGAGGTTGTCGCCGGTCATCTCGCCGACCGCCTTGACGTGTCCCGCGTTCTCGGCGATCAGCGCGATGACCACCGGCAGGGCGACCAGGATCGCCGACCACTCGAAGGACGGGCCGTGCAGGTCCGGCAGGCCGATCCAGTCGGCCCGGCCCACCCCGGACAGGTCCAGGCGCCAGTGGTCGGTGACCTCGCCGCTCGCGTCCGCCGCGTGGATCCGCCCGAAGATCCGGTCCAGCGCCCAGGACAGGGCGTATCCGAAGACCAGGCCGAGGAAGATCGCGATCCGGGACCAGAAGCCGCGCAGACAGACCACGGCCAGACCGGTGAACAGCATCACGAACAGGGCCGTCCACTGGTCCTGCGGCCAGTAGGTGGCGGCGGTCACCGGTGCCAGGTTGAAGCCGATCAGCATGACCACCGCACCGGTGACGACCGGCGGCATCGTGGCGTGGATGATCCGCGCGCCGAACCGCCGCACCGCCAGACCCACCAGGAACAGCGCGGCCCCGACCACGAACACCGCGCCGGTGACGGTGGCGCTGGACCCGCCCTGCGCCCGGATCACGGCGGCGACGCCGACGAAGGACAGCGAGCAGCCCAGGTAGCTGGGCACCCGGCCGCGGGTGGCCAGCAGGAAGACGACGGTCGCGACGCCCGACATCATGATCGCGAGGTTGGGGTCCAGGCCCATGAGCACCGGGGCGACGAACGACGCCCCGAACATCGCCACGACGTGCTGGGCACCGAGGCCCGCCGTGCGGGGCCAGGAGAGCCGTTCGTCGGGGCGGACCACCGCGCCGGGGGCCGGGGTGCGTCCGTCGCCGTGCAGTGTCCAGCGGACGCCGAGATCCATGGGCTGTCGCTTTCGTCGTGGTGCAGCGTGTCCGGACCATTGTGCGGCCCGAGCAGGAGTGCTTCGTACGGACGAGCGGGTGAGCGGGGCTGGCTGAGCGGTTGCTTAGGATGGGCGGTGCCGTCTTTCGTTGTAGGTGGCACTCAGTCCGTACGTCCTTGGAGTCCCGCCCGTGACCGTCGAAGCACCGCCCGCCCCCGCCCTGCACCACGGGCGGCTGATCCCCGTGACCGTCCACTTCGACGACCTCGACGCGCTGGGACTGCTGCACAACGCCCGCTACCCCCTGCTGGTGGAGCGCGCCTGGACCGAGCTGTGGCACGACAACGGCGTCCGCTTCGAGGGTGACTGGGCCGCGGCCGGTGACGCCTGCAACGCGGTCAAGGAGCTGTGCCTCACCTACGAGGCCCCGGTGACCCGGCCCGGCACCTACGCCGTTCACCTCTGGCTCGACCGGCTGGGCACCACCGGACTCACCTACGGCTTCCGTTTCTGCTCGGCGGACGGGGCGGTGACCTACGCCCGGGGCAGCCGGGTACTGGTGCGACTGGACGCCGGGACGCTGCGCCCGGCGCCCTGGAGCGAGCCGTTCAGGGACGCGGCTCGGGCACTACTGCTGCGTCCGGACGCGTGACCTTCGTACGGTCCCCGGCGCGCAGCACGCCCGCCAGGCCCGCGATGCCGCAGGACAACACGGTCACCAGCACGAACGACACCATCAGACTGGTCGCCTGCGCCAGCAGTCCGATCGCGCTGGGCGCGATCAGTCCCGAGGTGTAGGTGATGGTCGCGACGCCCGCGATGGCCAGGCTCGGGTTGGCGCCGCTGCGGCCGGCGGCGGCGAAGCACAGCGGGACGACCACGGCGATGCCCAGCCCCATCAGCGCGAACCCGCCCATCGCCGCCGCGGGGTGCTCGGCGAACACGATCAGCAGTCCGCCGAGCACCGCGACCACACCGCTCGCGCGGACCGTGCGCACGGCGCCGTAGCGGTCCACCACACGGTCGCCGGCGATCCGGGCGATGGCCATGGTGAGCGTGAAGCCCGTCGTGCAGGCCGCCGCCAGACCGGCCGAGGTCTCCAGCTGGTCGCGCAGATAGACCGCCGACCAGTCCAGGCTCGCGCCCTCGGCGAACACCGCGCAGAACCCGATCGCGCCGATGAGCAGGGCGGAACGGGGTGGCAGGGCGAACCTCGGCGGCGGCTCCTCGTCCTCGGCCGGCTGCAGATCGAGCACCCAGGCACAGGCGATGACGCCCGATGCCGTCAGTACGGCGG
>KL568669.1:0-1845 GCA_000715605.1 Streptomyces speibonae | reverse complement strand
GCGCGTGGTGCAGCCGGGCGTCGGCGCCCAGGTGGGCGGCGAGCGTGCCGGCCGCCGAGCCGGTCAGCGCGCCGGCGCTCCACATGCCGTGCAGCCCCGACATGATCGACTTGTTGAGACGGTTCTCCACCTCCACGCCCAGCGCGTTCATCGCCACGTCCGACATGCCCGCCGTCGCGCCGTAGACGAACAGGGCCAGACAGAGGGTCAGCATGCCGGGCGCGGCCGACGGCAGGATCAGCGCGAGCGTCCACAACGCGGTCAGGCCGCGCAGCGCGGTGCGGGTGCCGAAGCGGTGGCTGATGCTCCCCGCCAGCGGCATCGCGACGGACGCGCCGAGCGCCGGGAAGGCGAGGGCGAGGCCCAGCTGGCCCGCGCTCACCCCGGCGTGGTCCTGGATCCAGGGGACCCGGGTGGCGAACGAGCCGGTGACGGCGCCGTGCACGGCGAACACCGCGGCCACGGCGTACCGGGCCCGCCTCACCTCGCGCTGTGTGTGCACCACTGGCCCCATCGATCCGCCCCTCCCGTTGGCCCGTTCCCGTCCGGCGCCGTAAACTATCAGGAACCCTGCCTGAAAGATAAGGGGTCCGCGTCACGACCGGTCCCGCCGATCTGGAAGGATCCCGGCATGGCCGCATCCCCGAGCACCGCCAGAGCCATCAACGACCGGCTCGCGCTGCGCCTGCTCCAGCAGGAAGGCCCGCTGACCGCGGGGCAGTTGAAGCAGCTGACCGGTCTGTCCCGGCCCACCGTCGCCGACCTCGTCGAACGGCTCACCGCGGCCGGGCTCATCGCGGTCGTCGGAGAGGCGGGGGAGCAGCGCCGCGGGCCCAACGCCAAGCTGTACGGCATCGTGGCGGGCCGTGCGCACCTCGCCGCGCTGGACGTCCGCACCGAGGGCGTGGCCGTGATCGTGTCCGACCTCGTCGGCGAGGTAGTCGCCGAGGCGTCCCTGCCCATCACCGGGGACGCGGGGACCGGGCCGGCCGTGGAGCAGGCGGTGGCGCTGGTCGAGCGGACGGCGAAGGAGGCGGGCGCCGACCGGCTGCACACCGTGGGGATCGGGGCGCCGGGGCTGATCGACCCCGCGAGCGGCGAACTGCGCGACTCCACCCAGCTGCCCGAGTGGCACCGGCGCCTGGTCGCCGCGCTTCAGGAACGGCTGCCCGAGGCCCGCGTCAGCGTGGAGAACGAGACGAACCTCGCCGCGCTGGCCGAGCAGCGCGACGGGGCCGCGCGCGACCGGGACACGTTCGTGCTGCTGTGGCTGGGGCACGGGACGGGTGCGGCCGTCGTTCTCGACGGCGCCCTGCGGCGGGGGGCCTCCGGCGGTACGGGTGAGATCGGCTTCCTTCCCGTGCCGGGCACCAGGGACCTGCCCTCGGCAACCGACTGCGCGGGCGGCTTCCACTCCCTGGTGGGCGCGGCGGCGGTCGCGGAACTGGCGGCGGAGTACGGCATCGACGCGGAGCCCGGGGTCGAACCGGTGGCGGCGGGGGCGGTGCGGACGGCGGCGTCGGCCGGGCGTGATTCCGCCGGCGCGCGCTTCCTCGACACCCTGGCCGACCGGGTCGCGGTGGGCGTCGCGTCGGTCGTGGCGCTGCTGGACCCCGGGCACGTGGTCCTGGGCGGTGAGGTCGGACAGGCCGGCGGGGAGGCGCTGGCCGCGCGGGTACGGGACCGGCTGGCCGGCCTCTCACCCCTGCCGACGGAGGTCCACCCCAGTGCCCTGGGCGGCGCCGCGGTCCTCCGCGGAGCCCTCCTCACGGCCCGCGACCGCGCCCAGAACGACCTCTTCGGCACCCCTGACCACTGACGGCGCCCACGGGTGGGTGGGTGGTG
>KL568668.1:16033-19292 GCA_000715605.1 Streptomyces speibonae | reverse complement strand
GCCCCCATCCGCGCCACCGGCCCACACCGCCCGGACCCTGCCACCGTCCGCCCCCGCGAGGTCGCCGCCGTTCGCGCCGTCGGTCCGCTCCGCCCCGGCCGTGCCGGTGCCCGGCCCGGCTGGAGCGCCGTCGGCCGGGGCGGCGACCGGAGCGACCAGGGCGCGCCGGTCGTGCGGTGCCGGGACGGCGCCGGGCACGCGGGCGGAGGCGTGTTCCCGGCGGGGCTCCTCCCGGGGGGCGGCGGCGTGTTCCGCCGGGCCCGTGTCGTCGAGCAGCGCGGTGGGCAGCAGCACCACCGCGGTGGTGCCGCCGTACGGGGAGGTCCGCAGGTGCACCTTGATGGCGTGCCGCGCGGCGAGTCTGCTCACCACGAACAGGCCGAGCCGGTCGCTGTCGAACAGGTCGAGCGCCTCGGACTCGGTGATGCGCCGGTTGGCCTCGGTGAGGGTCTCCTGGCCCATGCCCAGCCCCCGGTCCTCGACCTCGACGGCGTAGCCGTTTCCGACGGGTTCGCCGGTGACGCGGACGCGTGTGTGGGGCGGCGAGAACTGGGCCGCGTTCTCGATGATCTCGGCAAGGAGGTGGGTGAGGTCGGCGACCGCCGTGCCCACGACGGACGTCTCGGAGAGCTGCCGCACCTCCACGCGGGCGTAGTCCTCGACCTCGGAGACGGCGGCGCGCACGACGTCGGTCAGCGGGACGGGCATGCGCCAGGCGCGGCCGGGCGCCGCTCCGGACAGGATGATCAGGCTCTCCGCGTGGCGCCGCATCCGTGTGGTGAGGTGGTCGAGGCGGAAGAGGTCGCTCAGCTCGCCGGGGTCGTCGGAGCGGCGCTCCATGCTGTCCAGCAGGCTGAGTTGCCGGTGGACGAGGATCTGGCTGCGGCGGGCCAGATTGACGAAGACGCCGGAGATCCCGCCGGCCAGCTCCGCGCGCTCCACGGCGGCCCGCAGTGCGGCGCGGTGCACCGTGCCGAGGGCCTCGGCGACCTGGCCGGTCTCGTCCTGCGCCCGCGGCCCGAACGGCGCTTCCGCGGCGATGTCGATCTCTCCGCCCGAGCGCAGCTTCCGCATGGCCTCGGGAAGTTTGCGGTGGGCGATCTCCAGCGCCTCGTCGCGCAGGCCGGTCAGCTCGACGACGAGGCCCCGTCCGATGCGCACCGAGATGACGAGCGAGGCGGTGACGGCGGCGAGCCCGAGGAGCACCGCGGCGCCGGCCGGGCCGAGCAGTCCGCGGGTGACCGGGTCGGCCCGGTCGGCGACACGGTTCGCGGCTTCGGCGCCGATGGCGCGCATCGCGTCCCGCACGTGGGTGTGCGCCGCGTTCCACGTCTCGCGCGGGGCGGCCTGGACGGCACGGCTGCCGGGGGCGGCGGCGAGCACCTTGTCCTCGGCGGTGTGCAGGCTCGCGTGGTCCGGGCCGGCGGCGAGGTCGTTCCATGCGGCGCGTGCGGGGCCGCGCAGGTCGGGGACGGCGGAACCGGTGAGGGTGCGGCGCAGTTCCACGGCTCCGGTGAACAGGCGCAGTCGCTCGCCGTCGAGGCCGCCGTCGAGCCGGGCACTGGTCAGCAGCGTGTCCTCCCGGGCCAGTGCCTCCTGTGCGCGGGCGAACTCGAGCAGCACGCGCGCGTCGGCGCCGAGTTCGGCGTCCTGGATGCCGGTGAGGGCGCCGCCGACACCGAACCCTTCGGTGATGGCCGCGGTGTACCGGCCGTAGGTGTCCTCCCAGTCGGCGCGGCCCGTCCGGACCGCTGTCCGCAGCGGGCGCAGGCGGTCGGTCGCGGCGATGAAGGCGTCCAGCCGGTCGGCCACCGCGCGGGGCAGTTCCTCGCCGTCGGCGACGGTGCCGTGCTCGCCGAGCCGCAGTTTCGCGACGGCCCGGTCGGTGCCGCGGGCGAGCCGCGTCAGTTCGTCGGTCCCCGCCTCCGACGGGTCCGTGGCGCGGCGCACGGCGGCGGCGCGTTCCGCCTGAAGGGCGGTGACGGCGGCAAGGACCGGGGCGCGGACCGCGGCGTCCACGCGCTGGGCCTGGCGCAGCCGGGAGATGTCCTGGGCGGTGGTCACGGTGGCGAACGCCCACAGGGCGAGCAGGGAGACGACCGGGACCATCAGCAGGCAGATGACCTTGGCGCGTACGGTGCGGGGGCCCGTGAGCCCCCGTCGCGCGGGCCCGGCGGGCGCGGCCGGGCCGTCTTGGAGGTCCGGGCCTTCGTCGGCCGGTGGTCCCGCGTGGGCGCGCCGGCCGCGGGCGGGAGGCGGTGACGGTGCCCCGGCGCGGGCTGTCGGGGTCCTCCGGGATGTGCGCATGGACTCCTCGCTCGGGAGGGTTGCGTGGGGCGGGCCGGCCGGGCGCCGGCGCCGCGGGGCGGGTCAGTGGGCGGTGTGCTCGACCGGCCGGGCCGGGGCGGGGGCCTCGCGCTCCCCGCCCGAGGGCGACAGCGCCACGAAGGCCGAGGTGATGAAGAGGTAGGAGCCGAGTCCGACGGCGAGCGGGAAGATGAACTGCATCGCCGTGGCCCCGTCCAGCGGCGCGGCGGACGGTGCGACGCGCACGCTCACCGCGAGCATCCCCGTGTAGTGCATGCTGCTGACGGCCGCGCCCATGATCAGGGAGGCCACGGTGACCGCGAGGGGTGAGCGGATGTTGAGCGCCGCCCACAGGGCCGCGGTGGCGGCGACGACGGCGATGAGGACGGACAGGCCGACGAGCACCGGGTCGTAGCTCACCTCGCCGTGCAGCCGCACCGCCGCCATGCCCAGGTAGTGCATGCTCGCGACGCCGAGGCCGGTGGTGAGCCCGCCGAGCAGCAGGGCCGGGACGCGGTCGCGGCTGCGGCCGACGGCGAACACGCCGGCGCAGACGACGGCCATGGCGACGAGCAGGCTGACCAGCGTGAGCGGTACGTCGTAGCGGATGCCGGTGCCGCTGACGCCGAATCCGAGCATCGCCACGAAGTGCATGGTCCAGATGCCGGTGCCGATCGCCGAGGCGGCGGTGAGCAGCCAGTTGCGGCGTGCGCGGCCGGTGGCGGCGAGCGCGCGGACGGTGCAGCGCAGTCCGAGTGCGGCGCCGGTGCAGGCCATCACGTACGACAGCACGGGCGTGAGCCATCCCAGGGTGGCGTGGTCCAGGTGTCCCATGGCCCCGGGACGCTAGGGGGCGCAAGCGCGCGAAGGGGGCGCGTTTCGAAAGCGGTTGTAATCTGACGCTGCGGTGCACCGGAACGACCGCGTCCCGCCCGAACGTGCGCACTGCGTG
>KL568668.1:12122-15855 GCA_000715605.1 Streptomyces speibonae | reverse complement strand
CTGCGGTGCACCGGAACGACCGCGTCCCGCCCGAACGTGCGCACTGCGTGTCGCTCGTCCCGGTGAGGGATCATGCGGAGCATGAGCGACGACCACACACACGTCCAGGAGTTCTTCACCGCGCGGGCGGCGGACTGGGACCGGCGCTTCCCCGACGACGGCCCCGCCTATGCCGCGGCGGTCGCCGGGCTCGGTCTGCGGGAGGGCGGCCGGGTGCTCGACGCGGGTTGCGGCACGGGGCGGGCGCTCCCCTGGCTGCGCGCGGCGGTGGGCCCGTCGGGTGTGGTGGTGGGCGTGGATCTGACCGCGGCGATGCTGCGGGAGGCGGCGCGGGCCGGACGGGACCGGGACGGGGCGCTGCTGCTGGCCGATGCCGCCGCGCTGCCGCTGCGGGCGTCCTCGCTGGACGCGGTGTTCGCGGCGGGGCTGGTCGCGCATCTGCCGGACCCGGCCGGGACGCTGCGGGAGATCGCGCGGGTGGTGCGGCCCGGCGGTGTGCTGGCCTTGTTCCATCCGATCGGCCGGGCGGCGCTCGCCGCGCGTCAGGGCCGCACGCTCACCCCGGACGACCTCCGCGCGGAGCCGAACCTGCGGGCACTGCTGGCCGGTTCGGGCTGGCGCATGACGTCGTACACCGACGAGGACGACCGGTTCCTGGCGCTGGCCACGCGGGTGAACTGAATACCGGGGCGGACGCCGTCGGTTCAGTCCGGGCGCCGCACCGGACACCCCCTCAGCCCCGGTACGGGGCGGGTGCCCAGGTCGGCGAGGCGGTAGCCGTCCGGGTAGCTCCTGATCTCCTGGTTCTGCCGGGCGAAGTGCGGGGCTCCGCGCGGCGGCAGCAGCCGGACGGCACGGCCCCTCAGCCGCAGGGCGCGGCGCACCCACGCGCGCGTGGCGGCGCTCGGCGGGGTGTAGCGGAAGGCGTGCAGCAGGGGTTCGTCGAGCAGGGCGAGCGTGGCGGTGCGCAGCACCGGGGCGAGCGGGCGGGGGTACCAGGAGGCCATGAGGCCCAGAGTGGCGTCCGAGACCCGGCGCGCGCCTTCGTCCCAGCCGAAGTGGGCCTCCTCGTAGGCGTCGAGACAGCTCTCGAACTCCTCGTAGGACCGGGGGACGTCCTTGATGCCCATGTGCCTGCCGAGGGTGCGGTAGTGGACCGTACTGGCGACGATCTCGTGCTGCGACAGCCTGCGCCATCCGTAGGCGTCGATCCACCGCCGGGGGATCACGACGAACGTGCACAGGACGTAACGCATGTCGTCGTCGGGGATGTCGTAGGAGCGGTGCATCCGGTTGATGCGGCGCACCGCCGTCCGGGCCTGCGCGCTGCCGAAGCCGTGCTCGACGATGGCGTCGAGGAGCAGCACGGTGTCGTCGTAGCGTTTCTGGGTCCGGTCGGTGAGCTCCGCCGTCTCGGCGAGCAGCCGGCCGATCCGGGGCACGGCGTAGGTGCGGTACAGCGCCAGTTCCAGGGCCCGGGTGTAGTCCCAGGGGAACTCATAGGCCGAGCTCAGCCGGTAGATCTCCGTGGCCTGCCGGTACGGGTCCATCCGCCGGATGTGTTCCAGCCGTTCGTAACGTCGCACCGTGCGCCCCCTTCTGTCACCGACGTCGCAACTCTACGTTGAGCAGCGGGACACGCACGGTCGGTGAGGTCGATTCGGGCACAGGGGAAGGGCGGGCGCCATGTGGCGGACGGTTCGTGGCATCGGAAGCAGGATGACCGGCGGTCGGCGCGCGGAGGAACGACCGGGACGCAAGCAGCGTCCGCACAACCTGTTCGAAGCCGCGGCGGCGTACGTCGCGGCCCGCGCGGAGGACGATCAGGAACGGATGGACGAGGTGGCGGGCTGGGTGTCGCCGGAAGCGCTGTCGTTCGGGGTGAACGAACTGGCGTGTCGCGCGGTCGTCGCGCTCGCCCGGGAACGGGACGAGTCCCCGGGGACGGTCACGCGGGCGCTGCTGGGGCTGCCCGCCGCCTGACCGGCCGGCCCGTGCGTGGCCGTTTCGCCCCGTCCGGCCGGAAACCTGCAGGTCCGGGCGCGGGTGCGGGGCCGTGACAAGGGGGTCGGGGTCGGCATATGGTGCGCGCCGATGGACGATCCGATGGGGAGGCTGGGATGGCCGGGACGGACGAGCAAGCCGTCGCCGCCGACGACGACGCGCTCTATGTGCTGACGGCGGCGCTGCTGACGCCGGCGAAGTTCCCGAGCGTGCTGGGCGACGACTATCCGGAGGCGTGCGCGGCGCTCGGCCTTCCTCCCGTCGCCGACGGGTACGGGCTGGTGCTCGGCCAGGACGGCGAGGGCGCCCGGTGGACCGTCGTCATCGACGACGTCTCGCTGGTCGCCGTCGCGATCGCGTCCTGGGACTGCGGCATGGAGCACGATCTGTCGCCGGACGAGCGCACGGTCGTCGCCGCGCTGCCCGGCTGGCCGCTGGCGGTCGCCGTCGCGGCACCCAACGTGCCCGCACCGCACGACCCCGCCCCCGATGTCGCGGACGGGCCCGCGCTGCGGCCTCCGGACGCCGAGGTGTGGGGGCCCGCCCAGCGCCGCCTGGGGGCCGACGAGATCGCGCTCCAGTGGGCGACCTGGCGGGAGCAGGTCGACGATGCGGCGTTCCCGGCACCGGGCGGCCCGGCGGAGGGGGCGGACGGCCCCGGTGAGACAGCGGCGGACAACTCGGACGGCGCGGACGGCGCGGAGGACGGCCGGAAGGACGGGGAGGGCGACGGGGGCGCACCGCGAGGCGGCCACGCCGGGATCCGCCGTGTTCTGGCGGAGGCGCGCGCCTATGTCGACTCGCCGCCGCCGCTGGGCCGGGTCCGTTCGTCCTTCGCGCCGGGCGGTGCCCGTACGCTGCGCGCCGACGGGCCCGGCTGGTCGCTGGTCGCCCGGACGGACGACATCGCGTTCGTCCTGCTGGACGACGAACCCGGCGAAGTGCTGCCGGTGGGCCGGGGACCGGAGCTGCCGGGTCTGCTCGAGGCACTCGACCAGATGGCGGTACGACCCCTCTGATCAGGCGCCGCCTTCGGCAGGAGTGCGGGTGAGGGGCATTAGCGTGTGCTGCGACCCCACGTGCGGGTGCCGTTCCGTATGGCGCCAACCCATCGATGACGGCGAGGCCGGGGCCCTCACCATGGGGCGGTTCGTGATCAACCCTTGCCCCTCTTCCGCTGCCCGTCCTTCCGGAGGCCGTCATGCGCCCGTCCCGTGGCGTTCCGCTGCTCGCCACCGTCCTTGCCGCCGCCGCACTCTCCGCCCCGACCCCGGCCGGAGCGGCCGATGACGGTCACTGCGCCCGCCAGGAGCGGGTGCGGGTGCCCGGCGCGGCCCATCAGCGCAGCGCATGTCTGACCGATCTGACCACCGCGGGTCTGGCCGGCACCGCCTACACCGACATGGCCGACCAGACGGGACTGACCGCCGCGGGCACCCGGTCGCCGTCCGGTGTGCCCGGGGTGCAGGTGGACGGCTACTTCCCGGACACCTCCCGCTTCAACAACACCCACGGCTGGGCGCACGACGCACAGTTCGTGATCCGGATGCCCGACCGCTGGAACGGCGGGCTGGTGGTCACCGGCGCGCCCGGCAACCGCAAGCAGTACGCGACCGACAAGGCGGTCTCCGACGAGGTGCTGGCGCGTGGGTACGCCTACGCGTCGACCGACAAGGGCAACAGCGGGGTCGACTTCTACCGTGACGGCAAGCGGCCCGGCGACGCCGTC
>KL568668.1:9951-11950 GCA_000715605.1 Streptomyces speibonae | reverse complement strand
ACAGCGGGGTCGACTTCTACCGTGACGGCAAGCGGCCCGGCGACGCCGTCGCCGAGTGGAACGAGCGGACCACGCAGCTCACCCGGGCCGCCCGGCGCGCCGTGGCCCAGCGCTACGGGCACGCCCCGCGCCGCACGTACATCACCGGGGTCTCCAACGGGGGTTACCTCACGCGCTGGCAGTTGGAGAACCACCCGGAGCTGTACGACGGCGGGGTGGACTGGGAGGGCACCCTGTGGGCGGAGACCGGACGCCATCCGCTGCTCTCCCTGCCCGTGGCGGTGGCCAGGATGTACGGCAGGGCCACCGACGAGGACATGTACGCGGCGGGCTTCGCGCGGGGGTCGGAGTTCCTGTGGCCGTACCACGAACGGGCCTATTGGGGCGTCACCCAGAAGATCTACCGCGCGGAGTTCGACCCGGACTACGACCCGGCCTGCCCCGGTTCCTCCGCGGGGTCGACGCCGGAGCAGATCCTGGCGCCGTGCCCCTCCGACGCCGCCTACGACTACGCCTCCCGTCCCGCGTCCGTGCACCGTGCCGTGCGGCAGGTGGCACTCACCGGGCGGATCGGCAAACCGATGATCACCCTGCACGGCGATCTGGACGCGCTGCTGCCCAAGGCGGTCGACTCCGACGTGTACGACGGCATGGTCGAGGCGAGCGGGCGCGGATCGTTGCACCGCTACTACACGGTGCAGGGCGGCACGCACGTCGACGGCCTGTACGACTCCCATCCCGACCGGCTCCGTCCCATCCTGCCCTGCTACCACGCGGCGTTCGACGCCCTGGTCGCGTGGGTGGAGCGCGGAGCCGCGCCGCCCGCGGACCGGACGATCGCCAGGCCCGCGGACGGTGACGTGGTCAACTCCTGTGCACTCGGCGGTGACGAGGCGTGACGGGCAGGCGCCGCCTCAGCGGCCCAGCTCCTTGCGCGAGACGCGGCGCAGCCGGCGCCGCTGTGCGGGGTCCAGGGCGAGGTACGCGGCGGCCGGGACTCCCAGAATGATCAGCAGGGCGGCCCACCAGGGCAGCCATATGAGCAGGATGAGACCGGCCGCCACACCCCCCGCGGCGATCTTGGCATTCCTTGACATGAGCGTCGCCTCCTTCGCGGCCACTGCCGCTCTCTGTCGTGAAAACGGGCCCGCACCGTCGGCAGTTCCGGACCACGACCCTGAGACCTCCCTGAGGTGCGCCCCCTAAGGTCCCGAGTGCCCGTGCGGAGTCCTCTTTCGGAGAGGGCTCCCCGCGGGCCCTTTCATGGTGACCCGGATCACAGCACATCTACACCCGGTCGACGGTACTCCTGCTGTACTCTCGGCGGCTCCGGTCTCACTAGTCAAGTTTGAGGAATGCTGTCATAGCTGCGCTGACGACTCCCCCGGCCGCCATCTCCACGCCCTCCGGGCCGGCCCTCTGCCCCGCCGTCTTCGTCCCCGGCGAACCCGCCCGCACCGGTCGCATCGCCTTCTGGCGGCCCGACGGTTCCGCTCCCCCGTCCATGGCCGGGGCGGCGGACGGGCGGCTGACCGTCGCCGTTCCCGGGGATCACGGTGTCGAGGCGGTGCACGTCCCCGCCGTGCTGCTGCCGGTCGGGGCGGCGCTGCCGGTCCTCACGCGGGCGCGTGCCGCGGGCGGAGGACACCGGGCCACCGTGTTCTGGGGCGCCGCGGCCCTGCACGCCCTGCACCTGGTGGCACGCGGGCTGCTGCTGCCCGGCCTGACCCCCGCCGACCACGACGCCTGGCGCGTCGGCCCGCTGGACGCGCAGGACACCGAGGCGATCCGCCGGCTCGCCGCGGCGATGCCGACGGAGGCGCACGCCGTGCCGGTGAATGCCGCAGGAGCGCCCCGGCTGGCCGAGCCCGAACACCTGCTGCGCGCGTTCCTCGACGCGGTCGCCGACACCCTCCCCCGTTCCCCGGCCGCCCGCCTCGTGACCGGCACGGCGGCCTTCGCGGCACCGGAGCCGCAGCGGCTGCCCGAGCTGCGGACC
>KL568668.1:6475-9739 GCA_000715605.1 Streptomyces speibonae | reverse complement strand
CGACGTCGCGGCGGGGCACGACGCGGGCGTCCGGCTGTCGCTGCGGATCGAGGTGCGCGGGATGGCGGACGGGGCTCAGGAGGTGCCCGACGGCGCGGACGTGTCGTTCCGGGCCGTGCTGCAGATGCACGGGGTGGGCGATCCCGCCCTCGTCGCGGACGCCACCGCCGTGTGGTCGGACGGCCCGGACAGCTTCTTCGGCCCGCGCGCGCGGATGGACGCGCTGCTGGCGCTGCGCCGCGCGGCGCGGGCCTGGGCGCCGCTGACGCCCCTGCTGTCGGCGTCCGTGCCGGACGCCGTCGACCTGGTCGAGGAGGAGATCACCGAGCTCCTCGGCGAGGGCGGCCGGGCGCTCGCGGCCGCGGGCGTCGACGTGCACTGGCCCAAGGGCATGGTCCGCGGACTCACCACCCGCGCGGAGGTGGGTCCCGCCGACGACCGGCCGGAGCCCGGACGGGCCGGCGCCGTGGAGGGCCCGTCGTTCCTGTCCGCCGACGCGCTGCTCGCCGTCGACTGGTCGTTCGCCGTGGGCGACCACCGCCTCACGCGCGAGGAACTGGACCGGCTGGCCGAGCAGAACCGGCCGCTGGTGCGGCTGCGCGACCAATGGGTCCTGATCGATCCCCGGGAACTGGCCCGCGCCCGTGCGCGGCAGGACCGCAGGATCGGCCCCGTCGACGCGCTCGGCGCGGCGCTGACGGGCTCCGTGGAGGTCGACGGCGGCCACGTCGAGGTACGGCCCACCGGGTGGCTGGCGGCGCTGCGGGACCGCCTCGCGGACCCCGAGGCCCAGGAACCCGTCGAACAGCCCGCCGGTCTCGATGCCACGCTGCGGGACTACCAGCGGCGCGCACTGAACTGGCTGGCCCGGATGACCTCGCTGGGCCTGGGCTGCTGTCTCGCCGACGACATGGGTCTGGGCAAGACCGTCACCCTGATCGCGCTGCATCTGCACCGCCGGAAGGACGCCGCGTCGGCGGGCCCCACGCTCGTCGTGTGCCCGACCTCGCTGATGGCCAACTGGCAGCGGGAGATCGAACGGTTCGCGCCCGGCACTCCGGTGCGCCGTTTCCACGGCGCGCGGCGCGCGCTGGACGGTCTCGCCGACGGCGAGTTCGTGCTCACCACGTACGGCACCATGCGACGGGACGCCGCGCGGCTGGCGGAGGTCACGTGGGGCATGGTCGTCGCCGACGAGGCCCAGCACGTGAAGAATCCCTACGCGTCGACGGCCCGCGCGCTGCGCTCCATCGGGGCACGCGCGCGCGTGGCGCTCACCGGCACGCCGGTGGAGAACAACCTGTCCGAGCTGTGGGCGATCCTCGACTGGACGACCCCCGGGCTGCTGGGCCGGCTCGGCACGTTCCGCACGCGGTACGCGGACGCCGTCGAGGGCGGCCAGGACCCGGCCGCCGCCGACCGGCTGGCCCGGCTGGTGCGGCCGTTCCTGCTGCGCCGCCGCAAGTCGGACCCGGGCATCGCACCCGAACTCCCGCCCAAGACGGAGACCGACCACGCCGTCTCGCTCACCCCGGAGCAGACGGCGCTGTACGAGGCGGTGGTGCGGGAGTCGCTCGCCGAGATCTCCGGCGCCGGCAGCATGGCGCGGCGCGGCCTGATCGTGAAGCTGCTGACCGGCCTGAAGCAGATCTGCAACCACCCGGCACAGTTCCTGAAGGAGGAGCGGCCGGTGGTCGCCGGACGGTCCGGGAAGCTGGAGCTGCTGGACGAACTCCTCGACACGGTCCTCACCGAACAGTCCGGTGTCCTGGTGTTCACGCAGTACGTGCAAATGGCCCGGCTCCTTGAACGGCATCTGGCCGCGAGGGGCGTCGCGGCGCAGTTCCTGCACGGTGGCACGCCGGTCGCCGAACGCGAGGCGATGGTGCGCAGGTTCCAGGACGGCGAGGTCCCGGTGTTCCTGCTGTCGCTGAAGGCGGCGGGCACGGGGCTGAACCTCACCCGCGCGGAGCATGTCGTGCACTACGACCGCTGGTGGAACCCCGCCGTCGAGGCCCAGGCGACGGACCGCGCGTACCGCATCGGGCAGACCCGGCCCGTGCAGGTGCACCGGATCATCGCCGAGGGGACGATCGAGGACCGCATCGCCGCACTGCTGGCGCGCAAGAAGGAGCTGGCCGACGCGGTGCTCGGCGCCGGCGAGGCGGCGCTCACCGAACTGACGGACGCCGAGCTGGCGGAGCTGGTCGAGCTGCGAGGGGGACTGGGATGAACGCGTACGACGGTGACGGGGCCGGCGCGGAGCGTACGTTCGCCGCGCTGCCGCCCGCGCGGGGCCGGGCCTTCGCGCAGACCTGGTGGGGCCGGGCCTGGCTGACGGCGCTGGAGGGCACGGCGCTGGACAACGAGCAGCTCAAGGCGGGCCGCCGGCTGGCCCGCGCGGGAGCGGTCGGCGCGGTGACGGTGCGGCCCGGCCGCATCACGGCGGTCGTCCAGGACCGGGACCGCACGGCGCACCGCGCGGACGTCCTGCTGCAGGAGCTGACCGGGGACCAGTGGGACCGGTTCCTCGCGATGACCGTCGAGCGGGCCGGTCATGTCGCGGCGCTGCTCGACCGCGAGATGCCCACCCATCTCGTCGAGGACGCGGAGCTGGCCGGGGTGGACCTGCTGCCGGGGCTGGGTGACCTGGAGCCGGAGTGCGCCTGCGGCGCCTGGGACCACTGCGGTCACACGGCGGCGCTGTGCTACCAGCTGGCCCGGCTGCTGGACCAGGACCCGTTCGTCCTGCTGCTGATGCGGGGCAGGAGCGAGGCCGCTGTGGTGGAGGCGCTCCAGACGCGCGGCGAGGAATCCGCGGGGCGGCCGCCCGCGCGGGGCGCGGAGGGGGTGGACGCGGCCGAGGCGTACGCGGCCGGGGACATCCTGCCCTCGCTGCCCGGCGCTCCCGCCCTTCCCGCGCAGCCGGGAGTGCCGCCCTCGCTGGACACGGAGACCGTGCCGGCGGGCGGTGTCGACGCGTCCGCGCTGGAGTTCCTGGCCTCCCGTACCGCGGCGCGGGCCCACCGCCTGCTGGCGGAGGCGCTGCGGGGAGCGCAGGGGGCCCTGGAGCTGGAAGAGCCCTCGGTGGCCTCGGTGGCAAGGGACGCGGTGCGGCTGGCGGCGGGAGAGCCCGGCCGCGCGGTGGCCGACCGGCTCGCCGAGGGGTCGGGACGCGGCCGGGAGGGGCTGGCGCTGGCGGTACGAGCCTGGCGGCAGGGCGGTCCCGCGGGGCTCGAGGTGTTCGACGAGGAGTGGACGGTG
>KL568668.1:4998-6255 GCA_000715605.1 Streptomyces speibonae | reverse complement strand
GGGCTGGGCCGCGACGGCCGCTGGTGGCCGTACCGCAAGGAGCGCGGTCGCTGGGCCCCTGCGGGCAGCCCCGCCCAGGACCCGGCGACCGCGCTGGCCTCGGCGGAGCGTGCCGCGGAGGGGTGAGGGCCCGCCGGCTGCCGGGGTTCAGGGCAGGTCGGCCTGTCCCAGGGACGGGAGCAGTGACTCCAGGCCGCTGGGAAGGTCACTGGGCAGCAGCCCGCTCGGCAGTTCGGTGGGAAAGCCCGAGGGCAACTCGGTCGGGAAGCCGGAGGGCAGCTCGGTCGGGAAGCCGGACGGCAGCAGGTCGCTGGGGATGCCGGAGGGCAGCTCGGTGGGGAAGCCGCCGGTCTCCGTCGGGCTCTCGGTGGGCTCCCGGTCCGGCGCGTCGTCGTCCCCGGTGGCCAGGAACACGATGAGGGCCACGGCCACGACGGCCACGACCACGGCGAGCACCACCAGCACGAGCCTGCGGCCACCGGGGCCCCGGCCCGGGCCGCCGCCGTGGTCCCCGGGCGGCGGCCCGGGTGGCGGCGGGGGTGCGCTCCCGTACGAGGGCGGCCCGAAGCCGCCGCCCGGGGGCGGGGTGTCGTCCGGCGGGCCGGGCGGCTGCTGAGGCGGTACGGGGGGCGTGGCCATGAGCACCATGGTCCCCGCGGACACGGTGCCCGCGCGAGGGCGACGCGCAGAAGTCGGCAGGCGGCCAAGGCACGCGGCACGGGCGGGCGCCTACGCACGCGGGAGCACACAACGCGCAAGGCGGGCGCACGACCACCCGGCCGCACACGCCCGGCGCACCCGCCCCTGGCGGTCGGCACACGCGCGCCACCAGTCGACACGCCCCACGCACGGGAGCACGCCGTGCGCGAAGCGGGCGCGCAACCGCCCAGCCCGCAGCAGAGACCGAGGCCGGTCGGGACACACGCGCCCACCAGCTGACACGCACCGCACGCAGAGGTGCGCAAAGCACGCACGACCGACCAGCCCTCGGGCCCGGCGCACCCGCCCAGGCCCGCACCACAGACCGCGACCGGCCGGCGCACGCGTGCGCGCCGGCCCACGCACCCCCGCATGCGGGCACACCGCGCGCGAAGTGGGCGGGCGGAAGCCCGGGCGGGTGTGTTGGGCGTACCCGTCCGGGCTCGGAGCGGCGCGGCGTGACCTCCCCGCTGCCGTGGGCCCGCGCGTGCCGTGCACGTGCGGGCACAGGGCACGACACCCGCGCCGTCGCTCCCGGCGGCCGCGTCCCCTACGCGC
>KL568668.1:2918-4773 GCA_000715605.1 Streptomyces speibonae | reverse complement strand
GTGGCAGCGCCGTCCGCACACGAGGCCGTCACCTCGCGGACGCGCGCGGGGCGCGGCCTCCGCACCGAGCGAAGTACCGACCGCGCGAGGCGCGGTCATCGCCGGTGGAAGGGCCGCGCCCCGCGCGGTGCGGGGGTTCAGCCCCGGGCGCGCAGCAGGTGGTCCATCGCCAGCTGGTCGAGGCGCTCGAAGGCCATGCCCCGCGCGGCGGCGGCGTCGGGGTCGAAGTCCTCGAAGGCGGACCGGTCGTCGAGCAGGGCCTGGAGGCCGTCGGCCGCCGTGGGCTCGGCCAGCTGGTCCAGCCGGGCCGCGCGCAGCGCCTCCTGCACCTCCGGGTCCGCGCGGAAGGCCGCCGCGCGCTCCTTGAGGATCAGGTAGTTGCGCATGCAGCCGGCCGCCGAGGCCCACACGCCGTCGAAGTCCTCGGTCCGCGGCGGCTTGAAGTCGAAGTGCCGCGGCCCCTCGTACCCGGCCGACTCCAGCAGGTCCACCAGCCAGAACGCCGCGCGCAGGTCGCCGGCGCCGAAGCGGAGGTCCTGGTCGTACTTGATGCCGGACTGGCCGTTGAGGTCGATGTGGAACAGCTTGCCCGCCCACAGCGCCTGGGCGATGCCGTGCGGGAAGTTGAGCCCGGCCATCTGCTCGTGCCCGACCTCCGGGTTGACGCCGTACAGCTCCGGGCGCTCCAGGCGCTCGATGAACGCCAGCGCGTGGCCGATGGTGGGCAGCAGGATGTCGCCGCGCGGCTCGTTCGGCTTGGGCTCGATGGCGAAGCGGAGGTCGTAGCCCTGCGCGGTGACGTACTCGCCGAGCAGGTCGAAGGCCTCCTTCATCCGGTCCAGGGCCACCCGGACGTCCTTGGCACCGCCGGACTCGGCGCCCTCACGGCCGCCCCAGGCGACGTAGGTCTGCGCGCCGAGCTCGGCCGCGAGGTCGATGTTGCGCATCGTCTTGCGCAGCGCGTAACGGCGCACGTCACGGTCGTTGGCGGTGAAGCCGCCGTCCTTGAACACCGGGTGGGTGAACAGGTTGGTGGTGGCCATCGGCACCTTCATGCCGGTGTCGTCCAGTGCCTGCCGGAAGCGCTTGATGTGCTCCTCGCGCTCGCTGTCGCTCGAGCCGAAGGGGATGAGGTCGTCGTCGTGGAAGGTCACGCCGTGCGCACCCAGTTCGGCGAGGCGCCGAACGGACTCGACCGGGTCGAGGGCGCGCCGCGTGGCGTCTCCGAAGGGGTCCCGTCCCTGCCAGCCGACGGTCCACAGTCCGAAGGTGAACTTGTCCTCGGGGGTGGGCTGGTAGTTCATGCCGCGGCTCCTCGCTCGCTGAGACTATTTCGTCATGGCGGTTTACAAATTAGTATGCAGGAACATTTCTGGGAAGAGACACACCCGGTCGGGTACCAAAGAGGGAGAGACCGATGTCAGCAGCCGAGGGTCCGCTCGTCGTCGGCGTGGACACATCCACCCAGTCCACCAAGGCGCTGGTCGTCGACGTGGCGACCGGCAGGGTCGTCGCCAGCGGCCAGGCCCCGCACACGGTGACCTCGGGTGCGGGCCGGGAGAGCGATCCGCGCCAGTGGTGGGACGCCCTGACCGAGGCCCTGCGCCAGTGCGGTCAGGCGGCGCACGAGGCCGCCGCGGTGTCGATCGGCGGGCAGCAGCACGGCCTGGTCACCCTGGACGAGCACGGTGAGCCGGTCCGTCCGGCGCTGCTGTGGAACGACGTGCGGTCCGCGCCGCAGAGCCGGCGGCTGATCGAGGAGCTGGGCGGCGCGAAGTTCTGGACCGAGCGCACCGGAAGCGTGCCCGCCGCCTCCTTCACCGTCACCAAGCTGTCTCTTATACACATCTCTGAT
>KL568668.1:743-2694 GCA_000715605.1 Streptomyces speibonae | reverse complement strand
CACGAGCCGGAGGCGGTGCGGGCCACCCGCGCCGTGCGGCTGCCCCACGACTACCTCACCGAGCGCCTCACCGGCGAGGGCACCACCGACCGCGGCGACGCCTCCGGCACCGGGTGGTGGGCCTCCGGCACGGAGGCGTACGACGAGGAGATCCTGGCGCACGTGGGGCTCGACCCGGCGCTGCTGCCCCGCGTGGTGCGCCCGGGCGAGGTGGCCGGGACCGTGCGCGACGGCCACGGCCTGCCGTTCTCCAAGGGCACCCTGGTGGCCTGCGGTACCGGAGACAACGCCGCCGCCGCGCTGGGCCTGGGTGTGCGTCCCGGCACGCCGGTGATGAGCCTCGGTACGTCCGGCACCGTGTACGCCGTGTCGCGGCACAGGCCGGCTGACCCGACCGGCACGGTCGCGGGCTTCGCCGACGCGCGCGGCGACTGGCTGCCGCTGGCCTGCACCCTCAACTGCACGCTCGCCGTGGACCGGGTCGCCGCGCTGCTGGGGCTGGACCGTGAGGCCGTCGAACCCGGGCACGGTGTCACGCTGCTGCCGTTCCTGGACGGCGAGCGCACCCCGAACCTGCCCAACTCCTCCGGTCTGCTGCACGGGCTGCGCCACGACACCACCGGGGGCCAGCTGCTCCAGGCCGCCTACGACGGTGCCGTGTACTCCCTGCTCGCCGCCCTCGACCTCGTCCTCGACGGCGACGCCGACGCCTCGGAACCCCTGCTGCTGATCGGCGGCGGCGCCCGGGGCACGGCCTGGCAGCAGACCGTGCGGCGACTGTCGGGGCGGCCCGTGCAGGTGCCCGAGGCGAAGGAACTCGTCGCGCTCGGTGCCGCGGCGCAGGCGGCCGGCCTCCTCACCGGGGAGGACCCGGCCGCGGTCGCCCGGCGCTGGAACACGGCGGCGGGCCCGGTGCTGGACGCGGTGGAGCGGGACGAGGAAACGCTCTCCAGGCTGGCCGGGGTGCTCTCCGACGCGGCCCCGCTGCTGGAGCGCGGCACGGACGCCCACTGACGGCGGCGGGCGGCGCGGCACCGCCGTGGCCCCGTACGGCCACGGCCCCGCGCCGCCCCGGCCCGACTTTCCCCCCGCCGGTACGGACCGGCCCCGCGCATCAGCTGTGCCGCCCCGTGCGCACGGACCGGCCGCCGGGGTGTCCCGCGGCGGCCGACGACGGCAGAGAACCGAGGAATGACGGAGGAATGAGCGCACCACCGCACAGCACCCGCCCCGCCGGCCAGGGGCGCGCGCTGCCCGACACCCAGCAGGGCATGCGCCGGCGCAACCTCTCGCGGGTGATGCACACCGTCGGCGCCGAGGGCCCGTTGTCCCGGGCCGCCGTCGCCTCGCGCATCGGCCTGACCCGCGCCGCGGTGTCCACACTGGTCGACGAGCTCATCCGCTCGGGTCTGCTGGAGGAACTGGGGCCCGAGCGGCCCGGACGCGTGGGCCGGCCCGGCTCGGCGCTGGCCGTGAGCGGGCAGGGTCCCGCGGGGATCGGCGCCGAGGTCGGCGTCGACCACCTCGCGGTCTGCGCGGTCGACCTGCGCGGCCGGATCCGGACGCGTGCGGTACGGCACGTCCGCAACCGGGGGCGCTCCCCCGAGCCGGTGCTCGGCGACCTCACCGAGCTGATCCACGAGGTCGTCGCCGAGGCGGAGGGCGAGGGACTGTGGCCGGCCGGGCTCGCCGTGGCCGTGCCCGGTCTGGTGGCCCGCGACGCCCGGACCGTCGTACGCGCCCCGAACCTCGGCTGGCTCGACACGGACCTCGGCGACCTGCTGCCCCCGAAACTGCCGCTCACCGTGGCCAACGAAGCCAACTTCGGTGCCCTGGCCGAACTGTGGCTCGGCGAGGGCACACCGCGCGACTTCCTCCATGTGTCGGCCGAGATCGGTATCGGTGCCGCGGTGGTCGTGGACGGGCGGCTGCTGCACGGCAAGCGCGGCTT
>KL568668.1:0-567 GCA_000715605.1 Streptomyces speibonae | reverse complement strand
GGAGCAGTACGCCGGCGAGGACGCGGTGCTGCGCGCGGCAGGGCTGGAGCCGGGCCAGGACCGCGTGGGCCTCCTGGCGGGCCGCGCCGAGCAGGGCGACGCCGAGGTACGGCGTGCCCTGCACGACGCGGGAACCGCGCTCGGCATCGCCCTGACCGGCGCCGTGAATGTGCTGGACCCGGAGAGTGTGGTGCTGGGCGGTGCCCTGTCCGGGCTCGCGCCCTGGCTGCTGCCCTCGCTGCGCTCGGAACTGGCCCGGCGCACCGCCGGACCGGCCTGCCCCGTCTCGGTGTCCGCGCTGGGCCCCGAGGGCCCTCTGCTGGGCGCCGCGCACTCGGTGGTCCGGGGGGTGCTGGACGACCCGGCAGCCATAGCCGAACGCGTCTGACCCACACCCCGACACCCCCTCGCCGGCCCGGGCGGCCCTCGTCGGCCCAGCCCCCCCGCCGATGCCGCGCAGGCACCGACGGACACACCCCCGCCGACCCGGGCCGCCCTCATCCGCCCAGCACACCCTCGCCAGCCCAGCACGCCCTCGCCGATGCGACGCAGGCACCGACCGGACAC
>KL568667.1:1303-5052 GCA_000715605.1 Streptomyces speibonae | reverse complement strand
CCCTGGTCTGTAACCACGCAGCCTTTACCTTCGACCACCGCGACAGGCGGCGCTCCATAATTTCCCATGAGGGCGTTCCGGAACCGTTCGCGCAGCGCCTTGCTATCACCCACGACAACCACCCAGTCGGCATTAATACACCTCCAGCAACAGGAAAACACCAAACCATCCGGCCTACAAAAAGACAACACCCCGACCTACAAAGAAGTTGGATTGGCTGGATTTTCCGGTCATTCGCGCAGGTCACAGGCCATGAGAAGCAACTCCGAGTCACATTGACAAATTCATGCACATGCCGCCTCCCATGTGTACGCGATATCAACATGAGCTGCATCGATGTCAGCACAAGAGGCGTTGCCAGACCACGAAGAAACTCAAGACAATAAACCGGACGGGCTATCAACCTATTGCTACGGGAAAGGTGACGATGACAGCCGTCCAGGAAATTCCGTCCGTGGCAGGCTCTCCGCTGACCGGTGCCATGATGGCCCTTCGACGCGATCCGCTGGCGACGTACGTGCGCGCCCGACGCGACCACGGCGATGTGGTCCGGTTCATCGTCGGGCCGCCAGGCCTGCGCGAAGAGCTGTATGCGGTCTTCTCCGCCGAGGGAGCCCAGCAGGTACTGGCCCGCTCCGTGGGCTTCCGGAAGGACGACTCCTTCTACGACGAGATCCGCAGCATCTTCGGGAACGGTCTCCTGACCAGTCAGGACGACGACTATCTGCGTCAACGCCGCCTCATCCAGCCGCTGTTCACGCGCCGGAAGGTGGACCGCTATGCCACCGCGATGTGTGAGGAGACCCTTCGCACGGTGGCCGAGTGGAAGGCCCGGGGCAACGACCCGCTCGATGTCATTCCCGAGGTGACCCGTCTGACTCAACGCGTCGTGACACGCGTGCTGTTCGGCGCCGCGAGCGAGGAAGCCGGCGACGTGGTCGACCGCTGTTTTCCTCTACTGGGCGCCTACATGCTCAAAAGGGGGTTCGCGCCACTGCCGTTCCCGCGCACGTGGCCCACTCCGGCCAACCGGCGAGCGGCTGCCGCACGGCGGGATTTGTACGAAGTGTGCGACCGGATCATCAGGGAGCGGGACCCTCAGGAAGCCGGAAACGATCTGCTGGAACTCCTCTTGAAGGCCGGTGAAGGCACCGGCGACCAACTGTCGCCCGAAGAGATTCGGGACCAAGTGCTGATCTTCTTCCTCGCCGGGCACGAGACCACTGCCACGTCCATGACCTTCGCCCTCCATCTCCTCGCTCGGCATCCCGAGGCACAGGCTCGGGCGCGGGAAGAGGTCGACCGTGTCCTCGGGACCCGTATGCCCACGGCCGACGACTTCGATCGGCTCGAGTACGTTCACATGGCCCTCAAAGAGGCCATGCGGCTATATCCGCCGTCCCCCGGTATAAGCCGGCGGGCCACGGCCGAGACCGAGATCGAGGGCTACCGCATTCCGGCCAGGAAGATCGTCTTCCTGAGCCCCTGGGTCACCCATCGCCACCCGAGGTACTGGAAGGACCCCGAGGTCTTCGCGCCCGAACGATTCTCACCGGAGTTGGAGGCCGAACGGCCGCGCTACGCCTGGTTCCCCTTCGGTGGCGGCCCGCGCGCCTGCATCGGCCAGTACTTCTCCATGCTGGAAGCCGTACTTGCCATCGCCGTCATCCTGCAGGCCTTCGAGGTGGAAGCGGTCGACACCGAGATCCGGCTCACCCAGAAGATGGCCCTCCGTTCCGAGGGGCCGATCAGATGTCGGTTCATTCCACGATGAGCCGAACCCCCACGACCCAACGGTCCCTACATCCGGAGGTGATCCGCATGCGTGCTGCGGTGTTGCGCAAGTCGGGCCAAGGCGAGGTCGAGCTGCGCGACGACGTCACGGCCCTCGACCCCGGCCCCGAAGAGGTCAAGATCCGCATTCGCGCAACCGGTGTGTGCCACTCCGATCTCTCCCTCATCTCCGGTGAACTGCCCGGCGGTGGCGGTGCGATGATCGTCGGACATGAAGGCGCGGGCGAGGTGGTCGAGGTGGGCGACCAGGTCACTGCCGTCGCCCCCGGTGATCACGTGGTGATCAACTGGATCCCGGCTTGCGGACGATGCGAGGACTGCCGCAACAGGCAGGTGCACCTCTGCATGGGATTCATGGAGAACCTGTTCTCCAAGCATCGTTTCGAGATCGATGGCACCCCGGCCTTCGGGATGGCCGGCACCGGCACATGGGCCGAGGAGATGGTCGTTCCCTGTCAGGCCGCGATCAAGATCGACCCCGAGTTCCCCTTCGACCAAGCTGCTCTGCTCGGCTGCTGTATTCCCACCGGTGTGGGAGCAGTCCTCAACACCGGCTCGGTACGGCCGGGAGACCGGGTCGCCGTGGTCGGTCTGGGCGGCGTCGGGCTGTCGGCTGTTCAAGGTGCGAGGCTCGCCGGAGCCACGAGCATCGTCGCGATCGACCCGGCCCAGCACAAGCACGCACTCGCTGCCCGACTGGGTGCGACACACACGATCACACCAGAGGAAGCCGAGGACACGAATAACCGCCTCACCGGCGGGAGGGGGTTTGACCAGGTTTTCGAAGCAGTGGGCCGATCCGCCACCGTCAGGCAAGCCTGGCAGCTGACGCGGCGTGGCGGGGACGTGGTGGTGATCGGAGCCGGTGCGCCGAACGACGCGCTGGACATCAGCACCTATGAGCTGCTGTTCGCCAGCCGCAACATCAGGCCTTCCGTCTATGGCGAATCGGACCTCCGACGCGACCTGCCGAAGCTCATCGAACTGGCCCAGTCCGGCCATCTGGACATAGAAAGCCTGATCAGTGCCCGTGTGCGCTTTGAGGATCTCAACGATGCCGTGACCGCGCTGACGAAGGGGGAGGCGATCCGCCAGGTCGTCCTCTTCGACTGACTCTGCCGATCACGCTCCGGTATCCCGGGCCCCCTGGCGGGCGGCGCCGCTCCCGCCCCATGAGATCGCCGCCCCGAGGTGCCCTTACACCGATCCGTCTCGGCGTAAGGGCACCTTGACGTCAGGCCACCTTGACGTCAAGGCGGCTTGATGGCACGGTGGAGACGTGGCTACTCCTGATGAGGTCGAGCGTCAGTACACGCTGCCGTCCGCGGCAGCGCGTTTCGAGACTCTGCGCACACGCGACGCGCTGTCTTCGCCCCCGGACGACGAGGACGAGCCCGACAGCTTCGCCGACGACATGGCGCCTCTGACACGCGAGGAGGCACTGGAGCTGCTCGCGTTGGGGGAGGCGATCGCCCGAAAGGCGGCTTACGGACGTCAGCTGTCAGTGCGGTCGGCCCGGCGGGCCGGTGCCTCCTGGTCCCAGATCGGTGCGGCACTCGGCACCAGCAAGCAGGCGGCCTGGGAAGCTCACAACCGTTGGATCGACGAGCAGGCCAAACAACAGCAGGACGCAGGGCACTGGGGCCTGGACGACGATGCCATCGATGCAGCCCGCACGCTTGCGGGTGAGCCCGACGACTGACGGACAGCCGTCATGTACCTCGACGTCCGCGCCGGACTCGCCCTCTCCGCGCGCCAGCCCCAAAGGTTCAGCAACTTTCCCGTACTCACCTCATCGCTCCCGAACCAGCCACGCCACGCCGCCGTCACCCACCGTGCCCAGCCGCCGCTCCGCACTCTCCTGCCGGGATCGCGGTGACGCACTGGAGATCAAGCCGTCGGCAGCGACCCGGGCACCTTCCAGCCCAAACCCCCGCACCCTTCTGAGGAGCGAT
>KL568667.1:0-1094 GCA_000715605.1 Streptomyces speibonae | reverse complement strand
TCTGAGGAGCGATTAACGATGTTCGAGAGGTTCACCGACCGCGCGCGGCGGGTTGTCGTCCTGGCTCAGGAAGAAGCCCGGATGCTCAACCACAACTACATCGGCACCGAGCACATCCTCCTGGGCCTGATCCACGAGGGTGAGGGTGTCGCCGCCAAGGCCCTTGAGAGCCTCGGGATTTCGCTCGAGGCGGTCCGCCAGCAGGTGGAGGAGATCATCGGGCAGGGCCAGCAGGCCCCGTCGGGTCACATCCCCTTCACCCCCCGTGCCAAGAAGGTCCTGGAGCTGTCGCTTCGCGAGGCCCTTCAGCTGGGCCACAACTACATCGGCACGGAGCACATCCTGCTCGGCCTGATCCGTGAGGGCGAGGGCGTCGCCGCCCAGGTCCTGGTCAAGCTGGGCGCTGATCTCAACCGGGTGCGGCAGCAGGTCATCCAGCTGCTCTCCGGTTACCAGGGCAAGGAGACCGCCACCGCCGGCGGTCCTGCCGAGGGCACGCCCTCGACGTCCCTGGTCCTCGACCAGTTCGGCCGGAACCTCACCCAGGCCGCTCGTGAGTCCAAGCTCGACCCGGTCATCGGGCGCGAGAAGGAGATCGAGCGGGTCATGCAGGTGCTGTCCCGCCGTACCAAGAACAACCCGGTCCTGATCGGTGAGCCCGGCGTCGGCAAGACCGCCGTCGTCGAGGGCCTCGCCCAGGCCATCGTCAAGGGCGAGGTGCCCGAGACCCTCAAGGACAAGCACCTCTACACCCTGGACCTCGGCGCGCTGGTCGCCGGCTCCCGCTACCGCGGTGACTTCGAGGAGCGCCTGAAGAAGGTGCTCAAGGAGATCCGCACCCGCGGCGACATCATCCTGTTCATCGACGAGCTGCACACGCTGGTCGGTGCGGGTGCCGCCGAGGGCGCCATCGACGCCGCTTCGATCCTGAAGCCGATGCTGGCCCGCGGTGAGCTGCAGACCATTGGCGCCACCACTTTGGAGGAATACAGGAAATACCTGGAGAAGGACGCGGCCCTGGAGCGCCGCTTCCAGCCGATCCAGGTCGCCGAGCCGTCCCTGCCGCACACGATCGAGATCCTCAAGGGTCTGCG
>KL568666.1:3243-6995 GCA_000715605.1 Streptomyces speibonae | reverse complement strand
CCCCCACCCGCCGTGGGCGCTACGCGCACCCCCACCGGACCCGCAGCTGCGCCGCAGGCATGTGCCTGGTCAGTCCTTGATCTCGCAGATCGCCGCGCCGGACGTCACCGACGCCCCCACCTCCGCGCTCAGGCCCTTGATCGTGCCCGACCGGTGCGCGTTGATGGGCTGCTCCATCTTCATGGCCTCCAGGACGACGACCAGGTCGCCCTCCTTGACCTCCTGCCCCTCCTCCACGGCGATCTTCACGATCGTGCCCTGCATCGGAGAGGCCAGCGTGTCGCCCGAGGCCACCGGCCCGGACTTCTTCGCCGCCCGCCGCTTCGGCTTGGCGCCCGCCGCAAGACCCGTACGCGCCAGGGACATCCCCAGCGACGCCGGAAGGGAGACCTCCAGCCGCTTGCCGCCGACCTCGACGACCACCGTCTCGCGGCCCGCGTCCTCGTCCGCCTCGGCATCCACCGCGGCGGCGAACGGCTTGATGTCGTTGACGAACTCCGTCTCGATCCAGCGGGTGTGGACCGTGAACGGGTCGTCGGAACCGGTGAGTTCGGGGGCGAACGCCGGGTCCTTCACCACCGCACGGTGGAACGGGATCGCCGTGGCCATCCCTTCGACCCGGAACTCGTCCAGCGCACGGGCGGCCCGCCGCAGCGCCTCCTCGCGAGTACGGCCGGTGACGATCAGCTTCGCCAGCAGCGAGTCCCACGCCGGACCGATGACCGATCCGGACTCCACGCCCGCGTCCAGCCGGACACCCGGGCCGGACGGCGCGGCGAACGTCGTGACCGTGCCCGGCGCCGGCAGGAAGTTGCGCCCCGGGTCCTCACCGTTGATGCGGAACTCGAACGAATGGCCCCGCAGCTCCGGGTCGCCGTACCCCAGCTCCTCGCCGTCCGCGATGCGGAACATCTCCCGTACGAGGTCGATGCCCGCGACCTCCTCGGTCACCGGGTGCTCCACCTGAAGACGCGTGTTCACCTCGAGGAACGAGATCGTCCCGTCGAGGCCCACGAGGAACTCCACGGTGCCCGCACCGACGTAGCCGGCCTCCTTCAGGATCGCCTTGGACGCCGAGTACAGCTCGGCCACCTGCGCGTCGGACAGGAACGGGGCCGGAGCCTCCTCCACCAGCTTCTGGTGCCGCCGCTGCAGCGAGCAGTCGCGCGTGGACACGACGACCACGTTGCCGTGACGGTCCGCCAGGCACTGCGTCTCCACGTGCCGCGGCTTGTCCAGGTAGCGCTCGACGAAGCACTCGCCCCGCCCGAACGCCGCCACGGCCTCGCGCACGGCGGATTCGTACAGCTCCGGTACTTCCTCCAGCGTCCGGGCGACCTTCAGACCACGCCCGCCGCCACCGAACGCGGCCTTGATGGCGATCGGCAGCCCGTGCTGCTCGGCGAAGGCGACGACTTCCTCCGCGCCGCCCACCGGATCGGGCGTACCCGCCACCAGCGGAGCGCCCGCGCGCTGGGCGATGTGCCGGGCGGCGACCTTGTCACCCAGATCGCGGATCGCCTGCGGCGGCGGGCCGATCCAGATCAGCCCTGCGTCCAGCACCGCCTGGGCGAAGTCGGCGTTCTCGGAGAGGAAGCCGTAACCCGGGTGGACGGCGTCCGCCCCCGACTCGCGCGCGGCCTTCAGCACCTTGTCCACGTCGAGGTAACTGGTGGCGGGAGTGTCACCGCCCAGGGCGAACGCCTCATCCGCGGCGCGGACATGCAGAGCGTCCCGGTCCGGGTCGGCATAGACGGCAACGCTCGCGATTCCGGCATCCCGGCAGGCCCGGGCAACGCGGACAGCGATTTCGCCACGGTTGGCGATGAGCACCTTGCGCACGATTGAGGCTCCCTCCTTGAAACAAGCCGAGTTTAGGGACTGCCGACACGGCACATCGACCCGTCCCCAGTGGTGAGCTTGCCCACACGGAGCGTGATACGAGGCTTGCTCGACCCGCGAAATCCCTTGTCGCACCTCGGTACGCAGGACTCCTCCCGGAAACCCTAGCCGCCCGCTGTGGTCAAGGTCTCTGTAAGAGCGTGCTGCGGCCCACTCCGTTTCTTTGTGGAGTCCCTACGAATGGCCCAATGATTCTTTGCCCTTCGCAGAACCCTTGTACCGAGGTTTACCCGGCAGTAGCCTTCGCGTCGGCCCGAACATACTCGGGGTAACCGCAGTCGTGCTCGAAAGAGGGTGGGGGCCGGTGGTGCGCAGACCGGTGGCGTGGGTCGTGGCGCTCGTACTGTTCGCCGAGGCGCTCGGCATCGCGGCGGTGAACTGGTTCCTGGGCGTCGTCGTCGACCGGCAGGACATGTCGCTGGCGGGGCTCGACCCGGACATGATGTCGGTGTCCTCGAAGGCCGGCGGAGTCGTCTTCGGGCTCTACTTCGCCCTGTGCGGCCTGGTGGCCCTGCTGGTCGCGCTGCGCGACCGGGCGCCGGCCGGCTTCGGACGCGTGCTGCTGATCAGCGCCGCGGTGGTGCACGGGCTGCTGGGCGCGTTCGCGTGGGGGCTGATCGGCTGGACCGCGTTCCTCTACATGGTGGTCGTCCTCGGGCTCGTCGTACTGCTCCTGATGACGTACGACGGCCGTCCGGACGAACCCGCCGGCACCGCTCCGGAGGAGGGCGCCGGAGGCCCCGGTGGCGCGAGGGGTGACGAGGGTTCAGGCGGCGGCGAGGGGCCGGGCGGCAGCGAGGGGCTGGGCGGCAGCAAGGGGCCGGGCGCCGGCGACGGCTCTCCCGTCATTCCTCCGGCGGCGCCCACAGCTCCGTGATGCCCACACCCAGTTCGCCCAGCAGCCGCCGGACCAGCGGCAGGCTGATGCCGATCACGTTGCCGTGGTCGCCGTCGATGCCGTCGATGAACGGCGCCGAACGGCCGTCCAGGGTGAACGCCCCGGCGACGTGGAGCGGTTCGCCTGACCGCACGTAGGCGGCGATCTCCTCGTCGGTGGGATCGCCGAAGCGGACGACGGTGGAGGCGGTGGCGGAGCTGTACCGGCCGCTGAGGGTGTCCCAGACGCAGTGGCCGGTCTGGAGCGTGCCCGCGCGGCCGCGCATGGCCTTCCAGCGCGCGGTGGCCTCCTCGGGGTCCGCGGGCTTGCCGAGGGCCTCGCCGTCCAGCTCGAGGACCGAGTCGCAGCCGATCACGAGCGCACCCTTGACCTCGGGCTTCGCGGCGACGACGGACGCCTTGGCCTCGGCCAGGGCGAGGGCCAGTTCGGCCGGGGTGGGGGCGGTGACGGCGTCCTCGTCGACGCCGCTGACGACCACCTCGGGAGCCAGTCCGGCCTGGCGGAGCAGTCCGAGCCGAGCGGGGGACTTGGAGGCGAGCACGAGACGGCGGCGCGGGTGATCTGTCATGCGGTCAGCGTATCGACGCCGCCCGGATGCCTCACCTCGCGCCGATCACGAGCATGGCGAGCACCATGGCCAGAGCCATCAGAACGCCCAGCCGCCGCAGCATGTCCTGCGTGTCGCGCAGTTCCTTCGGCGGCTCGTTCTCGGGGTCGGACCACAGCATGCCACCAGCGTCGCGCCGAGCCGGCGCGGGACGCCTGAGTACGCGTACTCAAGTTGCCGGCGTCACGCGCCCGGCCAGTACGTCCGCGACCACGCCGCCGGCCCCGGGTGGGGCAGCGGGCGGGCGGCGATGCGGGACGGGTCGGACCAGGAGTCGCGGGGTGCGGGCGCGCCGGACGGCACGGTGGCTGCCGCCGCGGCGCGCGCCCTGACCACCGCCAGTGC
>KL568666.1:615-3016 GCA_000715605.1 Streptomyces speibonae | reverse complement strand
GCGGCCAGCTCCTCCGGGGTCGGGTTGCCCCGTACGACCTTGATCACGACGGCTCCTGTCTGGGGGGCGGGGTTCTGCAGCGGGGTCCGGTGGGATCCAGCGGGGTCCAGCGGGATCCCGGGGAGTTCTACAGGGGGATGTTGCCGTGCTTCTTCGGGGGCAGGCTCTCGCGCTTGGTGCGCAGCTGGCGCAGCCCGCGGACGATGTGGCGGCGGGTGTCGGACGGCATGATCACCGCGTCGACGTAGCCGCGCTCGGCCGCCACGTAGGGGTTGAGGAGGGTGTCCTCGTACTCCTGCATCAGCCGGGCGCGGGCCTCGTCCGGGTCCCCCGACTCGGCGATGGTGCGCCGGTGCAGGATGTTGACGGCGCCCTGCGCGCCCATCACCGCGATCTGGGCGGTGGGCCACGCCAGGTTGAGGTCGGCGCCCAGGTGCTTGGAGCCCATGACGTCGTACGCGCCGCCGAAGGCCTTGCGGGTGATCACGGTGATCAGCGGGACCGTCGCCTCGGCGTAGGCGAAGATCAGCTTGGCGCCGCGGCGGATGATGCCGTCGTGCTCCTGGTCCACGCCCGGCAGGAAGCCCGGGACGTCGACGAACGTGATCACCGGGATGTTGAAGGCGTCGCAGGTCCGCACGAACCGGGCCGCCTTCTCGGACGCGGTGATGTCCAGGCAGCCGGCGAACTGCATCGGCTGGTTGGCGACGATGCCGACGGGGCGGCCCTCGACGCGGCCGTAGCCCGTGACGATGTTGGGCGCGTAGAGCGCCTGGGTCTCGAAGAACTCGCCGTCGTCCAGGACGTGCTCGATGACGGCGTGCATGTCGTAGGGCTGGTTGGCCGAGTCCGGGACGATCGTGTCGAGTTCCCGGTCCTCGTCGGTGACGGTCAGGTCCGCCTCCTCCGGGAACGCCGGGGGGTCGGAGAGATTGTTGGACGGCAGGTAGGACAGGAGCTGCTTGACGTACTCGATCGCGTCCTTCTCGTCGCCGGCCATGTGGTGGGCCACGCCCGAGGTGGCGTTGTGGGTGCGGGCGCCGCCGAGCTCCTCGAAACCGACGTCCTCGCCGGTGACGGTCTTGATGACGTCCGGGCCGGTGATGAACATGTGGCTCGTCTGGTCGACCATGACCGTGAAGTCCGTGATCGCGGGGGAATAGACCGCGCCGCCCGCGCACGGGCCGACGACCAGGCTGATCTGCGGGATCACTCCGGAGGCGAGGGTGTTGCGGCGGAAGATCTCGCCGTACGCGCCGAGGGAGGCCACGCCCTCCTGGATGCGGGCGCCGCCGGAGTCGTTGATGCCGATGACGGGGCAGCCGGTCTTGAGGGCGAAGTCCATGACCTTGACGATCTTCTGGCCGTAGACCTCGCCGAGGGCTCCGCCGAAGACGGTGAAATCCTGGGAGAAGACGGCGACCGGGCGGCCGTCGACGGTGCCGTAGCCCGTGACGACGCCGTCGCCGTAGGGGCGGTTGGCGTCGAGGCCGAAGTTGGTGGAGCGGTGCCGGGCGAACTCGTCCAGTTCGACGAAGGACCCCTCGTCGAGCAGGAGGTCGATCCGCTCACGGGCCGTCAGCTTGCCCTTGGCGTGCTGCTTCTCGACGGCGCGTGCGGAGCCGGCGTGCGTCGCCTCTTCGATGCGACGCCGGAGATCCGCGAGCTTGCCCGCGGTCGTGTGAATGTCAGGCTGCTGCTCTTCCGGCTCGGACATCGGGATGCGGCTCCCTGCCTGCTCAAAAGGGGGGACGGTTACTCATCCGTAGCGTAGTAGGGGGTCATCCGTTCGGCAGTGCGGTGTTTCCCACACCTAGTGTGGGTTGCATGACGCCCCGAGATGACTCCGAATCCGCGCGGTCTGCCCGCAGCCGTTGGTCCGACCTGGACCGGCCTCCGCTCAATGCGTCCGTGTTGCGGCGGGGGCTGGTGCGGGAGGGGGCGCTGTGGCGGCAGGTGGAGGTGGTGGAGCGTACCGGGTCGACCAATTCTGACCTGGTCGACCGCGTGGACCGGATGGACCGGGAGGGCCGGGAGGACCGGACGGGGCGGGGGGCCGGGGGGCGGCTTGAGGAAGGGGTCGTTCTCGTCGCCGAGGAGCAGAGCGCCGCGCGGGGGCGCCTCGACCGGCGGTGGACGGCGCCGGCCCGGTCGGGGCTGTTCTTCTCCGTGCTGTTGCGTCCCGCGGAGGTGCCGGTGGCGCGGTGGGGCTGGCTGCCGTTGCTCACCGGGGTCGCGGTGGCGACCGGGCTGTCGCGGGCCGCGGGGGTCGATACGGCGCTGAAGTGGCCCAATGACCTGCTGGTCACCGTCGGGGGAGAGGAGCGGAAGGCCGGCGGGATCCTGGCGGAGCGGGCCGGGGCCGACGGGGTGGTGATCGGTGTGGGGATCAACGTCAGCC
>KL568666.1:0-394 GCA_000715605.1 Streptomyces speibonae | reverse complement strand
CGAGCTGCCGGTGCCCACGGCGGGGTCGTTGGCGCTGGTGGGGGCGGTGAGCACGGACCGGGATCCGCTGTTGCGGGCGGTGCTGCGGGCGCTGGAGGAGTGGTACGGGCGGTGGCGGGCCGCGGGCGGGGACGCGGGGGCGTGCGGTTTGCAGGAGACGTACGCGGCGGGGTGCGCGACGCTCGGGCGGGAGGTGCGGGCGGAGCTGCCGGGGGGCCGGGCGGTGGTGGGGGAGGCCGTGGCGGTGGACGGCGACGGGCGGCTGGTGCTGGCGACGGGGGCGGGGGTGCAGGAGCCGGTGGGGGCGGGCGACATCATCCACCTGCGGCCCGCGCGGGGCTCGGCATGACGCCTGCGGCGCCTCTCTCCCTCCGGTGGGGGTGCGCGTAGCGCC
>KL568665.1:7633-11066 GCA_000715605.1 Streptomyces speibonae | reverse complement strand
AGAGATGTGTATAAGAGACAGGGACGGCTCGGCGGGCGCAGGTCGCTGCGTACAACTCCGTTGTGGAGGAGCGGGGGGTGGGGTGAGTTCGGCCCGGTGCGCCTGAGGTGCCCGGTGCGGGTGTCGGCCGGGGGCGGTTGCGCAGCCCGGCGCTTGCGGGGTGCCGTCGCGCCCGCCCATGCCGCCCAGCGGCACGACTGCCTGCGGATCGCGCGGCGTGCGGCATGCGCGTACGCCGCGAGCCCCGGCTGCGCTCGTGGGGTGGGCGGCCGGGGCTGATGCCGGGGGCGTCAGTGGTTGACGGCGGTGTTGCCGAAGGCCGGGTTCAGCAGGCCGATGACGTTGACGCTGTTGCCCGACACGTTGACCGGGACGTCGACCGGTACCTGGATGACGTTGCCGGAGACGACGCCCGGGGAGCCCACGGCCTCGCCGTGCGCGTGGCTGCCCTCGGTGGCGGAGGCCATGCCGGTACCGGCGGCGAGCAGACCGCCGGCCACCATCGTCACGGCCGCTGCCTTCTTCAGGTTCTTCACTTTCGAAAGCCCTCCTTGCGATGACTGCGGCAGGCGCCGCAGCGTGCACTGGAGAACGGTCGGCGCCGACGATGGATACGGCCGTCCGGGGGACATTCCCACTACGGTATGAATCTCGGACCGGAGGGGAACCTTCCGTCCGGCCGCGGCGTCCGGCATCAGCCGCTGATCCCGTGCCGTACGGCCCAGAGCGCGGCCTGGGTGCGGTCCGCCAGGTCGAGTTTCATCAGGATGTTCGAGACGTGGGTCTTCACGGTCTTCTCGGAGAGCACCAGCGCGCGGGCGATCTCCCGGTTGGCGCGGCCGTCCGCGATGAGCCCGAGCACCTCGCGCTCCCGTTCGGTGAGGGAGCCCGTGCGTCCCGGGCCCGAGCCGCTCTCCTCCTGTGACAGCAGCGCGCCGGCCACCTCCGCCTGGAGCAGCACGTGCCCGGCGTGCACGGAGCGTATGGCCCCGGCGAGCGCGTCGGGGTCGACGTCCTTGTACACATAGCCGGCGGCGCCCGCGCGCAGGGCCGGGACCACGGTGCGCTGCTCGGTGAAGCTGGTGACGATCAGCACGCGCGCGGGGTGGCCGAGCTCACGGAGCCGGCGCAGCGCGTCGACGCCGTCCATGCCCGGCATCTTGACGTCCATGAGGATGACGTCGGGGCCCAGCTCCTCGGCCAGGGCGACTCCCTCGGCACCGTCCGCGGCCTCGCCGACGACCTCGATGTCGTCCTGCACCTCGAGGAAGGTGCGCAGGCCCCGGCGTACCACCTGGTGATCGTCGACCAGCAGCACCTTGATTGCGTCAGCCACCGGGGACCTCCATCTCGATCGTGGTGCCCTTGCCGGGCGCCGATTCCACGGTCAGCGTGCCGCCGACCCCGCTCGCCCGGTCCCGCATGGAGACGAGGCCCAGATGACGGCCCGCGCGACGCACGATCCGCGGGTCGAACCCGCTGCCGTCGTCGCTGACCCGCAGCACCGCTCCGCCGCCCCTGCGGTCCAGGGTGACGTCCACGTGGTCGCCCCCGGAGTGCCGCAGGGCGTTGTGCAGCGCCTCCTGGGCGACCCGCAGCACCGCCTCCTCCTGGGCGGCGGGCAGGGCGCGCACGCCGTGTCCCGCGAAGGTCACGCGCGCGCTGTGGGCGCGGTCCAGGACCTGGATCTGGGTGCGGAGGGTGGCGACGAGGCCGTCCTCGTCCAGCGCCGCGGGGCGCAGTTCGACGACCGCCGCGCGCAGCTCGTCGGCGGCTTCGGCGGCCAGGGCGGCGACCTGCTGGAGCTCGCCCTTGGCGCGGGAGGGGTCGCGGTCGACGAGGCGGGCGGCGGCCTGGGCGGTGAGCCGCAGGGAGAAGAGCTTCTGGCTGACGGCGTCGTGGAGCTCGTGGGCGAGGCGGGAGCGTTCCTCGGCGATGGTCAGTTCACGGCTGCGTTCGTAGAGCCGGGCATTGGTGAGGGCGATCGCGGCGTGCTGGGCGAGAATGCCGAGCAGCTCCTCGTCGTCCTCGGTGAAGCCGCAGGTGCCCTCGGGCTTGGAGCACCTCTTGTTGGCCAGGAACAGGGCGCCGATGACCTCGTCGCCGTCGCGGATGGGCAGGCCCAGGAAGTCGGCCAGGTCGGGGTGGGCGCTGGGCCAGCCCTCGAAGCGGGGGTCGCGGCGCACGTCGGCGAGGCGCTGCGGGGCGGCCTCGTCGAGCATCGCGGCGAGGATGCCGTGCCGTCGCGGAAGGGGGCCGATGGCCTTCCACTGGTCCTCGCTGACGCCGTCCACCACGAACTGGGCGAACCCGCCGTGGTCGTCGGGCACGCCGAGGGCGGCGTACTGCGCGTCGAGGAGTTCGCGGGCCGAGGCGACGATCGTCTTGAGGACGTCGCGCACCTCGAGGTGCCTGCTCATGGCCAGCAGCGCGGCACTGACCGCGGCGAGGCCGGACCGGGGACCGTGGCTCATGGTCCTCACGGTACCGGCGGCCGGGCGGGGCCGGATCGGACGGAGGGCGGCCTCGGGACCGGGACCATGGTCCTAGGAAACGGCCAGGGCCCGCCCGTCCGCCGCGGGGGCGGGCGGGCCCGGGCCACCGCCGGTCACCCGGAGGCCAGCTGCTCCGCGATCTCCTTGATCCAGGCGCTCTTCTGTTCCGGGTCGTTCAGGCCGGCGCGCCACTCCTCGTCGTTCACCCTGTGGTCCGTGGGGCCTGCCTTGAGCGCGACGAGCAGTTCGCGGGCGGAGGCGCGCACCTCGTCCGCGACCGCCTCGCTCCCGGGGACGCCGGGCCCCGCCGCCATCCGGTAGATCCTGTGCGCCATCAGCGTGCGCTCGTGCTTCGACACCTTCTTCCAGAACGACAGGGCGTGCCGCAGCGCCTCCCCCCAGCTCTTCGGCTGCTCGGCGTCGCCCTCCGGTGTGTAGCGGTCGGGGTGGCGGGCTTCCTGGTAGCGCTTCGTCGCCGCCCTGCCCCCCTTGTAGCCGGCCACGAGGAGGATGAGGCCGGCTCCGGCCGCGGCGGTGGCCCAGCCGGCCGGGGTGCTCGCCAGCCCTCCGGCCGCGATGGCCACGATCACGGCGCCGCCGGCGGACTTGGCCCCCTCGCCCACGCCGCCCAGCGTCTCCTTGACCCCCTTGACCGTCTGTTTCTTCTTCGCGTACTTCTGTGCCTGCTTCAGCTCCCCCGCGTCCTGCGCGGCCCGCTCGTAGGCCGCTCGGGCCGCCTCGGCGTTGCCGGACTCCTCCTCGGCCCTCCTGACCGCCTGCTCCAGCCGGGTCAGCTCCGCCTCGAAGCGGTTCTCGACCTTGGTGATCTCCCGGCGCTTGCGGACCGCGTGGGTGACCTTGTAGCCGGCGCGTCCGGCCTTCACCGCGCCGCTGACCGCGCTGAGGCCACCCGCCGCCTCGGTGGAGGTCACGACCGT
>KL568665.1:6465-7390 GCA_000715605.1 Streptomyces speibonae | reverse complement strand
GGCCGCCTCCCTGCCGATGAGCCCGGCATGGGAGGTCGCGCTGACGCCGCCGACCGCCGCGTCCGTCCGCTTGGTCCTGCCCTTCCTGTGGGCCGTGTGGTACGCGACCCCGGACTGCTTCTGCCGGGCGGACTTCAGGTTCTTGACCGCGTCGAGGGCGTTGACGACGACTCCGAGGACCTCCGTGGCGAGGTTGACGGTCCCGGTGGCCGTTCCCGCGGCGGCGGCGTCCTGCGTCAGCCCGCTGTCGGCCGCGCCGCCGGACGTCGCCGTCCCCGCCTGGTGGTGGAGGCCGGAGGCGGCCGGGGACTGGGCGCCCTTGGCCGGGTTGTCCCCCAGGTCGAGGAGCTTCTTGAGCCGGTCCATGTGCTGGACGGCCCGTTCCCGCAGGCTCTGCTTCGCCTGTGTCCCGGCCGCGGTTCCGGGGGCCGGCTGGGGCCGTTCCCGTTCCTGTTCCTGTTCCCGTTCCTGTTCCCGTTCCTGTTCCTGTTCGTGTTCCTGTTCGTGTTCCTGTTGCGGGGCTGTCTCCTGTTGCGGGGTCGCCGGCCGGGTCGCCGCCGGTGTCCGCTCGGCCGGCGCGGCGGTACTGGCCCGCCGGGACGGCTGCTCGGCGGCCGGGGCCTCCTCGGCCCATCGCATCGCGGCCAGAGTCTGCCGCGTCCACTCGTCGTCGGCCGATGCCTGCCGGCCCGCTCCCCCGGGGACGGTCGGCGCGGCCCGCCCCCGGGCACCGGTCGCCTGCGCGGCCCAGTCGTCGGCGCCTGCCACCACGTCCCGGGCCCAGTCGTCGGCGTCGGCCGCCACCTGCCCGGCCCACGCGTCGGCGGCCCGTGCCTGCTCGTCGACGGCGGCACGTGCGGTCCGTCCGGCCCGCTCACCGGCGGCGGCCATGGCCTGCCCGGCCGCCGCCTCGGCCGCTGCCACT
>KL568665.1:2558-6317 GCA_000715605.1 Streptomyces speibonae | reverse complement strand
GCCTCGGCCGCTGCCACTGTGCGCCGGGTCGCTTCGAGCTCGGCCAGGAGCTGCCCGCCCCAGTCGTCATCGACCGCGATCTCCTGGAGCACCGGTGCCTGCCGGGGCGCTTCGGCGACATCCGGGGCCGCGGCCCTGGCACGCTGCACCGCCGCGGTGGCGGCCCGGTTGCCGGCTGTGGACTGCAATCGGAAGAGGGCCTGCTCCGCTGTGCTCGCGGACGGACGCCCTGCCCCGCTCCCGTTGCCTTCCCGACGCTGCCTGGCCGCCGTCGACGTGGCCGAAGGCGGCCGGGACGAGGTGTGCCGGGCCGGGGCGTTCATGGACGTACCTCCTGCGGTCCGTGTCGGGGAGGCGAAGCTAGCCGGGCACGGCGAACACCAGGGGTGCGGCGGGGAAACAGATCGCGGACGCGCACAAAACACGCCCGGCACGGGGCCGCGGGCGTCCGGCGCGCGCGCCTTGGAGCACCTCACACAGTGCATTGCTCGAGCAACTGGGCGTGAGATTCCAGCGGGCCGGGTGTGAGGCCGAGCATAGGGCGCACATCACGTACGAAGGGGAGTAGGAGAGACATACCGCCCACGCGAGCGGGGCGTACTGCCCAATCTGCCCCGATTTGTCACCCCCGGATCCACTACCCGGCTTCGTACGTCACACCTTTGCCCTGCCATTTTGCGGCCGCTAAGAATGGCTGCGTCGCTCAGCGCCGTGGGTTCGAACCCGCGGCGTTTGTGCCGGAAGCACCAAGTCCCCACCGGACGTTGAGCGACCTCCGCGCTATTCGAAGAGGTCCGTCCCGCATGTCGAAGAACATCCTCAGTCGTGCTTACCCGAAGAACGTCCTCACCCGTGGCCACAGCCGTGCGCTGACCCGGCACCACAAGCTCGCGGTCGCCGGTGTCGCCGCCCTCGGCGCCACCGCGATCGGCCTCTCGGCCGTGCCGAGCGACGCGGCCACGACCACGACGACCGAGGCCGCCGCCACGGCGAACGTCTCGTACAGCACCGAGCCGATCCAGGGCGTCAAGGCGGACGTCACCGACCAGCTCGCCGACGCCAGCGTCAAGGTCGAGCAGATCGCCGCCAAGAAGAAGGCCGCGGCCGAGGCCGCCGCCAAGAAGAAGGCCGCCGCGGAGGCCAAGGCGGAGAAGGCCCGCCAGACCGAGGAGGCCGCGAGCCGTGCCGCCGAGCGCGCCGCGGTGAAGAAGTCCGCCGCCAAGACGTCCCCGAAGTCGTACGGCAACAACCTCGACGGCTGGATCCGCGAGGCCATGGACATCATGAAGAAGCACGGCATCCCCGGCTCCTACGAGGGCATCCACCGCAACATCATGCGGGAGTCCTCCGGCAACCCGAAGGCGATCAACCTCTGGGACATCAACGCCCAGAACGGCATCCCGTCCAAGGGCCTGCTGCAGGTGATCCCGCCGACGTTCGAGGCGTACCACGTCCCGGGCACCTCGAAGAACATCTACGACCCGGTCGCCAACATCACGGCCGCCTGCAACTACGCGGCCGACAAGTACGGCACCATGGACAACGTCGACAGCGCGTACTGAGGTCGGCGCGGACCTCACCTCGCGAACACGGACGCCGAAGGGCGGCACCCTCCTGACGGGGTGCCGCCCTTCGGAGTCGTCGGACCGCGGACTACTTGCGCATGACCTCGGGCTCGTGGCGGCGCAGGAAGCGGGCCACGAAGAAGCCGCAGATCACGCCGAGGAGGATCAGCGCGCCCATGTCCATCGCCCAGGCCCCGACCGTGTGCTCCCACAGCGGGTCGGTGTCCCCGGCCGTCTCCGGCGGGCTGATCTTGTTGAAGTCCAGCGTGGCGCCCGAGGCGGCGACCGCCCAGCGCGACGGCATCAGGAACGAGAACTGGTTCACCCCGATGGAACCGTGCAGGGTGAAGAGACAGCCGGTGAAGACGACCTGGATGATCGCGAACATCACCAGCAGCGGCATGGTCTTCTCGGCGGTCTTCACCAGCGCGGAGATGATCAGACCGAACATCATCGAGGTGAAGCCGAGCGCCATGATCGGCACCGAGAGCTCCAGCAGCGTGAAGCCGCCGAAGACCAGGCCCTCCTCGGGGATCTCCCGGCTGGAGAAGCCGATCACACCGACCAGCAGGCCCTGCAGCACGGTGATCATGCCGAGCACGAACACCTTGGACATCAGGTACGCCGAGCGGGACAGGCCGGTGGCGCGCTCCCGCTCGTAGATGACCCGTTCCTTGATCAGTTCACGCACGGAGTTCGCGGCACCCGCGAAACAGGCGCCCACCGCGAGGATCAGCAGCACCGTGGTCGCCGTGCCGTTGGGAATGAGCCGGCCGGTCTGCGGATTGGGCGGATTGGGCAGCAGGCCCTTGTCCGCGTCGATGAGCAGGCTGACCGCGCCCAGGACCGCCGGCAGGATCACCATCAGGGCGAGGAAGCCCTTGTCGGAGACGATCACCGAGATGTAGCGGCGCACCAGGGTGACGAACTGTGACATCCAGCCCTGCGGCTTCGGCGGCTTCATCGCCTGCATCGCCGGGACCTGTACGGACTGCGGCGCCACCGCGTCGATGTCCGCGGCGTACATCTGGTAGTGCTGCGAGCCCTTCCAGCGGCCCGCCCAGTCGTAGTCGCGGTAGTTCTCGAAGGCGGAGAAGACATCGGCCCAGGTGTCGTAGCCGAAGAAGTTCAGCGCCTCCTCGGGCGGACCGAAGTAGGCGACCGAGCCGCCCGGCGCCATCACGAGCAGCTTGTCGCACAGCGCCAGCTCGGCCACCGAGTGGGTGACGACCAGCACGGTGCGGCCGTCGTCGGCGAGGCCGCGCAGCAGCTGCATGACGTCGCGGTCCATGCCCGGGTCGAGGCCGGAGGTCGGCTCGTCCAGGAAGATCAGCGACGGCTTGGTGAGCAGCTCCAGGGCCACGGACACGCGCTTGCGCTGGCCGCCGGACAGGGACGTGACCTTCTTGTCCTTGTGGATGTCCAGCTTCAGCTCGCGCAGCACCTCGTCGATCCGGGACTCGCGCTCCGCGGCCGTGGTGTCGGCGGGGAAGCGCAGCTTGGCCGCGTACTTCAGGGCCCGCTTGACGGTCAGCTCCTTGTGCAGGATGTCGTCCTGCGGGACCAGACCGATGCGCTGACGCAGCTCGGCGAACTGCTTGTAGAGGTTCCGGTTGTCGTAGAGGACCTCGCCCTGGTTGGCGGGGCGGTAGCCGGTGAGCGCCTTCAGCAGGGTGGACTTGCCGGAGCCGGAGGGGCCGATGACCGCGATCACCGACTTCTCGGGGACGCCGAAGGAGACGTCCTTGAGGATCTGCTTGCCGCCGTCGACCGTGACGGTCAGATGACGGGCCGAGAAGGACACCTCACCGGTGTCGACGAACTCCTCGAGCCGGTCCCCCACGATCCGGAACGTCGAGTGACCGACGCCCACGATGTCGGTGGGGCCGAGCAGCTGCGAGCCGCCCTTGGGGATCGGCAGACCGTTGACGTAGGTGCCGTTGTGCGAACCGAGGTCGCGGATCTCCATGCGCCCGTCGGGCGTCGAGTGGAACTCGGCGTGGTTGCGGGAGACCTGGAGGTCGGAGACGACCAGGTCGTTCTCCAGCGCACGCCCGATCCGCATCACGCGGCCCAGGGAGAACTGGTGGAACGTGGTGGGGCTGCGGTCGCCGTACACCGGCGGCGCCCCCGCGCCGCTGCCGGGCCCTTGCTGCTGCGGGATGTGCGGCGCGGACTGCTGCGGTGCCGCCTG
>KL568665.1:965-2344 GCA_000715605.1 Streptomyces speibonae | reverse complement strand
GGCGGCGCCTGCTGGGCCCAGCCGGCGTTCGCGCCCTGCGCGGCGTACGGCTGCTGCTGCGGCTGTGCCTGCGGCGCGGCGGCCGCGGCACCGACGCCGGACAGCGTCACGCGCGGTCCGTCGTTCGCGTTGCCCAGGTTCAGCACCGTGTCGGAGCCGAACTCCAGGTGATGGATCCGTTGCCCCTGCACGAACGTGCCGTTGGTGCTGCCGTGGTCCTCGATGACCCAACTGCGGCCGTTGAAGCTGATCGTGGCATGACGCCAGGAGACCCTGGCGTCGTCCAGTACGACGTCCCCTTGCGGATCACGTCCGAGGGTGTAGGCCCTGGACGGATCGAGCGTCCAGGTACGTCCGTTTGATTCCAGTACGAGTTCCGGCACTCCATGCCCCACTGAGTTGTCCCCCGAGTTTCCCCCATCGCAGGGAGTCTAGGGATGTCGAACATCGTGGGGAACTATTTCAGGCCCGGCCCTCTGACCGAAAGTCGGGCCTTGTCACGAGCGCGCACCAAGGCGTTCACAGAGCGCCCCCGGGCGGGGTTGAAATCGGCCCGGAGAGTGGTAAACCACGCGAGGGGGACATGCGCGGCCTCGACCGCCGCGCCGCGGATCGGGGGGTCTGCCATGGGTACTGCCACGGGTACCGGCGCCGCGGGTGCCGGCACGCGCGTGCCGTGGGTCGATGTGCTGGTGTCCGCGGTCGCCGCGGTGAGCTGGTCCCTGATCGGGATGGCGGGGACGGCGGCACTCGGGTTGCGCCTGCTGGACGCGGACGCGGCCGGGTCGCTGGGGCCGATGACGGCCGCGGTGGTGGCGCTGGGCGCGGGTGGATCGGTCACGCCGTCCGGGGATGTGACCGTGTTCGGGCTGTCGGGCGCGGAGGCGACGACGGCCGTCGCGGTCACGCCACTGGGCGTGAGCCTGGTGGGGGCACTGCTGCTGTCGTACTTCTTCCTGCGGTCCCTGCGGGCGGCGGGAGTTGTGGTCTCCCCCGCCGAACTCCTCGCCCGAGCGGGTTCGGTGGTGGCGCTGTTCGTGGCGATGACGGGCGGGCTGGTCTGGGCGGGGCACGACGTCATCACCATCGACGGGGGCTCTCTGGGGCTGGACGGTCTGCCGGGCGTGGGCGGCGTGGAGATTCCCGGCCTCGGCGATGTCGGGGGACTGCTGCCGGACCGGGTCGGTGACCTCGTCGAGGCGCGGGCCGCCGTCGGCTTCACCGTCGACACGGTGCCGACGGTCCTGGGGGGCCTCGGCTGGTCGGCCGGCGTACTGCTCGTCGCGTTGCTGGCGTCCCGCCGTACGCCGCTGCCGCGCGGCTGGGACGCCGCGCACCGGGTCGTGCGGCCGGCTGCCTCCGCGGTGGTGACGGTCCTG
>KL568665.1:366-781 GCA_000715605.1 Streptomyces speibonae | reverse complement strand
CCGCGGTGGTGACGGTCCTGCTGGTGGCGGTGGCGGCGGGCCTCGCCGCGGCGGCGTACGCGGCGATCGGCGACGACCACCCCCGGCGCATCGCCGGTGCGGCGCTGCTGGGGGCGCCGAACGGGGTGTGGCTCGGGATACCGGTCGGTCTGTTCGTGCCGTGGGACGGGCAGGCTGACGGGGCCCTGCTCGGCGTGCTGCCCCACCCCGTGGACGAGCTGCTGCGGGCCGGTGCCGAGGAGCCGGTCACGCTGGCACGGCTGGCCGCGCTCGACGGGCGGATGTGGCTGCTGGGGGTGGCCGCGGCGCTGATGATGCTGCTGGCGGGGGTGCTGACGGCGGTGCGGACGCCGGTGGGCGCGGAGGCGCCGGGAGTGGTTCGTTTCGCGGGGTGGTGTGCGCTGCGTCTGGGAGC
>KL568665.1:0-120 GCA_000715605.1 Streptomyces speibonae | reverse complement strand
GGCTGACGGAGGTGTCCGCGGACGCGTCGCTGTCCGTGCTCGGGTTCGACGCGTTCGGTGCGGGGATCGAGCTGCGCGGGCATCTCGGGATGGCGTTGCTGCTGGGTGCGGTGTGGGGGG
>JNXM01003301.1 GCA_000715605.1 Streptomyces speibonae | reverse complement strand
GGCCTCCGGCTCAGGCCCCGGCCTCCGGGCCCCGGCGCTCCGGCCCCCCAGCCTTCGGCCCCCGGCCCCTCGACCCCGGCCCTCGACCCCGGCCCTCCGGGCCCCGGCGCTCCGGCCCCCCGGCTCCGGCCCCCGGCTCGGGGCCCCCGGGGCTCGGTGCCGGCCCCGGGGCAGGTGGGGGTGTTCCAGGGAGGTAGAGGGGGTTCGTTGGGCCGTATGGGCGCATATGTGTGGGGGAATCGTGGGGACGTGAATGAGGGGGCGAAAGGCGGGCACGCGGAAAGTACCCCCACGGGAGTCCGGCACGGTCGGTCCCCGACGGCGGCCGCCCCGCCCCCACCTCTCCCGGACGGAGCGGCCGCCCCTTTTGTGCCCTCGCCGGTACCCGCGTACGCGTACGGTCACTCTGTGGGACGGGCCACAGGGAGCCCGCCCGTCCACGGTCACGGATGCGCGATAGCCTGACCGCTGGATCTCTCTTGACGCCAAGAGATCGATCATCCGAGCCGATGATCGATCATCGTGGCCGCCGGTCACGAGCCGGAGCGGGATCCCGCACCCCGGGGCAGGGACCGCCCCACCGCCAGCTGTCATACGGAGAACGCCATGACCCGCACTCCCGTGAACGTCACCGTCACCGGCGCGGCCGGCCAGATCGGTTACGCCCTGCTCTTCCGCATCGCCTCCGGCCAGCTGCTCGGCGCGGACGTGCCGGTCAAGCTGCGCCTGCTGGAGATCACCCCGGCGCTGAAGGCCGCCGAGGGCACGGCCATGGAGCTCGACGACTGCGCGTTCCCGCTCCTGCAGGGCATCGACATCACGGACGACCCGAACGTGGCCTTCGACGGCGCCAACGTCGGGCTCCTCGTGGGCGCCCGTCCGCGCACCAAGGGCATGGAGCGCGGCGACCTCCTCGAGGCCAACGGCGGCATCTTCAAGCCGCAGGGCAAGGCCATCAACGACCACGCCGCGGACGATGTGCGCGTCCTGGTGGTCGGCAACCCGGCCAACACCAACGCGCTGATCGCCCAGGCCGCCGCCCCGGACGTCCCGGCGGAGCGGTTCACCGCCATGACCCGCCTGGACCACAACCGCGCGCTGACCCAGCTGTCGAAGAAGACCGGCGTCCCGGTGTCCGAGATCCGGAAGCTGACGATCTGGGGCAACCACTCCGCCACCCAGTACCCGGACATCTTCCACGCCACGGTCGCCGGCAAGAACGCCGCCGAGGTCGTCAACGACGAGAAGTGGCTGGCCGAGGACTTCATCCCGACCGTCGCCAAGCGCGGCGCCGCCATCATCGAGGCCCGCGGCGCCTCGTCGGCCGCCTCCGCCGCCAACGCCGCCATCGACCACGTCTACTCCTGGGTCAACGGCACGCCCGAGGGCGACTGGGTCTCCATGGGCATCCCGTCCGACGGCTCCTACGGCGTCCCCGAGGGCCTCATCTCCTCCTTCCCGGTCACCGTCAAGGACGGGAAGTACGAGATCGTCCAGGGCCTGGAGATCAACGAGTTCTCCCGCGCCCGTATCGACGCCTCCGTCAAGGAGCTCGAGGAGGAGCGCGAGGCGGTCCGCGGCCTCGGCCTCATCTGACCCCGCCCCCACAGGGCTTCGGGCCCCGCACCGGTTCCCCCGGTGCGGGGCCCGCCGCGTTTCCCCGGCCGTGGTTGCCGGCTGTCACCGACCGCCCACAGCCTGGGGGTTCTGTGTCGTTTTCTCCTTGGATTCAGTGACTCGGCGCACTTCAGGCCATGAATTCGGCATGCATTCGGCGCTCCAGGGCAGGAGCACCCGGTCCCGTGGATGACGCATGCGTGATACACGGACGCGGAACAGGAACGGAAGGCAGTCACCGACCATGGCGGACAGTACAGAACTTCGGGCGCGCGGCACCATCCACGCGGGAGGCGAGTGGCGGACCGCCGTCTCCGGGGCCACCCGCGAGATCCTCGACCCCGCGGACGCCCAGCCGTTCGCCGTGGTCTCGGAGGGCGACGAGAAGGACACCGACCTCGCCGTGGCCGCGGCGCGCCGCGCCTTCGACGAGGGCCCGTGGCCGCACACGCCCGTTGCCGAACGCGCCGCGCTGCTGCGCCGCGTGGCCGGTCTGCTGGTGCGCGACCGCGAGGAACTCGGGCTGCTGGAGAGCATGGACGCCGGCAAGACCGTCGAGGAGGGCCGCGTCGACATCGACTGCGTCGCCGACGCCTTCCGCTACTTCGCCGACCTCGTCGCCGGAGAGGCCCCCGGCCGGGTCGTCGACGCGGGCTCGCCGGACATCCACAGCGTCGTCGTGCACGAGCCGGTCGGCGTCTGCGCGCTGATCACACCCTGGAACTACCCCCTGCTCCAGGCCAGCTGGAAGATCGCCCCCGCCCTCGCGGCCGGCAACACCTTCGTGATCAAGCCCAGCGAGATCACCCCGCTCACCACCGTCGCCCTCATCGGCCTGCTCACCGAGGCCGGACTGCCCGCGGGCGTCGCCAACATCGTCACCGGGCCCGGCCACACCGTCGGCGCCCGGATGGCCGAGCACCCCGATGTCGACCTGGTCTCCTTCACCGGCGGTCTGGTCAGCGGCACCAAGGTCGCCCAGGCCGCCGCGCCCGGCGTCAAGAAGGTCGCCCTCGAACTCGGCGGCAAGAACCCCAACGTCGTCTTCGCCGACGCCTGTGCCACCGCCGACGGCTTCGACACCGCCGTCGACCAGGCCCTCAACGCGGCCTTCATCCACAGCGGCCAGGTCTGCTCCGCGGGCGCGCGGCTCATCGTCGAGGAGTCGGTCCGCGACCGCTTCGTCGCCGAACTCGCCCGCCGCGCCGGGCGGATCAGGCTCGGCCGGGGCACCGAGGAGGGCGTCGAGTGCGGGCCGCTGGTCTCCGCACAGCAGCGCGCGAAGGTCGAGGCGTACGTCGAGTCCGCGCTCCAGGAGGGCGCGGTGCTGCGCTGCGGCGGCAAGCGGCCCGAGCCGTCCGCCGAACGCCCGGAGTCCGGCTACTTCTACGAGCCGACCGTCCTGGACCGCTGCCACCGTGAGATGCGCGTCGTGCGCGAGGAGGTCTTCGGACCGGTCCTCACCGTCGAGACCTTCCGCACCGAGGACGAGGCCGTCGCCCTCGCCAACGACACCGAGTACGGACTGGCCGGCGCCGTATGGACCGCCGACGCGGGCCGCGCCCGGCGGGTGGCCGGACGGCTGCGCCACGGCACCGTATGGATCAACGACTTCCACCCCTACCTCCCGCAGGCGGAGTGGGGCGGCTTCGGCAAGAGCGGAGTGGGCCGCGAACTCGGTCCGGCCGGGCTCGCCGAGTACCGCGAGACCAAGCACGTCTACCAGAATCTGGCCCCCAGGCCGGTGCGCTGGTTCTCGGGCTGAGCCGCGGACCCGCCGGGCGGTGCCCCGCACCGCCCCCGGCCGTACCGCACCCCGGCAGTACCGTACGTCGCGCCGCGACCCGCCCACCTGTCCCGAGTCCCCCGGAGGAGTACCACCCAGATGACCGCTCAAACCCCCGAACGCCCCCATGAATACGACTACGTCGTCATAGGCGGCGGCACCGCCGGATCCGTCATCGCCTCCCGGCTGACGGAGAACCCGGACGTGACCGTCGCCGTCATCGAGGGCGGCCCCAGCGACGTCGGCCGCGACGACGTACTGACCCTGCGCCGCTGGATGGGCCTGCTCGGCGGCGAACTGGACTACGACTACCCCACCACCGAGCAGCCGCGCGGCAACTCGCACATCCGGCACAGCCGCGCCCGCGTGCTCGGCGGCTGCTCCTCGCACAACA
>KL568664.1:17755-18688 GCA_000715605.1 Streptomyces speibonae | reverse complement strand
CACCCGGCCCTCCCGGGCCGCCCAACAACTTACGGAGAGCCCATGCGTAGCCGCACCCCGCTCGACACCACGACGTCCGGCACCACGCTGCCGGACTCGCTGTGCACGCACACCCCGAAGTGTCCGACCGCCGACAGCCCCGACGCGGAGGCCGCGCACGTCGTGGCCGCTCACCCGGAGCAGGGCTGGAGCCTGCTGTGCAACGCGGTCCTGCTCTTCGAGGACACCGGCGAGCTGCTCCCCGACGGCCGGGTCGTCGACCCGCACCGTCCCGTCGCGGCCCTGGCCTGACGGCTGCCTGATCCGCCCGCACCGACCGCCGATCCTCCGGCGGCCGGGACGGGCGGTGACTGGGAGCCGGACAGTCCGGACCCCGGCCCGGGCCGGTGTACGCGATGTGAGGAGAGCACGTGACCCAGCCCCAGACGCAGGCCGCACAGCCCAAGGTCACCTACACCAAGGGCGACATCGTCCTGTTCCGCGACGTCGAACGGTTCTGGCTCGGGCTGCCCGGCCACACCTTCGTCGGCCGGGTGGAGCGGTCCTGGCGCCACGTTGATACCCGCAAGGTCAAGTACGACGTGACTGACCTGCGCAGTTACCGCTACGTCGCCGGGATCGACGCCGACTACATGCGGCTGCTCCCGGCCGTCGACGCGATGCACGACATCGACACCGCGCCGCTGAGTGAGCCGGACACCGGGGCGATGAGCCCGGCCGCCGTCGCCTGGCTGCGCCAGCACCTCGCGCAGGACGCGGCGGTGCCCGCCCAGCGCATCTGACCCCCTGATCCGCCGCCCTGCCCGGGGCGGCACCCGACCTGGAAGGAGGCGGCGTGGCCGCCACCCGAACCCGCAACAAGAGGCCCACCGCCCGCAAGAAGCCGGCGGCAACCCGTCCGGCTTCGCAGCCCACCGCCTCCACCACCCCCGC
>KL568664.1:16774-17597 GCA_000715605.1 Streptomyces speibonae | reverse complement strand
CGCGGACGCCCGCGATCGGGCCGCCGACATCATCGACGCCGCACGCGAGCAGGCCGCCTCCGTCCAGACGGAAGCCGAGTCGGCCGCCGCGCGCACCGTCACCGACACCCACGAGCAGGTCGCGGCGCTGCTGACCGAGGCGCAGACCCGCGCTGCGGGCATCACCGCCGACGCCGACCAGGAGGCCACCGCCCAGCGCATGGCGGCCAAGGCCGACCTGGAGACGGCCCGCGGTGAGGCCGACCGGCTCCTGGCCGACGCACGCGAGCGTGCCGAGACCATCGTGAGCGAGGCCCGCGCGCAGGTCACCGACCTGACCGAGCTGGCCGCCACCGACCGCGAGGCCACGGCCACTGCGGTTGCCGAGCTGCGCCGCCTGGCGGAGGCCGACCTCACCGAGATCGGCGCCCTGGTCGAGACGCGCCGCACCGAGGCCGGGCAGATCCTCGCCCGCGCCCAGGAGCAGGCCGACGAACTGGTTGCCGCTGCGCAGCGGGAAGTCGAGCAGGCCCGCGAGCGGTTCGCTCAGCTCGCCAAGACGGCGGCCGAACAGTACGACGGCCGGCGCAGTGAGGCGGAGCAGCTGTACGCGGACGCGGTCAAGGCCGCCAACGACCGGCGCCGCGAAGCCGACACCCACGTCGCCGCCGCGCACACCGAGGCGGAGCAGGCCCGCACCGAGCTGCGCGAGCAGCTGCGCAAGCTCACCGAGCAGTTCGACGCGGAGGCCGCCGACAAGCGCAAGGCCCTCGCCGACGAACTCGCCGGGCTCAAGGCCGCGTGCGACAAGCAGCGCGAGCGGCTGTGGGAGGAAGCCAAGACC
>KL568664.1:15566-16557 GCA_000715605.1 Streptomyces speibonae | reverse complement strand
GCCAAGACCGTCGCCGCGCAGCTGCGGGAGGCTGCCCAGAAGGAGGCCGACCGCATCACCTCGGAGGCGGAGCGCAAGGCCAAGGGCATCACCGAGCGGGCGCAGGCCGACGAGGCCCGCGCCCGTCGGCTCCTCGATGAGGCCCGCGAGGCCAAGCGGGCCAACTCCCGCTGGCGCGGCTGGCACCAGAAGCTCAGCCGCAAGGCGTGGAAGACGGCGCCGTGGATCGCGCTCGCCGCCGGCGTCGGCCTTGCTGCCTCCGGCGAGTACGAGCTGGCCCGCATGGTCGGCATCCACCCGTACGTCGCCCCGCTGCTGCCGGTGTCCATCGACGTCTACTGCGTCACCGCGTTCCGCACCAAGAAGGACATCGGGGCGGCGCTCGCGCTGATGGCGTCGGCCAACGTCGTCTTCCACCTGTCGGAGCAGGCACACCTCGTACCCGAGGGCGCGTCGGCTCCGTGGTGGCTGACGACGTTCGTCGTACTGATCTTCGTGGCCGTCATCTGGCGCGTCCACTCGCTCATGCACGACGCCGGTACGGACGGACACGGTGGGACGGACACGGCAACCGGAACGGACGGACGTACCAGTACGGCCGCTCGTACGGACGGCGTGGCCGGTACACCGCACGCCCGTACAAGCCCGTCCGGTACGGACTCGTACGGCGCGTCAGCCGGTACGGTCCCCGCTCGTACGGCCCCCGGCACTGCTCGTACGGAGCCTGTACACGGCACCGCGCACCATCTCGCCTCGGCGGGAGCGAATGCGGGTCTGAACAGCGCGTACAGCGACCGTACAAGCGGCGTACAGGCCGCCCCGAACGGGGCCGCGCGTACTAGTACGGAGCACTCTGGCCGTACCAGCGCCGCCGCGTACGAGGGCGGGGCGCGTACAGGGACGGTCACCGCTCGTACGGCTCCGGCCGACGGCGTTCCCGTCGCGCGTACCAGTACGACGGACGCCCGCCCGCGTACAAGCGGAACGGCCA
>KL568664.1:15034-15345 GCA_000715605.1 Streptomyces speibonae | reverse complement strand
ACGGACGCCCGCCCGCGTACAAGCGGAACGGCCACCGCCGGGCGTACCGGTACGGCCACGCCCGCTCGTACGGACGCCGAACTGCTCCCGCTCGTACAGGAGCTGCCGCGCGAGACGGACGGCTTCGTCAACATCAGCCGCGTCCGTACCGAACTCTCCGTCAACCAGCCCCGCGCGATCCGGCTGCTGAAGGAGGCCGGCCTCCTGCGGCCCGAGGACGCGGACAAGTACCTGACCTGATCACCGTCCGGCACACACCAGTGAGGGCCAGCCCACGGCCATTGGGCTGGCCCTCGCTGCGACTGCCGGAA
>KL568664.1:10938-14811 GCA_000715605.1 Streptomyces speibonae | reverse complement strand
GGGCTGGCCCTCGCTGCGACTGCCGGAAGCAGTCAACAGCCCCCCGAGTACAGCAGATCCGACCCCCACGGAGGACCCCGTGAGCACCGAAGACAAGCCCTTCTTCGAAGACCCGAATGCGGCGCTGCGCGAGATCGCGCAGAACCCCGCCGCCTATGCGCACTACCTCGCGGACTTCCACCGGATCGTGCTGGACATGCAGGCCAAGCTGGAGATCCTCCAGCGCGAGACCCGCCTGCACTGCCGCAAGACCCGGGTGGAGGGCGACAAGTGGGGACAGGCTTTCTTGCGCTCCTTCCCGGTGGAAAAGTCCCTGAACGACGTTCTCAGTGACCTGAAGAGCATTAGTTCGGGACTGGAAAAGAGCGCCCATAAGCGCCACGCCCACGACGAAAAGGTGAAGGAGGTCAAGAGGCAGCGAAAGGAAAAGGCGCAGCTCAAGGCGCGTAAGAACAATCCGCCGCTCCAGGCCGCCCCGGAAAACCCGGGGCAGCAGGGTGCGCAGAGCCCGAATATGGGCTATGGTGGTCCCACGTCGATTTACAACCTGGACCGCAGGGAGTCGGCGTGAGTGCAGGTCGCCCGCTCACGAAAGCAGAGCGGAAGAAATTCAACCGTGCGGAACACGAGCGGAAAATCAAGCAAGATCTGATCGCTCAGCACGGAAACGACCTCGGCACCTTCTACTACTGGCTCCGGATCACAAATATCCGAGGCACGCAGGCTTATCGCGACGGGAACACGGACTTCATCCGTGAGGTCGCGCTCGCCCTGCACAACGTCTACAGCCGTCACGGCGGCTAGCTCCCCGCGTCCCGCACGAAGGGCCGCTCCCGATCCCCGGGGGCGGCCCTTCGGCGATCCCAACGCGTGCCGCGCGTGCCGCGTGCCGCGCGTGCCGCGCACGCGCGTACGCGAGGCCGGTGCCGACTGTCAAGCCCAGGAGGAGGGGTCGCGTGTCCGACGACACCGACAGCAACGTGATCAGCCTCCCCACCCGGGGCAGCGATTCCGGAGGAATGCCGGACGCTCCCGACGGCGGGGATCTCTTCTATTCCGAACCGCCCGACAGTGGCTCAGGCGGCACCGTTCCGCCGGAGTCCCCGGCGGAGACGACCATGGAACTCCCGGCTATTCGCGGGCCTATTTCTCCGGAAACCGCTTTGCGGGAAACGGGAATGCCCGCTGCGCCGGATTCCGACGACGGAGAATACGAGGAAGGCGAATACGTCCAGCCTCGTTCTCTCGCCGATCGGCTCGGTGACTGGCTGGAACTGCGGATCGAGATGGCGCGGGAACGGCACGCCTCCGAAGCGCCGTTCCGTGAGGCGGAAATAGCGCGCAAGGCCGCGCTGCTGGAAGCCCGCACGGCCCAGGAAACCGCGATGATGGAGCAGAACGCCAAACTCCACACCGCGCAGATGAAGGCGAAGGCCGACAAGGCGGCGGCGCGCGGCAAGGCCGACGCGGCGCGGTCCTCCAGCTCCGGCATGGGCGCCGACAAGGGCGGCCGCTCGAAGGCCGGCGGCGGGGGCGGCTCACGCGGAGGTGGCGGCAACTCCGGCGGCTCAGGCCGGGGCGGCACCGGCGGCGGCCGCGGCTCGGGAACGAACGGGTCCGGCGGCACCGGGCGCGGCTCCGGGAGCGGCAACTCCCCCAAGGGCACCGGGAAGGGCTCTGATCGCTCCGCTGGCGGCCGTGGGGGCGCCTCGAAGGGCAATGAGTCGTCCGGGGGCCCGAAAGGCCGTCAGAACGGCTCTGGAGGCTCGGGCAAGTCCGGTACGGGCAAGGGCAGTTCGGGCGGCTCGGGCAACTCGGGTTCGGGCAAGGGCGGCTCGAAGGGCGACGGCGGCAGGACGCAGAACTCGCCGGCCTCGAGCCCGCGGGCCGAACGCGCCCGCGGCCGCCAGGAGCGCGCCGCTGCCCGCCAGGCCGCCCGGCAGCAGCGGCGCAGCGCCGACCAGGCCGCCAACCTCGCCGACCGCAGCAAGGACCGCGACCAGGACCGCGCCAACCGGCAGGCGGAGCGGGAGCAGCGCCGCGCGGCGAAAGCCGAGCGGAAGGCCGCGAGGAAGGAAAAGCGGGACGCCGCCAAGGCCGCCGACGACCGCACCACCCTCGGTGAGGCCGTGGCGGAGGAAGCGCAGCGCCGCTGGGACAAGCGCCGCGCAGCCGAGAAGGACAAGGCCGCGAAGGACGACAAGGCCAAGGACTCCGAGGCCACCACCAAGAAGATGCCCAAGGACGGCCCTGAATCGGCCTCTGACGGCCCGAAGGACGCCTCCGCGACCAAGGAGCCGGACGACGGCAAGAAGACCGGCGAGAAGCCGTCTGACGGCACCGACACGGATCCGAAGGACGACACCGGGACGGACGACGGCCCCAAGCCCGACGACGTCCAGGACCCGCCGGACGCTGACGACAGCCGCTCCTTCAAGGAGAAGCTCAAGGACTTCTTCACCAAGGCCGACGAGGACACCACCCCGCCCGAAGCAGAAGAACCGTCCAGCAGGGCGACGCCGGAGGACTTCGGGGTCACGATGGACCGCCCCGGCGGCCCGACCCGATCCCCGAAGTCCGAGCCGGTTGAGGAAGAGATCCCGGACGCGGTCATCGTCGACGACCCCTCCGACCCCTTCGGGGCCACCGTCACGAGCACGGCGAGCCTCCCCCGGGCCCCCGAGCCCCACACCCAGCGTCCCGGCACCACCCGACCCACCGCACAGGAGGACCCCGTGGCATCGGAGGTCAGCAAGCCCACATCGGGCCAGGCCGGCATGGCGGCCAAGCACCGCACCGACATCACCTTCGGCGAGTACCTGATGGAGATCGTGAACATCGCGATCGCCGCCGCACTCGACAAGGACCGCGCCCAGGACCTGGCCGTCGCGCTCGGCAAGGTCGCCGACGCCCTGCGGGACATGGCAGCCGACCTGGCCAACGACCACAACATCGCCACCGAGGTCGTCGACCAGATCACGGACCTGGCCGACGCTGCGGCGCGCATGAAGCAGCTCGCCGAACGGTGCGCCACCGAGTGCGAGATCGCCTCCGAGGCCGCCCGGATCGCTGCCATGTCGGTCGGCCGCGTCTACGGCGAAGACATCCAGGCCATGGACGACGCGGGCCTGGCCCACGCCTCCGCCGCCGCCCACCACGACTAGGAAAGGGGGTTCGCCGTGAGCGACCTCGCGCCCACCACCGGCGGCGGCGCTGCCGCCCGCACCGACGGCGACAACCGCTACAAGGCCGTCCAGCAGAAGCTCAAGACGCTGGGCACGGCCATGGACCTGGCCGCCAACGAGCTGGAGACGTTGCTGCGCGGGATGCGCATGAACGCCCAGCGCGCGGAGGGCCTGGCCGTCGACATCGCCAACGCCGAACTGGACCGCAAGTTCATCGAGATGACCAACCAGGTGTCCGTCGCCCTGGGTGGTGCCGCCGTCGAAGTGCGCAAGCTGCACGAGACGGCCCAGGAGGTCTCCGGCCTGACCACGGACGTGCGGCGTACGCACGCGCGGCTGTACGAGGGCCTGGACACCATCCGCTCCGGCCGCAAGGAGCGCACCCCCAAGCCGGGCTTCTTCGCCCACTGACCCCGACCCCGCCGAAGTCCCCTGATGGGCGGCCCGCCACCGACGGCGGGCCGCCCATCGTCACTCCCGAAGGAGAAACCCCGTGTCCGTGCCGCGCAGCGTCGCCCTGGAGCGCACCCTCTACACCCTGGCCGCCCCGGTCCTCGCCGCGGCCCCGAACATCGCCCCCGACAGCCCCGTCAACACGGTCGTGCAGCTGGCGGGCGCCGCCGGCGTCGGCGGCTGGGTCCTGGCGTACAAGAGCGACGAGTCCGGCGCGGGACGCAAGTTCCTGCGC
>KL568664.1:6818-10659 GCA_000715605.1 Streptomyces speibonae | reverse complement strand
CTGGTGATGCCGTTCTCCCGGCACACCCGCCGCCGTCACCGGCCCGCCCTGGCCGCCCCGGCCCCCACACCGCAGCTCCAGCCCGCCCCCGAGCCGTCCCCGGCACAGCCGGACGACGGCGCCGACCAGTTCACCCGGCAGGTCCGCTGGCTGTGGGAGAACCGCGGCATGCCCGGCCGCACCATCGTCGTCAAGGCCACCCCGCACGACGGCATGCCCAACGACCTGTCGCTGCTGCTGCGCGCCTCCGAGGCCGGACGGCCGATCTCCGGACTCACCCAGGAGGCGGTCGCCGCCGCGTTCGGCGTGGACGTCACCGACGTGACCATCAAGGAAGTCGTCCGGCAGTACGGGCGCGAGGGCGGCCCCGCCTGGAAGGAGGTCGACGTCACCCCCGACGCGAACGAGCGGCGCCGCAAGGCCCCCACCGCCCACGAGTGGTGGGCCGACCGGATCGGCGCCGTCGGCGGCCCGGTGCCCGGCTCGCAGTTCGTCAAGGAGGTCCGCGACCACGCCCGCCGGGTCACCCACTACATCGCCCAGGTCCCCGACGAGGCGGGCGAGCCGCGCGTCAACAAGCACGCCCTGGCGGCCGCGCTGAAGACCAAGTACGACGAAGGCCGGCTGTTCGTCACCGTCGACGGCAGCCAGGTCCTGGTCTCCCTGTGGGACAGCTCGCCGCTCGCGCAGGTCTTCCCCGCCACGAGGGAGCTGCTCACCCCGGACAAGGACGGCCGGTGGGTGACCGGCTACCTCGGCAACGGCCAGCCCGCCCGCAACCGCGTCTACACCGACCGGGGCGCAGCGCACGGCCTGTTCGTCGCCCCCTCCGGCGGCGGCAAGACGCAGCTGATGGGCCTGCACGTCGCGGCCGACGCCCTGTTCGGCGCCGTGGTCATGCTGGCCACCGAAGCCCCGGATGAGAAGACGGCCGCGCTGGGCAAGCACACCGCCCGCTACGGCGTCGGCGCGCTCTACATGATCCGGCTCCTGCGGGTCCTGGTCGCGCTCATGGAGATCCGCGGCGAGATGCCGTGGGAGGACGGCGAGGTCCACGAGTGGGACCCGACCCGGCCGGGCTGCCCGTACCGGATGCTGTCCGCCTACCTCGATGAGTTCCTCTCCGCCGCCCGCAACGGCGACTACGGCGCGGAGATCATGGACCTCGCGGAGCTGGTGTCGGTCAAGGGCCGCAAGTACGCGGTCGGCCTCAAGGTGGCCGGCCAGTCCATCTACGTCCAGGACGGGTTCACGCAGCTGCTGTGCGAGAACCTGCGCGAGAACTGCATCCCGGTCGTGCTCAAGGTCGCGCCGAAGAAGGTCGGCGACATGTTCAAGGCCCTGGGCATCCCGCCCGAGCACATCCCCGACCCGCTTCCCCGCTCCTTCTCCCCGGCTGAGGCAGGCCGGATCGAGCGCGTGATGCGCGGCGAGCCCGAGCCGCCGGCCGACTCCAACACCGGCGGCGCGGGCTGGATCGTGGAAGGCACGCAGCCGGACGTCCTGCGCACGCTGTTCATGGACTTCAAGGCCGGCATCGACGGCTACTTCCCCGACACCGTCGCCACCCTGACCGACTACGAGATCCGCGAGCTCGAAGCGCGGGACCTGTGGTTCGACTGGACCGAGCCGCCCCGGCCCGGCGAGTTCGGCGACGAGCCCGACGACGAGGACGGCGGTGACGACGGCGCGCCCAAGAAGGGCGGCGGCAAGCGCGGCGGCGGGAAGTCCGCCGCGCGCCGCGACGCGGTCACCTCGCCCCGCCAGGCGCTGGAGGCCATCAAGAACCTCTCCGGCGTCTGACCCTCCCCCGCACCCCAACCCCCGCAGGGCCCGGCCGCACCGGCCGGGCCCTGCTCACACCTGGAAGGACACACCGCTCGTGGCCGTATCGATCTCCGCCGTCGTCCTGCTCGGCATCGTCGTCTTCGTCCTCATCCGGGGCGGCTCCGTACGCCTCGGACCGGCCCTGGCCTGCGGCCTGTTCGGCTTCTTCCTCGCCTCCACCGGCGCCGCACCGTTCATCACCGACGCGATCAGCACCATCACCGGCTGGATCTCCAGCATCTGACACCGCCCCGGCCGCCGGCGTCGAAGGCCGCCACCCCGCCCGCGCCTTCGACGCCCCCAGGAGCCCCGATGCCTCAGACCCGCCCCGCCATAGACCAGGTCGCCCCGACCACCGCACCGCCCGCCCCGCCGAAGGCGCTGTCCCTCGAGGAACGCCTGACGCTCATCAACACGGAGATGACCGCGCGCCTGGACGAAGCGGCCGTCGCCTACGAGGTCAACACGGCGCACATCCCCATCGAGCCCGTGGACCTGGCCGACGTCGTCACCGTCCCCGTCGACACCGGGCCCGCCCCGCTGCCGGACCTGTACCCGACCCCGGTCGCGGCCCTTCTGCAGCGCGCCCACCACCGGCTGCTCACCGGCGGCTGGTGCAAGGACGTCCTGGTCGACGAGGACGGCGCTCGCTGCATGCTCGGGGCCATTCGGATCGAGGCCCGCGGCGACAGCGGCCTGGAAGCCAGCGCGGCCGCCGTGCTCCTGGACGCGATCCGCCGCAAGTTCGGCGACGACGTCGACTCCGTGCCCTCCTTCAACGACGCGCACGGCACGGGCCGCGTCCCGATCCGCATGGTCGACCAGGCCGCCGGCCTCGCCGACGCCCGCGGCCTCTGAACTCCAGCCTCCGGACCACCTGCCTCGCACCCGAACCCCTCGCGGTCGGGTGCGGGCCAGGCCGTCCGGCCTGCGTACGCCCATCACACCAACCCGAGCGAGGGAGTCGCCCCGCCATGCAGTCCGACGACAAGTCCATCAACGGCCAGCCCATCAACGGTCAGGACAATCCGTCCTTCCTCGACCTGCTCAACGAGTTGCCGCCCGTGCCGACGGCCCCCGAACTGGAGGGAAAGCCCGGCACCAGGCGGCTCGCGCGGCTGCGCGCCGCGTGGAAGGAGTCGTGGGAGGAGGGAGGCTTCCTCTACGAGCGGTGGGAGGAACTGTTCCAGGCCCGGCGCCTCGGCTGGCACGAGATGGCCAACTGGATCAAGGCCGTGCTCAGCCTCGCCGGGGTCTGCGCGGTCATCGTCCTGCTGGACGCCGCAGGCGACATCGTCGGCGCCGTGCTGCACCGCCTGTCCGCCACCCGAACCGTGATCGAGCCGCCCGGAGTCGACACCACCAGCGGCCTGTGGGGCGTGATCGACAACCCGATCCGCTCCTACATCGGGCAGCACAGCGTCGGCCTCCCCGTCCCCGGCACCGCCGTCTACGCCTTCTGGCAGTTCACCGGGCTGATCGGCCTCATCGGCGGATTCGCCAGCAGCACCGGCGCGCGCATCCTCTGGACCGGGTGGGGCCTCTCCGGCGTCGCCATGGTGTGGTCCGCCACGCCCGACGGCAGCCGCACCGTCGCCGCCGGCATCGCCGCCCTCATGTGGGCGCTGGCCAGCATCGTCGCCCTGCGCGGCCTGAGCCTGCGCCCGGTCATCAACAACCCGGCCCCCGCTGCGCCGCAGGTCAACGTCTACCCCGCGTTCCACTTCCCGCCGCAGCCCGCGCCCGACCACGACGACCTGGACGACGAACCCGACAACGTTCATCCCCTCCAGCGCTGACTTCGCGCCCCACCCCATCCGGCACCACCACCGAGCACCGAAGGGAATCTGATGAAGCCGCAGCTGGAGGAGACCGAGTTCTGGGTCGGCACCTTCCACGGGAGCCACGACGGCCTCCCCGCCAAGGTCACCGCGACCCGCGACGACACCCGCCCCGAGCCATACGCATGGACGTGCACGTGCGGCGCGTCCCGCTCCTTCTCGACCGAGCACGA
>KL568664.1:6361-6598 GCA_000715605.1 Streptomyces speibonae | reverse complement strand
GGGTCCTCGCCCCCGCCCCGCACCTCGGGGCCGGGCGAGGACCGGACAGGCCGCCTGGCCCAACGCACCACCCGCTGCGCCCCGCCGACACCAGCACGACGTCGGCGGGACGCAGCGCTGCCCGCCCGACGACTGGAGGAGATCACTCGTGCTCATCCCCCGCCCGCGCCGCCGGATCGGCCGGCCCCGCCCGCAGCGTCCCGGCCCCCGCTACCCGCAGCGTCCCGCCCGGCTGCC
>KL568664.1:3402-6119 GCA_000715605.1 Streptomyces speibonae | reverse complement strand
AGGTGATGCCGCGCCCCCGGAAGAAGGGGCGTCGCCGCGAGGTCAAGAAGGTGCCGCGCAGCACCGCGACCTTGCCGGAGTACGACCGGCGCACCTGTCCCGAGGGCCTGGTCACCCGGCGGCAGTTACGGGAGAAGGGCCTCAGCCCCGGCGGGCACGGACCGGTCGCGGTCCTGCGCTGCAAGGGCTGCTCGTACCGGCCCGACCAGTCGTGCAACCACCCCACCCGGGGCTGGCTCTACGACGTGAACCTCGCCCGGCCGAAGCGGACGCCGACGCTCGCGCAGGAATGGGCGCTGGACCAGGCGATGGCCGCGCGGCAGACCTGCCCTGAGTGCAAGTGCCGGTACTACTTCTGCCTCCCGCTGCGCACCCAGGGCTGCTGCGACCCGTGCGCCAGGGGCTACGAGCCCAGCCCCGACACCTACTTGCCGTCCACGGCCCCGGTCGTCCACCGGCTGGCCGCCTGATCAACGAGTCCCCTGAAGGAGAAGTCACCCATGAGCCTGTTCACCCGCCGCTCCAGCGTGCAGGACCCGGCGACCTGGACGCCGCCGGGCACGACCGTCGTCCAGCGCTACCGCGCCCTGGAAGGCGCGACCGTCCTCGTCTACACCGCCGACGGCGACCGCGGCACGTCCTGCTTCGCCGCCGCCTGCCTCGGCTGCACCTTCCGCGCCACGAAGACCATCGCGCACAACCCGATGACTGAGCAGGACGCAGCCAAGACCGCCAACGCGCACGCCGCCGGATGCCGGGCGATGCCCCGGGGCGTCCCGGCCGCGCCCGACGACGACCAGGCCGCGCAGATCGTGCGCTCCCGGCTGTGGAGCAAGCGCACGCATGGCGACAAGCCCTACCCGGTGTATCTGAGCGACTTCCACACCGACCGCGTCGTCCTCCAGCGGCCGGCCGACTTCATCAAGCAGACGATGTTCCACCTGGTGCGGACCGAACCCGACTTCCTCACCGCCGAACCGGCCTTCGGCGGCACCGGCACCCGCTTCCTGGTCCAACCCTTCCCGGCCCGGAGCTGACCCGGTGCGCACCCGCACCGCGACCCTGCTCCTGGCGGCCACCGCCGCGACCGCCCTCGGCGCAGCAGCCGTCCTCAAAGCCGGCCACTGGCGGCTGTACGCCGACCGGCACCGCATCGAGCTGACGCCCCGGCCCCGCCGCTCCTGCCCCGACTGCCGGGGCGCGGGCGGCTGGTGGGTCGGCGGCGCGAACCCGGAGATGGAGGCGTGCAGCTGCTGGTCGGACCGGCGCGAGCTGCGCGTCCAGCTCCTGCCCTTCCCGGCCTGGCCGGACGAACCCCCGTTCTGAACGACCCGACCCCGGCCGGAGTGGCCGGAGTCGGGACCGCCGGGTGGCCGCGCATCGGCAAAGGGCCGGCCACCCCGCTCCCTCACCCTCTTCGAGATCAGGAGACCTCCAGCATGCCCCGTCTCACCACCGAGCGTCTGGCCCTCTTCGGCACTCTGCTCGCCACCTTCGGCGAGCTGCACCCGCTGTGCGACCACTGGGTGCAGGGATCGAAGACGGCGATGCGCAAGCGCCTGTACGGCGAGGACCTGGTCCACGCCGACGGCACCCCCGCCACGCCGGACTCCACCCGCCCGACCATGACCACCAGCGCCCTCGGGCGCCGTGCGGTTGCCTGCCACGTCGCGTCCTACACCGCCGTGCAGCTCGGGGCGACCGTCGCGATCACCCGCGCGTTCGGCTACCGCGTCACGCCCACCGCGCTGCTGGCCGGCGCCGCCATCAACGCCGGAACGCACGCCGCGATCGACCGCGGAGCCGTTCTGCTGTGGCTGGCGAAGAAGACCGGCAAGACCGGCTACATCGAGCACTGCAAGGCCGCCCGCGTCGACGACGACGGCAAGGCCACCTCGGAGCTCACCGGACCGGGCAGCGCGTGGATGGAGCTGGACGCGGCCCTGCACCGCTCCATCGGCATCGCGGCCGCCGCCGTCACGACCTGGCTCACCACCCGCCCCGGCGCTCGCCGGTGAGCCGCACCCGCCTGGAACGCGTTCGCGCCTCGGTCGGCATCGCCTCCCTCGCCCTCCAGCAGATCGAGGACGACCTCAGCGCCGACGACGTCGACCAGGAGGAGCTCGCCGCGATCCTGCGCGAGCTCATCGAGGACACCGACCCGCCCGGCGGGTTCCTGGCGTCCGTCGCGCAGCTGCTCACCGCCGCCGCGCGCCGGGCGGAACAGATCGAACCCGACCACGACGGCGACGCCTCCTGCCCCCTGCACGAGGCCGCCGCGCTGCTCACCGACAACGCCGGGATGCGCCTGATCTGGGCGGCCCGCTCCCTTCACCCGCAAGGAGTTCTCGAATGACGACGCCCGCGCGCACCTTCCGCCCCGGTACTCAGCGCCAGAAGACCGGCTGCCCGCTCGCCGACCGCGTCTCCGGCACGGAGACACCGATGGTCACCGAGATGGTCGGGGCCATGTTCCACCTCGAGGGCCTGCTGGAGTCCGTGGGCACACCGGAGCAGGAACTCGCGGCCTACACCGTGCCCGTCACCCCAGAGCAGCACCGCGAGTACGTCCTCGATGCCGCCGACCGGATCCGCCGTGCGCTGGACCAGCTCACCGCCCCGTACACGGCGGCCTCAGCTCCCAGCACGACCGCGACCGGCGACACCGCAGCCTGAACGGCTCTCGGACCCCGGCCACTTCGGCCGGGGTCCTCTCC
>KL568664.1:2145-3211 GCA_000715605.1 Streptomyces speibonae | reverse complement strand
GAGATGTGTATAAGAGACAGGACCTGATGCTCCCGCTGATCCTGCCCGCCGGCACTATGTGCGCCCTGGTCGGCCCGCCCGGCTGCGGCAAGTCGACCTTCGTCGCCCGGTACCCCGCCAGCTGGCGTATCTGCCTCGATCTGTTCCGGCTGGCCGCGACCGATTCCGAAGCGGACCAGACCGCCACCCCGGTCGCAGCCGAGATCCAGAACCTGCTCCTAGAGGCGCGGCTCGCCCGGAACCTCATCACGATCCTCGACAGCACCAACGTCATGGCCCACGTGAGAGCCGGACTGCTGGCCCGCGCCCGCTACTGGCAACGCCCCACCGCGGCCGTCCTGTTCGACGTCCCGCTCGCCACGGTGGAGCACCGGAACGCCTCCCGCGAGCGCGTCGTTCCGGCGCACGTCGTGCGCGAGCTCCATGAGCTGACGCCGACCCGCGAGCAGCTGCTCGCCGAAGACTTCGGCACGGTCTACCTGGCCTCCGAGCTCGCGTACAGCAACGCCAGCGCGGGCGACCCGCGCACCCCGATCACCAACCAGCTCTGAGCGGCTCCGGCCGCCCGAACTCCTCGTGGAGGACCGCATGGCACGCACGCGTAAGCCCGTCACCTGGTACATGGCCACCCCGGCCGACGGGATCATTGAAGACAGCCGCCAGGCCGGAACACCGGTGAACCTCGCCGACGCCGTCGGCCAGGTCGTCGACCACCCCGCCCCGTGCCGCACCAAGTGGTTAGACGAGAGCGGCTTCTCGTACTTCCGCATGGTCAAGCGGGTCGGCGAGGTGCTGGAGGACACCGGCATCTGGCCCGTCACCTGGCCGGTCCGCCTGTGGATCGTCGAACCGGTCGGTGACACCGGCAACTGGGGCCAGCGCTACTACCCCTACCGGCTGCTCGCCCACCAGATCCGGGTTGTTGAGGAGACGGACGCCTGGCAGGCCCTCGGGCGCAACGGCCGTGCGGTCCTGGACGTCATCGACAACCAGATCCCCGAGCGCGCCGCCCGGTGGGCCGCCGACTGGGACGCCGACCCCGAGGGCATGGCCGACCGGTGCTGGG
>KL568664.1:915-1940 GCA_000715605.1 Streptomyces speibonae | reverse complement strand
CTGGCACCTGTGCGGCGGCCGTAACAGCGGCAGCGGCTTGTGGGTGCAGTCGGTGGTCAGCGCGAGCGCCCGTGCCCGGCGTGAGTCCGCCGCCCAGCGGTGGAACGAGTGGCTGGCCATGAACACCGTCGACAAGGTTCTCGCCGAATCCGGCGCCAGCCAGCGGGCCATCCACTACGCCCGCCGCCGTGCCGCCGACCTGGCTGTCGCCGCCCAGCACGAGGTGCGCTTCGACGCGTACGTCCTCGACACGCTGCGCGCCGCCGAACTCGACACCGTCCCCGTCACGGCCTGACGGATGCCCGCGCCGCCCCGGCCCGCTCACCACGCGGGCCGGGGCGGCGCGGCGGCTCCTGCACGCTCCACCTCGACTACCAGCAAGGACGGCGCCCATGGCCAGCCAGACCCGGAGTCACACCGACACCTTCGCCGCACTCAGCCAGTGCTTCACCACGGACCTCGCCGCGCTCACCAACGAGGAACCACCGGCCGACATCACCCCGACCGGCTTCATCGACCTCGTAGAGCGGGCCATGCACGTCTTCGGCGGAGCGAAGCGCGACCACCTGCAGCGCGCCGGCGAGGAACTCGACTACGCGATCGGCCACCTCACCGACGCGCTGGCCCTCACCGGGGTCGACCAGCGCGATCGGCTGGCACGGGCGCGCACGCATCTGCGGTACGCCATCGAAACGACCCGCTGAACTTCCGCGCGTTGAGCGCACTCTGCGCCGCCCCGACCCCGCCACCGACGGGGGGCCGGGGCGGCGCAGTGGCCCCTCAACCACGAGAGAAGCGAAGGGAGATGGACGTCATGGGCCTGCCCTACTACGAGGTAGACGTCCCGATCAGCAGCACCACCCAGCCTGGCCTGACCGGTGTGCACGTCTTCACCGGCCAGGCCGACAGTCGCAGCGCCGCCGTACGGATCGCGCACGAGGTCTACGACGCGGCACGCGCCGCGCGAGAGGCCGGACTCGAGATCCCCCACGACCGGCCGGACGGCTGGGGGGCCTGCGGCTACC
>KL568664.1:0-688 GCA_000715605.1 Streptomyces speibonae | reverse complement strand
CGCTGGAACAACCCGTACAGCTGGCTCCGAGCCGCCGACGACGGCGACTTCGAGCTGTAGCTACGCCCCGGGACGGACGACAAGGCGTCCAAACCAACCGTCCGTCCCGGGCCCATCCCATCCCGCACAAGACGAGAGGGAGATCCCCAGTATGGACTCCGTCCTGCGCGCACAGGCCCGGTTCGGGCAGCGTGCACTCTTACTGACGACCGCAGCTGTCCCGCTGACCGGCTGGACCGTCCACGCCATCGCGTTGCACCGGCGCCTGGCGGCCGCGGCGAAGGACCCACTGACCGGGCTGCTGCGCCGCGACGCGTACACCGCCCGGGCCCGGCAGGTCCTGGCCCGCCACGGCGACAACGTGGCCGTGGTCTTGGTCGACGCCGACCACTTCAAGGACATCAACGACGACCTTGGGCACCCGGCCGGGGACGTGGTCCTTGCCGCGTTCGGAGCGCGGCTCACCGCCTGGGCAGGCCGTAGCGCGGCCGTCGGGCGGCTGGGCGGTGACGAGTTCGCCGTCGTGCTGCCGATGTCCCCGGGCCGCCGCGAGGTCCGTCTCGCGACGCTGGTGAGGATGCTGCGCACGCCGGTCGTCCTGGACGACGGCCGCACCGTCGACGTCGCCGCCTCGGTCGGCGCCGCGACCCCGGACATGATCGGCTCCCGCGACCTGTCCCTGCTGCAG
>KL568663.1:19269-23206 GCA_000715605.1 Streptomyces speibonae | reverse complement strand
ACCGAGGGCCGGAATCCGAATGGATTACGGCCCTCGGTGTTTCCCCGGGCGCACCGGCGCCGCGGGGACCGTTCGCCTAGGCCGCCGCGCAGTTGGGGCAGACGCCGCGGTAGGTCACTTCCACGTCGGAGACCGTGAAGCCGAAGCGCTCCGTGTCGGGGAGGTCGGCCAGCGGGTTGCCGGTCGGATGGACGTCACGGATCGCGCCGCACTGCGCGCACACCAGGTGGTGGTGGGGGCGGTGGGCGTTGGGGTCGTAGCGCTTGGCCCGCTTGTCCGTGGCGACCTCGAGCACCTCGCCGAGCGAGACCAGCTCGCCCAGGGTGTTGTAGACGGTCGCCCGGGAGATCTCGGGCAGCTTGGCGACCGCCCTGGCGTGCACCTCGTCGGCCGTCAGATGGACGTGTTCGCCGTCGAGGACCTCGGCCACCACACGGCGCTGCGCGGTCATCCGCCATCCACGTCCGCGCAGCCGTTCCAGAAGGTCACTCATGGGCACCAGCCTAACAGCAGGGGGAACCAGGTCCCGAACGGGTGTGACTTTGGAGCCTTGCTTGACTTAGACAATGTCCATTGTAGGATCGAGCGTGGCTTTAGCCAAGGGACAGGTTTGGTCAGCAGATGACGCAGGAGGCGTACGTGACGCAGGGACCGCTCACTACGGAGGCCGGTGCTCCGGTTGCCGACAACCAGAACAGCGAGACCGCGGGCGTCGGTGGCCCGGTCCTCGTCCAGGACCAGCTCCTTCTGGAGAAGCTGGCCCACTTCAACCGTGAACGCATCCCGGAGCGGGTGGTGCACGCCCGCGGTGCCGGCGCGTACGGCACCTTCACGGTGACCGCCGACGTCACGAAGTACACCCGCGCCAAGTTCCTCTCCGAGGTCGGCAAGCAGACGGAGACCTTCCTGCGCTTCTCCACGGTGGCCGGCAACCTCGGTGCCGCGGACGCCGTGCGCGACCCGCGCGGTTTCGCGCTGAAGTTCTACACCGAGGAGGGCAACTACGACCTCGTCGGCAACAACACCCCGGTCTTCTTCATCCGGGACGCGATCAAGTTCCCCGACTTCATCCACACCCAGAAGCGCGACCCGTACACCGGCTCGCAGGAGGCGGACAACGTCTTCGACTTCTGGGGTCTGTCGCCCGAGTCCACGCACCAGGTGACCTGGCTGTTCGGCGACCGCGGCATCCCGGCGTCGTACCGCCACATGGACGGCTTCGGCTCGCACACCTACCAGTGGAACAACGAGGCCGGCGAGGTCTTCTGGGTCAAGTACCACTTCAAGACGGACCAGGGCATCAAGAACCTGACCGCCGAGGAGGCCGAGATCCTCGCGGGCAAGGACCCCGACTCCCACCAGCGGGACCTGCGCGAGGCCATCGAGCGCGGCGACTTCCCGTCCTGGACCGTCTACGTCCAGGTGATGCCGGCGGCCGAGGCGGCCACGTACCGCTTCAACCCGTTCGACCTGACCAAGGTCTGGCCGCACGCGGACTACCCGCTGATCGAGTTCGGCAAGCTGGAGCTCAACCGCAATCCGGAGAACATCTTCGCCGAGGTCGAGCAGTCGATCTTCAGCCCCGCCCACTTCGTGCCGGGCATCGGTCCCTCCCCGGACAAGATGCTCCAGGGCCGCCTCTTCGCGTACGGCGACGCCCACCGCTACCGCGTCGGCATCAACGCCGACCACCTGCCGGTGAACCGCCCGCACGCCACCGAGGCGCGCACCCACTCCCGTGACGGCTACCTGTACGACGGCCGCCACAAGGGCGCGAAGAACTACGAGCCGAACAGCTTCGGCGGCCCCTTCCAGACGGACCGCGCGCCGTGGCAGCCCATCCCGGTCAGCGGTGTCACCGGTGAGTCGGTCACGCCCGTGCACGCCGAGGACAACGACTTCGTGCAGGCGGGCAACCTGTACCGGCTGATGGCCGAGGACGAGAAGGAGCGCCTGGTGAACAACCTGGCGAACGCCATCTCCGGGGTCACGCGCGACGACATCGCCGAGCGCGCGATCAACAACTTCCGCCAGGCGGACGAGGACTTCGGCAAGCGGCTGGAGGCCGCGGTCCAGGCCCTGCGCGGCTGATTCCAGCGCTGGACCGCTTGCCGGCCGACGGGCAGGACTCCCCTCGGGGGTCCTGCCCGTCACGCGTATCACTACGCCGGTACGTGCTGGGCGGCCCGCTGCCGCTCGGGTGCCCAGCAGCGGATGATGTCGCGGACCGAGACGATGCCGGTGGGCTCGCCCCGGTCGAGGACGATCAGATGGCGGAAACCGCCGTGGGTCATGGCGACGGCGGCCTCCTCCAGGGTCCAGGTCGGGGTGGCGAAGACGACGTCGGTCGTGGTGTGGGCGTGGGCGCGCTCGGTGTCCGGGTCCTGGCCGGCACCGACGGAGTTGAGGACGTCCCGCTCGGTGAGGATGCCGATGCCGGTGCCGTCGGGGTCCAGGACCACGGCCGCGCCCACCCGGCGGGCGGACATCAGGGCGGCGGCCTGTCGGAGTGTGTGGGCGGGGCCGATGGTGAGGACCACGGTGCTCATGGCGTCACGGACGAGCATGGATGGAGCCACCTCCTACTGGAAAACGCGAGGTCACGGGCGGGATGGCCCGCTCGTTCGCGATTTCACAAATTCACAAGTGGGGGGACTCTCAGAGTGGCAGGCAAAGCGCGGGTCAACAAGAGGGCGCGTGCGGCAGGGTGGGGGCGCGCGTGGATCTTCCGCCGCTCAGCAATGCTGGTGCCGCTCAGTAACGCTGGTTGAGATACCCCAGCAGCTCGTCGTGCAGCAGCCCGTTCGACGCCGCCGCGTTGCCGCTGTGCGGGCCCGGGCGGCCGTCGAGGCCCGTGAACGAGCCGCCGGCCTCCGTGACCACGATGGAGGGCGCCGCCATGTCCCAGAGCTCCAGCTCCGGCTCCGCGCACATGTCCACCGAACCCTCGGCGACCATCATGTACGGCCAGAAGTCGCCGTACGCGCGCGTGCGCCACACCTCGCGGGTGAGGTCGAGGAAGCCATCCAGCCGCCCCTGCTCCTCCCAGCCGCTGAGCGAGGAGTACGCGAAGGAGGCGTCGGCGAGCTTGGAGACCCCCGAGACCCGCAGCCGGGTGGCCGACGACAGGCTGCGGCCCGCGAAGGCCCCGTGCCCCTGCGCGGCCCACCAGCGCCGGCCCAGGGCGGGCGCGGAGACGACCCCCACCACCGGCTGGAAACCGCCCTCGCCGGCCTCCGTCAGGGAGATCAGCGTGGCCCACACCGGAACCCCGCGGACGTAGTTCTTGGTGCCGTCGATCGGGTCGATCACCCAGCGCCGCGGCCCCGTGCCCTCCACCCCGTACTCCTCGCCGTGGACGGCGTCCCGCGGCCGGGCCCGCTGGAGATGGCCGCGGACGAGCTCCTCGGCGGCCTTGTCCGCCTCACTCACCGGCGTCATGTCCGGTTTCGTCTCCACCTTGAGGTCGAGGGCCTTGAACCGGTCCATCGTCGCGGCGTCGGCGGCGTCCGCGAGGACATGGGCCAGACGCAGGTCGTTGAGGTAGTCGGGCATGCAACGAACGGTATCCGCCGAGGTCGGTGCGGGGCTACCGGGGGCACCGCCCGAGACCCCTTGACAGTGCCCGACGGCGCGTCAAATCTGAACCGCAGGACCGGCCGCTCGCCCCGAGGGAGGCGAAGATGCCTGCAGCGCGGGAATCTCTGCTGGACGCCGCCTACACGGCACTGGCACGCCGGCCGTGGTCCGCGGTGCGGATGGTGGACGTGGCCGCCGCGGCCGGAGTCTCCCGGCAGACGCTGTACAACGAGTTCGGCAGCAAGGACGGACTCGCCCGCGCCCTCGTCCGCAGGGAGGCCGACGGCTACCTCGCCGGCGTCGACCGCGCCCTCACCGGCCACAGCGACCCGCGCGACCGGCTGACCGCCACCGCCGA
>KL568663.1:15850-19064 GCA_000715605.1 Streptomyces speibonae | reverse complement strand
CGCCCGCCAGCGCCCGCGACAACGCCCTGGTCCGCGCCATGCTCACCGGCTGCTGGAGCGAACGCCTGCCCATGCCGACCCTCGCGGCCGTGCCGTCCGGTTCCGTCGTGCCCGCCCAGCGCCGCGCCGACGGCCCGCTGCCCTCACCCACCGACTTCGTCGCCCTCGTCCGCGACCGCGCCGTCGCCGTCCTGGCCGGCCCCGGAGCGGTCAGGGGCGACACCGCCGAACTCGCCCGCTCCTGCGAACTCGTGGTCCGCCTCGCCCTGTCCTGCGTCGCCGCGCCACCGGCCGACAACGGCGTCGCCGACCTGGTGCGCGGCGCCCTGCACCGCCAGCCGGTCCCCTGGTGGGTCTCGTAGCGGGCGCCTAGTGCGCCGACCCCGACAGCTGGAGACCGATCACCCCGACGATCACCAGGGTGATCGACACGATCTTCAGCGTCGAGACCAGGTCACCCAGGAACACCATCCCGTAGATGGCCGTACCCGCCGCCCCGATGCCCGTCCACACCGCGTACGCCGGACCCACGTCCAGCTTCTTCAGCGCCAGCGTCAGCAGTCCGAAGCTGCCCAGCGCGAACGCGCAGAACGCGACGGTCGGCCACAGCCGGGTGAAGCCGTGCGACAGCTTCAGACACACGGCGAACCCGGTCTCGAGCAACCCGGCCACGATGACCAGCAGCCACGCCATGTGTCGTCCTCCCGCATTCCCCACGTCCGTGACCGCTTCGCCCGGTTCGGGTCCGGCTCGGTGCGATTATGCACTTACCGTCCGCGCGCCACGACAAACACGCGAAGGTCAATCGCCTTCCGTGTGCTCCCGCGTCGCCAGCAGCCGGCGCAGCGAGTACAACCGGGCCGGATCGGCGTGCCCCTCGGCCACCCAGGCGTCCAGCGCGCAGTCCGGCTCGTCGTGACTGCACGCGCGGGGACAGCCCTCCGTGCCCGGCTCCAGATCGGGGAAGGCGTGGATGACCCGCGACGGATCGACATGGGCGAGCCCGAAAGACCGTACGCCCGGAGTGTCGATCACCCAGCCCTCCGCGCCCGCCAGCGGCAGCGCCAGCGCGGAGGTCGTCGTGTGCCGCCCCCGCCCGGTCACCGCGTTGACCAGGCCGGTCGTACGCCGCCGCGCCTCGGGCACCAGCGCGTTCACCAGGGTCGTCTTGCCGACCCCGGAGTGCCCCACGAACGCCGTGATCCGGTCCTTCAGGTGCTCGCGCACCCGGTCCGCCGCCTCGCCGCTCTCCAGCTCCGCACGGCTGGTGACGACGTACGGGATGTCCAGGTCGCCGTAGAGCTCCAGCAGCTTGTCGGGTGGTGCGAGGTCCGACTTGGTCAGCACCAGCAGCGGTTCGAGCCCGCCGTCGAACGCCGCGACCAGACAGCGGTCGATCAGCCGCGGGCGGGGCTCGGGGTCGGCGAGGGCGGTGACGACGGCGAGCTGGTCGGCGTTGGCCACCACCACCCGCTCGTAGGGGTCGTCGTCATCGGCGGTACGGCGCAGCACCGAGGTGCGCGGTTCGATCCGTACGATCCGCGCGAGGGTGTCCTTCTTCCCCGACAGGTCGCCCACGATCGCCACCCGGTCACCGACCACCGCCGCCTTGCGGCCCAGCTCGCGGGCCTTCATCGCGATCACGGTGCGGTCCTCGACGAGGCAGGTCAGCCGGCCCCGGTCGACGGTGAGGACCATTCCCTCCGCGGCGTCCTCGTGCTTGGGCCGGATGTGGGTGCGCGGCCGGTTGCCCCTGCGGTTGGGGCGCGATCGGATGTCGTCCTCGTCGGTGTGCTTGCCGTAGCGGCGCATGGCGGACCCCTATGCCCCGAGCATCCCGGTCCACAGGTCGGGGAAGTCCGGCAGCGTCTTCGCCGTGGTCGCCACGTTCTCGATCTGCACGCCCTCGACCGCCAGGCCGATGACCGCGCCCGCGGTGGCCATGCGATGGTCCTCGTAGGTGTGGAAGACCCCGCCGTGCAGCCGGCGCGGGCGGATGTGCAGACCGTCGGCGGTCTCCGTGACGTCACCGCCGAGCTCGTTGATCTCCTTGGTGAGCGCGGCCAGGCGGTCGGTCTCGTGCAGCCGCAGATGCGCCACGCCCCGCAGCGTCGACGGCGAGTCGGCGAGCGCCGCGACGGCCGCGATGCCCGGCGTCAGCTCGCCGACCTCGCCGAGGTCCACGTCGATGCCGTGGACCGAACCGGAGCCGGTGAAAACGAGCCCGGACTCGGTCAGCTCGCAGGAGCCGCCCATCTCGGTGAAGATCTCCCGCAGCCGGTCGCCGGGCTGGGTGGTGCGGGCCGGCCAGTCCGGGATCACGACCTTGCCGCCGGTCACCAGCGCGGCGGCCAGGAACGGCTGGGCGTTGGACAGGTCCGGCTCGATCGTCAGGTCCCGGCCCAGCAGGGCGCCCGGGGTGACCCGCCAGACGTTGGGCTCGCCGCCCGACTCCGGGGTGTCGACCTGGGCGCCCACCGCGCGGAGCATGTCGACGGTCATCCGGATGTGCGGCATCGAGGGGAGTGTCGCGCCGGTGTGCCGGACCTCCACGCCCTGGTTGAAGCGGGGCGCGGAGAGCAGCAGCGCGCTGACGAACTGCGACGAGGAGGACGCGTCCACCTCCACCGTGCCGCCGTCCAGGACGCCGCCGCCGTGCACCGTCATCGGCAGCGCGCCGCGGTCGTCGTCGTCGATGCGGGCGCCCAGGTGACGCAGCGCGTCGATGACTCCGTTCAGGGGACGCTCGTACGAGCGCGGGTCGCCGTCGAACCGGATGGGGCCGTCGGCCAGCGTCGCGACCGGGGGCAGGAACCGCATCACCGTGCCGGCGTTGCCGACGTCGACGGTGGCCGGGCCGTGCAGGCCCGTGGGGAGCACCCGCCAGGCCTCGCCGGTGCCGTCGGGGCCCACGCCCTCCTCGATCTCGATGCCCATGGCGCGCAGGGCGCCCGCCATCAGCAGGGTGTCGCGGGACCGCAGCGGGCGGCGCAGCCAGCCCGGCTCGGAGGCGAGGGCGGCGAGCACGAGGGCGCGGTTGGTGACCGACTTGGACCCGGGCACGTGGACCGTCGCGTCGACGGCTCCGCTCGCGTGCGGGGCGGGCCAGAGGGCGGTGTGTGCGGGGTTTGGGGCCATGAGGCCCACTTTATAAGGAGCCCCCAGGACAGGCCGTCCTTCGGGTACGCCCGAACTCCGGCCCCCCGCCCTCCCC
>KL568663.1:15369-15815 GCA_000715605.1 Streptomyces speibonae | reverse complement strand
CTGGCCTCTGCCGTCACGGGGCCGGACCGTGCCGCCCCGGCCCTGGACGGCAGGCCCCGCGACACCCTCGCTCCCGGGGGCGTGACCCGCGCGGCGGCCTGGCCGCCCGGGCGCCCGCGCCTCATGCCGGCCGTCCGGACGCGGGACTCGCGTGGGGCCCGTGCGCTTTCGAACCGGCGCCGGGCGGCTGGCGTCTCGGCAGCTTGTGACGAGGTGCCGGCTGGTTGCCGTCCTGGCGGCTCGGGGGCCGTGCCGGCTGGCTGCCGTCCCGGCGGCTCGTCACGCGGTGCCGGGCGGCTGCCGTCTCGGCGGCTGGTGGGCCGGTGGCTCGGCGGTTGCCGTCGGGTCGGCTCGGGGGCCGCGCGGGCGGCCACTGCGTTGGCGGCTCGGGGGCGGTGCCGGGTGGTCGTCGTTCCGGCGGCTCGTCACGCGGTGCCGGGCGGCTG
>KL568663.1:12711-15271 GCA_000715605.1 Streptomyces speibonae | reverse complement strand
GCGCCGTATCCGTTGCCGGCCGCGCGGCGCGGCGGTCACCAGCCCAGGAGCCACCTGCCGCCGCCCAGCAGCGCGCACAGTGAGACCGCGTGGAACAGGAACAGCCACAGGCCCGCCGGGACGTGCGTCAGGCGCGACAGCTGGTCCGCGTCCGAGTCGCCCGCGCCGCCGCGCGCCCGCTTGGCCTGGAGTTCGAAGGCCGGGAGCACCCCGCCCAGCAGCAGGAACCACACCACGGCGTACGCGAACGCCGCCTGCACCTGGGGGCCGGCCAGCCAGGACACCAGGACGAACGTGCCGCCCGTGACCACCACCGTCACCGCGCCGTAGGCATTGCGGATCATCACCAGCATCGCCAGGAGCAGCGCCGTGGCCAGCCACAGCAGCAGCGTGATGCGCCCGGCACCGAGCAGCGCGGCGCCGCCGAGGCCCAGCAGCGGGGGCGCGGTGTAGCCGGAGGCGGCGGTGAGGATCATGCCGATGCCGTCCGGCTTGCCCCGGCTGACGGTCAGGCCGCTGGTGTCCGAGTGCAGGCGTATCCCCGTCAGGGTGCGGCCGGTGAGCAGGGCCACCAGTCCGTGCCCGCCCTCGTGGGCGATGGTGATGGCGTTGCGGGAGATCCGCCACGGCCCGCGCGGTACGACGACGGCGGCCGCGGCGACCAGTGTGGCGACCACCACCCACATATCGGGGTCGGGCTGGGTGCCGGAGACCTCGTCCCAGAGCGAGCCGAGCGACGCGGAGGCGGTGCTGACCATGCTTTCCATGCGTTTCGGATCGCTCCCTCTGGGCGTACGGGGTCCAGCAGTCTTGCACGAATGTGCGGTTGGTGTTTCAGACGCCCGCGGAGCGGCGATCGTTCCTGAACGGTGCCCGCGACGGCCTCGGGAGGGGTCCCGGCGGGCCGCTGGTACTCAAGGGACGACCCGCCCGCGAGGCCCGCGGCGCCGGGCGAGCGGTGACCCGTACTGAGAGGGGGGACCGAGGCCGATGACGCACCCGGTGACGTACGACCCCGTGGTCGACGGCCGCCCGCTGCCACCGGTCCCGCCGCCGAGCTCCGTGCGCGTGCCACGGGACAGGGCGCTGGTGCTGGTGCCGGACGCCGGGCCGATGCGCACGGTCCGCGCGGGCGAGCAGGTGCCCGACGGCTGGTTCGGGCCGGACCGGATGATGTTCCTGGTGGACACCGCCGAGCACCGGCTCGTGCTCGACCTGCGGCTGTCCGGCCGGGACGGCGCCACCCGGTTCCGCTGCCGGGTCGAGCTGATGTGCCGGGTCACCGACCCCGCCGCGGTGGTGGCGCGGGGCATCCGCGACATGGGCGCCGCCTGGCACGGCCCTCTGGACGCCCGGTTGCGGAACGCGGCGCGGGGATACGGCGCCGGAGAGTCCCGCGAGGCCGAACGGGCGCTGAACGCCGCACTGCGGGGCGTCACCGGGGACGCGGCCGTCCGGCTGCGCGGCGCCCGCGCCGAACTGCTCGGCCACGACGGGGCGTCCCGTACTCCGGGCCGCAGCCGGGTACGGGGGACCCGGCCGCGCCCCGGAACAGCGACTGCGGCCGACGGTACGGAGGTACTGCTGGGGGAGGTGGTGGCGCGGAAGGAGGAGCCGCTGCCGCCGAAGCCTTCCCGGCCGCCCGACGTGCCGTCGGCCGCGCCCGCCCCGGAGCGCCGCGCCAGCAGGGTCCGCGGCACCGGGACCGCGGGCGACGGACGACGCGGTGGGGGGAGGCGGTGAACGACATGCCGGCCCCGACGGGCCCCGCCGTCCGTCCGCGGCAGGACACCCCGCCCCGGCCGGGCCATCTGACCTGGTCGGCCGCGGACGGCGGGCTCCAGACCCTCGCGGTGTGGACGGAGCGCCGTCCCGGCCACGGGGAGGACGCCGAACCGCTCGCCGCCCACCACCGGCCGACCGGCAGCGGACTGCTGGCCGTCTTCGACGGTTCCGGCGGCTCAGGAGCCGCCCCCGGCTGGCGCGAGCCCGACGGCACGACGCACACCAGCGCCTGGACCGGCGCCCGGATCGCCCGGCTGGCCGCGGAGTGCTGGTTCCAGCACGCCGTCGCGCCCGAGGAGGCCGCGTCCGGCGGGAACGGCCCGGGCAGCGCGGACAGCCCCGAGCGGCTGAAGCACTGGCTGCGGAGGATGCTGGACGCCGCCCCCACGGTCGCCCGGAGCAAGATCACCGGTTCCATGCGCCGTGTCCTGCCCACGACCCTGGCCGCGATCCGGTACGAGACGGCCGCCGGAGGCGTGCGCTGGGAAGCCGTCTGGGCCGGCGACTCCCGGTCGTACGCCCTGCTGCCCGGCAGCGGGCTGCACGCGCTCACCCGCGACGACACGCACGAGGACGACGCCCTCGCCCAGCTCCGGCAGGACCCGCCGATGACCAACGTCGTCTGCGCCGACCGCGAGTTCACCCTCTCCGCCCACCGCGGCGAGTTCGGCGCGCCCTGCGTCCTGCTCACCGCCACGGACGGCTTCTTCGGCTACGTCCACACGCCCGCGCAGTTCGAGTGCGTCCTGCTCGACACGCTCGCGCACGCCGTCGA
>KL568663.1:11508-12504 GCA_000715605.1 Streptomyces speibonae | reverse complement strand
GGCTGCGCCGGGCGATCCAGCCGGCCACCGGCGACGACGCGTCGCTCTCCCTGGCGGCGCTGGGCTTCGAGGACTTCGGCCGGCTGCGTGCCGCCTTCGCCGGCCGGCGCGCCGACCTCGCACGGGGCGAGTACCTGGACGTTCCGCCGGAGGACGACCAGGAGGCGATGCGCGGCTGGCAGGACCGGACATGGCAGGCCTATCGGGACGCGTACGAGACATTCATGCCGGGGGTGCGGGAGTGAAGCCGGGCGACGTGATCGGCGGGTACCGGGTCGTCAGCGAGCCGACCAACGCCGACGGCGGCAAATGCATGTGGGCCTTCGCCGAGAAGGACGGCAAGGAGTACTTCCTCAAACGGTTCCTGGAACCCAAGCGCCCCCGCGAGGGCTCCGCCGGCAGCGCCGCGAGCCGGCGCATCAGGCTGGAGACGTGCCGGGAGTTCGAGGATCGGCACCGCAGCATCATGGAGCTGCTGCGGCCCGACGCGAGCGGCGCGGGCAACCTGGTGCTCGCCACCGACTTCTTCCACGCGGGCAGCACCTACTACAAGGTGACCGAACGCATCGACACCGCCGGTCTGGACAGCCCCCACACCCTCCCCGCGAAACAGCGGACGGTGCTGCTCAGGACGCTGGCGACCAGCCTGCGGCTGCTGCACGACATCGACGTGGTGCACGGCGACCTGAAACCGGCCAACGTCCTCGTCCAGAAGCGCGAAGGGGCCGCCTTCCACACGGCGAAGCTCATCGACTTCGACGACTCCTACCTCTCCGGCAGCCCGCCGGCCCGGGAGGACATCGCGGGCGACTCCCTGTACGGCGCGCCGGAGTGGCGGCGCTATGTGCAGGGCGACGAGGACGTGGCGAGCGCGGATCTGACGACGGCCGTGGACATGTTCGCGCTGGGCCTGATGACGCACCTCTACCTCACCGGCACGCTGCCCGCGCACGCCGACCGCTTCGGATCACCGGCGGACGCGGTGAACGCGGGGGA
>KL568663.1:10042-11278 GCA_000715605.1 Streptomyces speibonae | reverse complement strand
GGGCTGGGCACCGCCACACAGGCGCTGATCGGGGCCGCGACCGCCGCCGACCCGAAGAGCCGCCCCACCGTCGCCGACTTCCTGACGGCGCTGAAGGACCCCGGGGCGTGCACCCTCCACGACACACCGCAGCCCCGCCCGGCCACCACGGCGGCGAAGGACGGGCCCGCCCGCCCGGCAGCCGCCAGGAGCCGGGTCCGGGTCAATCCGCCGGACCGGTCAGGGCCCCCGCCGGACCGCTCGGCCCACCGCCCGCCGGCCGCCGGCGACGGGCCGAGGACGTCCAGGGTCCGGATCAACCTCGGCCCCCGCCGGGCCGGCCCTCCCGACGACCGTCCCACCCGTAACCGAGGAGACGCATGAGCACGGACATCGAGAAGTACCAGGGCAATCTGCGGTACGCCGTCGACATCGTGATGTGCATCGACGCCACGGGCAGCATGCATCCCGTACTCGACGCCGTGAAGAGCAGCTCGCTCCAGTTCCACCAGCGGCTGAACGAGGTGATGGGCAGGAAGAGCAAGGAGATCAGCCAGCTCCGGCTGAAGGTGATCGCCTTCCGCGACTTCGGCGACGACCCGTCCGACGCCATCGAACAGACGGACTTCCTGCGCCTGCCCCAGCAGGTGGCGGAGTTCGAGCGGTTCGTCAACGGCCTCGAGGCGGGCGGCGGCGGGGACATCCCCGAGTCCGGCCTGGAGGCACTGGCCCTGGCGATCAACTCCCCCTGGGAGAAGGGCCTGGACCGGCGGCGCCACGTCATCGTCATGTTCACCGACGCGCCCGCGCACCCCCTCGGCACGGTGGGCGCCGGCGCGCAGACCTATCCGCGCAACATCCCCCGCACCATGGACGACCTCTTCGAGCAGTGGGGATACGCCCGGAGCCAGACCGCGGTGATGGAGCAGTCGGCGAAGCGGCTGGTCCTCTTCGCACCCGAGGAGGAGCCGTGGAAGGAGACCATCGGCGAGGAATGGGATCTCACCCTGCACTTCCCCTCCAGGGCCGGGGAGGGTCTGGAGGAGTTCGAGATGGACGAGATCATCGAGACGATCGCGAACAGTCTGTGACTCCCTGGCTCCACGGCACGGGCGCCCGCATCGACTTCGACGGACCGTGGCTGGTGTTCTCCTGGTGGCGCCGCCGCAGCGAACCCGTGTCCGCGCACGGCGGCAGGCTGTACCTGCCGCCCGAGTGGTGCGTCTCGGTGCGGGGCCGGCTGTCCGCCGGTGACGG
>KL568663.1:7758-9831 GCA_000715605.1 Streptomyces speibonae | reverse complement strand
TTCCGGTTCCGGCCGGGCGGCGCGACGCGCGGCGCCGACGTGGTGGCCGAGATCGTCGTCGACGCGGACCGGGCGGCGGCGGCCTGGCGGTCCGCCGAGTGGTTCGCGCGGGAGTACCGCGTGGCGGACCTCTCCGCCTCCTGGCAGGACACCGAACCGGCCGCCGCCGAACGGGAGGAGGCCGGTGACTGGCTCAGCGCCCCCGTCCCGCCGACGACACAGGCCCTCTTCCGCTCGGTCATGGCCCGCCTGACCGCCGCGGACGTGTGAGCAGCGGGGAGGCAGGGTGACCGGGCCGACGTGGCAGTGCGCGGACTGCGACACGTACAACGGCGCCGGGGCGACGGTGTGCGCCGTCTGCGACACACCACGGGGCACGTCCGAACGGCCCGCGGCGACGGCGAAGAAGACGCCCGCGCCGAAGAAGGACAGCGCGCCGAAGAAGACGGCAACCCCGAAGAAGACCACGGCGAAGAAGACCACGGCGAAGAAGACCACCCCGAAAAAGGCCACCTCGAAGAAGACCACCGCGAAGAAGAAGTCGGCCGCCGCGAAGAAGGCCGCCGCGGCCAGGAAGACCGCGCCCGCCAGGAAGACGGCTCCCGCCACGGGAACCCCGGCCACCGGAACACCCCTGGGAAGCGTCAGCCCCCGCCTGCCCCGGCTGCACGCGCCGGGACTGGAATGGGTGTGCCCCGTGTGCCACCACTACGTGGTCGAGGAGATCCGGTGCGACGGCTGCGGCACGCTCTGGTCGCGCGCCACCACGACGACCAGGAGCCCCGCGCGCCCGCACGCCGGGCGCACGCCGGGCGTCACGCGGCCCATCGCGCCGGAGCCGACCCGCGCGGAGATCGTGACGGCGTGCGGCTGTCTGCTGTTCCTCCTGGCCGTCGTGGTCACCCTCGTCGTCCTGCTGATCGTCAACTGGTCGTCCGTCACCTCGTTCGTGACGGGTTCCGATGCGGAACCCGCCCCGACGCCGACCTGGGGCGGCCCCTGCCCGAAGCAGCTCACGGAGAAGATCCCCGAGGGGGCCGGGGCGACGCTCGTCGCCGCCTACAGCCGGGAGGACCTGGAGGAGCGTTACGCCTTCTGCCGGACGAAGACGGGGAAGGTCTACTACTTCTTCAAGCAGAAGAACGGCACGCCGTACGAGAACCCCACGGAGGTGAAGGCGTCGGACGGCGGCTATGTGGTCGACTTCTACCCGCAGAAGACCAGTTACCACTTCCGCGACAGTGAGCTGACGGCCTACGACGAGGACGGCAAGGAGCTCTGGAACGGCGACCTGGTCCCCGAGGAGACCGTCGGGTGAGGTCCGCCGGTCAGGAGTGGGTGACCTCGATGCGGGACACGCGGACCTCTCCGTAGTTGCCGTCGTCGCACGGCTCGGAGTTGCCGCAGTTGGCCTGCGTGTAGGCGCCCGCCTTGAAGTAGTTGGTCTCGCCCTCGTGACGGATCGTCGTCTCGAGCCGGCCGTTGTAGTACACGTCGATCTCCCCGTCCTCCGCCACGAACCGGGCCTCGAACTCCGTGCCCAGCACGTAGTCGTCGGTGACCAGGTGGTGATGACGCTCGTCGCCCTCGGTGACGTACAGGCTGCTGCCCTCGAGGCGGAAGACGGTGACGTCGTCGTCCCCGCCGTGCACCTGGGCGCCGACCAGGTACGGCCGTTCCTCGGGCAGGGCCATGAAGGCCTCTCTGACCACCAGGGTGTGGGTGCCCTCCGTGGTGGACCAGGCGGCCTCGTCCGTTCCGCCGTCCGTCATCTCCCGCAGCTCGGCCCGCGGATAGCTGGAGCCGCCCGTCGTCACACCGTTGACGGCGGCCCGGAACCGGACCGCCTCGCAGCCCGGTTCCACCCGGAACCACGGCGCGGCGGAGAAGGACGCCAGCTCGGGCTGGGTGATCTCCGTCGGGTCCTCCTCCTCGCCCGTGGGCAGCGTCAGCTTCCAGTCGCTCAGGTCGAGCACCTCGGACGGATACGCGCAGTCCGCGGCGGCCGCCCGCTCGTCCGCGGCCGGTGCGGCGGCCTGGGCGGACAGGGTGAACACGGCGGCCGAGACGGCG
>KL568663.1:4966-7548 GCA_000715605.1 Streptomyces speibonae | reverse complement strand
GGCCCCCCCGCCAGTACGACGGTCCGGGTGCGCGGCATGACGGCTCTCCTCCTGGCGGCGGTGGGGTCCGCGCGTACCGTAGGCGCCGCCGCCGGGACCGGTCCCGGCGGCTCTGAGCGCCGTCTGCGCCGCCGGAGATGCGTGCGACTGATGAAGGCTCTGAGTAGAGCCTGCACACAGTCCGCAGGCCGCAGTAGGTTCGTCCCTGAACGCGGCCCTGTGCCGTGTACGTTCCGGACCCGACCAAGGGGGGAAGATCCGTGCGTTCGGGGGAGCTGTTCGCCGACCGCTATGTCCTGAAGGAGGTCATCGGCGCGGGGCGCGGCGGCGACGTGTGGCTGGCGCATGACACGGTGGTGGGCCAGGACGTCGCGCTGAAGCGGGAGCGGACGGACGGCTCCGACGAGGCCGCGGTGCGGCGACTGCTGGGCGAACCGCGCGCCATGGCCAAGTTCCGGGACCATCCCCACGTGGTGACGCTCTACGACGTGGTGACCTCCGAGCAGGACGGTCCCGGGCCGCGGACGTACTGGTTCGTCATGGAGTACGTGCCCGGCGGGGGCCTGGACCGGCATCCGACGGTCTCTCCCGAGCGGGCGGCCCGCATCGGCGCCCAGCTCGCCGGCGCGCTGAGCGCCCTGCACGACGCGGGCATCGTCCACTGCGACGTCAAACCCGCGAACATCGGGCTCACCCGGCAGGGGGAAGCGAAATTACTGGACTTCGGCGCCGCCCACCGGGTCGGCGGCAGCGAGACGATCACGGTCAGCGGCCCGTTCAGCTTCACCCCGGACTACGCGGCCCCCGAACTGGCCCGCGGCAACGTGCCCCGGCCGGCCTCCGACGTGTTCTGCCTCGGCGCCACGCTGCACGCGCTGGTCACCGGAGCGCCGCCACGCGGTGACGCGGTCCAGGACGACTCCCGCGCCCCGGGAGAGGACGGCGGGGAAGCCGAACGGCTCAGGTACTGGAAGGCCGAGCAGGGTGTCGTGGAGCTGGACGCCGACGCCCTGGGACCGCTGCGTCCCGTGCTCGCCGCCATGCTCCACCGCGACCCTCGGCAGCGCCCGGACGACGCCGAGACCAAACGGCTGCTCGAGGAGGTCGCCGGAGCCCGCCCCGCCCGCGGTCCGTTCGCCACCGGCACCGTCCCCGGACTGCGGCGTCGGCGCCGGCCGCTGATCGCCGCCGCGCTCGGTGTCGGCGCCGTGCTGGCCGTCGGTCTCGTCGTCCTCCCCGGCCACGGCGACGACGGGAAGCCGGCCGGTTCCCCGGCCGGCCGGAGCCTGCCCGGCGAGAACGGCCCGGACGGGGAACCGCGGGCCCTCATCGGCGATCCGCGCACGGCCGACGTGTGCGCCCTGACCGACCCGGCCGCCCTCGAACAGTTCGGCGACGGCGACGTGCACGTGGATGTCGACTACGGCAACTTCGACCGCTGCGACGTGCTCGTCGGCATCGACGACGAGACGCGGATCGACGTCTCGGTTCGCCTTCAGGACGGCCCCGCGCCCGAGGGTTCGGAGCCCTCCCGCACGATCGGTGGGATCGGCATCCGCCGGGAGCAGGGGGAGAGCGACGAGTGCAAGCTGCTGCTCACCTCGGGCCGCGACCCCGGGGACGCGCTGGTGCAGGTCCGCGTCAACATGGGCAGGGGCACCGTGGTCGGCGGCACCGCCACCCTGTGCACGGTCGCCCACGAGGCGGCCGGCAGCGCGGCGGAGGTCCTCGACGCCGGGCCCGCCCCGCGCCGCTCGCCGGGCTATCCGCGCGCCTCGCTGGCCTGGGCGGACGCCTGTGCCCTCCTCGACGCGGAGGCGCTGGCCGCCGTGCCCGGCCTCAAGTCCGATGTGCCGGACGCGGGCATCGCGAACTGGAGCTGCGAGTGGTCCAGCGACGTCGACGATCTGGACGCGGAGGTGAGCTTCTACCGCGACCAGCCCAAGTCCGCCGTGAACGGGGCCACGTCCGTCACGCTCAGCGGCTACCGCACCGTCGTCGATCCGGACGACGACGGCGACTCCTGCTCCGCGTTCGTCGAGTACCGCAGGTACAGCGGCCAAGGCGGCAAGACCGCGGCCGAGATGGTGCGGCTGGACGTCGCCGGGCGCAAGCCCATGGCCGGGCTCTGCGCGACGGCTGAGGAGCTGGCCGGCTCCGCGGCGGCCGGACTCCGCGCACGGTGACGCTGCGGGCCGTGACGCTCAGGGCGCCGTGACGCTCCGGGCCGTGATGTCCGGGCCGTGATGCTCTCGGCGCCGTGACGCTCAGGGCGCGGAGTCCGGCCAGTCGGCCTCGTCCTCCATCAGGTCCAGGTCCGGCGGCACCAGCGTGGTCGACTCCACCAGACCCTTGATCAGGTTGTGCAGCAGACTGTTGTCGGCGGGCCGGCCCTGCGACTTGTCGTGCAGCAAGGGATACCGGAAGCCCGTGTGGTGCAGCCGCCGCCGCACCGTCTCGATCCGGTGCTCGATCCTGCGCTCGGTCCAGTTGCCGTCCGGACGCAGATAGGCGAGCTGCTTGGCGGCCACGGCGTACGACAGGGGGCGCGGCTCCTCCTCGTACAGCAGATAGCGCTGGCC
>KL568663.1:809-4762 GCA_000715605.1 Streptomyces speibonae | reverse complement strand
ACGACAGGGGGCGCGGCTCCTCCTCGTACAGCAGATAGCGCTGGCCGAGGACGACCAGCAGCAGCCGCTCGTCGTCGTCCAGCGCCCAGGTCTCCGGCCGGACCGTCTCCGCCCGCCGCCGCGACACCGGGCCCTGGTCGTCGTGGCCGGCCACATACAGTTCGACCAGGTGCTCCCGGTAGCCCGAGCCCTTCACGAACAGCGGGGTGTAGCCGGTGTCGAGCGGGACCGGATCGGTGCTCAGGTGCAGCATCCGGCCCCGGGGCAGCCGGACGAGCTGCTGCCCGGTGTTGCGCAGCCACCACATCCCCCGGCGATACGTCAGCTCGCCGTGCCGCCGGCTCACCCGCAGGTCGTCCACGCCGACCCCGAGGTCCACGTCCGGTTCCTCCCCGCGCCCGAAGCGGACCGTGAGCCCCTGGCGGGGCGGCGCGCTGAGCTCGCCGGTGACCGTACGGGCGTGCAGGGTTCCCGGCGCGGCGGACGCGACACCGCGCGCGAGGCTGGCGGAGAGGGGCATCGCTGGTCTCCTCGGTCCGGGGCTGCGTACGACTGACCACAGTGTCCGCGGCCGGCGCGGGACCCCTCCCCGGCACGGCCGCGCGCGGGACGCTCCCGGAGGAACCGACGTCCCTCGGACCGCCCGCGCCGCTTTCCGTAGGGTATGAACATCGCTTCACCGGTGCGGACGGGGATGGACATGTGCGGACGGTACGCGGCGAGTCGCAGGCCCGAGGACCTCGCCGGAATCTTCGAGATCGAGAAGTGGGAGCCCGAGGAGACCCTGGAGCCCGACTACAACGTGGCGCCGACCAAGGAGGTCTACGCCGTACTCGACCGTGCCCTGAAGGACACGCAGGACCCGCGCCCGGTCCGCCAGCTGCGGAAGCTGAAGTGGGGACTGGTCCCCTCGTGGTCCAAGACCCCCGAGGGCGGCGCCCGGATGATCAACGCCCGCGCGGAGACCGTGCACGAGAAGCCGTCCTACCGCCGCGCCTTCTCCTCCCGTCGCTGCATCCTCCCCGCCGACGGCTACTACGAATGGGTCACCGGCACACAGGAGCGCGAGCTGGAGACCGAGGGGAAGAAGAAGCGGCCCCGCAAGCAGCCCTACTTCGTGACGCCTGCCGACGGATCGGTCTTCGCCATGGCCGGGCTGTACGAGTTCTGGCGGGACCGGACGCTGCCCGACGACCACCCGGGGGCCTGGTGGGTGACGTGCTCGGTCATCACCACCGAGGCGGAGACCGACCCGCTCGCCGTGGCGCCCGCGGAGGGCCCGCACGCCCTCGCCGAGATCCACCCGCGGATGCCGCTGATGCTGACGCCGGACCGCTGGGACGCCTGGCTGGACCCGTCCCGCACCGACCCCGGCGAGCTGCGCGAGCTGCTCGCCCCGCCGCCCCCCGGCCTGATGCGCGCCTACCCGGTCACCACGGCCGTCAGCAATGTCCGCAACAACGGGCCGGAGCTGCTGAAGGAGCTGGCCGCGCCGGAAGAAGGCACACTCTTCTGACGTGACCCCCGACACAACGGAAACCCCCGGAACGACCAGCACGACAGGCACGACAGACACGGCAGGCACGGCACAGACCGTCGAGACCGACGCCGGCCCCGCCCGCGTCACCTGGCACCGCGCCGCGCCCCCCGCCCGCCTCGTCCTCGCGCTGAGCCACGGTGCCGGCGGCGGCATCGGGGCGCGGGACCTCCAGGCGCTCGCCGCCGAGCTGCCCGCGCACGGCGTGACCGTCGCCCTCGTGGAACAGCCCTGGCGGGTGGCCGGCAAGAAGGTCGCCCCCGCGCCGAAGACCCTGGACACCGGCTGGCAGGGTGTCTGGCCCGCGCTGACCGGTCCGGGCCTGCCGGTGATCGCGGGCGGGCGCAGCGCCGGCGCCCGGGTGGCCTGCCGCACCGCCCGGGAACTCGGTGCCCACGCGGTGCTCGCCCTGAGCTTCCCCCTGCACCCGCCCGGAAAGCCGGAGAAGTCCCGGGCGGACGAACTGCTGGACGCCGGGGTGCCCACGCTCGTCGTCCAGGGCGGCAACGACCCGTTCGGCAGGCCCGCGGAGTTCCCCGAGGGGGCCTACGAGCTGGTCGAGGTGCCCCACGGCGATCACGGCCTCGCCGTGCCCAAACGGGCGGGCCTCACCCAGGAGGAGGCCGTGGCGGTCGTCACGGACGCGGTCGTGCGCTGGACCGGCACGCTCGGCTGAGGCGCCGGGAATGCCCGGGCGGCCCGCGCTGTTGGGACGGACGTATATGCCGGTCGACGGCATGCCGCCGTAGGAGAGGAAGTCCACCGCATGGGTTCCACGTTCTGCCCGAGCCGAAGTGCCCGCGCCGACCTGGACTGGTCGGTGTTGCACGCGGCCAAGACGGCCCCTATTCGGGCGGCGGGCGGACCGGATCGTCGTCTATCCTCCGATTCGAGTGAGACCGGTTTCGGCCTCACGACGACGTTGGAGGAGGTGGGTCCGGTTCCCGGTACCGACGCAGGGACCGAACACGGCCAGGCGGGGCAGCCCGAAGGCGGGGGCAGCACGGGCGCGGAGACGACCGCGGAGCGCAGCGCGCGCTTCGAGCGGGACGCGCTCGAGTTCCTCGACCAGATGTACTCGGCGGCGCTGCGCATGACGCGTAACCCGGCCGACGCCGAGGACCTGGTGCAGGAGACCTACGCCAAGGCGTACGCGTCCTTCCACCAGTTCCGCGAAGGCACCAACCTGAAGGCGTGGCTGTACCGGATCCTCACCAACACCTTCATCAACTCGTACCGCAAGAAGCAGCGCGAACCCCAGCGCAGCGCGGCCGAGGAGATCGAGGACTGGCAGCTCGCCCGCGCCGAGTCGCACATGTCCACGGGTCTGCGCTCCGCCGAGTCGCAGGCGCTGGACCACCTGCCCGACTCGGACGTCAAGGAAGCGCTGCAGGCGATCCCCGAGGAGTTCCGCATCGCGGTGTATCTCGCCGATGTCGAGGGCTTTGCCTACAAGGAGATCGCCGACATCATGGGGACACCCATCGGTACGGTGATGTCCCGGCTGCACCGGGGCCGACGTCAGCTGCGCGGCATGCTCGAGGACTACGCGCGCGAGCGCGGTCTGGTCCCGGCCGGTGTCGGAGAGTCGAACGAAGCGAAAGGCTCGGGGTCATGAGCTGCGGAGAGCCGCACGAGACGGATTGCAGCGAAATCCTCGATCATCTCTACGAGTTCCTCGATCGTGAGATGCCGAATGCGGACCGTGTGAAGTTCGAGCACCACTTCGAGGAATGCTCGCCGTGCCTGGAGAAGTACGGGCTCGAGCAGGCGGTGAAGAAGCTCGTCAAGCGCTGTTGCGGACATGACGACGTGCCGGGCGACCTGCGCTCCAAGGTCATGGGCCGGATCGATCTGATCCGCTCCGGCCAGACCGTGCCCGACCAGGACGTCACGGCCTCGCCGGCCACACCCCAGGAGTCCTGACACCTCGCCGTTTCCCCGGCCTCGTGTCACTCGTACGTGCTAATCCGCGGGTTATCGGCCCGTGGAGGCACCCGCCTCCGGCCTAGGCTCCAGATCCTGGCAGACGGCGGACCGGGTGCCGTGGGCACGGTCGGGGGTGGGGGCTCATGGAGGCGTTACCGGCGCGGACCAAGCTGTATGTCGCCGGTGTCACCCTGCCGGCCCTGCTCTGTCTGGTCCCGCCGCCGGTCCTCACCGCGCCGGAGGCCCTCGCGGACGTCCGCGTCCCCTGGTGGCCGGTCGCCCTGCTCGCCGTGCTGTACGCCGGATGCGAGCGCCTCGCCCGGTCGCGCCTCGTCGCCGCCCCGCACCCGGGCGGCACCTTCCACCCCGTGCTGCTCGCCGGGGCCTTCCTGCTGCCGCCGTACGCCGCCGCGCTGGTCGCGCTGCCCGGGGCGCTGCTGCTGCCCGTGGAGCAACGGCCGTACGCGGCGCGCAGGATCTGGCGGGC
>KL568663.1:407-607 GCA_000715605.1 Streptomyces speibonae | reverse complement strand
GGCCAGCTGGTGCTCGCCGTGTGGGCGGCGAGCCGCGTCCACGCGGCGGCCGGGGGGAAGACCACGGTGGCCGACTGCGAGGTACCGGGCGCGCTGGCGGCGGCCGGGGCGGCGGTCCTGGCGTTCTGCCTGGTGCTCACCGTGCTCGACGGCGGCATCCCGGCCACGGCGTCCGGCGGGCCCCCGCGCGGGCGCCCGAC
>KL568663.1:0-103 GCA_000715605.1 Streptomyces speibonae | reverse complement strand
AGAGATGTGTATAAGAGACAGGATCGTTGGTACCGCTCACCGTGCACGGCCTCGCCGGGCTCATGATGGCGCTGCTGTGGCGCAGCGACTACGGCCCCATGGC
>KL568662.1:6885-10871 GCA_000715605.1 Streptomyces speibonae | reverse complement strand
CGCATGGACGGGCCGACCGACGAGGTGCTCAAGGAGTACGAGAAGTTCACGGGCAAGTAGCCCGATTCGCCCAGGGCCCCGCCGCAACTGTCCGGCGGGGTTCGGCGTCTGCAAAAGAAGCGTCAATTCCGGCCGCGGCGTGGAATCTTGACGCCGTTCGGTGTGTTGTGTGCGGACCGGGAGACCCCCGGCGGTGCGCACCGCGTTGTACAACGTAAGCTGTACCGGTCCCGAAAGGCGGCAATCAGGGCCATAATGCCCGACACCGTCCAACGATGCCGCCGGGCGGGAACCTGGGCGGCGTGTCCGAAATAGTGTGCATTGGGTCAGCGGTGTAGAACGGGAGATGTGACGGCAATGGCTACGGAGACTCCCCGGTTGAACGCAGCATGTGCCGTCCCCGCTCCGGGCAGTCCACGATGACGCCCCCCGACAGGGCGGGCGGCGCCGACGTCGAGCGTGCCACCCTCGACAAGGCCGCCGCCGAGAACTTCCCCGTGGCCCCCTTCTTCCTGCCCCGGTCCTGGCGGGCCGATCTCATGGCCGTGTACGGCTTCGCCCGTCTGGTCGACGACATCGGCGACGGAGACCTGGCGCCGGGCGGCGCCGACGCCCGCCTCCTCGGCGTCCCGGCCGACCGGGCCGGGGACCGGCTCGCGCTCCTCGACGCCTTCGAAGCCGATCTTCACCGGGTGTTCGATTCGGCCGGCCCGGAGCCCCGGCATCCGCTGCTGCTCCGGCTGCGGCCCACGGTCCGCCGGCACGCGCTGACCCCCGAGCCGTTCCTCGGCCTGATCGCGGCCAACCGCCAGGACCAGCTCGTCACCCGCTACGAGACCTACGACGACCTGCTCGCCTACTGCGAGCTGTCGGCCAACCCCGTCGGCCGTCTCGTCCTCGCCGTGACCGGGACCGCCACCCCCGAACGGATCCGCCGCTCCGACGCGATCTGCACGGCCCTGCAGATCGTCGAGCACCTCCAGGACGTTGCCGAGGACCTCGGCCGCGACCGCATCTACCTGCCCGCCACGGACCTGAAGCGCTTCCACGTCCAGGAGGCGGACCTCGCCGCGCCCACCGCCGGCGCGTCGGTGCGCGCGCTCGTCGCGTACCAGGCGCAACGCGCCCTCGACCTGCTGAATGAGGGCGCCCCCCTGGTGGGTAGCGTCCACGGCAGGCTCAGACTGCTGCTCGCGGGGTTCGTGGCGGGAGGAAGGGCGGCCGTCCGGGCGATCGCCGCCGCCGAATACGACGTACTCCCCGGCCCGCCCAAGCCCGGCAGGATGCAGCTGCTGCGCGAGGCGGGCGTGACTCTGCGAGGAAAGGGGTGATCCGGACCGTGGAGTCGCAACCACCCGCGTCCGCACCGGTACTCGCCGCCTACAGCTACTGCGAGACCGTCACCGGACAGCAGGCGCGCAACTTCGCCTACGGCATCCGGCTGCTGCCGACACCCGAGCGGCGCGCGATGTCGGCGCTGTACGCGTTCTCCCGACGCGTCGACGACATCGGCGACGGAGCGCTCGCCGACGAGGTCAAGGTCACCCGCTTGGAGGATGCCCGGGCGCTGCTCTCCCGGATCCGCGACGGTGCCGTCGACGAGGACGACACCGACCCGGTCGCCGTCGCCCTCGCCCACGCCGCCCGGCGCTTCCCGATCCCCCTCGGCGGCCTGGACGAGCTCATCGACGGCGTCCAGATGGACGTACGCGGCGAGACCTACGAGACCTGGGACGACCTCAAGGTCTACTGCCGCTGTGTGGCCGGCGCCATCGGACGGCTCTGCCTCGGCGTGTTCGGCACCGAGCCGGGCGCCCGCGGCGCGGAACGCGCACCCGAGTACGCCGACACGCTCGGTCTCGCGCTCCAGCTGACCAACATCCTCCGCGACGTGCGCGAGGACGCCGCGGGCGGGCGCACCTACCTGCCCGCCGACGACCTCGCCAAGTTCGGCTGCTCGGCCGGGTTCGACGGACCCACACCGCCGGAGGGCTCCGACTTCGCGGGCCTGATCCACTTCGAGGTGCGCAGGGCCCGCGCCCTCTTCGCCGAGGGCTACCGGCTGCTCCCCCTGCTCGACCGGCGCAGCGGCGCCTGCGTCGCCGCCATGGCCGGCATCTACCGCCGGCTGCTGGACCGCATCGAGCGCGAGCCCGAGGCGGTGCTGCGCGGCCGGGTCTCCCTGCCCGGCCGCGAGAAGGCCTATGTCGCCGTGCGCGGCCTGTCCGGCCTGGACACCAGGAACGTGACCCGGCGGACCGTCAGGAGGCGCGCCTGATGGACACTCCGCTCCCCGGCGGCAAACGGCGGGCAACCCTCCGCCCCGACGCCGCGTCCCAGACTGAGACGGCCCGGCGCGCACGGTTCGAGCGGCCCGGGCCGGCGGGGGAGGGCACATGAGACACGGCACACGCACCGCGGAGCCGCTCACGGACGGCCCCGCCCCGGCAGGACGGCACGCCGTCGTGGTCGGCGGCGGCCTGGCCGGCGTCACCGCGGCCCTCGCCCTCGCCGACGCGGGAGTCGGCGTCACCCTGCTCGAAGGCCGGCCGCGCCTGGGCGGGCTCGCCTTCTCCTTCCGGCGCGGCGACCTGACCGTCGACAACGGCCAGCACGTGTACCTGCGCTGCTGCACCGCCTACCGCTGGTTCCTCGACCGCGTCGGCGGCACGGCGCTGGCACCGCTGCAGGACCGGCTGGACGTGCCCGTGCTCGACGTCACCCGTCCCGAGGGGCGCCGGCTGGGCAGACTGCGGCGCGACCCGCTGCCCGTCCCCCTGCACCTGGGGCGCAGCCTCGCCGCGTATCCGCATCTGTCGCTCGCCGACCGGGCCAGGGTGGGCCGGGCCGCGCTCGCGCTGCAGCGGCTCGACCTCGCCGATCCGGCCCTGGACGCCCAGGACTTCGGCGGCTGGCTGGCCGCGCACGGCCAGTCGGCGCGCGCCGTCGAAGCCCTGTGGAACCTGGTCGGCGTGGCCACCCTCAACGCGGTCGCGGACGACTCGTCCCTGGCGCTCGCCGCGATGGTGTTCAAGACCGGTCTGCTGTCCGACCCGGGCGCGGCCGACATCGGCTGGGCCCGGGTGCCGCTGGGTGAACTGCACGACCGGCTCGCCCGCAAGGCGCTCGACTCCGCGGGCGTGCGTACCGAGGTCCGTACACGGGTCACCTCCGTCTCCCCTCAGGAGAACGGGCGCTGGAGCGTCCAGGTTCCCGGCGAGACCCTCCGCGCCGACGCGGTGGTCCTCGCCGTACCGCAGCGCGAGGCGTACGAGTTGCTGCCGGACGGAGCGCTCCGGGACCCTGAGCGGCTGCTCGGCATCGGCACCGCCCCGATCCTCAACCTCCACGTCGTCTACGACCGCCAGGTGCTCGCCCGCCCGTTCTTCGCGGCCCTCGGCACCCCCGTGCAGTGGGTCTTCGACCGCACCGCCGCCTCCGGCCTGAAACGGGGTCAGTACCTGGCGGTGTCCCAGTCGGTCGCCCAGGACGACATCGACGAGCCGGTGGCCGCCCTGCGCGCACGGTATCTGCCCGAACTCCAGCGGCTGCTGCCGCGCGCCCGGGACGCCCGCGTCGAGGACTTCTTCGTCACCCGGGAGCGCACCGCCACCTTCGCTCCCGCCCCCGGCGTCGGACGCCTCAGGCCCGGCGCCCGCACCGAGGCCCCCGGCCTGTACCTGGCCGGAGCGTGGACCGCCACCGGGTGGCCCGCGACCATGGAGAGTGCGGTCCGCAGCGGCGTCGGCGCGGCGGACGCCGCGCTGGACGCACTCGGCCGGCCCCGCCCCCGCCGCCGCTTCGCGATCGAGGAGGCGGCCTGATGCTCCAGCAGAGCGGCGCGGCAGGTCCCCGCACCCCCCGTACCGCGACAAGAGGAGAGACTGTGCCCACTGTGCCCCCGGCCTCGCAGGCCGCTCGAAGGACCGCGGTGGACGTGTCCGCGCTCCTGGAGCGCGGCCGGACCCTGGCCACTCCGGTGCTGC
>KL568662.1:6321-6636 GCA_000715605.1 Streptomyces speibonae | reverse complement strand
GCCTACCACTTCGGCTGGATCGACGCCCACGGCCGGCCCGCGGAGGGCGACGGGGGCAAGGCCGTGCGCCCCGCCCTCGCCGTGCTGTCCGCCGAGGTCACCGGCGCCGGCCCGGAGACCGGTGTCCCGGGAGCGGTCGCCGTCGAACTGGTCCACAACTTCTCGCTGCTGCACGACGACCTGATGGACGGCGACGAACAGCGCCGGCACCGTGACACCGTCTGGAAGGTGCACGGGCCCGACCAGGCCATCCTCGTCGGGGACGCCCTGTTCGCCCTGGCCAACGAGGTGCTCCTCGAGCTCGGCACCGTCGAG
>KL568662.1:5702-6058 GCA_000715605.1 Streptomyces speibonae | reverse complement strand
CCAGCCGGGCGCTCATCGACGGCCAGGCCCAGGACATGTCCTTCGAGCACCGCGACCGCGTCAGCGTGGCGGAGTGCCTGGAGATGGAGGGCAACAAGACCGGCGCCCTGCTCGCCTGCGCCAGCTCCGTCGGCGCCGTGCTCGGCGGCGCGGACGACCGCACCGCCGACGCCCTGGAGCGCTACGGCCACCACCTCGGCCTGGCCTTCCAGGCCGTGGACGACCTTCTCGGCATCTGGGGCGACCCGGAGGCCACCGGCAAGCAGACCTGGAGCGACCTGCGCCAGCGCAAGAAGTCCCTCCCGGTCGTGGCCGCGCTCGCCGCCGACGGGCCGGCCGCCCGCCGGCTCGGCGAG
>KL568662.1:4394-5501 GCA_000715605.1 Streptomyces speibonae | reverse complement strand
CCCGCCGGCTCGGCGAGATCCTCGCGGCCGACGCCAAGAGCAGCGACTTCGCGAACTTCTCCGAGGAGGAGTTCGCGGCCCGTGCCGCCCTCATCGAGGAGGCCGGCGGCCGCGAGTGGACCGCCGGCGAGGCACGCCGTCAGCACACCATCGCCATCGAGGCCCTCGACACCGTGGACATGCCCGACCGGGTGCGGGAGCAGTTCACGGCGCTCGCGGACTTCGTCGTCGTGCGGAAGAGATGATCACTATCGGTCGAATAGCCCTCGCGTAGTCGCCGGCCGGTGCCCAGGGGAGAGCAGCACCGGCCGACGGCGGACCCACAGCAGACGCACCACTTGCAGCACTGCACGAAGGGGAAGCCATGACAGCGACGACCGACGGAAGCACCGGGGCCGCCCTGCCGCCCCGCGTGACCGCGGCCAGCGACAACGACACCGACGTCCCCGAGGCGGCCGGGGTTCCCGACATCGCCGCCCGCGCCATGCGGCGCGCCACCGACTTCCTGCTGTCCCGGCAGCACGACCAGGGCTGGTGGAAGGGCGACCTCGAGACCAACGTCACGATGGACGCCGAGGACCTGCTGCTGCGTCAGTTCCTCGGCATCCTCGACGAGGACACCACCCGCGCCGCCGCCCTGTTCATCCGCGGCGAACAGCGCGAGGACGGCACCTGGGCCACCTTCTACGGCGGACCCGGCGAACTGTCCACCACCATCGAGGCGTACGTCGCCCTGCGGCTGGCCGGCGATCCGCCCGACGCCCCGCACATGGCCAGGGCCTCCGCCTGGATCCGCGAGCGGGGCGGCATCGCCTCCGCCCGGGTCTTCACCCGGATCTGGCTGGCCCTGTTCGGCTGGTGGAAGTGGGAGGACCTGCCCGAACTCCCGCCCGAGCTGATCTGGTTCCCGACCTGGCTGCCGCTCAACATCTACGACTTCGGCTGCTGGGCCCGGCAGACCATCGTGCCGCTGACCATCGTCTCCGCCAAGCGGCCGGTGCGCCCCGCCCCGTTCCCGCTGGACGAACTGCACACCGACCCGCGCACCCCCAACCCTCCCCGGCCGCTCGCCCCGCCGAACACCTGGGACGGCGCCTTCCAGCGGCT
>KL568662.1:2452-4176 GCA_000715605.1 Streptomyces speibonae | reverse complement strand
GACAAGGGCCTGCACGCCCTGCGCCGGGCGGTGCCGCGCCGGCTGCGCGCGGCGGCCATGAACACCGCCGCCCGCTGGATCATCGAGCGGCAGGAGAACGACGGCTGCTGGGGCGGCATCCAGCCCCCGGCCGTCTACTCGGTCATCGCGCTGCACCTGCTCGGCTACGACCTGAACCACCCGGTGATGCGGGCCGGACTGGAGTCGCTGGACCGGTTCGCGGTGTGGCGCGAGGACGGGGCCCGCATGATCGAGGCCTGCCAGTCGCCGGTGTGGGACACCTGCCTGGCCACCATCGCGCTCGCCGACGCCGGGCTGCCCCCCGACCATCCGCAACTGGTCAAGGCCGCCGACTGGATGCTCGGCGAGCAGATCGTGCGGCCCGGCGACTGGTCCGTCCGCAGGCCCCATCTCCCGCCCGGCGGCTGGGCGTTCGAGTTCCACAACGACAACTACCCGGACATCGACGACACCGCCGAGGTGGTCCTCGCGCTGCGCCGGGTCAAGCACCACGACCCCGAGCGGCTGGACAACGCCGTCGGGCGCGGGGTGCGCTGGAACCTCGGCATGCAGTCGAAGAACGGCGCCTGGGGCGCCTTCGACGTGGACAACACCAGCCCCTTCCCCAACCGGCTGCCGTTCTGCGACTTCGGCGAGGTCATCGACCCGCCGTCGGCCGACGTCACCGCGCACGTCGTGGAGATGCTCGCCGTCGAGGGACTCGCCCACGACCCCCGCACCCGGCGCGGCATCCAGTGGCTGCTCGCCGAACAGGAGCTGGACGGCTCCTGGTTCGGACGCTGGGGCGTCAACTACATCTACGGCACCGGCTCCGTCGTCCCCGCCCTGACCGCGGCCGGGATCCCCGCCTCGCACCCGGCGATCCGGCGCGCCGTGGCCTGGCTGGAGAAGGTGCAGAACGACGACGGCGGCTGGGGTGAGGACCTGCGCTCCTACCGCTACGTCCGGGAGTGGAGCGGCCGGGGCGCCTCCACCGCCTCGCAGACGGCCTGGGCGCTGATGGCGCTGCTCGCGGCCGGCGAACGGGACTCCCGGGCCGTCGAACGGGGCATCCGGTGGCTGGCCGCCACCCAGCGCGAGGACGGCTCCTGGGACGAGCCGTACTTCACCGGCACCGGCTTCCCCTGGGACTTCTCCATCAACTACCACCTCTACCGCCAGGTCTTCCCGCTCACCGCGCTCGGCCGGTACGTGCACGGGGAACCGTTCACGAAGAAACCGGTGCCGGCGCGCACCGGTGCGGAGCAGGCACTCGCCGAGGCGAAGGGAAGCTGATGAGCCCCCAGCCCGCCCCGGCGCCGCTGCTGATCGCCTGCGCGCTCGGCATCGAGCAGTTCGCCCTGCGCAGGCACGAACGCGGCGGCAGCCCGGGCGGGCCGGTCACCGTGCTCCGTACGGGCATGGGGCCGGCGGCGGCCGGGCGCTCCGTCACCCGGGTGCTCGACGGCCCGGCCCTGAGCGGGGCGGCCGTCCTGGCCACCGGATTCTGCGCCGGACTCGCCCCCGGGATGCACCCCGGTGACCTGGTGGTCGCCGAGGAGACCCGGGACCCGCGCGGCAGCGTCCGCTGCACCGGGACCGAACTGCTGGTGAAGGAGCTGGTGCGCACCATTCCCGGGCGCACCGTCCACACCGGTCCGCTCACCGGCTCCGACCACGTCGTCCGCGGTCACGAACGGTCCGATCTGTCTCTTATACACATC
>KL568662.1:0-2240 GCA_000715605.1 Streptomyces speibonae | reverse complement strand
ACATGGAATCGGCGGCCACGCTCCTGAGCGCCGTGCGCGCGGGCGAGCGCCCGGTTGCGGCCGTCCGGGTGGTCGTGGACGCTCCTGAACACGAACTCGTCCGCATCGGCACGGTCCGCGGTGGAATATCGGCTTTCCGTGTCCTTCGTTCCGTACTACCGGCTTTCTATGAATGGCACCGTTCCTTGCTGCTCCCCAGGAGGTGAGCCAGATGGCCATGCCGCTGCGTCAGTCCATCAAGGTCGCTACATACTTGGCCGAACAGAAGCTCCGCAGGCGGGACAAGTTCCCGCTCATCGTCGAACTGGAGCCGCTCTTCGCCTGCAACCTCAAGTGCGAGGGGTGCGGCAAGATCCAGCATCCGGCCGGTGTGCTCAAGCAGCGCATGCCCGTCGCCCAGGCCGTGGGCGCGGTGCTGGAGTCCGGGGCGCCGATGGTGTCCATCGCGGGCGGCGAGCCCCTGATGCACCCCCAGATCGACGAGATCGTGCGCCAGCTGGTCGCCAAGCGCAAGTACGTCTTCCTGTGCACCAACGCCCTGCTGATGCGCAAGAAGATGGACCGGTTCACCCCCTCGCCCTACTTCGCCTTCGCCGTGCACATCGACGGGCTGCGCGAGCGGCACGACGAGTCGGTGGCGAAGGAGGGCGTGTTCGACGAGGCCGTCGAGGCCATCAAGGAGGCCAAGCGGCGCGGCTTCCGGGTGACCACCAACTCGACCTTCTTCAACACCGACACCCCGCAGACCGTCGTCGAGGTGCTCAACTACCTCAACGACGACCTCAAGGTCGACGAGATGATGATCTCGCCCGCCTACGCCTACGAGAAGGCCCCCGACCAGGAGCACTTCCTCGGCGTGGAACAGACCCGCGAGCTGTTCAAGAAGGCCTTCGAGGGCGGCAACCGCAACCGCTGGCGGCTCAACCACTCCCCGCTCTTCCTGGACTTCCTCGAGGGCAAGGTCGACTTCCCGTGCACCGCGTGGGCCATCCCGAACTACTCCCTCTTCGGCTGGCAGCGTCCCTGCTACCTGATGAGCGACGGGTACGTGCCGACCTACCGGGAGCTGATCGAGGAGACCGACTGGGACCGCTACGGCCGCGGCAAGGACCCGCGCTGCGCCAACTGCATGGCGCACTGCGGCTACGAGCCCACCGCCGTCCTCGCCACCATGGGATCGCTGAAGGAGTCGCTGCGCGCCATGCGCGAGACCGTCTCCGGAAACCGGGGGTGAGGCCATGACCGCTGTCCCGCTGGGCATGCCCGGGGTACCGGCGCCGCCGCTCGCCGAGCGTCGCGCGTCGCGGCGGATCCAGGTCGGACCGGTGGCGGTCGGCGGCGGCGCCCCGGTGTCGGTGCAGTCGATGACGACGACCCGCACCTCCGACATCGGCGCCACCTTGCAGCAGATCGCCGAACTCACCGCGTCCGGCTGCCAGATCGTCCGGGTAGCCTGCCCCACACAGGACGACGCGGACGCGCTGGCCACCATCGCCCGCAAGTCGCAGATCCCGGTGATCGCGGACATCCACTTCCAGCCCAAGTACGTGTTCGCGGCCATCGAGGCCGGATGCGCCGCCGTCCGCGTCAACCCGGGCAACATCAAGCAGTTCGACGACCGGGTGAAGGAGATCGCGCGGGCCGCGCAGGACCACGGCACCCCGATCCGGATCGGGGTCAACGCCGGCTCGCTGGACCGGCGCCTGCTCCAGAAGTACGGCAGGGCGACGCCCGAGGCGCTGGTGGAGTCCGCGCTGTGGGAGGCGTCCCTCTTCGAGGAGCACGACTTCCGCGACATCAAGATCTCCGTGAAGCACAACGACCCGGTGGTCATGATCAACGCCTACCGGATGCTCGCCGAGCGCTGCGACTACCCGCTGCACCTCGGCGTCACCGAGGCCGGACCGGCGTTCCAGGGCACGGTCAAGTCGGCCGTCGCCTTCGGGGCGCTGCTCAGCGAGGGCATCGGCGACACCATCCGGGTGTCCCTGTCCGCGCCGCCGGCCGAGGAGGTCAAGGTCGGCATCCAGATCCTCCAGTCGCTGGGGCTCAGGGAGCGGCGGCTGGAGATCGTGTCCTGCCCGTCCTGCGGGCGCGCCCAGGTCGACGTGTACAAGCTGGCCGACGAGGTCACCGCCGGGCTGGACGGCATGACGGTGCCGCTGCGGGTCGCCGTCATGGGCTGTGTGGTCAACGGCCCCGGCGAGGCCCGCGAGGCCGACCTGGGGGTCGCCTCCGGC
>KL568661.1:8747-9492 GCA_000715605.1 Streptomyces speibonae | reverse complement strand
TCAGAGATGTGTATAAGAGACAGCACCACACCGGGTGCGGCGGCCCGCAGCCGGTCGCGGTACGACCGCTTCAGCGCCGAGCAGCTGACCACCCCGCCGTGCCCCGCCCGCTCGTGCGCCCACGCGCCGATGGCATCCAGCCACGGCCGGCGGTCGTCGTCGGTGAGCGGGGTGCCGGCCGTCATCTTGTCGATGTTGGCCTGCGGATGGAAGTCGTCGCCCTCGGCGTACGGCACGTCGAAACGGGCCGCGAGCAGGGGGCCGATGGTGGTCTTGCCGGTGCCCGCCACGCCCATGATCACGACGACTTTCGGGGTGTTCATCGCTGCCTCACTGTCCGCTGTCTTCGTCGACGCATGATGTCGACGGCAACTGAAGCTCATTAATAAGACAACTTCAAGAGTCTGTGACGTATAAGTCTGACTTTTTATCCGGGTGATCCGCCCCGTACGCTGAGTGCATGACCACCAAGGGCCGGGGGCTGCACGGCCGTGTCCTGGACACCCTCGGCCCCGAGATCACCGCCGGCACATACCCGCCCGGCAGCGTCCTGCGCACCGACGAGCTCGCCCAGCGCTTCGACGTGTCGCGCTCCGTGATGCGCGAGGTGGTCCGCGTCCTGGAGTCCATGCACCTCGTCGAGTCCCGGCGCCGCGTCGGCGTGACGGTCAGACCGGCCGTCGAGTGGAACGTGTACGACCCCCAGGTCATCCTGTCTCTTATACACATCTCTGATGGCGCGAGG
>KL568661.1:7675-8582 GCA_000715605.1 Streptomyces speibonae | reverse complement strand
CGCCGACCGCCCCCGGCAACTGCGCTCGCTCACGGTGCTCCGTTCGGCGATCGAACCGGTCGCCGCGGGCCTCGCCGCCCGCAACGCCACGGCCGAGCAGTGCGCCGAACTCACCGAGTGCGCCCTCGGCATGGTCGCCCACTCACGCGGCCACAAACTGGAGGGCTACCTCTTCCACGACGTGGCCTTCCACCGCGTGATCCTCAACGCCTCCGGCAACGAGATGTTCGCCCGCCTCGGCGACGTCGTCGCCGAGGTCCTGGCCGGCCGCACCCACCACGACGTGATGTTCGAGGACCCCGACCCGGCGGCCGTCACCCTGCACGTGCAGCTCGCCGAGGCGGTCCGCGAACGCGACGCCGCCCGCGCGGAACGCCTCACCCGCGACATCACTGAGGGCGCCCTCCACGAACTGGACATCCTCGCACCCAACGGGTCCTAGTCGAGGAACTCCCCGTCCACGTACACCCACGCCCCGTCGACCCGCTCGAACCGGCTGCGCTCGTGCAGCGCGCCGCCCCGGTAGGAGGCGCGGAAGGTCACCGTCCCCGTGGAGTGGAAGGCGGACCCGCCCTCCCCGCCCAGGACCTCCAGCCCGGTCCACCGCATCGACGGATCGAAGCCGATCCGCTCCGGCCGCGTCCGCGGATGCCAGGTCCGCAGCAGATACGCCCCGTCCCGCCGCACGAACGCGCAGTACCGCGACCGCATCAGCCGCTCGGCGGTGGGAGCGCCGGCGGCCCCCGCGTGGAAACGCCCGCAGCAGGCCTCGTACGCCTCGGGCAGCCCGCAGGGGCAGGGACGAGCGGTCATGGTCACCTCCGCGACAACGCCGTGAGGGCCGCGACCTCGCGGTCACGGCCCTCACGCTCCATGTGTCCGAGGGGGGACTTGAACCCCCACGCCC
>KL568661.1:5255-7390 GCA_000715605.1 Streptomyces speibonae | reverse complement strand
GTCTGTCGCGCGGGTTTCCCCCCGCGGCGACGACGTAAACATTACCAGGTGTTCAGGGGTGGCCGATCAACCCGCCCGGCGGCGTGGTCGACCGAACGGGGCAGGACCGGCCGGACCGGGTCTTGGGACCCGCCCGCGGGGGAGAGAGAGGATGAGGACAGCCACCAGCGGGAACACCAGCAGCGGGAGGAAGCACGTGAGCCAGACGGACACGGCCAGGGGCGTCACCGGTGAGGACGAGGTCGTGGACCTCTGCCGCGAGCTGATCCGGATCGACACCAGCAACTACGGCGACCACTCCGGCCCCGGCGAGCGCAAGGCGGCCGAGTACGTCGCCGAGAAGCTCGCCGAGGTGGGCCTCGAACCGCAGATCTTCGAGTCCCACCCGGGCCGCGCCTCCACGGTCGCCCGGATCGAGGGCGAGGACCCGTCCCGGCCCGCCCTGCTCATCCACGGCCACACCGACGTCGTACCGGCCAACGCCGACGACTGGACGCACCACCCGTTCTCCGGGGAGATCGCCGACGGATGCGTGTGGGGGCGCGGGGCGGTCGACATGAAGGACATGGACGCCATGACCCTCGCGGTCGTCCGCGACCGGCTGCGCAGCGGACGCAAGCCCCCGCGCGACGTCGTCCTCGCCTTCCTCGCGGACGAGGAGGCCGGCGGCACCTACGGCGCCAAGCACCTGGTGCGCGAGCACCCCGAGCTGTTCGAGGGCGTCACCGAGGGGATCGGCGAGGTCGGCGGCTTCTCCTTCACCGTCAACGAGAAGCTGCGCCTCTACCTCGTCGAGACCGCCGAGAAGGGCATGCACTGGATGCGGCTCACCGTCGACGGCACCGCGGGCCACGGCTCGATGACCAACGACGACAACGCCATCACCGAGCTGTGCGAGGCCGTCGCCCGCCTCGGCCGCCACACGTGGCCGGTCAGGGTCACCAAGACCGTGCGCGCCTTCCTGGACGAGCTCTCCGACGCGCTCGGCACCGAGCTCGACCCGGAGAACATGGACGAGACCCTCGCCAAGCTCGGCGGTATCGCCCGCATGATCGGCACCACCCTGCGCAACTCGGCCGCGCCCACCCAGCTCGGCGCCGGCTACAAGGTCAACGTCATCCCCGGCCAGGCCACCGCACACGTCGACGGCCGGTTCCTGCCCGGCTACGAGGAGGAGTTCCTCGCCGACCTCGACCGCATCCTCGGCCCGCGCGTGCGGCGCGAGGACGTGCACGCCGACAAGGCCCTGGAGACCGGCTTCGACGGCCGGCTCGTCGACGCCATGCAGACCGCGCTGCGCGCCGAGGACCCCATCGCCCGGGCCGTGCCGTACATGCTCAGCGGCGGCACCGACGCCAAGTCCTTCGACGACCTCGGCATCCGCTGCTTCGGCTTCGCGCCGCTGCAACTGCCCCCGGAGCTGGACTTCGCGGGCATGTTCCACGGCGTCGACGAGCGGGTCCCGGTGGACGGTCTGAAGTTCGGTGTACGGGTGCTCGACCGCTTCCTGGACGCCTCCTGAACCGGTGACCCGGTGCATCCGATATTCGGGCAGGCGTACGGAGCCGACTGGGAAGGGTGAATGCGACCATAAGCTCGTAGCCTCATTACTTCCTCCTCGTTACCCGTGATGTGATCCGCGACTTTGGATCGCTTTGCCAACAAGGAGGAACAATGCTCAAGAAGGTCGTCGCTGTCGCGGCCGCCACCGGTGGTCTGGTTCTCGCGGGCGCGGGCATGGCCGCCGCCGACTCGGGCGCTCAGGGTGCCGCCGTGCACTCCCCGGGTGTCCTGTCCGGCAACGTCATCCAGGCGCCGATTCACGTTCCCGTGAACGTCTGCGGCAACACGATCTCCGTGATCGGGCTGCTGAACCCGGCCTTCGGCAACACCTGCACCAACGTCTGACGTTGTGCCTCGCCCTCCGGGGCACGCCCGCTGAGGGCTCGAGCCGGTCGGCCCCGGAACGCACGCCATGCGCTCCGGGGCCGACCGGTATCCGAATACGTCGGAACACCGGGAATTCACGAGGAACGCCGATTCCCGGCACAGGTCGAAGGCAGGGAATTCAGCAATGCGACAGGTCACCCGCAAGGGCCTGATGACCATGGCGGCCGCCACAGGCGTGCTCGCCG
>KL568661.1:4286-5062 GCA_000715605.1 Streptomyces speibonae | reverse complement strand
CGCCACAGGCGTGCTCGCCGCCGCGGGCGGGACCGCCCAAGCGGACTCCGGCGCGACGGGCGCCGCCGTCGGCTCGCCCGGCGTGCTCTCCGGGAACACGGTGCAGGCGCCGGTGCACGCGCCGGTCAACGTCTGCGGCAACACCGTCAACGTCGCCGGTCTGCTCAACCCGTCCGTGGGCAACTCCTGCGCCAACAAGAGCGGGGCCCCCTCCCACGGACACGACAGGACCGGCGGCGCACAGGCCGACGGCCACACCGCCGACTCGCCCGGCGTGGGATCCGGCAACCACGTCGAGGCCCCGGTCCACGTTCCGGTGAACGTCTGCGGCAACAGCGTCAACGTGCTCGCGGCCGGCAACGCCACCGAGGGCAACGGCTGCGCGAACGGCGGCCCGGAGAAGCAGACGCCGGAACAGCCCGGCGGACCCGAGCAGCCGGACACCCCCGGCGACGACGAGCCGGACACCCCGGCCACGCCGGGCGACGACACGCCGCGCGGCAACCAGCCGGACACCCACACCAGCGGCCGGGCACAGGCCGACGCGGAGCTGGCGCAGACCGGCAGCGAACTGCCCCTGGGCCTCGCCCTGCCGGCCGGCGCGGGCGTGCTGCTCGCCGGCGCGGTCCTCTACCGCAAGTCCCGCAGCGCCGCGTGACACCGGACACACGGAGGGGGCCCCGCGACAGCGGGGCCCCCTCCGTGTGTGATTCCGGTCGGGTCGCGCACCTCACCAGGTGGCGCGCACCTGGCGGATGATGCGCCGCCGCAGCCGC
>KL568661.1:0-4020 GCA_000715605.1 Streptomyces speibonae | reverse complement strand
CTGCCGTCACGCATCAGCGTCAGGCGGTACAGCTCCCAGTGACCGTACTCTGCATGGTCCGTCAGCAGACGTGCCGTGTCCTTGCGGGAGACCCCGCGCGGCACGTACACGTCGACAAATTCGTATTCCGGCATCGCATCTATTGTGCGGGCCGGGCCCCGGTACGGATAGCGTCTGCACTATGTCTGATGCTGCGCAGCCCACCGCTGCCGAGGTACGCGCCGCCGCCGAGGCGGTCAAGACCGCGCTCGACCGCCACCTGGCCGCGGTCGAACGCCGGTCGGGGGAGGACGACCCGGCCGTCTACGAGGCGTTCAACCAGCTGGCCGCGGCCGCGGAGACGTACGACGAACTGCTCTACGACCGCTACGACGAGGTCACCCCCTTCGAGATCCCGGGGGCCGAGGACACGCCGCCGTACACCGGCCCCGAGGAGCCGAGCGCGGTCAGCGTGCTGATCCGCCGCGACTACACCGTCGCGGAACCGCAGCGGCTGCTGGCGCACGCCGAGCGGATCGAGGCTGCGGACGACGAGGGCTCGGACGCCTCCGAGACCGTCCATGGCGCGCTCGGGCTGCTGTTCGGCGAGTTCGAGCCGGACGAGATCGCCTCCCGGCACAAGGAGTTCGGCCTCGAGGAGGGCGACTCCACGCTCTGGGTGACGGCGACGGACGAACCCGCGGACCCCGGCGACTGGCTCGACGCGCCGTTCGAGGACGTGGACCCGCAGCACGTGATCTGCCGATTCGACGTCAGCGCCGTCTTCGACGAGGACGACACCGACGACGACACCGACGACGACCTGGAGGACCCCCGGCTGCCGACACTGGACGAGGACGAGGACCTGGAGCCGCTCGACCGCTGACCCGTTCAGCTCGCCCGGGGCGCCAGCAGCAGCGGCAGCCGGGTCGTGCGCGGCTTGGCGGGCACCTCGGCCACGGCGCGCGGCAGCGCCTGCTCCACCCCGTGCACCACGGACAGATGCCGGTCGGCCCGGCTGAAGGCCGTGTACACCCAGGGCCGGCTCAGGGCCGGGGCGGCGTCGCCGGGCAGCACGACCACCACCGCGGGCCACCGGCAGCCCGCCGCCTGGTGCGCCGTGAGCGCCCAGCCGTGCCGCACGGTCCGCTCCACCCGCTCGCGCGGTACGACGATCTCCTCGCCCCCGCACACCAGATGCAGCCCCTCGCCGTCGGCCCGCGCCACGCTCCCCGGCACCGTGTGCCCCGGAGCGGGGGAGTAGGCGATCCGGTCGCCCGGGTCGAACCCGCCGAAGCGCCCGGGCCCCGGGTTGAGCCGCTCCTTCAGCGCCGCGTTCAGTGCCCGCGTACCCACGGCGCCCCCGTGCCCGGGGGTGATCACCTGTGTCTCCTCGGCCGGCACCCCGATCGCGCGCGGCACGGAGTCCGCCACCAGCTGCACGGTCCGGTGCACGGCCTCACCCGCGTCCCGCACCGGTACGATCACGACTTCCTTGCCGGGCGCGGCCACCTGGTTCAGCTCGCCGACGCCGATACCGGAGACCAGTTCGCCCAGCGGGCCGGGGTCCGGCCGCCGTGAGGCGACCTGCGGACAGATCCGCGCCGCCAGCAGATCGGCGAACACCCGGCCGGGCCCCACCGACCACAGCACCCCGGGGTCCCCGGCCAGCACCAGCCGTGCCCCGTCCGGCAGCGACTCCGTCAGCAGCGCGGCGGCCTCGACATCCAGCTGCGGCGCATCCAGCACCGCCAGCACATCGACGTCCAGCGAACCATCGGCATCCCGCCCCGGCCCCTCGGCACCGGACAGCAGCCCGGCGACCGTGGCGACACCGGGACCGTCGACCGACGCGGCGAACCGCGCCCGCCCCACCGGACTGTGCGTCGCGGCCCAGACCCGCAGCCCCAGGCCGTGCGCCGCGTTGAGCAGCGCCGCGGGCTCGGCGAGCGAGGCCTCGCCGCCGGTGTGCAGCACCAGCCCGTGCCCGGCGACCGCGCGGATCAGCTCCCCCGCGGAACCCTCCGCGGCGTCCGCCGCGCGCTGCCACTCCTCGCCCTCCTGCTTGGGCACGGAGTCGGCCAGCCGGGCCAGACCGTCGGCGAGGCTCTCCTCCGCCATGGCGAAGCGCTCCAGCCCCACCAGAACCCGGACAGGCTCCTCCTCGTCCAGGCCGTCCTGGAAAACCAGAACATCCCCTTCCGCGATGGCGTTCTGCACCGCCTCCTCGGGCTGCGGAACACCCTGCCGCCCCAGCGCCTCGGCCAGCGCGGGCATCTCCAGCACGGTGTGCCCGGCCGAGGCCGCCCGCTCCAGCAGCCACACGGTGACAGCGCGCCCCCGCCGCTCGTCGCCGGGGGCGGCCTCGCCACCGAGCAGCGCCCGGGCGAACCCGTCGGCCTGCTCGGGCCGCACCCCGTTCACCCGCAGCAACTGCCAGGGATCGTCCCGCAGCACCTCGGCGGCCCCCTCACCGAGCGCACCGGCGGCCTCCGCGGCGAGTCCCTCCGGAGCACCCCCCTGGACCAGCACCTCCCGCACCGCCGCGACGGCACCGGCGTCCGCCACCCGGACCGGAGCCTCGACGGGCGCCCGCACTTCGGGAGCGGGCCGCCGGGGCGCGGGCCTGGCCTCCTCGAACACGGTGGCGGGGGGCTTCTCGCCGCTCTCCACGGCCCGTACGGCGGCCAGCAGATCGGCGGCCGTGCCGCTCAGCTTGGCGCCGGCCTCGATCGGCGCCCGCTCGGCCTTGCGCCGCTCGATCCGCTCCCGCTCGAGACGCTGGGCGGCCAGCTCGGCCTCGGCCTCGGACACGTGCGCACCCTCGGCGTCGGGGCTCTCGGGCTCGGTGCTCACAGCGTGCTCCAGTCGTGATCGGGATACCGGTGCACGGGCGCCGACACGTCGTCCAGCGCCCGGCAGATCTCGTCAGGAAGACTAAGGGCCTCCACTGACAACGCCGCCGTGAGCTGCTGGGCGTTGCGCGAGCCGACGATGGGCGCGGTGACGCCGGGCCGGTCCCGTACCCAGGCGAGCGCCACCTGGAGCGGGGTCACGGCGAGCCCGTCCGCCGCGGTCGTCACGGCGTCCACGATCCGGCTCGCCGTGTCGTCGAGGTAGGGCGCGACGAAGGGCGCGAGGTGTTCCGAGGCACCGCGGGAATCCGGCGGGGCGGCGTCGTCCCGGTACTTGCCGCTCAGCACGCCCCGGCCGAGCGGGGAGGACGGCAGAAGTCCCATCCCCAGATCGAGGGCGGCGGGCAGCACCTCGCGCTCCACGCCGCGCTGCAGCAGCGAGTACTCCATCTGGGTGCTCGCCAGCCGGGTCCGGCTCCCGGGCACGGCCAGCTGCCAGGTCGCCGCCTTGGCCAGCTGCCAGCCGCAGAAGTTGGAGACGCCGGCGTAGCGCACACGGCCGCTGCCGACAGCGATGTCGAGCGCCTGAAGGGTCTCGTCCAGCGGAGTGGCGGGGTCGTAGGCGTGGATGTGCCACACGTCGACGTAGTCGGTGCCGAGGCGGGACAGGGAGGCGTCCAGCGCGGAGAGCAGATGGCCCCGGGAGCCGTCGAACCGGCGGTCGGGGTCGGGGACGCTGCCGGCCTTGGTCGAGATCACGAGGTCCCGGCGCGGCACGAGGCCGTCCATGAGCCGTCCGAGCAGATACTCGGCCTCTCCGTCGCCGTACACGTCGGCGGTGTCGACGAGGGTGCCGCCGGCTTCCCAGAAGGTCTTCAGCAGATCCGCCGCGTCGTGCTCGTCGGTGTCCCGACCCCAGGTCAGGGTCCCGAGTCCGATCCGGGACACGCGCAGGCCGGTACGGCCGAGATGCCTCTGCTCCATGAACGCCGAGATTACTGGCCGGAGCCGCGAGTGTGGGCGCCTGTGGACCACCGATTTCCGTGATGCTCTGACCGACGGGGTGTGCTGCGCGCCCGGCACCTCACAGGCGCCCTGCGCTGGGGCGGCCCGTGAGGCGTCTGCGCAGCCCGGCGCGGTGCTGATGCGGGCCTGGGGGTGTTCGCGCAGCCCGGCGCCGGCGGGG
>KL568660.1:13348-14577 GCA_000715605.1 Streptomyces speibonae | reverse complement strand
AGAGATGTGTATAAGAGACAGCCCCTGTGCCCTGTCCGCCGCCCGCGGCGTCCTGCTCCGTGCCGAGCAGGGACTGCGGCACCACGAGGACGGCCTGTACCCCGCCGTAGATGTTGGTCTGGAGCCGGACCTGGATCCCGTGCCGCTTGGCGAGCTGCGAGACCACGAAGAGCCCGATGCGGCCGTCGGCGAGCAGGCTGGCGACATGTACCTGGTCGGGGTCGGTGAGCAGCGCGTTCATCCGTTCCTGCTCGCCGACCGGCATCCCGAGTCCGCGGTCCTCGACCTCGACGGCGAGCCCGGAGGTGACGAGGTTGGCCCGCAGCAGCACCTGGGTGTGGGGGGCGGAGAACACCGTGGCGTTCTCCACGAGTTCGGCGAGCAGGTGGATGACGTCGGCGACGGCGTGTCCGCGCAGCGTGCCGTCGACCGGGGGTACGAGCTTGACCCGCGAGTACTGCTCGACCTCGGCGATCGCCGAGCGGAGCACCTCCGTCATGGAGACGGGGTTGCTCCACTGCCGCCGGGAGACCGCCCCGCCGAGCACGGCGAGGTTCTCGGCGTGGCGGCGGATGCGGGTGGCGAGGTGGTCGACATGGAAGAGGCCCTTGAGCAGGTCGGGGTCCTCCATCTCGTTCTCGAGCTCGTCGAGGATGGAGATCTCGCGGTGCACCAGGGACTGCAGGCGCCGGGCGAGGTTGACGAACACCTCGAGTTTCTGTTCGCTGCCCGTCTGGCTGGAGAGCTGCGCGGCCTGCACGACGGCGGTGACGGCGCCGTCGTGGGCGCGGGTGAGGTCGGCGGCGAGGAGGTCGAACTCGTCGGCGTCCTCGGGGGCCTGTTCGCCGCGCCGGGGGCGCGGCGGCGGGGTCTCGCCGTGACGGAGCGCCTCGACGAGGGCGCGCAGGTCGGCCTCGCGCCGGGTGGTGCTCCGGCGCAGGGTGCCGATGCGGTCGGTCACGCTCCGGGCGGCGCGGTCGGCGGCCACGGCGGCGATGACGATGCCGGCGCAGGTCACCGACAGGGCGCCGCCGAGCACGCCCCACAGGGTGGGGCCCGGTCGCGCTCCGGTGGAGCGGACGGTGAAGAGCACGGCCGCGCAGGCGCTGAGCGCCACCGCGACGGGCGGCAGCACGGCGAGGCGCAGCAGTTGGGGCCGTATCCGGGTCTCGGGCAGCAGGGGAGCGGTCCGCGCGGGCGGCCGTCCGTGCCTGTCTCTTATACACATC
>KL568660.1:11364-13181 GCA_000715605.1 Streptomyces speibonae | reverse complement strand
GTGCCGGAGTCGCCGGGGACCGCCCCGCCGCGGTCCGCCGCGCGGGCCACGACCGTGGTGCCGACGGGCGCCGGCGTGTGGGTCGTGCCGCGAGCCCTCGCCGGACCGGGGGCGCCGGCCGGGCCCGGGCGCCGGGGCCCCTCGCCCCGCCGACTGACTCGTCCGCCTTGTGGCTGCACGTACCGGTCCCCGCTCCCTGATCCCGATCTCTCCGACGCGGTCCCGCGGCGCGACGCGCCCTGCGGTGTGAGCCGTCGCGCCTTCCGACCGACACTCACCGTAGTCGCCACCGCATCATGTGCGGTGGGCAGTTGACAAACTCATGCGGACAGCATCGCGCTCTGGTATGAGGCGTCGTACGACAGACCGATAACCGTCCAGCACGGCGGATCGAGAGTGGACACCGGGCGATCTACCCTGGTCATAAGCGGTCATCGAGCGTCGGGGCAGACCGAGGCGTCTCCGCCCGCGGATCCGGCCGGCACCCCCGCCCCGACGGCCGGGACCGGCGCGCCGCAAGGGTCCGGACGCCCGCCGGGGCACCGCAACCCTTCGGCCAGAACGTGACGCTCCGTAGCGGAGAGTGCGAGGGGCGCGGTCCCGGTTGGCGTAGGCACACAGGGACTAACTTGACAGCAGGTGGCTCAAGTTTTATCACGTCATGTAGAGCAGGTCACTGCACCGCGGCTCACCGGCAGGAGATCCGGCAGCCAGAAGCAGGACGAGGAGGGTGAACCCGAATGGCGCGTTCAGTCGGCATCGACCTCGGTACGACGAACTCGGTGGTCTCGGTCCTGGAGGGCGGCGAGCCCACCGTCATCACCAACACGGAGGGGACCCGTACGACCCCGTCGGTCGTGGCGTTCGCCAAGAACGGCGAGGTGCTGGTCGGCGAGGTCGCCAAGCGGCAGGCCGTGACGAACGTGGAGCGCACCGCGCGGTCCGTCAAGCGGTACGTGGGCGACCACGACTGGCGGTTCCCGGAGAAGGGCGACATCGACGGCAAGCGGTACACCGCGCAGGAGATCTCCGCGCGGGTGCTGCAGAAGCTGAAGCGGGACGCGGAGTCCTACCTGGGCGAGGACGTCACCGACGCCGTGGTCACGGTCCCCGCCTACTTCGACGACACCCAGCGGCAGGCCACCAAGGAGGCCGGGGAGATCGCCGGCCTGAACGTGCTGCGGATCATCAACGAGCCGACGGCGGCGGCCCTGGCGTACGGACTGGACAAGGAGGAGGACCAGACCGTCCTCGTCTTCGACCTGGGCGGTGGCACCTTCGACGTCTCCCTGCTGGAGATCGGTGAGGGCGTCATCGAGGTGAAGGCCACCAACGGCGACACCCGCCTGGGCGGCGACGACTGGGACGAGCGGATCGTCGATCACCTGGTCAAGCAGTTCAAGAACGGCTACGGCGTCGACCTGTCCAAGGACAAGATGGCCGTGCAGCGGCTGCGCGAGGCGGCGGAGAAGGCCAAGATCGAGCTGTCCAGCTCGACCGAGACGACGATCAACCTGCCCTACATCACCGCCTCGTCCGAGGGCCCGCTGCACCTGGACGAGAAGCTCACCCGCGCCCAGTTCGAGCAGTTGACCGCCGACCTGCTGGAGCGCTGCAAGGCGCCGTTCCACAACGCGGTCAAGGACGCCGGGATCAAGGTGTCCGACATCAACCACGTGATCCTGGTGGGCGGTTCGACGCGGATGCCGGCCGTCACCGAGCTGGTGCGGGAGCTGACCGGCAAGGATCCGCACAAGGGCGTGAACCCGGACGAGGTCGTGGCCGTGGGCGCCTCGCTGCAGGCCGGTGTGCTCAAG
>KL568660.1:10007-11149 GCA_000715605.1 Streptomyces speibonae | reverse complement strand
AGACCAAGGGCGGCATCATGACCAAGCTCATCGAGCGCAACACCACGATCCCGACCCGCCGTTCGGAGATCTTCACCACCGCCGAGGACAACCAGCCCTCGGTGACCGTGCAGGTCTACCAGGGCGAGCGGGAGATCGCGGCCTACAACAAGAAGCTCGGCATGTTCGAGCTGACCGGCATCGCCCCCGCTCCGCGCGGAGTGCCGCAGATCGAGGTGGCCTTCGACATCGACGCCAACGGCATCATGCACGTGTCCGCCAAGGACCTCGCCACGGGCCGGGAGCAGAAGATGACCGTCACCGGCGGTTCGGCGCTGCCGAAGGAGGACATCGACCGGATGGTCCGCGAGGCGGAGCAGCACGCCGAGGAGGACCGCAAGCGCCGGGAGGCCGCCGAGACGCGGAACCAGGCCGAGCAGCTCGTCTACTCCACCGAGAAGCTGCTCCAGGACAACGCGGACAACATCCCGGCCGACGCGAGGTCCGAGACCGAGGCGGCGGTCGGCGAGCTGAAGGAGGCGCTGAAGGGCGACGACACGGCGGCCATCCGGCAGGCCGTGGAACGGGCCACGCAGGCGGCGCAGAAGGTCGGCACCGCGATGTACGAGCGGACGCGCGCCGAGAGCGGGCAGAGCACCGGGACCTCGGCCGGGACCGGCGACGAGGACGAGGTGGTGGACGCCGAGATCGTCGACGACGACAAGGACGACAGGCGGGAGGCGGGCTGACCGTGGAGCGGGGCGGACTGTCGGCCGGGGACTCCACCCGGCTGAAGCGTCTGCTGGAGGAGCGCACGGCCGACCTGCAGCGCGTGAAGGCCGAGTACGACAACTACCGCAAGCGGGTGCGCCGGGACCGCATCGCCGTACGGCAGATCGCCGTGGCCAACGTCCTGCGCACCCTCGTGCCCGTCCTGGACGCGGTCGACCGGACCTGCGCGCACGAACCCATGACGCCGGGCCTGAAGGACATCTCCGACACCCTGCGGACGCAGCTGGGGTCCTTGGGGCTCGAGGCGTTCGGGGAGGAGGGGGACGTGTTCGAGCCCGCCTGTCACGAGGCCGTGACGCATCATGTCTCCCCCGGCGCCGAGCGGCTGGTCTGCACGAAGATCCTGCGCTCCGGCTACCGGCTCGGCGACC
>KL568660.1:7836-9835 GCA_000715605.1 Streptomyces speibonae | reverse complement strand
GCGGCTGGTCTGCACGAAGATCCTGCGCTCCGGCTACCGGCTCGGCGACCAGCTGCTGCGTCCGGCCCATGTGGAGGTCACGGGCCCGCCGCCGGCCGCGGCGAACGGCACGGAGGGGTGATGTCCGGGGGTACGCGCAGGGGCGCGGGGCCGAGGAGGTGAGGGGTTCATGTGGCAGTCGTGCGTCCTGCTGAAGTACGGGGAGCTGATGCTCAAGGGCCGCAACCGGGGCCGCTTCGAGCGGCAGCTGGTCGACAACGTGCGCCGTGTCCTCGACGACCTGGACCGCCCGGTCCGGGTGCGGCGCCGCGGCGGGCTGCTGCTGCTCTACTCCCCCGGGCAGGCGGAGCTCCCGGCGGGTCTCCTCGATCGGGTCCGGGATGTGATCGGGGTCAGCGTGGTGCAGCCCGCGCTCCGCGTGGACCGTACGCCCGAGGCCGCCGTCGAGGCCGCGCTCCAGATGGCCCGTGGGGTGCGGCCCGCTGGCCGGGCCGTCCGTTTCGCGGTCCGGGCGCGCCGCCGGCACAAGGGCTTCCCGCTCGGCTCCGCGGAGCTGGCCGCACGGATCGGGGAGCGGGTCGGCGCCGAGCTGGGCTGGTCGGTCGATCTCAGCACCCCCGAGGTGGAGATCGCGGTGGAGGTGGACCTGCACGAGGTCTTCGTGTCCGTGGAGCGGTACCGGGGCCATGACGGTCTGCCGGTGGGCAGCAGCGGGCGGGCGCTGGTCCTGCTCTCCGGCGGCTACGACTCGCCCGTGGCCGCGTACCGCGCCATGCGCCGCGGTCTGGCCTGCGACTTCGTCCACTTCACCGGTGCCCCGCTGACCGGGCCCGCCTCCGCGTACAAGGCGTACGCGCTGGCCCGCCGCCTGGCACGGTTCCAGGGTCCCTCGCGGCTGTGGCTGATCCCGCTGGGGCAGGCCCAGAAGGAGCTGGCCCTGGCCGGTGCCGGTTCCTTCCAGGTGGTGGCCCAGCGGCGGCTGATGGTGCGCGCCGCGGACCGGCTCGCCCGCGAGCACGGCGGGCAGGGCCTGGTCACCGGGGACAGCCTGGGCCAGGTCTCCAGCCAGACCCTGGCCAACCTGGCCACCGTGGAGCAGGCGGCCGAGCTGCCGCTGCTGCGTCCGCTGCTGGCCTGGGACAAGGACGAGATCATGGCCGAGGCGGACAGGCTGGGCACCGCGGAGATCTCCCGGCTCCCGGACGAGGACTGCTGCACCCTGCTGCTGCCCCGCTCGGTGGCCACCCGCACCACGCCGGGACAGCTCGCCCGGATCGAGCGGCGGCTGGACGTGGACGACATGGTCGACACGCTGCTCACCAAGGCACGGCTGCTGCCCGTGTCCGTCGACCGGCCGTCGCCGGACGCCGGTTCTCCCGCGGAACGGGCCGTGTCCTGACCGGCCGGGCGGGCGACAGCGGCCCGCCCTGCGACGGTCTCACTCCTCGGGAGGTCCGTCGTCCGCCCGGTAACTTCTGCTCCACGTGGCACCGCAGCGGCAGTGGGACTGCTCGACCAGTTCGCCACCCTCGCTCACACTGAGGCCGTCCCAGACGCGGACGTGAACGTGTTCACCCATCGCTACTCCTCTTCCGATGGGCGAAATGCTAGGCCGCGCGACGCCGAAATGAACAAGAACAGCTCACATGGTGAGATTCACCTCTTCTCGCCTCTTCTCTTCTCGTCTCACCTCTTCTCACCGCTTCTCACCTCTTCTTGCGCAGAAAGCGTCGCAGGCGGGTCTCCGGCCAGGTGTTGATCACGTCGTCCTTGGTGAGCCAGCCGCGCTGGGCCGTGCCCACGCCGTAGCGCATGTGGGCCAGATGGACGACGGCATGGGCGTCGCTGTCGACGGCGAACTTCACGCCGTGCTTCCTGGCCCGCAGGATGTCCTCGTCGCGCAGGTCCAGCCGGTCGGGGTGAGCGTTGATCTCCAGCGCGGTGCCGGTGCGGGCGCAGGCGGCGAAGATCACGTCGAGGTCGGCGTCGAGCGGCGGGC
>KL568660.1:6748-7597 GCA_000715605.1 Streptomyces speibonae | reverse complement strand
GGGGTGGCCGATGATGTTGACGTACGGGTTCTCGCAGGCGCGGACGATCCTGCGGGTCAGCGCCTCGCGGCTCTGGTTGAAGTGCGAGTGCACCGAGGCCACGCACAGGTCGAAGCCGGCCAGGAACTCCTCGGGCCAGTCGACGTCGCCCTCCGGGCCGATGTTCAGCTCCGCTCCGTGCAGCAGCCGCATGCCGCGCCGCTTGCCGCGCCGTGCGTAGCGCTCGTCGAGCTCCCGGACGCGTTCGCGCTGGGCCAGCATGCGTGCGTCGGTCATGCGCTGCATGTACAGGTCGGGGCCGTGGTCGGTGACGGCGTAGTAGGCGTAGCCGCGCCCGGCGGCCGCGGCGGCCATTTCCTCCAGCGGGGCCAGACCGTCGGTGAGGTCGGTGTGCGTGTGCAGGTCGCCCCGGATGTCCGACTCCTGGAGCAGGTCGGGCAGCTCGCCACGCAGTCCGGCCTCGATCTCGCCGTGGTCCTCGCGCAGGGTCGGCGGGATCCAGGGCAGGCCGAGCCGGGCGTACACCTCTTCCTCGGTCTCGGAGACGATCCGCCGGCCGCTCTCGGTGTCGAAGAGCCCGTACTCGGAGAGCTTCAGCTTCTGGCGGACGGCGAGCTCGCGGGTGCGGATGTTGTGCGCCTTGGAGCCGGTGAAGTACTGCATCGCGGCGCCCCAGGACTCCGGCGGTACGACGCGCAGGTCGACGGAGAGGCCCTTGGTGGTGCGGACGGAGGTCTTCTTCTCGCCGTGCGCGACGACCTCCGAGACGTACGGCAGCTCGGTGAACGCCCGCATGACGGGGGCCGCTTCGCCGGCCGCGGCGAGTACGTCCTGTCTCTTATACACATC
>KL568660.1:2453-6509 GCA_000715605.1 Streptomyces speibonae | reverse complement strand
TCGCCCGGGACAGCGCGGTGACGATGTCGTCGGCCAGGTCCATGGCGGCGTCGAGCAGGACCCGCTCGCCGGAGGACCGCAGGAGCTCGATGCCGTGGAGGATGTTCTGCTCCGTCTTCGGGCCGAAGCCCTTCAGGTCGCGCAGGCGTTCCTGGTGGATGGCGTCGGCCAGTTCCTCGACGGAGGCGATGCCCAGCTCCTCGTACAGGAGGGAGGCCTTCTTCGGGCCCAGTGTGGGGATCTCGGTCAGCCGCCGGACACCGGCCGGGATCTTCGCCCGCAGCTCCTCGACGGCGGACACCCGGCCGCTGTCCAGGTACTCGAGGATCTTCTCGGCGATGGACCTGCCGACATTGGGGATCTCCTGGAGCCCTTTGGCGTCGAGGGTGGACACGTCGGCGTGGTGGCCGCCCACGGACCGGGCGGCCTTCTCATAGACGCGTGCCTTGTACGCGTCCCCTCCGGTGATCGATATCAGGTCCGCGTATTCGGAGAACAGCGCGGCCACCTCGTCGTTGGTGCGAGCCATGACGTCCGAGTGGACGGGCCGGGGCCGTTTCATGCCTGCCGACGCCGTACGGCGATTCATGTCTTCAGGGCGCGCCCGGGTCCTTTTGCCGATGAGACAGGCGATACGGGCAAACAACCGCGGTCCGGTCGCATCGCGCGAAGAGGACTCGCACCATGGAAAGTGACCGGAAGGAACCAAAGGAACCACCTCGTGGAGGTGAAGCGCGATGACGCTGCCCGTACTCCACCGATCCGGCAGCCTGCTGGAGCGGCCGTTCGCCGGCCTGGGCTGGGGCGAACCCCTCGCCGCCGAGTTCGAAGACCTGTTCGACCGCATGAACCGGCTGATGGGCACCGCCGCTCCCGCCGCCATGTCCTGGTCTCCCGCGGCCGACATGCGGGAGACCGACGACGCCTATGTGATCGAGGCGGAGCTGCCCGGGATCAAACGGGACGACATCGACATCGAGATGAGCGAGCGGGGACTGCGCATCACCGGGGAGTACAAGGAGCGCGAACGCGATGGTGTGCTGCGCCGCAGCACGCGCCGCACCGGCCGCTTCGAGTACGAGACCCTCCTGCCCTCCGACGTCAAGGCAGACGAGGTCAGCGCGACCCTGCACGACGGCGTGCTGACCGTCACCGTGCCGAAGGCGCAGGCCGCCAAGCCGCGGCACATCGAGATCACCGAGGGCTGACCGGACCCGGTGTGCGGCCGTCGCGCGGCAGGCCCTTCCCCGGATGGGGATCTCCGCCGCCGCGCGACGGCCGGCCCGTGGGCACCGGCGCGGTAATTGCCCCCGCACCGAGGCAATTCATAATCCCCCGTCGCGCGAATGCTCATTCCCTCGCGAGGCGGGATGTGCGAGTGCGTCCGGCAATGAGCGCCCGAAAGGGCAGCCCGGTATTTACGCGAGGGCACTGCTTGAAAGTCAAGTGTTGACATGTGTGCGATCCGTGACTGATCATCACCAGTGCCTCACACGCCACAAGGCTTTCCGGCGATCCGCAATCGAGCCACCTCATTCTTTTCGGGAGCGGACCACTGAGCAGCACTTCTTCCGTCGTAATCCCCTCGCGACCACTCCTCCGCCTCTCCCATCCCCCTTCCGCGCGTCCTTCTCGGCCCCCTGCCTTCCGGTGATCCCGGACGGCCGTGTCCCTCACCTCCCCCAGTCCCACTCTGACGGGAAGACCAGGTAAGCCGATGCCGCACACACCCACCTCCGCCCCCGCGCCCCGCTCGTACGAGACCCCGGAGCACCGTGTCGAGGCCGCGCCGCCCGACGTCCGGCCGGCCTCCTTCGCCCAGCAACGCCTGTGGTTCCTGGCGCAGTTACCCGGCGCGAGCGCCGCGTACAACGAGACCGTGGCGCTCTCGCTCACCGGCCCGCTCGACCGCCCCGCGCTGGCCAGGGCCCTGGACGTCCTCAGCGACCGCCACGAGACGCTGCGCACGCGGCTGGTGTCCGATGCGGGGAGTGTCCGGCAACTCGTCGACCCGCCCGGCACCGGCTTCGCACTGACCCAGCAGGACCTCAGCGGCCTCGCCGACCCCGACGCCGTGGTCGGCGCAGTCGCCGCCCTGCAACGGCGGGAAGCGGAACAGGAGTTCGACCTGGAGGCGGGCCCCCTCGGGCGCGGCCGGCTGCTCACGCTGGCCCCCGAGCGACACGCGCTGCTGCTGACGTTCCATCACAGCGTGTACGACGGCGCGTCGATGACCGTCATGATGCGCGAACTCGGCGTGATCTACGCGGCGTTGCTGGCGAAGGAGCCGGTCCCTCTGGCACCGCTCGTCACACAGTACGCCGACCACGCACAGGCCCAGCGCGAGGCAGTGCTGTCCGGTGCCCTCGCGGACCAGGAACGGTACTGGGAGCGGACGCTGTCGGGGGCGCCGCCCGTGCTGGATCTGCCGACCGACCGGCCGCGTCCCGGGGAGCAGCGGTACGAGGGGTGCCGGGTCGAGTTCACGCTGGACGCGGACGTGGTTCCAGCGTTGCGTGCGCTGGCGCGGAGGCACCGGGCCACCCCGTTCGTGGCGGTGCTGACCGGGTGGAGCATTCTGCTCTCCCGCCTGTCCCGGATGGATGACATCGTTGTCGGCAGTCCGGTGGCGAACCGGCGCGGGTCCGGGGCGGCCGGCCTCATCGGCTTTCTGGTCAACTCGCTTCCCTTGCGCATCGATCTGTCCGGCGCGCCGACCGCCGCGGAGGCGCTCGCCCGTACCCGGTCCGTGGTCCGGGAGGCCCTGGCCCACCAGGATCTGCCCTTCGAGCGGATCGTCGAGCTGGTCAATCCCCCGCGCAGCGCCGCGCACACTCCGCTGTTCCAGACCATGCTGGCCTGGGTCCCGGACCGCCGGGACCTGCTCGACCTGCCCGGCGTCGAGAGCCGGCCGCTGCCCATCGCCGACGCCCCGGCCAAGTTCGACCTCGCCCTGTCGGTGACCGAGTCCGAGGGGCGCCTGCACGGCCACCTCGACTACGCGACCGCCCTGTTCGACGACGCCACGGTACGGCGCTGGGCGGAGTACCTGCGCCGCCTGCTGACCGACATGGCCCACCACCCCGACCGCGACATCCGCGACCTGGAACTGATGGCCCCGCAGGAGATACGGCAATTGCTGCGAGAGGGCGACGCGACGACGGGCGCGGCGACGGGCGCGGGAGCCTCCGCGCGAACCCGCGTGGTGACCGATCCGCGGGCCGGTGCGGATGCCGACGCGGAGGCTGATGCCACGGCCCATGACGCGCAGGCCCACGCGGTCACCGACGCACAGACGCCCACGCGGGCCCACGCCACGACCGAACCGCAGGCCGGTACCGCGCCCAGCACCATGGCCGACGCGCAAGCCCACACGGTCGCCGACGCGACGACGGACACGCAGGCCCACCCAGCGACCGCACCGCAAGCCGGTGCGGAACCCGACGCGCAGGCCCACGCAGTGACCGACACGCGAGCCGGGACCGCGCCCGGCACCGTCGCCGACGCGCAAGCCCACCCACTCGCCGACCCGACGACGGGCACGCAGGCCCACGCAGCGACCGCACCGCGGGCCGGTGCGGAACCCGACGCGCAAGCCCACCCACTCGCCGACGCGACGACGGACACGCAAGCCCACCCAGCGACCGACACGCAAGCCGGTGCGGAGCCCGACGCGCAGGCCCACGCAGTGGCCGACGCGCGGGCCGGTGCCGTGGCCGACGCGCACGCCGACGCAGTCGCGGGTGGGCAGGCGCTGCCGCGCGCTCACGCAGTGGGCGGCGGCGGAAGTGATCCCGTGGGTCTCGCGTTGCGGTCGGCGCCCGGGATCGCCGCGTTGTTCGAGGCACAGGCGCGGGCGCGTGGGGAGGCGGTGGCCGTGGTGGACGGTGAGCGGTCGCTGGACTACGCGACCGTGGACCGCCGCGCCAACCGGCTGGCGCACGCCCTCGTCGCCAGGTCCGTGCGCCCCGGGGACGTGGTGGGCCTGCACGCCGGACGGTCGTGCGACCTCGTGGTCGGCATCCTGGGCATCCTCAAGGCTGTCTCTTATACACA
>KL568660.1:0-2234 GCA_000715605.1 Streptomyces speibonae | reverse complement strand
ACCCCGGCCAGCCCCTCCTACGGCTCGCCGGCATGGTCGCGGACGCCGCCTGTCCCGTCGTACTGAGCGACCAGGGCGAGGAGGCGGACCGGCCCGAGGGCTGGCTCCCGCTCGCCGCCGTCGAGGCCGAGGGGCCGACCGGTGAGCGCCCGCCCTCCGGCACCGACCGCGCTCCGGACCGCATCGCGTACGTGATCTTCACCTCCGGTTCCACGGGCCGGCCCAAGGGCGTCGCGGTGGAACACCGCAGTGTCCTCAACCTCTTCGCCGCCTGGCACGACCGCATGGGCACGGCACCCGGCGAGGCCGGTTCCGCCTGGTCCAGCATCGGCTTCGACGCCTCCATCCACGAACTGCTGCTCCCCCTGACCACCGGCGGTGTCCTGCACCTCGTTCCGGAGGAGCTGCGCGGCGACCCGGAGCAGCTGCTGGCGTGGCTTCGGGAGCGCCGGGTGACCCAGGCGTTCCTGCCTCCGGCCTACGTCAAGTGGATCGACGAGGACCCCGCCGCACGACTGCGCGGCCTGGCGCTGCGCAAACTGCTCACCGGGGTGGAGTCGCTCACCGAGGCCGCCCTGCACCGGATGTCCGAGCACCTGCCCGGCCTGCGGATCTGCTTCGGCTACGGGCCCACCGAGGCGACGCTGTACAGCACCGCCTACTACACGCCACGTCCGCTGGAGCGCCCCTGCCCCATCGGCCGCCCGCTCCCCGGCACCCGTCTCTATCTGCTCGACGACCGGATGCGTCCCGTGCCGCCGGGCGTGGTGGGAGAGGTGTACCTCGGCGGGGCCGGTCTCGCCCGGGGCTACCTCAACCGCCCCGACCTGACCGAGGAGCGGTTCCTGCCGGACCCGTTCGTGCCCGGCGAGCGGATCTACCGCACCGGCGACCTGGCCAGGCGCCGGCCGGACGGCGAGGCGGTCTACGCCGGGCGCGCGGACGACCAGGTCAAGCTGCGCGGCTTCCGCATCGAACCGGCGGAGATCGAGGCGGCGTTCATGGCACTGCCCGGGGTCCGGGAGGCCGTGGTCCTGGCCGACCGGGACGCCGCAGGCCAGGTCCGTCTCGTCGCCGGGGTCGGCCGGGGCACGGCACCGGCCCGTGCCGCCGGCGACTGGCGCGCCACGCTCTCCCACCGGCTGCCCGACTACATGGTCCCCTCCGTCGTGGTCGACCTCGAGGCCCTGCCGCTCAACCGCAGCGGCAAGGTCGACCGTGCCGCACTGCTGGCGCTGGCCCGCGAACAGAGCTCCCGGCAGGTCAACACCGCCAGCCCGCGCGACCACGTCGAGCACACCCTGTACCGGATCTGGCGCAGCATCCTGCTCCGCCCGGACATAGGCGTGGGCGACGACTTCTTCGAGGCCGGCGGGACGTCCCTGTCGGCGATCAAGATGGCCCACGCCGTCACGGAGGAGTTCGGGCGGCATCTGCCGGTGGCCGAGGTCGTGACGCGGCCCACGATCGAGGCGCTCGCGGCGCTGCTGCGCGAGGACGGCACCGACGCCACCCCGGGCAGTCTCATCGAGTTCCGGCGCGGTGCGGGGCCGCGGGTGGTCTGCGTCCACCCGGCCGGGGGCACCGCCTTCTGCTACCTGCCGCTGGCCGAGCATCTGCCCGCCGACGCGGGGCTCCACGGGATCCAGTCGCCGGGCGTGAACCCCGGCGAGGACGTCCTGCCCACGGTGGAGGCGATGGCGGAGGAGTATCTGCGCCTCCTCGGGCCGATGGACGACGGCCCCGTGGTGCTGACCGGCCTGTCCTACGGAGGGCTGGTCGCCCACCGGATGGGGGAGATCCTCGGCCGGGCCGGACGCCGTGACGTCAGTGTCGTCCTCCTCGACACCCAGGCCACCGACGACGCCGCGGCCCGTGCGGCGATCACCTCGGTCGACGAGGCGGAGTTCCGCGACAAGCTTGTGAGGTTCAACGGGATGTACCCCGGCATCAGTGACGCGCAGATCGAGCGCTACTTGCGGCTGTACAACCACAACCGGTCGACGGCCCGGGAGTACCTGCCCGCCCCCTCCCCCACCCGCCTGGTCCTCGCCCAGGCCGTGCCGGACGGTGCGGACACGCCGTTCCACGCCGAGGTCCGCGCCTTCTGGCGGCGCCGCGCCGAGGGCGACTTCCGGGTCGAGACCTTCGCCTGTGACCATTGGGAGATTCTCGAAGGCGCCGAGGCGGTCCGGGTCGGCGCCCTGCTGACGGCGGAACTGGCCCACCACGGC
>KL568659.1:11759-15840 GCA_000715605.1 Streptomyces speibonae | reverse complement strand
GGCCCGTGCATGGCGGACCCGGCCGGAGAGGCACTCGCCCGGCGGACGCACGGCGCCGTCAGTCCGCCTCGGCGTCCACGCGCTCGGTCAGGCGCTCGTAGCGCTGCCGGGCCGCCTGGGGGCTGCCCAGTCCGAGGCCGAAGGCGATCTCCGGCCAGGTCATGCCCCGTCCCCGCGCCATCCGCAGCAGCCCCGCTTCCAGCTCCTCCATCTCGGCACGGGCGCGCGGCATGAGGCTCAGCGCTGCCGTGATGTCCGCGCGGTCCACCTCGGGTTCGCCGTCCTCGAGCACGGCCACGCCGCTGAGCAGGAACGACACCAGCCGAACCGCCTCGTGCGGGCTGATCACACCGGGGTGGGTCTGCCGCCGGCGCTGGGCGTCGGTGGCCGCATGCCGCTCGGCGATGCGGAACAGCGACGCGTGTGCCCGCTGCGCGCGGGCCGCGTCGGAACTCGGGGGTGTGAAGGGGTCGGTGGGGTCTTCATCGGTGAGGGCTTCAGGGGTCTGTGCCATGACACCGAGCCTCGCCTATGAACACTTTGTTGTCAACAAAATAAACCCGTCCCGCGCCGATGGCTTTCCGCGCCCGCGCCCGTCTACAGATGCGACCGGCCCGCCGGGGGCCGGCGCACCGGACGAAGGACCGCATGATGAGTCACGGCACCGATTTCTCGTACGCCCTGTCCCGCACCCTGGACGCCACGACGGGCCGCGTGTGGCAGGCCTGGACCACCCCCGACCAGTACGCCCGGTGGGCCTACGCCGCCCAAGGCACCGTCGAGATGGACGTGCGCCCGGGCGGTGTCTGGAAGGCCGTCATGGTCACCCCGGACGGCAGCCGGTCCCCCTGACCGGCTCCTACCTGGACGTCGACGAGAACCGCCTGCTGGTGGTCGGGATGGACGTCCCGGGGAAGCCCGCGCCCTCGGTGATGGCCGTCGAGCTCGCCGAGGACGGACCGCGGACGCGGATCGTGCTCCGCCAGGCGTGCGACACGGCGGAGGAACGCGACATGGCCGAGCAGGGCAGCACCATGCTCCTCGACAGCCTGACCGCCTTCCTCGCCGACGGCGCCGCGGGCTGAACGGCTTCGCGTGGTCGGAGTCGTCCGCCGGTGCGACGCTTGGGTGGACAGGTTCCGAGGACCACAGCCCTGGAGGGAGACCGATGGGACGCGACGTCCCGGCGCTCACCTTCACCCGCGAGGATCGCCGCCGTTACCGGATCAAGATGCAGGAGTGCCTCGATGCGCTGGCGCAGATGCTGCGCGAGTCGCGCTTCGAGGCCGAGCGGCCCCAGGTGGGGCTGGAGATCGAACTGAACCTGGTGGACGACCGGGCCGAGCCGGCGATGCGCAACACCGATGTGCTGGAGGCCGTCGCGGACCCGGCCTGGGACACCGAGCTGGGCCGGTTCAACCTCGAGATCAACATAGCGCCCCGCCGGCTCACGGCGGGCGGCCCCGACGCCTGGGAGTCGGAGATCCGCGCGGCGCTGAACCACGCGGAGCAGCGCGCCGCGTCCGTCGGCACGCATCTGATCATGACGGGCATCCTGCCCACCCTGCGGCAGGAGGACGTCGGTGAGGGGGCGCTGTCCGAGAACCCCCGCTACCGGCTGCTCAACGACCAGATCTTCGCCGCGCGCGGCGAGGACCTGCACATCGAGGTGACCGGCATCGACCGGCTGCGCACCTATGCGGACACCATCACACCGGAGGCCGCGTGCACCAGCACGCAGTTCCACCTCCAGGTGTCCCCGGAACAGTTCGCCGACTACTGGAACGCGGCGCAGGCCGTCGCCGGGGTCCAGGCCGCGCTCGCGGCCAACTCGCCCTTCCTCTTCGGCAAGGAGCTGTGGCACGAGACGCGCATCCCGCTGTTCGAGCAGGCCACCGACACCCGCCCGCAGGAGATCAAGGCGCAGGGCGTACGGCCCCGGGTGTGGTTCGGCGAACGCTGGATCACCAGCGTCTTCGACCTCTTCGAGGAGAACCTGCGCTACTTCCCGGCACTGCTCCCGCTCTGCGACGACCAGGACCCGGCCGAGACCCTCGCCCGCGGCGACATCCCGGAGCTGGGCGAGCTGACCCTGCACAACGGCACCATCTACCGCTGGAACCGGCCGGTGTACGCCGTGGCGCACGACAAACCGCACGTGCGGGTGGAGAACCGGGTGCTGCCCGGCGGCCCCACCGTCGCGGACACCCTCGCCAACGGCGCCTTCTACTACGGGCTCACCCGGGCCCTGGTGGAGGAGGAACGGCCGGTGTGGTCACGGATGTCCTTCTCGGCCGCCGAGGACAACCTGAGGACGGCGGCGCGCCACGGCATCGACGCGCGGCTGTACTGGCCCGGGATGGGCGAGGTGCCGGCCGCCGAGCTGGTGCTGCGCCGGCTGCTGCCGCTGGCGCACCGGGGCCTCGAACTCTCCGGGATGGACGAGGCCTGGCGGGAACCGCTGCTCGGCATCATCGAGCAACGGTGTGTGACGGGCCGCAACGGGGCGGTGTGGCAGAAGGAGATGTTCCATCACATCGACGACAGCGCGCACTGCGGCCGCCATGAGGCACTGCGCCGGATGACGCAGCAGTACATCGAGTACATGCACCTCAACGCCCCGGTGCACACCTGGCCCGTGGAGTGACCCGGCCGGCGGCGCCCGTCAGCGCGGCCGGGGCCCGTTCCCGGAGCCGTCCGGGTCGACCCCGGTGAAGGCGGAGTCGTCCTTGGTGCCGCTGGGGCGCGCGGACCGGCCCCGGCGTCCCGTGCTCCGCCTGCCCTCCTCGTCGCGCTCCGCGTACTTCTCGCCCCGCTGCGCGTCGCTGCGGGCGACATCACCGGGCACGGATGTGCGTTCCTCCTCGGCGTGCTCGCGGCCCGCTCCGCGTGAGGGCGCGTGCTCCTCCGTGCGGAAGGAGCGGCGGGCGCTCGGGTTCTCCTCCTGACGCGTCTCGTCGACGTCGGGCGACCAGCCGTGGTGTCCGGTCCCTCCATGGCGACCGGGCCCGTGGTCCCGCGACGGCTTCGGCGACTTGCGATCATCGGGCATGCGTCGGCCCACCTGTCCGCTCGTAGGGAGCACATTCCTCAGTGCCCCGACAGAAAAAGCCTCCCACTCATCTCCTTCCGGGGCATATCGGATGAAGCGCGGGGCCCCTTACCACCTGTCCGCCTCGCATGTGGTCGCAGGCGTCACCCGCACGGGTGATGAGCGGGATTCGTGTCGACGCTCGCGGTGCCTCATGCCCGACCATCGCAGACAGCCGGGCCGCCTCCCGCCGACGGCCTCAGCACCCCGGAAAGGCTGTCGCCATGCGTATCCTGCTCATCGCCAGTGCCTACAACAGCCTCACCCAGCGGGTCCACACGGAGCTGCGGGCCCGCGGGCACGCGGTGGCCGTCGAGGTGACCCCCACCAGCGGTGACGTGGTCCGCGCCGTGGACCGGCACGATCCCGCGCTGGTCGTGGCGCCGATGCTGAGGGCGGTCGTCCCCCGGGAGGTGTGGACGGCCCGGACGTGTCTGATCGTGCACCCCGGCCCCGTCGGCGACCGGGGTCCGTCCTCCCTCGACTGGGCGATCCACGAGGACGCCGCCACGTGGGGCGTCACCGTGCTCCAGGCCGAGGAGGAGATGGACGCGGGGCCGGTGTGGGCCACTGCGGCGTTCCGCGTGGCCCGGACCGGCAAGAGCGACCTGTACCGGGGCGAGGTGTCCGACGCCGCCGTGGACGCCGTTCTGACCGCCGTCGAACGGTTCGCCTCCGGCCGCCACTCCCCCGCCGGTCAGAGCACCCTGCCGGCCGTGCCGGGCGCCCGCACCCGCCCGCCGATGCGACAGACGGCCCGGCGCATCGCGTGGGCCGACGACCCGACCGGGACCGTGCTGCGCAAGCTGCGCGCCGCCGACTCCCAGCCCGGTGTCCTGGACGAACTGCTCGACGGAGAATGGTTCCTGCACGGTGGTCATCCCGAGTACCGGCTGCGCGGACGCCCGGGTGAACTGCTGGCGACCCGGGCGGGCGCGGTCTGCCGGGCCACCGCCGACGGCGCGGTGTGGCTCCCCGAACTGCGGGCCC
>KL568659.1:11029-11515 GCA_000715605.1 Streptomyces speibonae | reverse complement strand
GCCTCGCCTGCCGCGGCTGTCCACGCCGCCGCTGTGCCCCGCCGGGGACGGTGCCCCCTGGTCGGACATCCGCTACCGGGAGGACGGCCCGGTGGGGATGCTGTGGTTCTCCTTCCCCGGCGGCGCGATGTCCACCGACCACTGCCGGCGGCTGCTCCGCGCCTACCGGGCCGCCTGTGAGCGGCCCACGTCCGTGCTGGTCCTCGGGGGCGGCCGGGACTTCTTCTCCAACGGCATCCACCTGAACGTCATCGAGGCGGCGGCGGACCCGGCGCTGGAGTCCTGGTCCAACATCAACGCCATGAACGACCTCGTCGAGGCCGTCCTGACCACCACCGACCGGCTCGTCGTCGCCGCGGTCGGCGGCAACGCGGCCGCCGGGGGCGTCATGCTGGCGCTCGCCGCGGACGAGGTGTGGTGCCGTTCCGGCTCGGTACTCAACCCGCACTACCGCCTCATGGGCCTGTACCTGTCTCTTATACACAT
>KL568659.1:8139-10885 GCA_000715605.1 Streptomyces speibonae | reverse complement strand
CGCGGCGGGTGGGCGCCGCCACGGCGGAGCGGCTCATGCGCGAGGCGCTCCCGGTCGGGGCCGGGCAGGCCCGGGACATCGGGCTGGCCGACCGGGTGATCGAGTGCGCTCCGGCCCGCTTCTCCGCCGAGGTCACCCGGCTGGCGCAGCGCCTGGCCGGCTCCTCCCCGGCGCAGTCACGGCTGGTCGCGAAGAAGGCCGAGAGCGAGCGCCGGGAGGCCGTCACCCCTCTGGCGGCCGTGCGCGAGCGGGAACTCGCGCACATGCACAGGATCTTCTTCGACCCCACCGCGCCCTACCACGCGCTCCGCAGGGCCTTCTGCCGCAAGGAACCGCCGGCCGTCCCGCCTGCGGTGCCGGCCGGTGTGGCCGACGCTTGAGCCACGGACACGGGCCGAGACATCGGCATCGCCGCATTCCTCCCCGGGAGGCCCCGATGAACGCAGCACCCCCGGCCGACGACGCCGGACCGGAGACGTCCGGCGCCGTCGGCACGGACGACCAGCCGATCCACATCCTCTGGATCAACGCCGGCCTGAGTTGCGACGGCGACTCGGTCGCCCTGACGGCCGCCATGCAGCCCAGCATCGAGGAGATCGCGCTCGGTGCTCTGCCGGGCCTGCCGAAGATCGCCGTGCACTGGCCGCTCATCGACTTCGAGTGCGGGCCGGTCGGGGGCGCGGACACGTTCATCGAGTGGTTCTTCAAGGGCGAGCGCGGCGAGATCGATCCCTTCGTCCTCGTGATCGAGGGGTCCGTCCCGAACGAGAAGATCAAGAAGGAGGGCTACTGGTGCGGCTTCGGGGACGACCCGGAGACCGGTCAGCCCATCACCACCAGCGAGTGGATCGACCGGCTCGCGCCCAAGGCCCTCGCCGTCGTGGCCATCGGCACCTGCGCCACCTACGGCGGCATCCACGCCATGGCGGGGAACCCGACCGGCGCCATGGGCGTGCCGGACCACCTGGGCTGGGACTGGAAGTCGAAGGCCGGCATCCCCATCGTCTGCGTCCCCGGCTGCCCCATCCAGCCGGACAACTTCGCGGAGACCCTCACCTATCTGCTCTACCAGGCCGCGGGTTCCGCGCCGATGATCCCGCTGGACGACAAGCTCCGCCCCACATGGCTGTTCGGGGCCACCGTGCACGAGGGGTGCGACCGGGCCGGCTACTACGAGCAGGGCCAGTTCGCCTTGTCCTACGACTCGCCGCAGTGCCTGGTGAAGATCGGCTGCTGGGGTCCCGTGGTGAAGTGCAACGTCCCCAAGCGCGGCTGGATGAACGGCATCGGCGGCTGTCCCAACGTCGGCGGCATCTGCATCGCCTGCACCATGCCCGGCTTCCCCGACAAGTTCATGCCGTTCATGGACGAGCCTCCCGGCGCGAAGATCTCCACCACCGCGAGCGGCGCCTACGGGAGCGTGGTGCGCAGGCTGCGGACCATGACGACGCGGACGGTGGACAAGGAGCCCAAGTGGCGGCACACCGGCCGGAAACTCACCACCGGCTACCGGCCGCCCTGGTGACCGACGCGCCGCGCCCCGCTGTTCCGCCGACTCCCTCACCGACCCGAACGACCGAAGGGCAGCACCGACACAATGGCGACCTCGACGACCGGTGACGGCACCGGCCTGGTGGAGATGGCATGGGACCCGATCACCCGGATCGTGGGCAGCCTCGGCATCCACACGAAGATCGACTTCAAGCAGAAGCGGGTCGCCGAGTGCTACAGCACCTCGTCCGTCTTCCGCGGCTACAGCCTGTTCATGCGGGGCAAGGACCCGCGCGACGCACACTTCATCACCAGCCGCATCTGCGGCATCTGCGGCGACAACCACGCCACCTGCTCGGTGTACGCGCAGAACATGGCGTACGGCGTCAAGCCGCCGCACCTCGGCGAGTGGATCATCAACTGCGGTGAGGCCGCGGAGTTCATGTTCGACCACAACATCTTCCAGGAGAACCTGGTGGGGGTCGACTACTGCGAGAAGATGGTCCGCGAGACCAACCCGGGCGTCCTCGAACGCGCCGAGCGCACCGAGGCGCCGCACGCCGCCGACCACGGCTACCGCACCATCGCCGACATCATGCGCTCGCTCAACCCGCTGGAGGGCGAGTTCTACCGGGAAGCGCTCCAGGTCAGCCGGTACACGCGGGAGATGTTCTGTCTGATGGAAGGCCGCCATGTGCACCCCTCCACGCTGTACCCGGGCGGTGTCGGGACCATCGCGTCGGTGCAGCTCTTCACGGACTACATGACCCGTCTCATGCGGTACTGCGAGTTCATGAAGCGGGTCGTCCCGCTCCACGACGACCTGTTCGACTTCTTCTACGAGGCCCTGCCCGGCTACGAGGAGGTCGGCCGCCGCCGCGTCCTGCTGGGCTGCTGGGGCGCGTTCAACGATCCCGAGTACTGCGACTTCACCTACGCCAACATGAGCGACTGGGGCCGGCGCATGCTCGTCACCCCGGGTGTGGTGGTGGACGGCAAACTGGTCACCAACGACCTCACCGACATCAACCTCGGCATCCGCATCCTGCTGGGCAGCGCGTACTACGAGGACTGGGAGGGCCAGGAGCGCTTCGTCACCCACGACCCGCTCGGCAACCCCGTCGACCCGCGCCACCCCTGGAACCAGCACACCATCCCGGCGCCCCAGAAGCGGAACTTCGACGACAAGTACAGCTGGGTGATGTCCCCGCGCTGGTTCGACGGCAAGGACCACCTGCTGTCTCTTATACACATC
>KL568659.1:4808-7894 GCA_000715605.1 Streptomyces speibonae | reverse complement strand
GTCCGATCGCCCGCCTGTGGTCCACCGCGCTGTCCGGCCTCGTCGACATCGGGTACGTCAAGGCGACCGGGCACAGCGTCGTCATCAACCTGCCGCGCACCCTCACCAAGCCGGAGACCACCTTCGAGTGGAAGATCCCGAAGTGGTCCAACGCCCTGGAACGCAACCGCGCCCGCACCTACTTCCAGGCGTACGCCGCCGCCGTCGCCCTGCACAGCGCGGAGAAGGGGCTGGAGGAGGTGCGCGCCGGACGCACCCAGACCTGGGAGAAGTTCGAGGTGCCGGACGAGTCGATCGGCGTCGGCTTCACCGAGGCGGTGCGCGGGGTGCTGTCGCACCACATGGTCATCCGGGACGGGAAGATCGCCAACTACCACCCCTACCCGCCGACCCCGTGGAACGCCTCCACCCGTGACACCTACGGCACCCCGGGCCCGTACGAGGACGCGGTGCAGAACACGCCGATCTTCGAGGAGAACCCCCCGGAGAACTTCAAGGGCATCGACATCATGCGCGCCGTACGCAGCTTCGACCCGTGTCTGCCGTGCGGTGTGCACATGTACGTCGGCGACGGCCGGACGGTGGAGTCGATGCACGTGCCCACCGGCCTGAGCGGTCTGGCCGGATGAGCGGCGCGCAGGGCACCCCGGACGCGGAGCAGGCCGGACGGCGGGTCGAGGAGGTCCTCGACCGGCTCGCCGCCTCGGGCGACCGCGCGGCGTGCGACGCCGCCGAGGAACTGGTGCGCGTCCTCATGGAGTTCTACGGCGGCGGGTTCGCGCGGGCCATGGACCTGCTCGGCCGCCACCCGGAGCGGCCGGCCCGCGAGGCCGTCGACGCGCTGCTCCGGGACGAGCTCGTCGCGGGCCTGCTGGTGCTGCACGGGCTGCATCCGCACGACGCGCCGACCCGCATCGACCACGCCCTCGCCGCCCTCCCGCAGCAGGTGGAGAGCACCGGATTCGACCCGGCCACGGGCGAGTTGCGGCTGCGGACGGCGGACTCGGGGGGCTGCGGCTGCGGCGGCTCCCGGGACGCACTCGATGAGACGGTCCGGGACACGCTGGCGGCCTTCGCCCCCGAGGTGACGGCGGTGACCTGGGAGGCGGACGCGGGGTCCGGGCCGGTGCTGCTCCAGATCGGGGCGGGGCCGCCCGGCTGCTCCTCGCCGGGGCCGGACGGCCGTTCAGCGGCCATCACGGCGCCGTGAGCGCACGCCGGCCCCCGGTGGGCAGGGGCCTGTTCCGGTTCACCGCGCCCCGGCCGCCCCGCGACGAACGCTGCGAGCTGTGCTCGGCCGCGCTGCCGGACCCCGGCCACCGTCATCTCGTCGACACCGAGAACCGGTCCCTGGCCTGCGCCTGCGACCCCTGTGCCCGGCTGCTGGACGCCTCGGGTGCGTCCACCGGCCGGTTCCGCGCGGTTCCGGGCCGGTGTCTGAGCGACCCCGGGCACGGTATCGACGAGGCGTGCTGGGAGCGGCTGCGCATCCCCGTCGGCGTCGCCTTCTTCTTCCACAACTCCGCCCTCGGCCGGCCGGTCGCGCTCTATCCGAGCCCGGCCGGCGCCACCGAGAGCGAACTGGAGCCGGAGACCTGGGAGTTGATTCAGGCCGCCACCCCGCTGGCCGGGCTCCTCGAACCGGACGTGGAGGCGCTGCTGCTGCGCCGTCACGAGGGACGGGTGGAGTGCCACCTGGTGCCGATCGACATCTGCTACGAACTGGTGGGCCGTATGCGACTGCGGTGGCAGGGCTTCGACGGCGGCGCGCGGGCACGTGCCGACCTGGAGGAGTTCTTCGGCCATGTGCGCGAGCGGGCCGGTGACGTCGGAGGGGGTCCGTCGTGACCGAGTTCGGCTTCGCCTGCACCGGGGTCCGCGCCGACCCGTACGCCGCGGGTCCGGCGCTGGTCTTCCGGCTGCGGGTCACCGCGTCCCCGGGGGCGCGGGTGCACGCGCTGGCGCTGCGCTGCCAGATCCGGATCGAGCCCGCCCGCCGGGGCTACGACGACACCGAGGCCGCCGCGCTGGCCGATCTGTTCGGGGAGCGGTCCCGCTGGGGCAGCACCCTCAACCCCATGGAGTTCGCCCAGGTCCCGGTGATGGTCGGGGGGTTCACCGGAGAGACGGAGACCGATCTGGTGGCGCCCTGCACCTACGACATGGACATCGCCTCGTCCCGCTACTTCCATGCCCTGGACGACGGGGAGGTGCCGCTGCGGATGCTGTTCTCCGGCACCGCGTTCACAGGGGCCGGCGGGTTCCGTGTCGAGCCCGTGCCCTGGGACAGGGAGGCGGTGTTCCGGATGCCGGTGCGCACCTGGCGCGAGATGGTCGACCGGCACTTCCCCGGCTCCGGCTGGATCCGGCTGCCCAGGGACGCGATGGACGCGCTGCTCGCCTACCGGTCCCGGCGGGCGCTGCCCTCGTGGCAGGCGACCGTCGACGAACTGCTGGCGGCCGCGGGCGGGAGGACACGATGACCACGACGACGTTCGCCGCCCCGGCCGAGGCCCGCCTGGCGGTGGCCCGGCACGTCGCCGACGCCGTGCTGTTCGAGGGGTACGTGCTCTACCCGTACCGGGCGTCGGCCGCCAAGAACCGGCTGCGCTGGCAGTTCGGGGTGCTGGTGCCCCCGGCGTGGACGGCGGCGGCCGGGGAGCACGAGTTCCAGCACACCGAGCTGCTGATGGAACCGCGCCGGGACGCCGTCCTCTGCGTGGAGGTGCGCTTCCTGCACGCCCGGCGGCGCACCGTGCAGCGGGCCCTGCCGGACGGCTCCTTCGAGACCGTCGGCGAACTGCGCCTGGCGGACCGGGTGATCGTCCCGTGGGACGAGGGCCGGGAGGAGCGGGTCCGGGTCACCGTGCCCGTGGCGGAGCTGTCGGAGTCCGGCACCGTCGTCCCGTTCGGCCGGCCGGCCGGTGAGGAGACCGAACCGGTCACGGACGCCGACGGGACGGTCGTGGGGCGGCTGGTCAGGCGTCACGAGGCGGTGTCGGGCCTGGTGCGCCTTTCGGCGACCCCGCTGGACGGCCCGTACACCACGCAGCGGCTCGGTGTGGTGGTCGAGAACACCGGCGAGT
>KL568659.1:699-4520 GCA_000715605.1 Streptomyces speibonae | reverse complement strand
CTGACGGACCCTCCGGAGTGGGCCCGGGGCGCCGCCGCGGCCTGCCGCAATCTGCACACCTGGCCCGTGCCGGCCGGGGAGCCCGGCTCGCGCGACCTGGTGATCTCCTCCCCGATCATCCTGGAGGACCATCCGGCCATCGCCCCGGAGAGTCCGGGCGCCCTGTACGACGCCACGGAGATCGACGAGATCCTCGCCCTGCGCACCGCGGCCCTCACCGACGAGGAGAAGCGCGAGGCGAGGGGGACGGACGAGAGGGCCGCGGCGGTGATCGACCTCACCGACTCGATGCCGGCGGAGGTGCTGGAGCGGCTGCACGGCGCGGTCCGCGGGCTGCGCGAGGTCACCGCGCCCGCCCCGCCGGTGTGCCATGACGCCGAAGGGGGCCTGGCCCGGCCGGACACCCCCTGGTGGGATCCGGGCGCGGACGCCTCGGTGGACCCGGCCCACGACCACGTCCTGGTCGACGGACGCGAGGTGCGGGCCGGCAGCCGCGTCGTGCTGCGGCCCCGGCTGCGGCACACCGACGCCCAGGACCTGTTTCTCGCCGGGCGACGCGCCGTGGTGGAGGCGGTTCTCCACGACGTCGACGGGGGCGTGCACATCGCGGTCGTCGTCGAGGACGACCCGGGCGCCGACATCCGCCGCGAACAGGGCCGTTACCTCTACTTCCAGCCCGACGAGATCGACGTGGAGGCGCCGTGACCGACGCCGGCACCGCTCCGCGCACCCTGGTCGCCGGGGTGGGCAACATCTTCCTCGGCGACGACGGCTTCGGCGTCGAGGCCGCCCGCGCCCTGGCCGCACGGCCGCTGCCGGAGGACGTCGAGGTCGCCGACATCGGCATCCGCGGCGTCCACCTGGCCTACCGGCTCCTCGACGGGTACGACACGCTCGTCGTGCTGGACGCGACGGCGCGCGGCGGACCGCCGGGCACCCTGTACGTGATCGACGCGGCGGAGTCCGCCGGCGGACCGTCGCCGGACGGTGTTCCCCTGGACGGCCACCGCATGTCGCCCGACGCCGTGTTCGCCCTGCTCGGCACCCTGTGCGCGGGCACCGGCGCGGCACCGCCGCGCCGTTCGCTGGTCGTGGGCTGCGAACCCGCCGTCCTGGAGGAGGGCATCGGTCTCAGCCCGCGGGTCGCCGCCGCGGTGCCCGAGGCGGCGCGTCTGGTCCTCGGACTGATCCGGGAGCCGGACGGCGACGCGACCGCGGCCCGGCCCGACGGCACCACCCCTTCCCTCCCTCGGAGAGCACCGTGAGCATTCGGAGAGCACCATGACCAAACGCCTCGCCGGCGGTCTCGCCGCCGTCCTCGCCCTGTCCGCACTGGTGGCCGTCACCGTGAACCTCTGGCCGGACGTACGGCGTTACCTGCGCATGCGCAGTATGTGAGGCCCGCCGAACGGGCTACGGCCCCGGCGCGCCGGGCCGTCCACGGCCCCGCCCGTGCCTCTAATGGGCGGCGAACACCACCCGGCCAGGACGGAGCGGCGATGCACGAGATGTCCGTCGCCCTGTCGGTCGTGGACCAGGTCGAGCGGGCCGCGCGGTCCGGCGGCGCGTCCGGGGTGCGCAGGGTCACCGTGGAGATCGGGGAACTGGCCGGCGTCGTCCCCGACGCCCTCGCCTTCTGCTTCGGACTGGCCTGCGCCGGCACGGTGCTGGAGGGCGCCGAGCTCGTGACCCGGTCGCTGCCCGGCCGGGCCTCCTGCACCGACTGCCAACGCTCCTGGGACACGGGGATGCCGCCGGACCTGCTCTGCGCGGTCTGCCGCGGGGGCGCCGGCGTACTGCTCTCGGGCCGCGAACTGCGGATCACCGAGGTGCACTGGTCCACGCCGCCCACCGCACCCGATTCCTCACCGGTACCGCGATCCGAGGAGAGCTGACGATGTGCCGCACAGTCGACCTCCGGCAGGCCGTGCTCGCCAGGAACACCATGGCGGCGGGCGTCCTGCGCGCCGAACTGACGGCCCGGGGCACCACCGTCGTCAACCTGCTGTCGAGCCCCGGCAGCGGCAAGACGGCCCTGCTGGAGCGCGAGCTGACGCTGGCGCGGGAGCGGGGCGTCACGACCGCGGCCCTCACCGCGGACCTCGCCACCGAGAACGACGCCGCCCGGCTGGCCCGTTCGGGCGTCCCGGTCAAGCAGGTGCTCACCGACGGGCTGTGTCATCTGGAGGCGGACATGCTCGCCGGGCATCTGCACGACTGGCTGCCGGACGCCACCCGGCTGCTCTTCGTGGAGAACGTGGGCAATCTGGTGTGCCCGGCCTCCTACGACCTGGGCGAGTCCCTGCGTGTCGTCCTGGCGTCCGTCACGGAGGGCGAGGACAAGCCGCTCAAGTACCCCACCGCGTTCGGCCTCGCCCAGCTGGTGATCGTCACCAAGTCCGATCTCGCCGGTCCGGCCGAGTTCGACGAGGCCGCGTTCCGGGCTCATGTGGAGCGGGTCAATCCGGGGGTCGAGGTGGTGCTGACGTCCGTGCGGACCGGTGAGGGCGCCGGTGTCCTGGTGGACCGCGCGCTCGCGGCGGCCGACGGGGACGCGGTCCACGCGCCGGTGATGGCGCGGGCCGAGGCGTGAGCACCGCTCCCGGGGTCCGTACCGCGCCGGCGCCGGACGCCGGCCCCCCGCGGCGTGCGCGGGTCGTCGTGCGGGGCGTGGTGCAGGGGGTGGGGTTCCGGCCGTACGTCCACGGGCTGGCCACCGGCCTCGGTCTGGCGGGGCACGTGACGAACACCGGCGAAGGGGTGGTGGCGGAGGTCGAGGGCGCGCCGCCGGCCGTCGAGCGGTTCTGCGCGCGCGTCGCGGCGGACGCGCCGCCGCTCGCGGTGGTGGAGTCGGTGGAGACCACCGAACTGCCCGTCACCGGGGAGAGCGGCTTCGGCATCGTCGCCTCCCGCACCGGCGGCGGTGTACGGACGCTCGTGGCACCCGACACCGCGACCTGCGCCGACTGTCTGGCCGAGCTCGGCGACCCCGGCGACCGGCGCCACCGCCATCCGTTCATCACCTGTACGCACTGCGGGCCGCGTTTCACGGTCGTCACCGGGCTGCCGTACGACCGTGCGCACACCACGATGGCGGGCTTCCCGCTGTGCCCCGACTGCGCCCGGGAGTACGAGGACCCCGGCGACCGGCGCTTCCACGCGCAGCCAGTCTGCTGTCCGGCGTGCGGTCCGCGGCTGCGGCTGATCACCGGCGCCTCCTGCGCGGACGTGCCGCTCCCGGCCGGCGACGACCCCGTGGGCGCGGCGGCGGCGCTGCTCGCCGCGGGCGCGGTGGTCGCGGTCAAGGGCGTCGGCGGCTACCACCTCGCCTGCGACGCCACCCGCCCGGAGGCGGTGGCCGCGCTGCGCCGCCGCAAGGCCCGGGGCGACAAGCCGTTCGCGCTGATGGCGCGGCACGCCGGGGACGTCGAACACCTGGTGCACATCGATCCGGTGGAGCGGGAACTGCTCACCGGGCGGGTGCGGCCGGTGGTCCTCCTGCGGCGGCGCCTCGGTGTCCGGCCGGCTCCGGGGGCGCCGGTGCCCGCGGACGCCGTCGCGCCGGGCAGTCCCGATCTGGGCGTGCTGCTGCCGTACACGCCGCTGCACCATCTGCTGCTCTCCGCGCCGGGGGCGCCCCGGCTGCTGGTGATGACGAGCGGCAACCTCTCCGGGGAACCGATCGTGACGGACGACGACGAGGCCCTGGTGCGGCTGGCCGGGTTGGCCGACGCGTGGCTGACACACGACCGGCCGGTCCGGGTGCCGTGCGACGACTCCGTCGTGCGGGTCTGCGACGGCGAGCCGCTGGTGCTGCGCCG
>KL568659.1:0-502 GCA_000715605.1 Streptomyces speibonae | reverse complement strand
TGTATAAGAGACAGGTGCTGCGCCGCTCGCGCGGCTACGCGCCGCTGCCCGTCACCCTGCCGGTCCCGGTGGTCCCGTCGCTCGCGGTCGGCGGGGACCTGAAGAACGTCTTCTGCCTCGGGCAGGGCGACCGGGCGTGGCTGTCCGCCCATGTCGGGGACATGGACGACCTCGCCACCCAGGAGGCGTTCGACCGCGCCGAGCGGCACCTGGAGTCCCTGACCGGTGTGCGGCCGCGGCTGCTGGCCGCCGACGCGCATCCCGGCTACCGGTCGGGGTCGTGGGCGCGGCGGCACGCCGGGGGCCGGCCCGTCGCCACCGTCCAGCACCACCACGCGCACATCGCCTCGGTCCTGGCCGAGCACGGGATCGGGGCCGGCCACCGTGTCATCGGGGTCGCCTTCGACGGCACCGGGCACGGGGACGACGGCGCCGTGTGGGGCGGTGAGTTCCTGCTCGCGGACTACGACGGCCACCAGCGGTTCGCCCACCTGTCCTACGT
>KL568658.1:9223-9468 GCA_000715605.1 Streptomyces speibonae | reverse complement strand
CGCCGCCCCTTCCCGTCCCGTCCCTGGGGGCTCTGCCCCCAGACCCCCTTCGCGCCCACGCGGCGGAGCCGCATGTCGGTACAGCCCCGCGCCCCTGGGGGCGCTGCTCCTAAGGGGTTGTGGGGGCTGAGTTCTTTGTGTCCTGGGGTGGGGTGGGGGGATCGTCGGTGGTGGCGAGCCAGGTGCCTACGCCGGCCGCTGCCAGGAGCACCGCCGCGACCGCCAGGGTCAGGCGGCGCCGGCGG
>KL568658.1:8698-8975 GCA_000715605.1 Streptomyces speibonae | reverse complement strand
GGGTCACCGCGCGGTTGCGGGCCGAGCCGGGACGGGGGGCGCCGGCCGCGCGGGGGGCACGGGCGGTGCCCCGGGCGCCGCCGGCCAGTTCGTCGGGGGCGGGCACCCTCATGGACGTATGCGTGTCGCGGTTGGAGTCGGACGGCTTCGCGCCGGGGACCAGGGGGACCGCGCCGCGCCGTCGCACCGGCTCCCCGGCGGCCGGGGCGGGACCGGACGCGGGGTCCTCCCCCGCCTCCTCCGCCGACTCGGCGTCCGGCTCGTCGACGTCCAGCGG
>KL568658.1:7670-8481 GCA_000715605.1 Streptomyces speibonae | reverse complement strand
CGCCAGCATCGGCAGCAGCTCGCGCAGCCGGGCGCCCAGCTCGGAGGCGCGCAGCCGGGACGCGGGGGCCTTCGCCAGGCACTGCACCAGCAGCTGCCACAGCTCGTCCGGGATGCCGGGGAGGGGCACGACCGTCTCGGTGACATGGCGGCGCAGCACCGCGCCCGGATGGCCGCCGCCGAACGGCGTGAAGCCCGCGAGCAGCTCGTACAGGACCGTGGCCAGCGCGTAGATGTCGACCGAGGCGCGCGGCGGCAGGCCCTCCACGATCTCCGGGGCCAGGTAGTCCGGCGTACCGATGATCTTCGTGGCGCGGGAGCGGCGCGGCGTGTCGATGAGTTTCGCCACTCCGAAGTCCGTGAGCAGGGCGCGGTGCGAGCCGCCGGGGCCGAGCGGGCCCTGCATGTCCAGGAGCACGTTCTCCGGCTTGACGTCCCGGTGCACGACACCGGCCGCGTGGGCCGCCGCCAGTCCGTCGGCGACGTCGGCGACGATCGCCACCGCCGCCTCCGGGGCCAGCCTGCGCTCCCGGTCGAGGCGGGTACGCAGGTCGGTGCCCCGGACCAGGTCCATGACCAAGGCGAGGTCGTTGCCGTCGACCACCAGGTCGCGCACGGAGACGACGTTCGGATGCTCCAGACCGAGCAGGGCCGTGCGCTCCTGCACGAAGCGGCCGACGAGCTCCTGGTCCGAGGAGAGATCCTCACGCAGCAGCTTGACGGCGACGGGCCCGTCGGGACCCTCGCCCAGCCACACCGTGCCGGCGCTGCCCCGCCCGAGGATCTGATGGGCGGTGTACCGGCTGGCGATT
>KL568658.1:6907-7457 GCA_000715605.1 Streptomyces speibonae | reverse complement strand
CTGCCGATTCTCCGTGCCAAGACTGCTCCTACCGACGCGTGTTGTCGCTAAAACTACGCGTCCGGACAGCCTGCCTTCACCGGGGATACGGAAATCGACCCCCAGATGTCGACAAATCAGCAAACAGGCTCAGCCCGAGCCGCCCAGGTCCTGGATCCAGCCCGTCACGGCGCCGAACCAGTCGGTGAGCTGGTCCCAGTAGCCCTTGCCGGTGCCGATCCAGTCCTGGAGCGGGCTCAGCTCCCAGATCAGCCAGCCCGCGACGAACAGGATGACGATCGTGAACAGGCATCCCTTGAGACAGCCGAGGCCGGGGATCCGCATCGGGTTGGCGCTGCGCTGCCGGGGCGGCCGGGGCTCGCGGGCCGGACGCTGCGGCTCCGGTGGCGGTGCGTAGCGCTGCGGCTGGGGCTGCTGTCGCTGAGGCTGAGGCGGGGGCGGGGCGTACTGCTGGGGCTGGTGCTGCTGGGGATGGCCGTACCCCGGGCCGGGCTGCGGCTGGGGACGCCGCTGCGGCGGCTGCTGGGGCGGCTGCTGGGGCCGGGCGACC
>KL568658.1:2585-6718 GCA_000715605.1 Streptomyces speibonae | reverse complement strand
TGGGGGCGGCGGCGCAGCGGGTCCTGGCTCGGGTCGAGGTACTGGACCTGGGTCTGCTCGTTGCGGTCGCGTGCCGCGCGGAGCTGGCTCTGCCAGGGATGCGGGTCCTCGGGTCCCGGTCCGCCGGGCTGCCCCGGCTGCCCGGGCGGCACCGGGGGCATGACGGCGGTGGGGTCGGCGGCGCCGGCCGGTCCGCCGGTCTGCGGCAGGACGCTGGTGGCGCCGTTGGGGTCGTAGGCGCCGCCGGTGTGCGGCAGCACCTGTGTCGGGTCGGCGGCGCCGGGCGCGTCGGGCACCTGGGCGGGCGTCGGGTCGGGTGCGAGGAGCGCGCCGACGTTCTCCGCGGCGGCGATCTGCGCGGAGTTCGCGTGCACGCCGATGCCCTCGGCGACGACGCGCAGCCCGCGCGCGAGGTTCTCGGCGCTGGGCCGCTGACTCGGGTCCTTGCGCAGACAGCGCTCGATGACCGTCCACAGCGGGTCGGGGACCGTGGAGGGACGGCGCGGTTCGGCGCTCAGGTGCTGGTGCAGCACCTCGAGGGCGGAGCCGCCGGAGAACGGGGGGCGGCCGGTGACCAGCTCGTACAGCAGGATGCCGGCACCGTAGATGTCGACGGCGGAGGTCTGCGGGCGGCCCTCGGCGGACTCCGGCGCGATGTACGCGGGCGTGCCGACGAACTCGTGGGTGCGGGTCAGACCCGGGGAGTCGGCGAGGCGGGCGATGCCGAAGTCGGTCAGCATCGGGTGCATCTCGCCGCCGTCCTGCTTGAGCAGCACGTTGGCGGGCTTCAGGTCCCGGTGCACCACGCCGTCGGCGTGGCTGGCGCCGAGCGCGTCGGCGATCTGCGCGGTCAGCAGGGCCGCGGCGACGGGGGTGAAGGGGCCGTTCTCGCGGAGGTGGTGGTGCAGGTCGGGGCCCTCGACGAGGTCCATGACCAGGGCCAGCAGATCACCCTCGACCACCAGGTCGCGGACCCGGACGATGTTGGGGTGGGTGAGCCGCAGCAGCACGGAGCGCTCGCGCAGGAACCGCATCACGACGTCGGCGTCGTTCGCGAGTTCCTCCTTGAGGACCTTGATGGCCACGGTCTCGCCGGGCTGGCCCGGTACGGCCGCCTCGGCGCCCGCGGTCTCCCGCTGGCGGGCGCGCCAGACGGTGCCCGTGGCGCCGCGACCGAGCGGCTCCTCGAGCAGGTACTTACTCCCTACCGGCCGCACGTCATGCGCTCCCTGCTGCTTGCTTGGCTGGCGTACACCGAGGTCCACCCTGCTGCGGAATGTTCCGACCCACTGTAGTGCCGCCGCGCGGGATACCGGTCGGTCGATCTCGACCCTGGTATTACGTTCCGGCCCCCGCCCGTGTTCGACGGTTTCGCAGGAAAGACGCTCCACTCGGTCCGTTGGTTGCCGCAAGGCGGACGTGACCGATCTCAAGTGCGCCCGTAGCGATCACCGGCGCGTCACTGGACAGGCACTTTTGCGGGCAGAGCCGACCAATCAAGATCATTTGCTGCCGGAGGGCGGGCGCGTTGTCGGTGGCAGGTGCGAGGATGCGTGCAGTACTGGCCGTACGTGCGCGTGTGATGGTGGGGGTAGTCCGCGGTTGGGGGACCGCGGGGCGGCTTCGTTCCCCCGTTGTCGCGGGCGCTCGCGCAGAAGGGACCGCTGACGGCGATGCAGATCCGGCTGACCGTCGTAGACCCGCTGGGCCCCGCCTCCCCCGCGCGGGAGCGGGCCGCGAGCCGCGACGTGCTGGTCACGGCGCCCGCGGGCACGGCTCTGGCCGCGGTCGCCTCCGCCCTGGCCTCGGCGGTCTCCGGCGGCGACGGCACGGCGGGTGCCTCGGGCACGCCGGTGCTGTACGCCGGTGACCAGCGCCTCGACGCCCAGCGCTGCACGCTGGGCGAGCCGCCGCTGATCGACGGCGCGGTGCTGGCCGTCGGCGCGCCCGGTGAGCCCGAGCCGCATCCCGAGCTGGACGACACCCCGACCCGGCTGCATGTGGTCGCGGGTCCGGACGCGGGCGGGGTGCATCTGCTGCACGGCGGCGAGATCCGCATAGGCCGCTCCGCGGACGCCGACGTACCGCTCGACGACCCGGACGTCTCCCGTCTGCACTGCGCGGTGACGGTGGCCCCCGACGGCCGCGTCTCGGTCGCCGACCTCGGCTCCACCAACGGCACCACCCTCGACGGCCGGCGCGTGGGTCCCCGCCCGGTCCGGCTGGCCCCGGGCGCGCTGCTGCGCATCGGCGAGTCGGCCCTGCGCCTGACGCCGGCGGCGGGCTCCACCGCGCGGGCGGCGACGACACCGGACGGGGAGGGACACGTCCGGGTGCCGGGGCCGCGGGCCGCGGGGGACGTCTCCGGCGGTGCGGCGGACGACCCGCCGGTCACCGGCGACACGGGCACGGTGCCGCACGCGCGCGTGCGGCCCACGGAACCGCCCCGGGGGCAGACCCGTCACGCCTACGGCTCGGCGAACCTGCCCGCGGGCGGTGGGCGAGCGCCGGGCGGCGGGGCCCCTGCGGGACCGGCCGCCGCCGGACACGCCGACCGCGACGGGACGGCCGGCGCCCACGCGGCCGACGGACGGGCCGTGGACGGTCCCGGCGGGCGGATCCCGGGCCTGCAGGCCCACGTCGGCCATGTGCCCGACGGACGGCAGCCGCAGCACGGCCCCGGCGGGCCGACGGCCCACGGACACGCGCCGGGCGGCCGGTCCGGCGCCGGACCGGTCTCCGACACCCGCGCACCCGCCGGACAGCAACCGCAGCACGACCCCGGCGCACGCCCACCCCACGCACACGGCGCCGGACCGCAGACGGTGAGCGGGCGGTCCGGCGCCGGCGATCACGCCTCCGCCGGACAGCAACCGCCATACGACCCCGGTGCGCGCATGCCCGGCCCACGGACACCGGGCGGGCGGGCCCCCGCAGGACCGGGCACCGACGGCCCCGTGCCCGACGGACAGCGGCCGGGGCACGGCTCCGTTGCGCCGGTGCCGGAGCAGGGCGGGGCGCCCGGGGGTGAGCGGCACGATCACGCTTCCGTCCGGCGTACGGTGCGGATCGCCACGCGGACGGACGTGCCCCGTGCGCCCAAGGGGCGGCGGGTGTCCGGGCAGGGCCCGGCCGAGGACCCGACGCACGCGGGCCTCGGAAGCCTCGCCGACGGGTACGGCGTCGTCCCGGCCGGTTCCGTCCCGCCGGGACAGCGGACGCCGGACACGGGCCACGGCGACGCCCGGGACGAGGCACCCACGACCGCTTCGAGCCGGGCGCCCCGCGGTGGAGCGCGCGACGGCCACCCGCACGGCGGGGCCGCCGGCCCGGGTTCCCTCCCCGCGTCCGGGGCTCGTTCCGGCGACCCCACAGGCGCCTCCGCCGGTGACGCACCCGCCCGCCCCACCCGGCATGCCACCGGCAGCGCGCACGACGGACGCGCGCCCGCGGAGCCCACCATCGGTACGACCGGCGACGCACCGGAGGGAACCGGGGCCGGCGCCGGCACCCGCAAGGGCACCCCCGTCCGCGGCACCGCGCTCCCCCAGCCCTCCGGCGGGCGGAAGCGGGGCGGTATCGGGGCGTGGGCCCGGCGGCTGGCCGGCGGACGGCAGGAGCGGGAGGCGGCAGCGGACGCACGGAGCGGCCGCGGCGCGGACCCGGGCGAGCACGCGCCGCAGTCGGCCCTCGTCGCCCCCGTGCTCCCCGAGACCTGGCCGGACCCCGCCACGCTGCTGCTGACCGCGCTCGGCCCCGGCCCCCGGCTGTGGGAGCGCGGTCCGGGTCACCCCGAGGCGCTCGCGGTGCGGCTCGGCACCGCGGACCGGACCGCGCCGGACGGCTCCGGCCTGCTGCCCGCCGTACCGGTCACCGCGGGACTGCGCGAGGTCGGCTCGCTCGGCCTGGCGGGCCCGCGCGAACGCCTCGCCGGGCTGGCCCGCGCGGTGCTGGCCCAGCTCGCGGCGCTGCACTCCCCCGACTCCCTGGAGATCGTCCTGATCGCCGCGGACCACACCCGCCCCCTGGAGGAGCGCACCGCGGAGTGGTCCTGGCTGGGCTGGCTGCCGCACGTACGCCCCGGGCACGGCCAGGACTGTCGGCTGCTGCTCGCGCACGACCGGGAGCAGGCC
>KL568658.1:1247-2334 GCA_000715605.1 Streptomyces speibonae | reverse complement strand
GACGAGCTGCTCCGCCGGCTGGCGGACCACGACCACGCGGCCGCGGGCGCGGTCGGCCCGGACGCCGAGGTCACCGCGGAGCTGGGCGACGGCCCGTACACCGTGCTCGTCGTGGACGGCGACCCCGGCGGCGCGGACATCCGCGAGGCGGTCGCCCGGCTGGCCCAGGACGGCCCCCGGGCCGGCATCCACCTCCTGTGCCTCGCCGAGACGGCCGCCGCCTCACCCGCGTCGCCGGTGACGGAGACCTACGAGGCGGCCTGCGCGGTGGCGCCGACGTTCCGGGAGTGCGGGGCCGTCGCCCTGCTCAGCGGTGACGTGGCGACCGCCCTGCGGCTGCTCCGGGTGGCCGCGACCGGCTCCGGGACGCCCCCGGGCCCGGTCGGCCACGGCACCCTCGCCACCGTCGACGCGGTCTCCCGGGCATGGGCCGAGCGGTTCGCCCGGGCGCTCGCTCCGTTGCGCACGGACGGCGCCGCGGGCGGGCGGCACGCGCGCGTGTCCGCACCGCTGCCCCAGTCCGCGCGGCTGCTGGACGAGCTGGGCCTGGCCCGCGCCACCCCGGCCTCGCTGATGGCGCGCTGGGCGGACGCGGCCGACGACACCCAGGCGCTCGGCGGACGCGTCACCGCCATACTGGGCGCCGGACCACGCGGACCCGTCGTCGCCGACCTCGCCGCCGAGGGGCCGCACCTGCTGATCGAGGGGCCGCCCGGCAGCGGCCGTACGGAGCTGCTGCGGGCGGTCGTCGCCTCGCTGGCCGCCGCCGAGCGCCCCGACCGGCTGGGCCTCGTGCTGGTCGACGGGCACGGCGAGGGGCTGCGGGTGTGTACGGACGTACCGCATGTCACCACGCATCTCGGGGCGGGCGATCCGGTGCGGATGCGGGAGTTCGCGCAGTCCCTGACCGCCGAGCTGAAGCGGCGTGCCGAGTTGCTCGGCCGCTCCGACTTCGCCGAGTGGCACACCGGACGTGAGCTGTCGGACCGCATGGTCGCCCAGCGCACGGCCGCCTCCCGCGCGGGGGCCGGTGAGCCGAACGGTGACCTGGACGCCCCGCCCAGTTCGACGCTGCGGCTGCGGCCGG
>KL568658.1:469-1021 GCA_000715605.1 Streptomyces speibonae | reverse complement strand
GCGGCTGGTGGTGGTCGTGGACGACCTGGACGCGCTGGTCTCCCCCGCGCTCGGGTCACCGGGGCGGCCCGCCGCCGGATCGGTGATGCGGGCGCTGGAGGCGGTGGCCCGGGACGGCGAGCGGCTGGGGGTGCATCTGGTGTCGGCCACCGCCCCCTGCGCACGGACGGCGCAGACGGAGCCGGTGCGGCAGGCGTCGCTGCGGGTCGCGCTGGACGCTCCCGTGCCGGGCGGCGGTCCGGACGACCCGGCGCCGGGCCGTGGCCGGCTGGCCCGCCCGGACGGGTGGGAGACGGCGTTCCAGGGCGGCCGCGTCACGGGCCGCATCCCGCGGACGGCGACGCTGCGCCCGACGGTCGTCCCCCTGGACTGGCACCGGATGGGCGACCCCCCGGCCCGCCGCCAGGTACGCGAACTCGGCAACGGCCCGACCGACCTGGCCCTGCTGGCCAGCGCCCTGGAACGAGCGGCCCGCCAGGTCTCGGCAGCGGAGGTGCCGTCACTGCTGTGACGGGGCGGCGCCCCCACGCCGGGCCGGGCCGGGGACGTCGG
>KL568658.1:0-254 GCA_000715605.1 Streptomyces speibonae | reverse complement strand
CCCGCAGAGGACCCTCGGCCGCCCAGACGCCGACGCCGCCCCGCACCGACGCGGGCCCCGGAATTCCGCCCGCCCTCCTCAGGGGTCCACCCCCCGAGGGCACAGGCCCCCCGCGCCGGTGCGGACCGGAGACACCGCGAGCCCGCGCGGCCCCGGCCCCAACCACGCCCACCCGCCGATCACGGCACCGGCCCGCCCGAACACCCCGAGGCCGGCCCGGCACACCCCGACAACACAGGCACCCGGCACCCACA
>KL568657.1:36943-38198 GCA_000715605.1 Streptomyces speibonae | reverse complement strand
CCCGGCTCGGGGGGAGTGTGCGGTGCTCGGTGGGGGAGGGCGTGCGGGGGTGGTGTCTGGTCATGACCTTGCGCATGGGGGACCCCGTTCGGTGGGCCCGGGGCGGCTGGGGGAGCCGGTGGTACCGGGCAGTAACTTCGTGTTGGGGATCTTGTACGGGGCGATGGCCGGTGGGAGCAAGGCGGAGGAACGTGGGCCGGGGCGGCCGGAGGATTCACTTATCAGGGTGACGGGCGGGAACCCGGCCCCGTGTCCGTGCGGGCGTACCGGGTGACTTTCCGGATCGGAGTGGACGGGTCCGGGGGTGTGGGCAGGGACTCGATGGGGGACGCCGGGTCGTATCCTGAGGGCTCTTGCGGAGCCCCTCCGACTCATACGAAAGCGGCTGATCATGCGCGTCTACGTCCCCCTGACCCTCCCCGGGCTCGCCGAGGCGTACAAGACGGGTCAGCTGGGGGACGGGCCGTTCCTGGCCTATGCCGTCACGCCCGCGCTGCGCGAGTGGTACCTCTCCGACGACATCGAGGAGCTGGAGTACGCCGCGCTGAGCCGCGCCGCGCTGGCCTCCCTGCGGCTGCTGGCCGCGGACCCCGATGCCCCGCGGCGCCGGGTCGTCGTCGCTGTGGACGTGTCCGACGGCGCCGCCCAGTCCGACCCGGACCGGGGACTGGACCCGGCCGCGCTGGGCGAGGTGCGGGTCGCCGGGGCCGTACGGCTGGCCAAGGCGGCCGCGGTGCACGTGGACGCGCAGGACGCGGAGGCGGACGTGGCGGCCGCGGCGGCCGCGCTGCCCGCGGCGGACGCCGGTGACGACGACGCGCAGTTCGTGGTGGACGGGGCGGAGGACCACGAGCTGCTGTGGTACGCGACGCAGGAGATCCCCAACCTGGTGGACTGAGCTCTGGCCTGCGGTTCTGCCGATTGTCGGCGGAGGCGGGTACGTTTTCCGGCATGGGGATGCACACCGACGCACACATCGTCTGGGACTGGAACGGCACGCTGTTCCACGACGTGGACGCCGTCATCGGCGCGACGAACGCGGCCTTCGCCGAGCTGGGCCTGGAGCCGCTCACGCTGGAGCGGTACCGGGAGCTGTACTGCGTACCGGTGCCGAAGTTCTACGAGCGGCTGATGGGGCGGCTGCCGAGCGAGGCCGAGTGGGAGCTGATGGACAGCACCTTCCACCGGTACTACACCGAGCACCGGGTGAGCTGCGGGCTCGCCGAGGGCGTGGTGGAGCCTGTCTCTTATACAC
>KL568657.1:33100-36701 GCA_000715605.1 Streptomyces speibonae | reverse complement strand
TCCTCAGCATGTACGGACATGAGGACCTGGTGCCGCTGGTGCGGGGCTTCGGGATCGAGCCGCACTTCGTCCGGGTCGACGGGCGGACCGGGCCGTCGGGCGGCAGCAAGGCGGAGCACATGGTGCGTCACCTGGCCGCGCTGACGGGGGTGGAGCCGGCGCGGACGGTGGTGATCGGGGACGCGGCGGACGATGCGGTGGCTGCCGCGCATGCGGGGGCCCGGGCGGTGTTGTACACCGGGGGGTCGCATGGGCGGGCGAGTCTGGAGGCGGTGGGGGTGCCGGTGGTGGATTCGTTGCGGGAGGCGGTGGGGGTGGCGGAGCGGTTGGTGGCCGCGGCCTGAGGTGCGTCGGGCTCCGGTTCAGTGTCCCGTGAGGGCCGGCCGGGGGGCAGGCTGCGTGCGACTGTGCAGAGTGGCAAAGTTTGGGGCTTGGTTTTGTACACATACGGCTCATGACGGGGTACCTGGAGGGGGCGATAGCCTTAGTGGCGTGATCAGCGCGATACCTCGCGGGGGCCTGCGCGTCCCCGCTGTGCGCCCGGTGAGCACGGACGACATCCGTGACCGGGTGGCAGTCGCTGGTCTTCGCGGGCGGCACGGGACGCGGCGCACCCCAGAGGGGCGGACGCCACGGAGAGCAGAGTCACACCCGTCGGACGCACCGAATTCGGCCGAGAAGCCCCCGCTCATCTCATCCCGCGGCATAGCGTCGGTACGGACCGGACACCCCGCGTCGTATCACCGCACCACGAGGTGGGAAACCGTACTTCCTTCTACGTCACGCAACGGCGCGCGACAGGAGCCAGAGGACCATGCAGACCAAGCTGGACGAAGCCAAGGCCGAGCTGCTCGATCGGGCCGCCCGGGTAGCTGAGAACAGCCCGGCCGGGGGGAAACTGCCGACTGGGACGACGGACAAGGGCATGCCCGACCGGGACACCGTGCTCGAGTTCCTCCAGCGCTACTACCTGCACACCGCCCCGGAGGACCTGACCGACCGCGACCCGGTCGACATCTTCGGAGCCGCCGTCTCGCACCTCCGGCTCGCCGAGAGCCGGCCGCAGGGCACCGCCAACGTACGGGTGCACACCCCGACCGTCGAGGAGAACGGCTGGACGTGCAGCCACTCCGTCGTCGAGGTGGTCACCGACGACATGCCCTTCCTGGTCGACTCCGTCACCAACGAGCTGACCCGCCAGGGCCGCGGTATCCACGTCGTCATCCACCCCCAGATCGTGGTCCGCCGGGACGTCACCGGACAGCTGATCGAGGTGCTCACCGCCCCGGCCGGCGGCGACCTCCCGACGGACAAGGGCGACCTCCCGCACGACGCGCACGTCGAGTCCTGGATCCACGTGGAGATCGACCGCGAGACCGACCGCGAGGACCTCAAGCAGATCACCGCCGATCTGCTGCGCGTCCTGTCCGACGTCCGCGAGGCCGTCGAGGACTGGGGCAAGATGCGCCGGGCCGCCACCGCGCTGGCCGAGGCGCTGCCCGAGGAGCCCATCCCCTCCGACGTGCCCGAGCAGCAGGTCGAGGAGGCCCGCGAGCTGCTGCGCTGGCTCGCCGACGACCACTTCACCTTCCTCGGCTACCGCGAGTACGAGCTGCGCGACGACGACTCGCTGGCCGCCGTCCCCGGCACCGGCCTCGGCATCCTGCGCTCCGACCCGCACCACTCCAGCGGCGAGGACCACCCGGTCAGCCCGTCCTTCGAGCGGCTGCCCGCCGACGCCCGCGCCAAGGCGCGCGAGCACAACCTGCTGGTGCTGACCAAGGCGAACAGCCGGGCGACCGTGCACCGGCCCTCGTACCTGGACTACATCGGCGTCAAGAAGTTCGACGCGGACGGCAACGTCGTCGGTGAGCGGCGCTTCCTCGGACTGTTCTCGTCCGCCGCCTACACCGAGTCCGTGCGCCGGGTGCCGGTGATCCGGCGCAAGGTCGAGGAGGTGCTGGAGCGGGCCGGTTTCTCCCCGCACAGCCACGACGGACGCGATCTGCTCCAGATCCTGGAGACCTACCCGCGCGACGAGCTGTTCCAGACCCCGGCGGACGAGCTCCAGTCCATCGTGACCTCGGTGCTCTACCTCCAGGAGCGCCGCCGGCTGCGGCTGTACCTGCGCCAGGACGAGTACGGGCGCTACTACTCCGCCCTCGTCTACCTGCCGCGGGACCGCTACACCACGGGGGTGCGGCTGCGGATCATCGACATCCTCAAGGAGGAGCTCGGCGGCACCAGCGTCGACTTCACCGCCTGGAACACCGAGTCGGTCCTCTCCCGGCTGCACTTCGTGGTCCGCGTCCCGCAGGGCACCGAACTGCCGGAGCTGTCCGACGCCGACAAGGAGCGCATCGAGGCGCGGCTCGTCGCGGCCGCCCGCTCCTGGGCCGACGGCTTCAGCGAGGCGCTGACCGCCGAGTTCGGCGAGGAGCGCGCCGCGGAGCTGCTGCGCCGCTACGCGGGCGCCTTCCCCGAGGGCTACAAGGCCGACCACTCCCCGCGCAGCGCGGTCGCCGACCTGGCCAGGGTCGAGCTGCTCGACGAACAGCGGGACTTCGAACTCAGCCTGTACGAGCCGGTCGGCGCCGCCCCCGAGGAGCGCCGCTTCAAGATCTACCGCAAGGGTGAGGCCGTCTCCCTCTCCGCGGTGCTGCCCGTGCTCCAGCGCCTGGGCGTCGAGGTCGTCGACGAGCGGCCGTACGAGCTGCGCTGCTCGGACCGGAGCGTGGCCTGGATCTACGACTTCGGTCTGCGCATGCCCAAGGCGCCCGGCGGCGGCCTGGACTACCTCGGCGACGACGCACGCGAGCGCATCCAGGACGCCTTCGCGGCGACCTGGACCGGCCAGGCGGAGAACGACGGCTTCAACGCCCTCGTGCTCAGCGCCGGGCTGACCTGGCGGCAGGCCATGGTGCTGCGGGCGTACGCGAAGTACCTGCGCCAGGCGGGTTCCACCTTCAGCCAGGACTACATGGAGGACACCCTCCGCCACAACGTCCACACCACCCGGCTGCTCGTCTCCCTGTTCGAGGCGCGGATGTCGCCGGACCGGCAGCGCGCCGGGTACGAACTGGTGGACGCCCTGCTGGAAGAGGTCGACGCCGCCCTGGACCAGGTGGCCTCGCTGGACGAGGACCGCATCCTGCGCTCCTTCCTCACCGTCATCAAGGCGACGCTGCGCACCAACTTCTTCCAGGAGGCGAGCGGCGGAGTGCCGCACGACTACGTCTCCATGAAGTTCGACCCGCAGGCCATCCCGGACCTCCCGGCACCCCGCCCGGAGTACGAGATCTGGGTGTACTCGCCGCGCGTCGAGGGCGTGCACCTGCGCTTCGGCAAGGTCGCGCGCGGCGGCCTGCGCTGGTCGGACCGCCGTGAGGACTTCCGTACGGAGATCCTCGGCCTGGTCAAGGCGCAGATGGTGAAGAACACCGTCATCGTGCCGGTCGGCGCCAAGGGCGGCTTCGTCGCCAAGCGGCTGCCCGACCCGGCCGTCGACCGGGACGCCTGGATGGCGGAGGGCATCGCCAGCTACCGGACGTTCATCTCGGCGCTGCTCGACATCACGGACAACATGGTGGGCGGCGAGGTC
>KL568657.1:30951-32950 GCA_000715605.1 Streptomyces speibonae | reverse complement strand
TCATCTCGGCGCTGCTCGACATCACGGACAACATGGTGGGCGGCGAGGTCGTGCCCCCGGCGGACGTGGTCCGGCACGACGAGGACGACACCTACCTCGTCGTCGCCGCCGACAAGGGCACCGCCAAGTTCTCGGACATCGCCAACGAGGTCGCCGAGTCCTACAACTTCTGGCTCGGTGACGCCTTCGCCTCCGGCGGCAGCGCGGGCTACGACCACAAGGGCATGGGCATCACCGCCCGCGGTGCCTGGGAGTCCGTCAAGCGGCACTTCCGGGAGATGGGCGTGGACACCCAGACCGAGGACTTCACGGTCGTCGGCATCGGCGACATGTCCGGTGACGTGTTCGGCAACGGCATGCTGCTCAGCGAGCACATCCGGCTGGTCGCCGCCTTCGACCACCGGCACATCTTCATCGACCCCAACCCCGACGCGGCCGTCTCCTACGCCGAGCGCCGCCGTCTGTTCGAGCTGCCGCGCAGCTCCTGGGAGGACTACAACCCCGAGCTGATCTCGGCCGGCGGCGGGGTCTTCCCGCGCACCGCCAAGTCCGTCCCGATCAACGCCCAGATCCGCGAGGCCCTCGGCCTGGAGCCCGGTGTCGCCAAGATGACCCCGCCGGACCTGATGAAGGCGATCCTCAAGGCGCCGGTCGACCTGCTGTGGAACGGCGGCATCGGCACGTACGTCAAGGCGTCGACGGAGTCCAACGCCGACGTCGGCGACAAGGGCAACGACCACATCCGGGTGAACGGCAAGGACCTGCGGGTCGAGGTCGTCGGCGAGGGCGGCAACCTGGGCATGACCCAGCTCGGCCGGATCGAGTTCGCGCTGCACGGCGGCCGGCTCAACACCGACGCCATCGACAACAGCGCGGGCGTCGACACCTCCGACCACGAGGTGAACATCAAGATCCTGCTGAACGGTCTGGTCAAGGACGGCGACATGACCGTCAAGCAGCGCAACAAGCTGCTCGCCGCGATGACCGACGAGGTCGGCCGGCTGGTGCTGCGCAACAACTACGCGCAGAACATCGCCATCGCCAACGCGCTGGCGCAGTCGAAGGACATGGTCCACGCCCAGCAGCGGTTCCTGAAGCACTTGGTGAGCGAGGGCCAGCTGGACCGGGCCCTGGAGTTCCTGCCCAGCGACCGCCAGATCCGCGAGCGGCTCTCCTCCGGGCAGGGCCTGACCGGACCGGAGACGGCCGTCCTGCTGGCGTACACGAAGATCACGGTCACCGAGGAACTGCTGCAGACCTCGCTGCCCGACGACCCGTATCTGAAGGTGCTGCTGCACGCGTACTTCCCGACGGCGCTGCGCGAGCAGTTCCCCGACCGGATCGACAACCACCCGCTGCGCCGTGAGATCACCACGACGGTGCTGGTCAACGACACGGTCAACACGGGCGGTACGACGTATCTGCACCGGATGCGCGAGGAGACCGGGGCGTCGCTGGAGGAGATCGTCCGGGCGCAGACGGCGGCCCGTGCGATCTTCCGCTCCTCGGTGGTGTGGGACGCGGTCGAGGCCCTCGACAACAAGGTCGACGCGGACGTCCAGACCCGGATCCGGCTGCACTCGCGCCGGCTGGTCGAGCGCGGCACGCGCTGGCTGCTCAACACCCGGCCGCAGCCGCTGGAGCTCGCCGAGACGGTGGAGTTCTTCTCCGAGCGCGTCGAGCAGGTCTGGGCCGAGCTGCCGAAGCTGCTGCGCGGCGCGGACCTGGACTGGTACCAGAAGATCTACGACGAGCTGAGCGGCGCCGGTGTCCCCGACGAGCTCGCCACCCGGGTCGCCGGGTTCTCCTCGGCCTTCCCGACGCTCGACATCGTGTCGGTGGCCGACCGGATGAGCAAGGAGCCGCTGGACGTCGCCGAGGTCTACTACGACCTCGGCGACCGGCTGCGCATCACCCAGCTGATGGACCGCATCATCGAGCTGCCGCGCGCCGACCGCTGGCAGTCCATGGCCCGCGCGGCGATCCGCGAGGACCTCTA
>KL568657.1:28766-30772 GCA_000715605.1 Streptomyces speibonae | reverse complement strand
GCGCGCCGACCGCTGGCAGTCCATGGCCCGCGCGGCGATCCGCGAGGACCTCTACGCGGCGCACGCGGCGGTGACCGCGGACGTGCTGGCGGTGGGCGACGGCTCGGCGACGCCGGAGCAGCGCTTCGAGGTGTGGGAGCGGAAGAACGCGGCCCTGCTGAGCCGGGCCCGCACCACCCTGGAGGAGATCCACAGCTCCGACGCGTTCGACCTCGCCAACCTGTCGGTGGCGATGCGGACGATGCGGACGCTGCTGCGGTCGCACTCGTAACCCCGCGAGGGTGTGGGCGAGGGGCGTTTCGGGCCGTGGGGTCCGGGGCGCCCCTCGCGCCGTGTGGTGCCTTAGGTGGGATGGGTGATGAATGTGTGGGGTGCGGGGTGATGAACGGTTATTGCTGATATGTGAATGTCCGATTCATATCGTCCGTAGGGTCGGGGCGGGGCAGTACGCGCCGCGCCCCGGACCATCCGGCGGCCATCGGCAGGACCATAGCCCGGGCCGCCGCGGGGCTCGTGCTGGTCCTGCTGGTCCTGCTCGTCGTACGGCTGCCCTGGGCCGGTGACCTGGGCATCCACGCGGCGACCGTGGAGCGGCTGCGGCACAGTCTGCTCGACCCCGGCAATCCGCTGGTCGACGCGGACACCCCGAGCCCGTACTACTCGCCGTGGATGCTGGCGCTCGGCGCGGTCGCCCGGCTGACGGGGCTGGGCACGTTCGCGGTGCTGCGGCTGGCCGCCGCGGCCGGGCTGGTGCTGCTGGTGACGGGCGTCTGGCGGTACATACGGACGCTGAGCGCGCATCCGGCGGCGCCCGCGCTCGCCCTGCTGAGCCTGCTGCTGGTGTGGGGGACGACGCCGTTCGCGTGGAGCGGCTTCCTGGGGCTCAACTCGCTGGCGCTGACGATGGCGTATCCCAGCACGTTCACCCTCGGGCTCGCCTTCCACTTCTGGGCCTGGCTGACCGGGGCGCTGCGCGAGGGCGGCGCGGGCGGGTGGGGGGCGTGGACCGGCCTGGGGGTGCTATGGGGGGTGATCCTGCTCTGCCACCAGTTCTCGGGGATCGTGGCCTCGCTGGGCGCCATCGCCACGGTGGTCGCGGCCCGGGCCGGGCGGGTGGTGTGGCCGCGCCTGGGGGTCGCGGCGGCGGCCGGAGCGGTGGTGCTGTGGGCGTGGCCGTACTACGACTTCTTCGCCCTGCTCGGCGCGGGGGACGGGCTGGAGTCGGTGCACCGGGTGCTGTACACGCGGCTGCTCGCGCGGTACGGGCTGGTGCTGCTCGGGGTGGCCGCGCTGATACCGCGGTGGCTGCGCGACCGCAGGGATCCGCTGGCGGTGTTCTTCGCACTGGGAGTGGTGGTCGTCTCGGCGGGGTGGGTGACCGGGCACTACTCGTGGGGGCGGGCGTTGCCCGCGGTGGTGGTGCCGGCGCAGGTGGGGGTGGCGTTGGCGGCCGTAGGCGCGCGGGAGGGACGGGCGCGGGGTGTGTGGGCGCTGCTGCTCGGCGGGGCGCTGGCGGTCGGGGGGTGGGCGCAGGCGGGGACGCTCGGGTACGTGGTGCCGCGCGATGTGCTGCCGGAGGCGGTGGCTGAGCGGTACCGGGAGCCGTGGACGGGATACCACTGGATCACGCCGTGGGTGCGGTACGGGGACGTGGTCATGGCCGAGGGGCGGTCGGCGCGGCAGGTTCCGGCGTACGGGGCGTACACGGTCGCGCCCGGTTACCCCGACTTCTTCCTTCCGGACGGGGAGCGGCGGGCGGCGGCCACGGAGGAGTACTTCGCGGCGGGGACCCCGGAGTCCGTACGGAGGCAGGTGGAGCGGGAGTTCGGGGTGCGGTGGGTGGTGGACCGGCGGGGGGTGCTGGCGGGGACGGGGCTGCGGGCGGTGGCCCGGGGGCCGGAGGGGGAGGTGCTGTACGCGGTGCCATGAGCCGGGGGCGGTGGGGGTGGTTGGTGGGGTGCGGTGGGTGGTGGGGGTTTTCGCCCCCGCCGCCCCTTCCCGTCCCG
>KL568657.1:24371-28515 GCA_000715605.1 Streptomyces speibonae | reverse complement strand
GTTTTCGCCCCCGCCGCCCCTTCCCGTCCCGTTCCCGGGGGCGTTGTCCCCGGACCCCCTTTCCGGCCCTTCGGGCCTCGTCCTCAAGCGCCGGACGGGCTGGATGTCAGCGCCGGACGGGCTGAAAGTATCAGCGCAGGGCGCCGGCCAGGAGGCGGGCGGCCTGGCGGGCCTTGGGGTGGGCCAGGCGGGTGGCGAGGGGGCGGAGGGTCGCGGTGAGGCCGACCGGGGTCCAGCGGATCTGGAGGCGGCCCGGGCCGTGGCCCTCCGGTTCGACCGTCACCCGGTGCGGGGCCGCGCCGGAGCGGTAGGGGACGCGGGCGGTCAGGGCCGGGAAGTCGAGGGGAGCCAGCAGCACGCCCCGGTTGCTCTGGCCGCCGTAGGTGAGCCGGACCATGGGGTGACGCACCCCCGCGAAGCCGCTCAGCGGCAGGCGTGCCGTCGCCGGGTCGAGCCGGACCCGGCCCTCGAAGACGCCGGGCCGTACCGGTGAGAGCCGGAAGGGCACGGTGAGCCGGCGCCGGCCGGGGGAGATGACGAGGCTCGCGCGCTGAGGGCCGACCGGGAGGCGCAGGGAGGGGTCGTAGGTGCGCACGGTCAGGTCGACCGACACGCCGGGGCCCGGGGTGAGCTCCGTGATCTCATGGCGGAACTGGGCGCCGAAGAAGGGCCGGGTGGCCGGCTCCAGCTCGGTGAGGTCCAGCTCGCGGCGGGCCCCGGCCGACCCGGGGACGCGGTCGCCCCAGTAGGTACGGCCGTCCGCGTCGGTGGTCAGCCGCCTCGGCGCGACGGAGTGGGCCAGGCCCCGGGCGGCGAGCCGGGCGTCGGCGAAGCGGCGGTCGCGGACCAGTTGGAGCACCACCCGTTCGGGGCGGGGGAGCCGGGCGTAGGCGCCGGGGGACAGGGTCTCCAGGTACGGGTTGACCAGGTCCGCGAAGGACGCGAGCCACTCCTCGTCCCGGTAGGGCAGGTCGCCCGCGTACATCCGGAAGTCGTGCTTGAGGAACTTGTGGTCCTTGTCCTCGCGCAGCGCCCCGTGCCCGCTCTCCACCAGGAACGCGTCGATCAGCCGCTGTACGTGGATCCGGTCGCGGACGTTGCTGAGCAGATGCCGCTGGTTGGAGATGGACGCCGCCTCGGAGCCCGCGTACGGGGCGACGTACCAGAGGTACACGGGCTCGGGGATGATCGTGAACCGTTTCGCCAGGCAGTACGCCTGCGCCGAGAACAACTGGTCCTCGTAGTGGATGCCCTCGGGGAAGCGCAGGTCGTACCGGTCGAGGAAGGCGCGGGCGTACATCTTGCTGGTCGACAGGTGTTCGAAGAACAGGCGCGGGTCGTCCTCGATGCCGTCCAGCGTGCGGTGCTCCTGCACGAGGTGCGGCATCCAGGTGGCGCGGCGGCCGGTGTCCACCCGGATCCGCCGCACCGCGCCCATCGCGAAGTCGATGTCGCGTGCGCGGTGCGCGGCGAGCAGGGAGGCGACCGCGTCCGGCGGGAGTTCGTCGTCGGAGTCGAGGAACATCAGGTACGGGGCCCGCGCGGTCTCCAGCGCGCGGTTGCGGGGTGCGCTGCATCCGCCGCTGTTCTCGGGCAGCCGCAGGCAGCGGATGCGCGGGTCGGTGGCCGCCAGTTCCCGGGCCACCCGGGGCGTGTCGTCCGTGGAGTGGTCGTCGCTGACGATGATCTCGAGGTTGCGGTGGGTCTGGCGGCGTACGGACTCCACCGCGCGGGGAAGCCGCTCGGCGTCGTTGTGCACGATCACCGTGACGGTGACGTCGGGGATCCGCGGGTCGGTCGTCACGCGGTCGCCTCCTCGGGGGTGGGCGCCGGGGTGCGTTCCCCGATCGGCAGGACCGGCGGCAGCGACGCCTCGTCCTGGCCGAGGAAGACCCGGCGCACGACGCGTTCGGCGGCGCGGCCGTCGTCGTACTCGCAGAACCGGCGGCGGAAGGCCGCCCGCGCCTTCGCCGCGCTCTCGTCGTGCCAGGCGTCGGTGGCGAGGATCTCGGTCAGCTCCTCCTGGGTGCGGGCGACCGGGCCGGGTGCCTCGGCCATGAGGTCGAAGTAGACCCCGCGCGTGGTGCGGTACGTCTCCCAGTCGTCGGCGTGGATGACGATCGGGCGGTCCAGGTTGGCGTAGTCGAACATGATCGACGAGTAGTCCGTGACGAGGGCGTCTGCGGCCAGGCACAGCTCCTCGACCGGGTCGTAGGCGGAGACGTCCACGATGCGGCCGGAGCGGCGCGGCCCGGTGAGCGGGGCGGCGCCGCCGCCGTCGTAGAAGTAGTGGGCGCGCACCAGCAGCACGGTGTCCTCGCCGAGGCGGTCGGCGAGGGCGGCGAGGTCCAGGCGCGGCGTCCAGCCGGCCTCGTAGTCCCGGTGCGTCGGCGCGTAGAGGACGGCCCGGCGGCCGGGGGCGATGCCGAGGCGGTCGCGGACCGCGCGGATGTCGGCGGCGCCGGCCGTGTAGAAGACGTCGTTGCGCGGATAGCCGTGGTCGAGTGAGACGAACCGGGCCGGGTACGCCCGCTCCCACATGCGGGTGGTGTGGCTGTTGCTGGAAATGCTGTAGTCCCACTTGTCGACGCGCTCGAGCAGCGCGTCGAAGTCCAGCCCCTGCGCGGCGGCGGGGAACGGCATCTGGTCCAGGCCCATGCGCTTGAGCGGGGTGCCGTGGTGGGTCTGGAGATGGACGGCGTCGGGGCGTTTGACGACCGCGTTCGGGAAGTTCACGTTGTTGACGAGGTACTTCGCGGTGGCCAGCACCTCCCAGTAGCGGCGGGTGCCGGGGACCACGTGGTCGGTGCCGGGCGGGAGCAGGGCCGCGTTGCGCTCGGTCACCACCCACACGGGGTGGATGTCCGGGGCGAGTCGGGACAGCTTCGCGGCGATCGCGGCCGGATTGCAGGCGGCCCCCCGGTTCCAGTAGGCGGAGAACACCGCGAGACGGGGGTCGACGGGGCGGCGCAGGGCCCTGCGGTACTGGGCGTCGCGGACCCGGGCGCCGACCTCGCGCTTCCCCGCGCGCACCGCGGAGCGCACGGCGCGGCGGGCCCGGTTGGCGGTCTGGAAGGCCCGGTATTTGGTGTAGGCGTCCTCCTCGAGCAGCGCGCGGCGCATGCCGTCCAGGCCGGCGGGGCGGCGGTGGCCCTCGGGGCGGCAGCGCAGGGCGGCGAGCGAGGCCCGGTGGAAGAACTCCTCGGCCATGTCGTCGGGCAGGCCGCCGCGGGCGAAGGTGCGCAGGCAGTCCCGGACCATGATCTCGTACAGCACGGTGTAGACGGCGGGGCGTTCCCGGGCGAGGTCGAGGAGGCGCTCGTAGCGGTCGACGAGCGCGAAGTGCTGCTCGGGGGTGGTCGCCGGGAGGCTCGCGGGGCGCAGCCTGCGGTCCTCGTGGGCGATGTGCGGCAGGCAGGCGACACGGCCGGCGAGCAGCAGGGCGGCGAGGGCGGTCTCCGGCTCGCTGTCCGTGGTGAGCCGCTCCTCGTGGGCCCGCCAGAAGCCGGCGCGCAGCACGCGGGTGCCGAGCAGCGGGGTCAGCCGCAGCAGGTAGGCGCCGTCGTCGAGGGCGAGGTCGGTACGGCCCGCGCGGGTGAGCAGGGGTCCGTCCGCCGAGGGCAGCCCGGAGCTGCGCCAGGTGCTGCGGAGGTGGTCGACGAGCAGGACGTCGACGGTGTCGGGGAGTTCGGCGGCCCGCTCCGCGACCGTGCGGGAACTGCCGGGCGGCAGGCCGTCCTTCGCGCGGACGAAGTGCAGCCAGCGCCCGGTGGCCCGCGCGGCCCCGGCCGCCCGGGCCGCCGCGTCGGACGTGCCGGCGGGCAGCGGCACCACCTGGACCTGGGCGGAGTGCCGCTCCGCCGTCTCCCGGGCCCAGTCGCCGACGGCGGCGACGACGACCTCGACGTCCGGGAGGGGGCGGGCGGCGAGCGAGCCGAGGAGGCCGGTCAGATGATCCTGCGTGTTCGGCCCGTGGACGATGACGCTGAGCTCGGGCATCGAGGGGCTCCTTCGGCTACGCGTCGCTCCGGACAGTCCTCTTCGGTCATATTGACACCAATGCGACGAAGTGGACGTCAAGGCGCGCGGGGCGGCGCAGGTGAGCCACGCGGGCCGTACGGTCCCTGTCTCTTATACACATCTC
>KL568657.1:23927-24114 GCA_000715605.1 Streptomyces speibonae | reverse complement strand
CCTGCGGCTCGGTCGTCGCCTCGCTCTTGGGTTCGGCCTTCGCCTCGGCCTTCGCCTCGGTCTTCGCCTCGGTCTTCGCCTCGGTCTTCGGCTCGGTCTTCGGCTTCGGCTTGGGCTTCGGTTTGGCCTTGGCGGTCTTGTCCCCGGTGAACGCCTCGTACTCCTTGAGGACCTCCTCGGTCGGTCC
>KL568657.1:23450-23662 GCA_000715605.1 Streptomyces speibonae | reverse complement strand
GTCCATGCGCAGCTCGCCCCGCTCCAGCCACAGCACGCGCTCGCAGGTGTCGCGGATGGACTTGTTGTTGTGGCTGACCAGGAACACCGTTCCGGCGTGCTTGCGCAGCTCGCGGATGCGGGCCTCGGAGCGCTTCTGGAAGGAGCGGTCGCCGGTGGCCAGCGCCTCGTCGACGAGGAGGACGTCGTGGTCCTTGGCCTGTCTCTTATACA
>KL568657.1:23023-23274 GCA_000715605.1 Streptomyces speibonae | reverse complement strand
CGGATGGACTTGTTGTTGTGGCTGACCAGGAAGACGGTGCCGGCCTCCTTGCGCAGCTCGCGGATGCGGGCCTCGGAGCGCTTCTGGAACTTGCGGTCCCCGGTGGCCAGCGCCTCGTCGATCATCAGGACGTCGTGGTCCTTGGCGGCGGCGATGGAGAAGCGCAGCCGGGCCGCCATGCCGGAGGAGTAGGTGCGCATCGGCAGGGTGATGAAGTCACCCTTCTCGTTGATGCCGGAGAAGTCGACGAT
>KL568657.1:21467-22764 GCA_000715605.1 Streptomyces speibonae | reverse complement strand
CCCTTCTCGTTGATGCCGGAGAAGTCGACGATCTCCTGGTACCGGGCCTTGATCTCGTCGCGGGACATGCCCATCGCGAGCCCGCCGAGGTGGACGTTGCGCTCCCCGGTCAGGTCGCTCATCAGCGCGGCGTTGACGCCGAGCAGGGAGGGCTGGCCGTCGGTGTAGATGCGGCCGTTCTCCACCGGGAGCAGTCCGGCGACGGCCTTGAGCAGGGTCGACTTGCCGGAGCCGTTGGTGCCGATCAGACCGATGGCCTCGCCGCGGTAGGCGACGAAGGACACGTTGCGCACCGCGTGCACCCGGCGCACGCCGGAGGCCTTCTCGGTCTGCTTGCGGCGCAGGATGCGGTTGAGGGCGGCGGTCGCGGAGCCGCGTCCGGCGCCGGTGCCGTTGACCCGGTAGACGATGTCGACGCCGTCGGCGATGACGGTGGGGACCCTCTGGTCGGTGGTGTCAGCCACGGCCGTACCTCTCCTCGGACTTCCAGAAGTAGACGAAGCCGACCGCACCGGTCAGCAGGGCCCAGCCCAGCGCGAACGCCCACACGTGCGGCGGCAGGTACGACGAGCCGTACTCGTCGATCAGCGCGAACCGCACCAGATCCATGTACACCGCCGCCGGATTCCACTGCAGGACATCGGCCAGCCAGGACGGAACGTCCTTGTCGTGCAGCATCGCCGGGATGCTGAACATCACACCCGAGGCGTACATCCACGTACGCAGCACGAACGGCATCAGCTGGGCCAGGTCCGGCGTCTTGCTGCCCATCCGCGCGAAGATCAGCGCAAGCCCGGTGTTGAACACGAACTGCAGCACCAGCGCCGGCACGATCAGCAGCCACGACAGATCCGGGAAGCTGCCGAACGCCAGCATGATCACCACCAGCACGAGCATCGACGCCAGCAGCTGCTGGAGCTGCTGCAACGCGAACGAGATCGGCAGCGAGGCCCGCGGGAAGTGCAGCGCCCGCACCAGCCCCAGGTTGCCCGAGATCGCCCGCACACCCGCCAGTACCGAGCTCTGGGTGAACGTGAACACGAACACGCCCGTCACCAGGAACGGCACGTAGACGTCCTTCGGGATGCCCCGGTTGGCGCCCAGCAGCAGACCGAAGATGAAGAAGTACACCGCCGCGTTCAGCAGCGGCGTCGCCACCTGCCACAGCTGGCCCAGCTTCGCCTGGCTGTACTGCGCGGTGAGCTTCGCCTGGGAGAAGGCGAGGATGAAATGCCGCCGGCCCCAGAGCTGACGGACGTACTCGATGAGGGACGGCCGGGCGCCGCTGACCGTGAGG
>KL568657.1:19959-21256 GCA_000715605.1 Streptomyces speibonae | reverse complement strand
GTGAGGCCGTGCCGGGCGGCGAGGGCCGCGAGGTCGTCCTCGGCGAGTGCCGGGCCGGCCGGTGCGGGGGGCGGTGTGTGGAGGACCTGACTCACATCCGCTGCTTTCGCTAGAGGGAGGGGGAGGGCAACGGGTATTCGACGTCGGGACGGGACCGTATCGTCGTGACGGAGCGTAGGTCGAATACACGTCGGAACGCAACCGTTTCGTCGCTACGGTGGCGGCCTATGCTGGGCGGCATGACGACGAACGCAGACGAGCCCCAGCCGCGTCCGCGCCGCCGGGCCCCGGCCGGGGCGGCCGTACTGCGCCAGGACGTGACGGAGGCGATCCGGGCGGCCGTCTTCGAGGAGCTCGCCGCGGTCGGCTACGCGCGGATGTCGATCGAGGGGATCGCGCGCCGCGCGGGCGTCGGCAAGACCGCGGTGTACCGCCGCTGGCGTTCCAAGCTCCACCTGGTCCTGGACCTGGTGTCCGCGATCGCCGTCCAGGGCCTGCCCGCCCCGGACACCGGCTCCCTGGAGAGCGACCTGCGCCTTCTGTACGAGGTCAGCTCCCGCGCCCTGCGCCACCCCGTCGCCTCGCAGATCCTGCCCGACCTCCAGGCCGAGGCGGCCCGCAACCCCGACATCGCCGAGGCCCTCCAGAAGGCGGTGCGCGAGGGCCAGGACGGCGTGGCCAAGGGCATCGTCACCGCGGCGCAGGCCCGCGGCGAACTGCGCCCCGGCCTCGACCACGACCTGGCGCTGGACCTCATCTCCGGCCCGCTGTACTGGCGCTCGGTGGTCATCCGCAGCCCCAGGCTCCCGAAGGGCTACCTGGCCTCGCTCACCGGGGCGACCGCCGCGGCCCTGAAGGCGCTCTGACGCGGGGCGCGGTCAGCGGGACGCGAGCGCGTCGTCCCCGGCGGGGCCGCCTCGGCCGAGGCGACCGCCCAGATGACGGCCGAGGACGCCGTCCCCTTCACCGCGCCCGGCTCATGGGCGCCGACCACGACGAGTTCGTGGTACGTGAGGGTGGGCTCGTCGGTACCGCATGCGAAGCGGAAGCCCGCGTCCATCGCGGGCGGCGCGACGTCGACGAGGGCCTTGCCCGGCAGTTCACGGAGACGACGAGGGCCTTGCCCGCGGGGCCGGCCCGGTAGGAGAAGCCGCCGTCGCCACGGGCCGGGCCCCGCCGTCCGGCCAGGACCGCACCGTCCCGGGAGTCCAGCTCGGGGGCCGTGACCGCGACGGCCGGCCGGGGGCCCGATGCCCGGGGGCCGGCTGCTCGGCCGGGGCGGGACGCGTCGCACGAC
>KL568657.1:17850-19796 GCA_000715605.1 Streptomyces speibonae | reverse complement strand
GGGCGGGACGCGTCGCACGACCGCCGGTGTCGTCGCCCGAGGCGCAGCCCGCCGCCGACCGTGCGAGAGCCCAGACCGCCGCCCCGCGCCGCATGCCCGTCCGGCCTCCACCAGCCCGCGGTGATCACTGCTCCGGACACCATGGGCGAGGGCGCGAAGACGGCCAGGATCATGTGGGCAAGTGCCGTGCCGCCGGCCCGGCCAGGCGCCGCAGCCCGCTCCGCAGGGCCGGGACGGTGCCGCGCACGCCGGTGGCGACGCGCAGGGCCAGGGAGCCCGAGTGGGTGGCGTACGGGTGGACGAGGACCAGGCCGTGCCGGGGGCTCGGCAGCGCGTGGCGGCGGAGCAGGCCGGGGCCGGACAGGGCGCGGGCCGTGACGGTGCGGGCCGAGCCGTCCCGGAAGCGCAGGCGCAGCCGCAGGTCCCAGGCGCCGGTGCCGAGCGCCGCCAGCCGCTCCGGACGCACCGGAGTCTCCGCGACCCAGGTTCCCTCCATGGACGCACGCAACGGCACCGTACGGCGCAGGGCCGGCGCCGCGCCGTCCCGGTGCCGCCACTCCACCTCCGCCTCGACCGGGCCCGCCTGCGCCGTCCTGCCGTACAGGTCGTGCAGACGCAGCCGCAGGCGGCGCGCGCGGGGGCGCAGTTCCGCGTCCACGGCGAGCGGGAGCCGGGCGGTGGGGCGGGTCAGCAGGGCCTCCAGTGTGAGGCCGGGCAGGTCGTCCGACCAGCACGGGGTGCCGTCCGGCGCGCGGGCGTACGGCGGGGTCAGCCGGGCCGGCCGGGCCGCCAGCTCCCGCAGCCGGGGCAGATCGCGCGGCGCGGGGGAGGCCAGGACGACCCGGGCGATCAGCGGTCCCGGCGCCACCGGGTCGCGGGAGCGGTCGGCGGCGTCGTACTCCGCGAGGAAGGCCCGGGTGTGCGCCCACCACGCGCTCCGGTACTCCTCGTCCCGCAGCGGCAGCTCGCGCGCGTACATGCGCAGGTCGTGGTCGAGGAACTTGGCCCGTGCCCGGCGTGCCAGCCGCTTCTCCCCGGCGTCCAGCAGGATCGCGTACGCGGTGCGGCACGCGTGCGTGCGGGCGCGCCAGTTGCCGATGCCCGCGCGGTCCAGTGAGATCGACAGCCGCCGCGCGGAACGCCGGACGTGCCAGAGGTACACCCGGTCCGGGACCAGGGCCACGCGCGGGGCGGCGGCCCACACCCGCGCGGTGAACACGATGTCCTCGTAGGGGAAGCGGCCCTCGGGGAAGCGGATGCCGTGCTCGCGCAGGAAGGCGGTGGCGTAGAGCTTGTTGACGCAGAGGGTGTCGTGGATCAGGCGCGGGCGGTGCGCGGGGTGGGCGAGGACGGCGGGCGCGGCGTACAGGTCCGGCTCCCACGGCACCTCGCGGCCCGACGGCAGCTCACGGCGTACGCACAGACCGCCCGTGACCTGTGCGCCGGCCCCGGCCGCGGCCGTGAGCAGGGCGTCCACCGCGCCGGGCGGCAGGACGTCGTCGCTGTCCAGGAACATCACGTACGGCGCGGTCACCGCGTCGAGGCCGGTGTTGCGGGGTGTGCCGCAGCCGCCGCTGTTGACCGGGAGCCGGATCACCCGCACCCGGGGGTCCTCGGCGGCCAGCCGGTCCAGCAGGCCGGCGCTGCCGTCCGTCGAGCAGTCGTCGACGGCGACGACCTCGCGTACGGCGGGCCCCTGCGCGAGCGCCGAGCGGACGGCGTCGGTCACATGGGCGGCGTCGTCGTGGCCGATGACCACGACGGCGACGACGGCGACGTCGGGGGCGGGCCGGGGGTGAAAGGGGTGCATGGCGTCCTCGGGCACGTGGTGGGGTATTCATACCCTTTGCCCGGCCCGGGGGGCCGCGTACACGCCGTACCCGTCGTGCTCGCCGTACGACCGCCGTGCGCCCGCGATGCCGCCGTCACGCGCCGTCGGCTGCCGC
>KL568657.1:14704-17656 GCA_000715605.1 Streptomyces speibonae | reverse complement strand
GTGTATAAGAGACAGGTGTCCAGTGCCGTGGTCAGCCGGTGCAGCTGAGCGCTCAGCGCCTTGATCTCGTCGATCTCGAAGCCGGTCGCGGCGAGGATCCGGCGGGGCACCTCCACGGCCCTCGCCCGCAGCGCCTCGCCCTCCTCGGTGGGCCGGACCTCCACCGACCGCTCGTCGCGCGCACTGCGCTCGCGGCGCACCAGACCGGCCGCCTCCAGGCGCTTGAGCAGCGGGGACAGGGTGCCGGAGTCCAGTCGCAGATGCTCGCCGAGCTGCTTCACCGGCAGGGTGCCGTGCTCCCACAGCACCAGCATCACCAGGTACTGCGGATAGGTGAGCCCGAGGTCCTTGAGGACCACCCGGTAGACGCCGTTGAAGGCGCGGGAGGCGGCGTGCAGGCTGAAGCAGATCTGCCGGTCGAGGCGGAGCCATTCCTCCGGGGCGCCCGGCAGGGGCGTCGCCGAGGGCGGGCTCGGGGAGACGGTCATGCCTCCAGGGTAGCTCTCGCGGGCCATTTGGTTGTGCACAATTTAATTGTGTGCTCTACTTGTGGGCGTGAGAGGGCCGGACCCCCGCGGGGGACGGCCCGGTATCCGACGAGGGAAGGTCTCCCATGGACGCGCTCTACACCGCTGTCGCCACCGCCACCCACGGCCGCGAGGGCCGCGCCGTCACCTCCGACGGCAAGCTGGACCTCGGGCTGAGCGCCCCCGCGGAGCTGGGCGGCGACGGCCGGGGCACCAACCCCGAGCAGCTGTTCGCCGCCGGGTACGCGGCCTGCTTCGGCAGCGCCCTCGGCGTGGTCGGCCGCGCCGCCAAGGTCGACCTCAGTGAGGCCGCGGTGACCGCCGAGGTCGACCTCGGCAAGCAGGGCGAGGGCTTCGCGCTCGCCGTGACGCTGCGGGTGGAGCTGCCCGACGGCCTGGACGAGGCGACCGGCCGCAAGCTGGTCGAGCAGGCCCACCAGGTCTGCCCCTACTCGAACGCCACCCGCGGCAACATCCCGGTCGGCCTCGTCATCGAGTAACCGCGCCGCTCACCCCCCGACGCGCGCCAGCACCTCCCCCGTCCGCCGGCTCCACGTCACCACCACCGCCTCCTCGGGCACCCGCTGCCAGCGTGTCAGCAGCAGCCAGCGCGCGTGGTACCGGCGGACGATCGCGGCCCGCTCCGCGCGGGTCGAACCGGGATCCAGGTACGCGTGCACATCGGCCACCCGCCGCAACCGCTCCCGCTCGTCCAGCGCGGCGTCCGGCCAGGCCGGCGCGGCGAGGTTGGGCCCGTACCCGGCGATGGCGTGGACGGCGTGGTAGCCGTCGGTGATCACCACCTCGCCCGGATCGATGTGCCGCGCGGCCCAGTCGTACGCCGGCCAGTCCGGCGGCTGTTCGAAGCCGACCGGGTCGGCCGCGGGCGGCACCACCGCCCCGGCGTGCACGGTCAGGAAGCCCGCGCAGGCCCCCGCCGCCGTCGCCCCGCCCAGCACCCTGCGCCACACCGGCCACGGCCGGGGTGCCGCCAGCTCCACCGCGAGCGCGAACTGCAACGGCACCAGCGTGAGCCCGAGCACCCTGCCGTAGGTGTAGTGGCCGCTGACCCAGCCGTACGCCACCACCAGGCAGTCCAGGACGAACATCAGCACCAGCGGGTCACGCCACGAGGTCCGCCACGCCCGCAGCCACAGCGCCGGCAGCCCGAGCAGCGCCAGCCCGAACTGACCGGGCAGGTCCCGGTACAGCCGCCGGTGCATCGCGTCCACCGTGCCGTCCCCCGCCAGGGCGAACACATCGAAGTACGGCCAGCACGCGCCCACCAGCAGCGCCACCGCCCCGGTCAGCGCCCACCGCCCGGCGACCGCCGCCGACCACCGGCGCTGCCACCCCACGACCAGCGCCAGCGCGCCCAGCGCGGCCGCCACCGCCGTGATCGGATGCACGAGCAGCAGCACCCCGTACAGCGCGCCCAGCGCCGCGTACCCGGACAGCGGACGCAGCCCGCCCGGCCCCACGTACCGCACGGCCTCCGCGTCCCGGGCCCGGGCACCCGTCAGGGCCCAGGCCCAGAAGGCCAGTCCGATCGCGAACGTCGACGGATAGGCGAGGTTGCCGGTCATCGACATCAGGTTCAGATAGCCGCTCCACCACGCCCGCTCCACCCCCCACACCAGCGTCATCGCGGTGAGCGCCAGCACCGGCGCCCAGGGGCGCGGGGTGAGGGTCCGCACGAAGCGGCCGATCCCGGTGAGCAGCACCAGCAGGTTCAGCGGCCCGGTGAGCTTGAGCACCTCCCAGCCGCCCAGCCCGGTCAGCCGGGCGGCCACGGCCTGCACCCAGGCGAACGGCGAGTAGTAGGGGCTGCCCGTCCCCGGCAGGTCCGCCATCGGATGCCGGGGGTGCAGCAGATCGTCCTTGAGCCGCTCGACGACCGCCGCGTGCTGCCCGGCGTCGCAGCACAGCGGCACCCTCCAGTACGCCAGTGACATCACGAGCCAGAACAGAAAGCCGAAGAGCTGGTACGGAGTGGGGCGCCAGGCCCCGCCGCCGCGCAGCGCCGTGGCACCGCCCACGGTCCGCCGTACGAGGACTCCGGCGCTCATCGGATGACGAGGAATGAGGGCATTTCAGACATCTGGCGTATGTTCCCGGCGGGGTCGACCGCATGACCCCGCATCACCCCATCGAGTGACGGCAGGTCAGCGGGCGAGTTCCACCGGAGCGCCCTGCGTCGGCACCACCGCCCGCCGTACCACCGGCTCCAGCAGCAGCGGCACGCCCAGCACCGGCAGCAGCCAGGCCAGCGTGATCAAACGGCCGCCCCAGATGTTGATGTCCGGATGCCCGGCCTGGTTGAGGATCCCGGTGGCCGCCGCCGCGACCAGGAACGCCCCGAACGCCGGCCGCCGCCGCGCGCCCGCCGCACCGGCCGCCAGCGCCGCCACGAACAGCGGCTCCC
>KL568657.1:10449-14487 GCA_000715605.1 Streptomyces speibonae | reverse complement strand
CAGCCACTCCATCCAGAAGTTCCCCTGGAGCTGGAAGAACTCCGCCCACGGACGCTCCCGGTCCGGGCGGGCGAAATGATCGGTGAGCAGATCCTGCATGCTCTCCGACACCGACGGATAGTGCAGCAGCCGGGCCAGCAGCACCGTGCCCAGCACTCCCGCGCACCCCGCCGCCGCCAGGGCCGCCACCCCCTGCCCCACGGCCCGCCCCCGCCACCGGCGCCGTACCGCGACCGCCGCGCCCGCGACCGCAAGGCCCAGCCCGAGAAACAGTGCCTGCGAGTGCTTCACCGTGAACAGCGCGAGCAGCGCGGCGCACACCAGCGCCACGCCCGCCCGCGTCCTGCGCCCCTCCAGCACCAGCGCGCACCCCCACAGCGCGGCCAGGGTGAGCGCCAGCAGCAGCCCCTCGGTCATCGGGCGCATCGCGGTCGTCCCGCACGGCAGCACCAGGAACAGCGCCTGCCCGGTGAGCGCGAGCGGCACCGGCACCGACAGGGTCCGCAGCACCAGGAACGCCAGCACCCCGCCCGCGCAGGTGATCACCACACCGGCCGCCCACAGGCCCCAGGTCGCCCCCAGCAGGCCGACGAACGGCACCAGGAACACCGGATAGCCGGGACGCACCTCGAAGATCCGCATGAACCGCTCCGGCATGAACGGCACCGTGTGCCCCTCGGCCCGCCCGGCCGCGAGGTGCGCCTCGACCGCCCGCCACTCCTGCTCCCGGCACTCCCGCAGCACCTCGGGCGCCGGATCCGGGGCGTGGAAGCGCACCACGTTCACGTTCTGCGCGCGGTGCGCCATCGCGGCCCGCCCCGCGCAGTAGTGGTCGATGGTGACCGCCGCCGCCTCGTGGGTGTCCGCGCCGCCCAGTCTCAGGGCGTACGACAGGTAGTTCTTGCTGTCGGGGGTGTCCCGGCCGGTGACGTTCGCGAGTTGCAGCAGCGCGAAGACCGCGGCCAGCAGCAGGACCCAGGTGCGCGGCCTCACGACGGGGTCAGCAGGTCACGGCTCCCGGCCTGGGCGGGCACCCGGTCGCCGCCCGGGGCCGGCTCCGGCAGCGGCTCGCCCAGCATCAGCGCCCGCACCACCCGCTCGGCGGCCCGGCCGTCGTCGAACTCGCCGTACCGCTGCCGGAAGGCGGACCGCAGCCGCGCCGCCTCCTCGTCCTGCCAGGTACCGGACTCCAGCAGCCACACCAGCTCACGGTAGGAGCGCGCCACATGCCCCGGCGCCTCCGCCGTGATGTCCACATACGCGCCCCGGCTCGCCCGGAAGGCGTCCCAGTCGTCGGCGTGGATCACGATCGGCCGGTCCAGCAGCGCGTAGTCGAACATCAGGGCCGAGTAGTCGGTGACCAGGACGTCCGCGGCGAGCAGCACGTCCTGCACCTCCGGCTCGTCCGTCGCGTCGATCAGCACGCCCCGCCGGTGCAGCTCCGTGAGGCCGAGGCCGCGTGCGGGACCGTCGGCGAGCGAGGGGTGCAGCCGGACCACGAGGGTGCGGCCCTCGCCCAGGTCGGCGGCGAACCGGGCCAGGTCGATCCGCTCCACCAGCCCGTCCCTGCGGTAGTCCCGGCGGGTCGGCGCGTACAGCACCACCGTGTTGCCCTCGGGGACGCCGAGCCGCGCGCGGACGGCGCGGCCGCTGTCCGGGCCCGCGCCGACCAGGACGTCGTTGCGGGGGCTGCCGCTGCGCAGGGAGGTGAAGTGGCAGGGGAAGGCCCGCTCCCACACCAGCTCGGAGTGCCGGTTGGCGACCAGGCTGTAGTCCCAGCGGTCGGCCCGGCGCAGCATCTGCGGCACGTCGAAGCCGTGCCGGGCGCCGGGCCTGTCCAGCAGATCGGCGCCCATGAACTTCAGCGGAGTGCCCCGGTGGGTGTGGATGTGCACGCTCCCCGGGCGTTTGGGCAGCGCACCCGACCAGTTGACGTTGTTGACCAGGTACGTGGCCCGCTCGGTCGCCCTGCGGTAGCCGGGCGAGCCGAGCAGGACGTACTCGGTGTCCGGCGGCAGCCCCGCCGCCTTCTCCTCGTCGGCCAGCACCCACACGCCCCTGATGTGCGGGGCGAGTTCACGCGCCGCGCGGTAGATCGCCGCCGGGTCGCCGAGCACACCCCGGTGCGAGAAGGCCGAGTACACGGCGAGCCGCGGATCCAGCGGGCGGCGCGGTACGGACCGGGCCCGCACCGCCCGGGCCGCCGCTCCCGCGCGCACCTGCCGGGCCCGCCGCTCCAGCTCCCGGCCGGCCCGCCCGGCCTGCCGCCGCAGCACGTACCCGGCGTAGCCGCCCTCCAGCACCCGCAGTTCGGCGGGGACCCGGACGCCCTCCGGGCGGTGCAGGCGGAACATCTCGGCCGTACGGCGGAAGAACTCGCCCCGGTCGGACGGGGGGAGCCGGTCCGGTTTGGAGAGGATGTCGAGACAGTGCTCGCCCATCTTGGTGTGCAGGAACGGCCGCCAGTGCGCCAGCGCCGGCCGGGCGTCGACGAAGCGGAACACGCGCGCGTACTGTTCGTGGACGTCGAAGTGCTTGCGGCTGGTGGTGGACAGGATGTTGCCCTGGCGGCGCTGACGGTAGTACAGGCAGATCCGGTCCAGGGTGGCGATCCGCCCGGCGCTGAGCAGCACCGGGAACGTCCAGGGCGTGTCCTCGTAGTAGCCGGGCGGGAAGGCGAAGCCCTCCCGGTCGACGAAGTCGCGGCGGTAGACCTTGTTCCACACCACCATCAGCAGGTCGAGGATCTCGGGCCGCTCGGCGGCCGTGAAGGTTCCCCCGGACGCGTCCGCCAGCACATGGGCCAGCGCGTTGCGCCGGGTGCCGCCCCACCAGTGGGTGCGGGCGTAGTCGAAGATCAGCACGTCCGGGTCGCCGGTCTCGTCCAGACGGTCGGCCAGGGCGCGCAGCGCGCCCGAGGCGAGGGTGTCGTCGCTGTCCAGGAAGAACAGGTAGTCGCCCGTCGCGTGCGGCATCCCGGCGTTGCGGGCCCGGCCGAGGCCCACGTTCTCCGGCAGGTGCAGCACCTGGACCCGCTCGTCCCGGGCCGCGTACCCGTCGAGGATCTCTCCGCAGCCGTCGGGCGACCGGTCGTCGACGGCGATCACCTCGATGTCGCGGTACGACTGTCCGAGCACCGAGTCGAGGCAGGCGTGCAGATAGCCCTGCACCTTGTGGACGGGGACGATGATGCTGAAGCGGGGCACTGCTTCGTCAGCTCCTCACCAGAGTGGCGGCGGCCGCGGGGGCGGGGACACGCTCCGCGAGCGGGATCACGGGCGGCAGGGCCTCCGGCGGCTCGCCGAGCAGCACCCGGCGCACCACCCGTTCGGCGGCCCGGCCGTCGTCGAAGGGGCAGAACCGCTCACGGAACCGGGCCCGCAGCGCCGCCGACTCCGCGCCGGCGTACGAGCCGTCGCGGAACACCCGGGCCAGCTCGTCGGGGGTGCGGACCACCGGCCCCGGCGGAGCCTCCATCAGGTCGAAGCAGACGCCGCGGATCTCCCGGTAGACGTCCCAGTCGTCGGCGTACACGACGATCGGGCGGTCCAGGTTGGCGTAGTCGAACATGATCGACGAGTAGTCGGTGATCAGCGCGTCGGCGGCCAGGCACACGTCCTCCGAGGAGCGGTGCGCGGACACGTCGATGACCTTGCCGGTCCGGCCGGCGGTGCCGCGCCCGCCCCGGTCGTAGAAGTAGTGGGCGCGCAGCAGCACCACGACGTCGTCGCCCGCCGCCGCGCAGAACGCCTCCAGGTCGAGGCCGGTCACGAAGCCGGTGTGGTGGTCGCGGTGGGTGGGCGCGTACAGCACGGCCCGCGCGCCCTCCGGGATGCCCAGCTCCGCGCGGATCCGGGCCACGTCGTCGGCACCGGCCGTCACATACACGTCGTTGCGCGGATAGCCGTACTCCAGGTGCTCGTAGGAGCCGGGGAAGGCGCGCTCCCACACGCGCGTGGAGTGCGGGTTGGAGGACAGGTTGAAGTCCCAGCGGTCCACCCGGCCGAGCAGCTTGCCGAAGCTGCCGGTGGCGGCGGG
>KL568657.1:9843-10212 GCA_000715605.1 Streptomyces speibonae | reverse complement strand
CGGTGGCGGCGGCCACCACCGGGTACGTCGACTGGTCGACGCCCATGGTCTTCAGCGGGGTGCCGTGCTGCGTCTGGAGATGGACGCTGCCGGGGCGCTTGACGACGCCCTCCGCGAAGTTGGCGTTGTTGATCAGGTACGTCGCGCGGGCGAGGAGGTCCCAGGCGCGGTGGCTGCTGAGGACCGCGTACTCCACCCCGTCCGGCACGGTGTGCGCCTGGTCGGCCTCCACCAGGAACACCGAGCGGATGTGCGGGGCGAGTTCGCGGGCCTTCGCGTGGATCGCGGCCGGGTTGCAGGCGTAGCCGCGGCCCCAGTACGCGCAGTACACGGCCAGGTGGGGATCCAGCGGGCGGCGCAGCTGCATCC
>KL568657.1:8416-9603 GCA_000715605.1 Streptomyces speibonae | reverse complement strand
GTGCCGCGCAGCGCGGCGAACGCCGCGTAGGAACCGGCCGCCAGCAGCCGGTGCTGCACGCCCAGGCTGCCGCCCGGGGGCCGGAACCCGGCGGGGCGGTGACGGCGGTACAGATCGCTCGCCCGGCGGAAGAAGGCGCGGCGGCCCGACGGGAGCCGCCGGGAGTGGGCGGCCGTCTTCAGCACGGCCGCGAACAGCTGCTCGAACAGCGGTCCCGACCGGGCGGCGGGGATCTCCAGGTCGGCGGCCCGGCCGAGCACCAGCGCGACCTGGTCGAGCAGCTCCGCGTGGTGCGCGCCGGGCAGGTTCAGCCGGCTGCCCTGACGGCGCACCAGATGCCGTACGACCACCGCGCGGAGCACCGCCACGCGCTCGGCGCCCAGCATCGCGAGGCCGCCCCAGCCGATGTCCGTGAAGTGTCCCCCGGGGAAGGCCAGGCACTGCTCGGCGACGAAGGCACGGCGCCACAGCGCGCTCCACGCGGGCAGGTCCACGCCGGTCAGACGCGGGGCACGCCCGGGCGCGAAGGCGCCGTCCGGGGCGCCCGCCAGCAGGGGTGCCGCCGGGTTGCCGGGCTCGCCCTCCCACCAGGGCACCCGCTCGTGCTCGAAGTGCAGCACGTCCACCTGCCCGGTCCGTTCCAGCCGCGCGTCCAGGGCGGCCAGCGCACCCGGGACCAGGACGTCGTCGCCGTCGAGGAACAGCAGATACGTCCCGGTCGCCGCCCGCATCCCCGCGTTGCGCGCCCCCGCGAGCCCCTGCGAGGGCGGGGCGTGCACGGGCGCCACCCGGGAATCCCGCTCGGCGTGCCGGGCGGCCACGTCGGCCGCCGGGGAACCGGGCGCGTCACAGACCGGGATCAGCTCGAAGTCGCCGAAGGACTGGGCGAGGACCGAGTCCAGCGCCTGGCCCAGCCGGCCTGCGACCCCGTGGGACGGGACGATGATGCTGAAGCGGGGCATGCTGCTCTTTCCGTAGGGATGCGTGGCGCCGGCCGCACCGGCGTGCGGGACGCCGACCGGGCCGCCCCGCCGGCCGCCGGGCGGGCGGCCGCGGCGGCGCGGGCCGCGACGAGCCGGGGGGCATGGGAACTCCCCAGGGGCCAACGACGGTCAGCCGCCGTCGGTGACGGTCACCAGCCCGGCGGTCTGCCGCGGGGATGGCGCCACCGGCGACGGCACGGCGGG
>KL568657.1:7622-8253 GCA_000715605.1 Streptomyces speibonae | reverse complement strand
CACGGCGGCCGCCGAGGGCGCCGGGCGGCGCTCCTCCACGGGGACGACCGGTGGGACGGCCGTCTCGCCCAGAAGGACCCGGCGGACCACGCGCTCGGCGGCCCGGCCGTCGTCGTGCGGGCAGAAGCGGTCGCGGAACGCCGCGCGCAGCCGGGTGGAGCGGGCGCCGCACCAGTGGCCGGAGGCGAAGATGTCGACCAGTTCGTCCTCGTCGCAGGCGACCGCGCCCGGCGGGAACGTCCCCGGGTCGAAGTAGAGGCCCCGGGCCGCCTCGTACGCCTCCCGGCCCTGCGTGTGCAGGACGATCGGCCGGTCCAGGCCCGCGTAGTCGAACATCAGCGGGGAGAAGTCGGTGACCAGGGCGTCCGAGGCCAGGCAGAGCGCCGCGGGGTCCGGGTGCCCGGTGACGTCCAGGACCCGCCCGGAACCGGCCTCGGCCGGGGCGTCGTGCGGGCGGCGGTCCGGTCCCAGGGCCAGCACCGCGAACCGCGGGCCGAGCCGGCGCGCCACCCGCTCCGGGTCGAGCAGCCGGGGCTGGGTGCGCAGGTAGTCGCGGTGGGCCGGTGCGTACAGGATCGCCACCGCCCCCTTCGGCACGCCCAGCGTCTCCCGCAGCGCGGCCACGTCCGCG
>KL568657.1:7049-7350 GCA_000715605.1 Streptomyces speibonae | reverse complement strand
CTCCAGGGTGGTGTAGCGGCCGGGGTACACCCGCTCCCAGGTCAGGGTGGAGTGACGGTCGGCGGAGACCACGTAGTCCCACTGGTCGACGTCCTTCAGCAGCCGCGCGAAATCGGTCTCCCGGGCCGCCGCGGGCCGCTCCTGGAGGTCCAGGCCCTCGTGCCCGAGCGGGGTGCCGCGCTGGGCCCGGACCAGGATCTGGCCCCGGCGCTTGAGCAGACCGGGCTCGCTCGCCGTGTCGGTCACCAGATAGGCGGACCGGGCGAGCGCGGTCCAGTGGGCCGCCGTACCGGGGACGATG
>KL568657.1:6385-6821 GCA_000715605.1 Streptomyces speibonae | reverse complement strand
GTACCGGGGACGATGCGGCGGGTGCCCGGAGCGAGGGCGTGATGGTGCTCGGGGGCGGCCACCCAGGCGGTGCGCAGATGCGGGGCGAGGTCGCGCACCGCCGACTCCAGGGCGCCCGGGTCGCCGCCCTGGCCCGCGTGGGCGGTGAACAGGGCCTGGTCGGCGCGGAGCGGGAGCAGCCGCTGGAAGCGGTAGTGCCCGCGCAGGGCGGCGCGGCGCAGGGCCCGCAGCAGCCGCCCGCCGAGCCGGGCCGTCCCGCGGCACAGGGCCGCCGTGAGCCTGATCGCCCGGTAGGTGCGGTGCAGCCCGAAGCGGACCAGCGTGTGGTGGACGCGGGCGCGCGCGGGGACGGGCGCTCCCGGTGTCCGGTGGCGCCGGTAGTGGGCGCGGGCCCGGCGAAGGAACGCGGCACGCGAACCGCGCGGCAGCCGCTCCC
>KL568657.1:2977-6195 GCA_000715605.1 Streptomyces speibonae | reverse complement strand
CGCGAACCGCGCGGCAACCGCTCCCGCCGCGTGTACACCGTCACCAGGTGGTCGACCATGCGCCGGAACAGCACCGCCCGCCAGCGTTCGAGGTGGGGCCGCTCGTCGAGGAACGCGAACACCCGGTCGTACTGGTCGAAGACGTCGAAGTGCCGCTCACTGGTGGTGCGCAGGATGCAGCCGGAGCGCCGCTGCCGGTAGTGCACGCACACCCGGTCCAGCGTGGCGATCGACTCGGCCGTCATCAGGGCCGGGTACGTCCACGGGGTGTCCTCGTAGTAGCCGGGCGGGAAGGCCAGGCCCGCGCGCCGGACGAACTCCCGGCGGTAGGCCTTGTTCCAGGCCACCATCAGCAGGTTCAGCAGCCCCGGACGGTCGTCGAGCGTGAACGGCGCCGGGCCGCGTTCGGTGAGCTCGGCGGCGGCCCGGTTGCGCACGGCCTCGCCCGACCAGTACGTGCGCGCGTAGTCGTAGACCAGCACGTCCGGGTCGCCGGTCTCCTTCAGCCGGTCGGCGAGGGCGAGGAGCGCGCCCGGGGTGAGGGTGTCGTCGCCGTCCAGGAACACCAGGTAGTCGCCGGTGGCCCGGTCGATGCCGGCGTTGCGGGCCCGCCCGAGCCCGAGGTTCTCCGGCAGGTGCACCACCCGTACGCGCGGGTCACGGGCCGCGAACTCGTCGATCACCGCACCGCAGGCGTCCGGCGAGCAGTCGTCGACGGCGATCAGTTCGAGATCGGGATACGACTGGGACAGCACCGATTCCAGGCACGCGTGCAGATACGCCTGAACCTGGTACGCGGGGACAATGACACTGAACCTGGGCAAGGGGCATCCAACGGTCGGTGCGGGCGTTCTGCCCGGCAACGGCCGCTGGGCCGACTTGGTTACGCCCCGTGCGGCATCCGGGGGACGACCGTCACACGAAGGGGCGGGCCCGACCGGCCCGCCCCTTCAACTCGGAGATGTCTTCTGCTACTTGACCGCGCCGGCCATCACGCCGGAGACGAACTGCCGCTGGAAGGCGAAGAACACCACCAGCGGGACCACCATCGAGATGAACGCGCCCGGCGCCAGCACGTCGATGTTGCTGCCGAACTGCCGTACCTGCGTCTGCAGGGCGACCGTGATGGGCTGGCTCCCCGAGTCGGTGAAGATCAGCGCGACCAGCATGTCGTTCCACACCCACAGGAACTGGAAGATGCCGAGCGCCGCGATGGCCGGACCGGCGAGCGGCATCACGACCCGTACGAACAGCCGCAGTTCGCCCGCTCCGTCCAGCCGGGCCGCCTCCAGCAGCTCACGGGGGATCTCCGCGAAGAAGTTCCGCAGCAGGAACACCGCGAACGGCAGACCGAAACCGACGTGGAAGGCGACCACGCCCGTCACGGAGCCGAAGATGCCCAGCGTGCCGAAGAGTTCGGCGATCGGGATCAGCGCCACCTGCACCGGCACCACCAGCAGCCCCACGACCGCCAGGAACCACCAGTCGCGGCCCGGGAAGTCCATCCAGGCGAAGGCGTACCCGGCGAGCGAGCCGATCACCACCACCAGCACCGTCGCCGGGACGGTGATGTACGCCGTGTTCAGCAGCGATCCGGTGATGTCGTCGTTCTTCAGCAGGGTCTCGTAGGCGTCGAAGGTGAGCTGCGAGGGCTCGGTGAACACCGTCCACCAGCCGTCGGAGGCCATGTCCTCGGGCGTGCGCAGGCTGGCCAGCAGCAGTCCGAACGTCGGCACCAGCCAGAACAGGCCCACGACGATCAGGAACACCCGGACCAGACCGCCGCTCACCCACTGACCGAGCCGGGAGCCCAGCGACTGCCGGGCCCCGGCGGCGGGCAGGGGCGGCGCACCCGCCCCGGTGGTGAGACTCCCGGCGTCCGCGCTCATCGCCGCACCTCCCGCCGCAGCCGTCGTACGTTGAACCACATGACGGGGATCACCAGCAGCAGCAGGAACACCGCGATCGCGCTGGCGATGCCCGGCTGGTCCTCGGAGAAGCCCTTGCGGTAGAGCTCCAGCGCCAGCACGTTGGCGTCGTCCTGGGAGGAGCCCGGCGCGATGATGAACACCAGGTCGAACACCTTCAGCACGTTGATCATCAGCGTGACGGTGACCACCGCGAGGACCGGCGCCAGCAGCGGCACCGTGACCCGCCGGAACACCTGCCACTCGTTCGCGCCGTCCACCCGCGCGGCCTCCAGCAGCTCACGCGGCATGCCCGCGAGCCCGGCCGCGATCAGCACCATCGCGAAGCCCGCCCACATCCAGATGTACGAGCCGATGATGGCCGGCGTGACCAGCGACGGGCCGAGCCAGTCCAGGCCGTTGTACGGCGCCGCGAAGTTGCTCGCCGGGAGCCTGAGATGCGCGCCGTCGGCCTTCGACGACAGGGAGAACGTGCCGTCGTCGCCCGCCGTGGCCTTCTCCACGACCTTGCCGTCCTTCACCGCCTCGATCCGCATCCCCGCATAGCCCAGCTCCGAGGCGTCGACCCGGTTGAGCGTGCCGACCCCCTTGCCCCGGGTGAAGTCCTGCCAGGCCGTCCCGGAGATCCGGTCGTCCTCCGGCTTCGGCGCCGCCGCCCGCGCGGTGTCGTCCGGCATCTGGTCCGGGGCCACACCGACCATCGGCAGCGTCACCGTGTCGCCCGTGCGCACCGGCGACTTGGTGATGAACGCGCCCCCGCCGGCCGGCTCCAGCGGCGACTCACGGCCCGGGTGCGCCTTCGGGAACGCCGAGGACTGGGCGAAGGTGTCGTGCACCCCCACCCACACCGCGTTCGCCACGCCCTTGTCCGGGTCCTGGTCGTACACGAGACGGAAGATGATCCCGGCCGCCAGCATGGAGATCGCCATCGGCATGAAGACGACCAGTTTGAACGCCGTGCCCCAGCGCACCCGTTCGGTCAGCACCGCGAAGACCAGGCCCAGCGCGGTGGCGACGGTCGGCGCGAACACCACCCAGATGACGTTGTTCTTCAGCGCGGCACGGATGCCGTCGTCGGTGAACAGCGCCTGGTAGTTGTCGAGTCCGGCGAATCCGTCGCCGGACTGGTCGTAGAAACTGCGGACGACGGAGTACCCGATCGGGTAGACCACGAGCGCACCGAGCAGCACGAGCGCGGGCAGCAGGAACAGCGCCGCGACCGTTCTGCGCGTGCCGGTGACGCTTCTGCGCGACTTGGGAGCGGCGGGGCCCGGCTTCAGGGCCCCCGCC
>KL568657.1:388-2805 GCA_000715605.1 Streptomyces speibonae | reverse complement strand
GGCGGGGCCCGGCTTCAGGGCCCCCGCCGCCGTGTCCGACGCCATCGCCGGTTCAGTTCCCGTACGCCGCGGCCGCTTCGGCCTCCAGCTGCGCCTGGGTGCCCGCGATGTCCGAGGGGTCCTTCAGGAAGTCCTGAAGCACCTTCCACTCGCCCTTGCCGGGCGTGCCGCCGAAGGCCTGCGGGGCCTGGTCGGACATGTCGAAGCGGAAGTCGTCCCCGGCGTCGACCAGCGCCTTGGCCATCCGCTGCTGGACCTCGTTGGGATACGCCTCGCTCGGCACGTTCTTGTTCGGCGAGAGGTAGCCGCCCAGACCGGCGTGGATGCGCGCCGCGTCCGGGGAGGCGAGGAAGGTCGCCAGCGCCTGGGAGGCCTCGGAGTCCTCCAGGATCACCGCGGCGTCGCCGCCGGACACCACGGGCGGGGTGTCACCGACCGCGGGGAACGGGAACACCTTGGCGTCCGTGCCCACCTCCGCCTCGGTCTCACCGATGTTGACCTGCACGAAGTCGCCCTCGTAGACCATGGCGGCCTTGGGCTGGTCGCCGCCGGTGAAGGTCTGCGTCACGGACGCCGGGAAGTCGGTCTGCAGAGCACCGGAGGCGCCGCCCGCGACATAGTCCTTCTTGCCCCAGATCTCCGCGAGCGTGGTCAGCGCGTCCTTGACGGAGGGGTCCGTCCACTTGATCTCGTGCCGGGCCAGCTGGTCGTACTTCTCCGGGCCCGCCTGGGACAGATAGACGTTCTCGAACCAGTCGGTCAGCGTCCAGCCGTCCGCGCCGCCGACCGAGAACGGCGTGACCCCGGAGTCGTACACCATCTGCGCGGCGGTGAGCAGTTCGTCCCACGTCTTCGGCTCGGCCGCGCCGGCGTTCTCGAAGACCTGGGCGTTGTACCAGACCAGCGACTTGTTGGCGGCCTTGTAGTAGACGCCGTACTGCTTGCCGTCGACCGTGCCGATGTCCTGCCAGCCCTGCGAGTAGTTCTTGGCCAGCTCCGCCTGCGCCTCGGCGCCCAGCGGCTTGGCCCAGCCCTTGTCCACGGCCTGCTTGATGGCGCCCGGCTGCGGCAGCATCGCCACGTCCGGCGGCGCCCCGCCCGCGACCTTCGAACCGAGGAAGTTGATGATCGGGTCCTGGGCGGGAACGAAGGTCACCTTCGCGCCGGTGCGCTTCTCGAACTCCGCGAGGACCTTCTTGAAGTTGGCCTGTTCGGCGCCGGTCCACACGGCGGCGACCTCCAGGCTCTGGCCGTCCAGCTCGGGCAGCGTGACGGTGGTGCCGGTGTCGGCCTTCCCGCCGTCCTTGTCGTTGTCGCCGCCGCTGTCGTCGTCGCCTCCGCAGGCGGTGAGCGACACCGCGAGCACGCCCGCGGCGATCGCCGCGGCGGCCCTCGTGGCCCTGCGGGTGCGGGGAGTCGTCACATGATGGTCGGGCGACCTGCGTATCCGGATGAACCTGCTCGTCCTGCGCATCACTGCCCCGTTCTCGTACTCCGTCGTACTTCGCCGAACGTTCGAGCGCTGTCCCGTGCGCTCTGGTCTACGCCCGGGGGGTGGGGGTGGCAAGAGCGCGTCCCGTGTCAAGTCCGGGATCGTGACCCCGTCGTGACCCGGTGTCATCGCGGGGATGAGTACGGGGACTCATGACGCCCGTGGAGGGAGGCGACATGCTGAGGGGATGTCCATCAGACGATCAGTCACCGCGGCCGTGCTGCTCGCGGTCACCCTGACGGCGTGCGGGACCGAGCCGGGTGGCCGGCAGGCGGCGGCGGGGGTGCCGGAGAGCGCGGAGCCGTCGGGGAGCGCGGAGCCGTCGGGGAGCGCCCGGCCGTCCTTCAGCCCGCGGCCGAAGTGCGCACGGCCCGCCGAGCCGCCCACCGTGCCCCCGTCGCCTTCCTCCACCGGGAACACGGACGCCCCCCGGGAGCAGAACGGGAACGGGGACGGCGCTCCCCACTACGCGGAGAACCACGCCTACCGCATGCAGGGTTCGCTCACCCCGGAGCGGCGGGCCTGGGGCGTGGCGTCGGCCCGGCTCATCCGCGCGGAGCTGGAGAAGGTGCGCGAGGAGGGCGGGGCCGGCGCGTACGGCGTCTTCGACGAGCGGCGCATCGCGGCGGCCCTGGCCCGCCTCGGCTGCGGCAAGGAGCACGGTGTCTACATCGGCAACGGCTTCTACAGCGTGCACACGGGGGACGCCTGCGTGTCCGGCCGGGTGACGGAGGACCAGCTGACCGTCAAGGCCCACGGCGCCTACGCCGAGCCCCACCCCGGCACGGGTCCCTGCGTCGAGAACAGGGGTGGCCACTGACGGGTTCCACCGGGCTTGCAGGGGTGGGGTGTTGGCCGGTCGGAGGGGCGAGGGGCTGCGTCGTCGGTGCGGGGTGCGGGGTGCGGGGCGTTTGGGCGGGCCGTG
>KL568657.1:0-136 GCA_000715605.1 Streptomyces speibonae | reverse complement strand
GCGGGCCGTGCCGTGATCGGCGGGCGGTGGGGCGTGGTTGAGGGCCGTGGGCCGCGCGGGGTGTCTCCGGCTGCGCGGTGGTGGCGGGGCGGAGGGGCGAGGGGTTGTGTCGTCGGTGCGGGGTGCGGGGTGCGGG
>KL568656.1:44025-44791 GCA_000715605.1 Streptomyces speibonae | reverse complement strand
GCCGCCGACACCGGTGGAGACGACCATGCACAGGGCGTTGTCGTGACCGCGGGCGGCGCCCTGCCAGTGTTCGGCGGCCGTGATCGCGACACCGTCACCGATCAGCTCCACGGGCAGGCCCCCGGCCGCTTCCCGGACCCGGGCGACCAGCGGGTAGTCGCGCCAGCCGGGGACGTTCACCGGGCTCACCGTGCCCGCGGAGGCGTCCACGGGTCCGGCGCTGCCGATGCCGACGGCGCCGGCGCGCCCCCACAGTGGGGAGGCGGTGAGTTCGGCGAGCACCGTCCCGACCGCGCCCATCACGGTCTCACCGTCCTCGCGCGCGGGCGTGGGCTGCTGGGCGCGGACCAGGATCCGGCCCTGGCGGTCCACCAGAGCGCCGGCGATCTTGGTACCGCCGATGTCGAGCGCAGCCACGAGGTCGGTGTGCATCAGTGTCGGATCTCCCCGTCAAACATAGAAAAACATCTGAAACCCTGAGAACGACCATGCGCGACCAGGAGGCAACACATGGAGCACCGGCGGCGGCCCGTCCTGCGGTGATGTGCGGGCCGGAGTGTGCGTGGGACAGTGTCTACGAGCCTGACAACGTTGTCCAGGCTCTATGCTCGACGCCACATCCTCATACAACCCCATGGCCCTACGCATCCCCGTAGCCGACAGGACAGGACAGGACACCGTGCCGGAGACGACCCGCCGCACCGAACGCATCCCAGGGACCCGTTACGGCAACCGTCCGACGATGAAGGATGTGGCGGCCCGAGCC
>KL568656.1:42674-43805 GCA_000715605.1 Streptomyces speibonae | reverse complement strand
GGCGGCCCGAGCCGGCGTCGGGCTCAAGACCGTCTCCCGGGTGGTCAACGGCGAGCCGGGGGTCACGCCGGAGACCGAGCGCCGCGTCCAGGAGGCGATCGAGGCACTGGGCTTCCGCCGCAACGACAGCGCCCGGGTGCTGCGCAAGGGCCGCACCGCCAGCATCGGCCTGGTCCTGGAGGACCTCGCGGACCCCTTCTACGGGCCGCTGAGCCGTGCGGTGGAGGAGGTGGCCCGCGCCCACGGCGCGCTGCTGATCAACGGTTCCAGCGCGGAGGACGCCGACCGCGAGCAGGAGCTGGTGCTGGCGCTGTGCGCCCGGCGGGTGGACGGGCTGGTGGTGATCCCGGCCGGCGACGACCACCGCTATCTGGAACCGGAGATCAAGGCGGGCGTCGCCACGGTCTTCGTGGACCGCCCGGCCGGGCACATCGACGCGGACGTCGTCGTGTCGGACAACTACGGCGGTGCCCGCGACGGGGTGAGCCACCTGATCGCGCACGGACACCGCAGGATCGGCTTCATCGGCGACATGCCCCGGATCCACACCGCCGCCGAGCGGCTGCGCGGCTACCGGACCGCCATGGAGGACGCGGGGATAGCGGTGGCGGACTCCTGGATGTCGCTGGGCGTCACCGACCCGGAGCGGGTCCGCCGGGCGGCCCGGGAGATGCTCTCCGGCCCGGAACCGGTCACCGCGATCTTCACGGGAAACAACCGGGTGACGGTCACCGTGATCCGGGTGCTGGCCGAGCACACCCGGCCGGTCGCCCTGGTCGGCTTCGACGACATCGAGCTGGCCGACCTGCTCAGCCCGGGTGTCACGGTCGTCGCCCAGGACGCGGCCGCCCTCGGCCGGACCGCGGCCGAGCGGCTGTTCCGCCAGCTGGACGGCGCCCTCATCGCCCCGGAGCGCATCGAGCTGCCCACCCGGCTGATCACCCGCGGCTCCGGCGAGCTGCCCCCCGCGGACTGAGCGGGCGGTGCCGGTGGAGGAGGACCGCACACTGGTGGCGCTGGGCCTGGACAAGGCGCCGCGTGAGCATCCGCTGCTGTACCCGGGTGCCTGGCCGCGCGATTCGGGGTTGCTCGACGGGCCCCGGCTGCTGCCGCTGGACCGGCTGGGGGGCG
>KL568656.1:38367-42471 GCA_000715605.1 Streptomyces speibonae | reverse complement strand
TGCTGCCGCTGGACCGGCTGGTGTACGAGGACCGTGTCCCGGTGCTGGCGGTCGGTTCCAACGCCTGCCCCGGCCAGCTGCGGCACAAGATGGCCGAGTCGGGGATCATCACGCCGCTGCCGATGGTGCGCGCCCGGGTGACGGGGGTCGGCATCGGCGTCTCCGCGCACGTCAGCCGCATGGGCTATGTGTCCAACTCACCGGTCGCCGCTCCCGGAGCGGTGTGCGAACTGTTCGTCCTCTGGCTCGACGCCCGGCAGCTCGGGGTGATCGACGCCAGCGAGGGCGTGCCACGGCCGGACGGCAACTTCCGGCGCGCCTGGCTGCCCGCGCCGGACGTGCGGATCGAGCTCGCCGACGGCTCGGTGCTGCCCGGCGCGCACGCGTACGTCAACCGCCATGGTGTGCTGCGCGACGGCACCGGCGCCCCGCGCGCCCATCCGGGCCAGCGGCCGCTGCTCACCGAACTGCTGGCGGACGTCCCCGGCCTGCGGGAGCTGTTCGGTGCCTCGCCCGAGGAGTTCTCCGCGCGGGCCCGCGCGGACCGGGAGCTGTGTGCGCGGGGCACCCGCCTGTTCGCCGAGCGGAAGATGGTGACCGCCTGCGGCCTGGAGCGGTACGCGGGGAATCAGCAGTACGGAAGTCCGGGCACCGGTGCGTCGTTGGCGCCGCCCCTGATGTAGACGTCGTTGACCCAGACGTCGGTGTTGCCGCTGTCGTCGTCGGTCCTGGCCCACCAGATGTTGGTCCACTCGCCCTCGCTCTGCCGGCGGCCCAGGTTCTGCTGGCAGTAGAAGTAGTTGGTGCCCGTGTTGAGGACGCCGACCTCGGTGCCGGAGGCGGTGTGGGACGTGGCGGTGCGCCAGACGTGGCAGTTGTACTTGCCGCCGCCGATGGGGTGGCAGACCGGCTCCTGCGCGTCGTTGCCGCCGTCGCCGCCCGGTGCGCCGGCGCCGTCCCCGGTGTCGTCCTTCTCGCCCTCTCCGCCGCGCTCCGGAGTCTTCTCCCCGGCGTCGGGGGTGGCGGGACCATCGGTGCGGTCGGCGGCACCGTCCTGCGCGCCCGGCTCCTTCGACGGCTCCGTGCCCGGTTCCGTGCTCCGCTCCGCGTCCGCTCCGGGCTCCAGGGGTTCACCGGCGTCCGTGTCGCCGGACGTGGTGGGGGGGGCCGGGGCGTCGGTGCGGGCGGAGCCGCCGCGCGCGTCCTCGCGCGTGTCGCCGCCCGAGGAGTTGACGACGGCGACCGTGACGCCGGCCGCGGTGACGACGAGGGTGACGGCCAGGGCGGCGAGCAGGACGCGGCGCCTGCGGCGGGGGGCGGAGGGGGCGCTCATGGGGCTCGTGGGCGCGGAGGAGGTTTCCGGGACCGGGTGCGCGGTGCCGGCAGCGGGTGCGGGGCTTCCCGGCGCGGGCGGGCCGAAGCCCGGGGGCACCGCGGGGACGGCGAATTCCGTCTCGGTCCGTCCGGCCCCGGGCGCGGGTGCCGAGGGGCGCAGCGCGGCCGTCGGCACATCCGCTCCGGTGGCGACGGCCGCCAGGAGTTCACCTGCCTCCGCTGCCTCCGGCCGGGCCTCGGGCCGCTTGTCCATCAGCTGCCCGAGGACGGGGGCGAGCGGACCCGCCCGGCGTGCCTCGGGCAGCGGCTCGGTCACGATGGCGGTGAGCGTGGAGAACGTCGAGGTGCGGCGGAAGGGCGAGGCGCCCTCCACGGCCGCGTAGAGCGTGGCGCCCAGGGCCCATACGTCGGAGGCCGGTCCTGGCACGGCGCCCTGCGCGCGTTCGGGCGCCAGGTAGTCGAGGGAGCCGACGATCTCCCCGCTGCGGGTGAGCTGGGTGGCCGCGCCGTCGCCGGGGTCGTCCATGGTGGCGATGCCGAAGTCGGTGAGCACGATCCGGGCCGAGCGGTCGAGCAGGATGTTGCCGGGCTTCACGTCGCGGTGCAGCACACCGGCCCGGTGGGCGGCGGCGAGCGCGTCCATCACCTCGGCGCCGATCCGGGCCGCCTCGCGCGGATCGAGGGTGCCGCGGTCGCGGAGCACGTCGTCCAGGGACGGCCCGTCGATGAGCTCCATCACGATCAGCGGGCGGCCGTCCACCTCGGCGATGTCGTGGACGGCGATGACACCGGGGTGGCGCACCCGGGCCGCGGCCCGCGCCTCGCGCTGCATCCGCAGTCCGAGGTCGGCCAGTTCGGGTCCGGCGGCGTCGCTGTAGGTGCGCAGTTCCTTGACCGCCACCTCGCGGCCGAGGACTTCGTCGACCGCCTTCCACACCACGCCCATGCCGCCGCGGCCGAGCCGGGCGGTGACCCGGTATCGGCCCGCCAGCAGCCGGCCGATCCCGTCCGCCTGTCCATACTCCTGTCCGTACTCCCCCGTTGACACTGCCGCCCCGTTCTCCGAACCGCCTACTGTGCGTGGCGTACAGCCTAGGGGGAACGGACGGGTGCCGGTGCCGGAGTCTCCTCGGGTACGAAGCGCAGCAGGTCGCCGGGCTGGCAGTCGAGCGCTTCGCAGAGGGCGGCGAGGGTCGCGAAGCGCACCGCCTTGGCGCGGCCGTTCTTGAGCACCGCCAGGTTGGCCGGCGTGATGCCGACGCGTTCGGCGAGTTCGCCCACGGACATCTTCCGCCTGGCCAGCATCACGTCGATGTCGACGGCGATCGGCATCAGATCACCTCGGCCAGTTCGGCCTGCATCCGGGAGGCCTCGACGTCGCGCGCGACGGCCTGGGCGAGCAGCATCCGCAGGACCAGCACGATGAGCGCGATGCCCAGGACCCCGAGGCCTGCCCCGCCGAGCAGGAGCACGATGCCCGGGGCCACGGCCTCGCCCGGCGCCAGGACCGCGCCGAGGGCGAACACCAGCAGGGCCGCGGCGGCGAACGCGCCGATCACGATGTGCACGTAGCGGAAGGCGGCGTGGGAGAAGACGGTTCCCCGCCGTGCCATCGTCACCAGGCGCCAGACGCAGACGAGGACGGTCTGTGCCGTCACCAGCCCGAGGAACACGATGAGGACGAGCGGGGTGCGCAGGTGGCGGTACTCGGGGTCCAGTCCCTCGAGGTCGCTCGCGAGCAGCGGGAGCATCACCGCCTGCACGCCCAGGGAACCCGCCAGCAGCGTCACGATCACGGCACGCAGCGCGAGTACGGTCAGCTGTCCCATCGCCTCTCCTTCACTCGAACCACGATGGAAATCTATCGAGATTCGATAGACGAGGCAAATGGGCGGGGCGCCGGCTACTGCGTCGAAGCGGTCAGGCCGCCGCGCCGGGGCGAGGCGAAGCCTTCCAGGGCGGCGCGGGTCAGCCCTGTCTCCCGCGCGACCTCCGCGAGGTCCAGGGCGCCGCAGTCCAGGCCGCGGAGCAGGTAACCGGCGAGGGCCTTGGCGGTGGCCGGCTCGTCCATGACGTCGCCGCCGGCGTGGCCGGCGTACCGGGCGAGGCGGGCGGCGGCCCGTTCGAAGCCCTCGCGGTAGAAGGCGAAGACGGCCGCGTACCGGGTGGGGAGGTGGCCGGGGTGCATGTCCCAGCCCTGGTAGTAGGCGCGGGCCAGGGCGCGGCGGGTGAGGCCGTAGTGCAGGCGCCAGGCGTCGTGGACCTGGGCGGTGGGGCCGACGGGCAGGACGTTGGTGGAGCCGTCCGAAAGACGTACGCCGGTACCCGCGGCGGCGACCTGCATGACGGCCTTGGCGTGGTCGGCGGCCGGATGGTCGCTCGCCTGGTACGCGGCGGAGACGCCGAGACAGGCGCTGTAGTCGAAGGTCCCGTAGTGCAGGCCGGTGGCGCGCCCGTCGGCGGCCTGGATCATGCGGGCGACGGTGGCGGTGCCGTCGGCGGCGAGGATCGCCTGGCTGGTCTCGATCTGGATCTCGAAGCCGATCCGGCCGGGCTCGAGACCGCGCGCCTTCTCGAACGCGTCGAGGAGCCGGGCCAGGGCGGCGACCTGCTCGGGGGAGGTGACCTTGGGCAGGGTCAGGACCAGCCCGTCCGGCAGGCGCCCGGCCTCCAGCAGGCCGGTGAGGAAGATGTCGAGGGTGCGGATGCCCCGGTCGCGGACGGCGGCCTCCAGACACTTCATGCGGATGCCCGTGTACGGGGCGGCGG
>KL568656.1:37248-38194 GCA_000715605.1 Streptomyces speibonae | reverse complement strand
CCCGTGTACGGGGCGGCGGCGCCCGCCGCGTCCGCCTCGGCGACGAGCCGGGCCGCGCGGGCCGCGTCCGCGTCCTCCTCCGCGCCGGGGCGGCTGCCGTACCCGTCCTCGAAGTCGATCCGCAGGTCCTCGACGGGCTCGCGCTCGAGCTTGGCCCGGACCCGTCCGTGGACGTCCTCGGCCAGGGCGTCGTCCAGCCCCAGCACGGCGGCGAAGGAGGCGGCGTCGGGGGCGTGCTCGTCGAGCGCGGCGAGGGCCCGGTCGCCCCAGGTGCGCAGGGTGTCGGCGGCGAAGGCGTCGGCGGGGACGTACACGGTGTGGACGGGCTGGCGGGTACCGGGGTCCCCGGGGTACCGGCGCTCGAGTTCGGCGTCGACCGGCGCGAGGAGGGCTCCGATCTCCTCGGTGACGGCCTCCGGGAGACTCGTCGACACCCGCTCCTGCCGGCCCTGGCCCATGCGACATCCTCCCGGAGTTCCGCGCTACGGATTCAACAATTCGTTGAAATGACGCTAGCGGGGGACCCCTCGCCGGTCAACACCGTCCCGTGGTCCGGCCCACACGCCCTCTGGTCATGTTCACATCTGTCTGGGACCGTTTGTCCGTGCCGACTCACCGCCGTGTCACACGCCGTCCGGTGCTGATGGGCGCGCTCGCCGCCGCGGCCGCCCTTCCGCTGTCCAGCACAGCACTGTCCGCCGCTCCCGCCTCGGCGGACGAGCGCCCGGACCGCTCCCTGGACGTCATGTCGTTCAACCTGCGGTACGCGAGCGCGGCCGAGCCGCACAGCTGGGCCGCCCGCAGACCCGTGATGCGGCGGCTGCTGCGCCGCGAACGCCCGCACGTCCTGGGCACCCAGGAGGGCCTGTACCAGCAGCTGCGCGACATCGAGGCCGACCTCGGACCCAACTACGACTGGATCGGCACCGGACGGGCCGGGGGGCGC
>KL568656.1:33117-37041 GCA_000715605.1 Streptomyces speibonae | reverse complement strand
GAGATGTGTATAAGAGACAGGAGCGAGTTCATGGCCGTCTTCTACGACACCGGGCGGCTCGCCCCGCTGGAGTACGACCACTTCTGGCTGTCCGGCACCCCGGACGTGATCGGCTCGAACACCTGGGGCGGCGCCTCCGTCCGCATGGCCACCTGCGTGCGCTTCCGCGATCTGCGGCGGGACGGCCGGGAGCTGTACGTCCTCAACACCCACCTGGACAACGCGAGCCAGTACGCGCGGGAGCGGGCCGGCGCCCTCATCGCCGAGCGCGTCGCCACGCAGGCCCGCTCGCTGCCGGTCGTGGTGACGGGGGACTTCAACGCCGCCGCGCACGGCAACCCGGTGTACGACACGCTGCTCGGCGCCGGGCTCGTCGACACCTGGGACGCGGCCGCGGAACGCGGGCCGGCGTACGGGACGTACCACGGCTACCGGCCGCCGGTGCCGGACGGTGAGCGCATCGACTGGATCCTGGCCACCGAGGGCGTCACGGTGCACCGGGCGTCCGTCAGCACCTTCGCGGTGGACGGCCGGTTCCCCAGCGACCATCTCCCGGTCCGGGCGACGCTGACCGTGTGACAACGCCGCGGCCCCCGCGGCCGGAGCGGTCGCGGGGGCCCGGACGGGACACAGGGGTGATCAGCCCTTGCGGGACTTGATCTCCTCGGTCAGCTGCGGGACGACGTCGAAGAGGTCGCCGACGATGCCGTAGTCGACCAGGTCGAAGATCGGGGCCTCGGCGTCCTTGTTGATGGCCACGATGGTCTTCGAGGTCTGCATACCGGCCCGGTGCTGGATCGCACCGGAGATGCCGGAGGCGATGTACAGCTGCGGCGAGACCGACTTGCCGGTCTGGCCGACCTGGTTGGTGTGCGGGTACCAGCCGGCGTCGACGGCGGCACGCGAGGCACCGACGGCCGCGCCGAGCGAGTCGGCGAGGGCCTCGATGATCGCGAAGTTCTCCGCGCCGTTGACACCGCGGCCGCCGGAGACCACGATCGCGGCCTCGGTCAGCTCCGGGCGGCCGGTCGACTCGCGCGGCGTGCGGCCGGTGACCTTGGTGCCGGTCGCCTGGTCGGAGAAGGTCACCGACAGGGCCTCGACCGTGCCCGCCGCCGGGGCCGGCTCCACGGCGGCCGAGTTCGGCTTGACCGTGATGACCGGGGTGCCCTTGGAGACACGGGACTTGGTGGTGTAGCTCGCGGCGAACACCGACTGCGTGGCCACCGGGCCCTCGTCGCCGGCTTCCAGGTCGACGGCGTCGGTGATGATGCCGGAGCCGATGCGCAGCGCCAGGCGGGCGGCGATCTCCTTGCCCTCGGCGGAGGACGAGAACAGCACGGCGGCCGGGGAGACCGCCTCGTGGGCGGCCTGGAGGGCGTCGACCTTCGGGACGACCAGGTAGTCGGCGTACTCGGCGGCCTCGTGGGTGAGGACCTTGACCGCGCCGTGCTCGGCGAGCGTGGCGGCGGTGTCGGCGGCGCCGTTGCCCAGTGCGACGGCGACCGGCTCGCCGATGCGGCGGGCCAGGGTCAGCAGCTCCAGGGTCGGCTTGCGGACGGCACCGTCCACGTGGTCGACGTAGACGAGAACTTCAGCCATGGGACTTCTTCTCTCCTGCTTGCGAAGGGTGAGGGGGCGGGAAGCGAGCCGAGCCGTGCGGCTCAGATGAACTTCTGGCTCGCGAGGAACTCGGCGAGCTGCTTGCCGCCCTCGCCCTCGTCCTTGACGATCGTGCCCGCGGTGCGGGCCGGACGCTCGGCCGCCGACTCGACAGCCGTGTAGGCGTTCTCCAGGCCGACCTCGTCCTCGTCGATGCCGAGGTCGGACAGGTCCCAGGACTGAACCGGCTTCTTCTTGGCCGCCATGATGCCCTTGAAGGACGGGTAACGGGCCTCGCCCGACTGGTCGGTGACCGACACCACCGCGGGGAGGGAGGCCTCGAGCTGCTCGGAGGCGGCGTCTCCGTCCCGGCGGCCCTTGACCGTGCCGTCCGCGACGGACACCTCGGACAGCAGGGTCACCTGCGGCACGCCCAGACGCTCGGCGAGCAGCGCCGGCACGACACCCATGGTGCCGTCGGTGGAGGCCATGCCGGAGATGACCAGGTCGTACCCGGCCTTCTCGACGGCCTTGGCCAGGACCAGGGAGGTGCCGATGGCGTCGGTGCCGTGCAGATCGTCGTCCTCGACGTGGATGGCCTTGTCGGCGCCCATGGACAGCGCCTTGCGCAGCGCGTCCTTGGCGTCCTCCGGGCCCACCGTGAGCACGGTGATCTCCACGTCGTCGTCGGAGTTCTCCGAGATCTGCAGCGCCTGTTCCACCGCGTACTCGTCCAGCTCGGAGAGCAGACCGTCCACATCGTCACGGTCGATGGTCAGGTCATCGGCGAAGTGCCGGTCGCCAGTGGCGTCGGGCACGTACTTCACAGTGACAACGATCCTCAAGCTCACGCCGGCTCTCCTACTGCATCGTCATTTCTGGCTGCCTGCCTTCAGGCAGCATAGGCGCCTGAAGCGGGCGATCCCGGTCGGGGCGGCCCACGCTCCGAACGAATATTACTCGTCAGTACACCCAGTTCTTTCCCGCTAAGCAAGCGCTTTGAACTGTGACCTTCGCAACGCAGCGTAACCGGAACTCGACGGGTCCGCGACCAGGGAGGGCCCCGGCTCAGTCGCGCAGCGCGCGGAAACGTCCCTGGTGGTAGACGAGCGGACGGCCGTGTCCTGAGGGGTCGCCCAGCAGGACCTCGGCAACCACGATCCGGTGGTCGCCGGCGGGCACGCGCGCCACGACCTCGCACACCATCCAGGCCGGAACGCCGTCCAGGACGGGGACGCCCTCCGGCCCCTCCCGCCAGGCGGTGGCCGGGCCGAACCGGTCGGCGCCGCTGCGCGCGAAGGTCGCCGCCAGCTCCTGCTGGTGCTCCCCGAGAAGGTGCACGCCGACGTGGTCGCTCGTGGCGATCACGGGCCAGCTGGAGCCGCCCGTACCGATCCCGAAGGACAGCATCGGGGGCTCGGCGGAGACCGAGGCGAGCGAGGTGGCGGTGAAGCCGACCGGGCCCCGGTGGCCGCGCGCCGTGATCACCGCCACACCGGCGGCATGCCTGCGGAAGACGGAGCGCAACAGGTCGGGCGAGGCGGGCCGGGCGGTGCCGAGGCCGGACGGGGCCGTCATGGAACTGTCCTTCTGCGGGAGACGTCGAGCGGGTTCGCGGCTGCTCACCGTCCCGGCCGGCGCACGCGCGCGGCAGGGGCGGCGGCCGCCGGGCGGCCGGGTACCCGCCGGGGGCGAAGGAGTTCCGTGGGCATGGGGTCAGGCTGACGACGGGTGGCATGCACCGTCAAGTCGGTCCCGTGATGTGGGAGATGCCTCACCGTGGTCCCGGCCGCGCTCACACCGCCTCCCCGAGCGCGGCGATGACGTCCGCCTTGCGCGGCTGCCCGGTCGCGCGCCGTACGACCCGGCCGGCCGCGTCGAGCACCAGTACGGTCGGCGTCCTGACGATCCCCAGGCGGCGCACGAGGTCCAGGCTTGCCTCGGCGTCGATCTCCACGTGGGCCACGCCGGGCACCAGCCCGGCCACCTCGTCGAGCACACGGCGGGTCGCCCTGCACGGTGCGCAGAAGGCGCTGGAGAACTGCACCAGGGTGGCGCGCTCGCCCAGCCGGTCACCCACTTCGGCTCGCAGTTCCGCCGGCGGCGCACTCGCCCCGGGCCGTTCCGCTCCGCTCGGACTCCGCACTCGATCTCTCCCGCCCTGGCTGTCCCGTCAGCCGTTTCCAGCACCTGAAGGGCCGCGCGCATTCCCGGGGTCCGCACAAAGAGCGAGGTGGGCCGGGGCGGACGTGACGAGAATCTCGCCGTCGAGGGGCGTCAGGGCTGGTTCACCGGCCGTTCTTGGGGCAGCATCTGCGACAA
>KL568656.1:31587-32867 GCA_000715605.1 Streptomyces speibonae | reverse complement strand
AAGCCGTAAAACCTACGGCTCCGTAACTTCGACTGGGAGCCCCCTTCCCAGGCAGAGTAAGGAAGGGTCCTTACCCGCCCATGGCAGAACTCGTCTACCGGCCCGTCGTCGGTTTCGCCCGCGCCCTGTTCAAGGTGTGGGACCTCAAGATCGACTGCCGCGGTTCGGAGAACATCCCGCGCACGGGCGGCGCCGTGCTGGTGAGCAACCACATCAGCTACCTGGACTTCGTCTTCAACGGCCTGGCGGCTCTCCCCCAGAAGCGGCTCGTGCGCTTCATGGCGAAGGAGTCGGTCTTCCGCCACCGCGTCTCCGGTCCGCTGATGCGCGGCATGAAGCACATCCCGGTGGACCGTGAGCAGGGCGAGGCGGCGTACGAGCACGCGCTGCGGTCGCTGCGGTCGGGTGAGATCGTCGGCGTCTTCCCGGAGGCCACGATCTCTCAGTCGTTCACGCTGAAGAGCTTCAAGTCCGGTGCCGCCCGCCTGGCGCAGGAAGCGGGCGTGCCGCTGATCCCGATGGCGGTGTGGGGCACGCAGCGGCTGTGGACCAAGGGCCACCCGCGCAACTTCAGACGCAGCCACACGCCGATCACCATCCGCGTGGGCGAGGCCATCGAGGCGTCCAGGGACAAGTACGCGGGTGCCATCACGCGTCAACTGCGCGAGCGGGTCCAGGAGTTGCTGGAGGCGGCGCAGCGCGCGTATCCGGTGCGGCCCAAGGGGCCGGACGACACCTGGTGGATGCCGGCCCACCTCGGGGGCACCGCGCCGACCCCGGAGCAGGTCCGCCAGGCCGAGGCGCACTGACCCCGCCGCCGTCGGCCCGCCCGGGGCCGGTCAGGCGGTGGGGTGCACCGTGACGCGTGCGCCGGGGCTGAACTTCTCCAGCAGGCCGGCGAGTTCCGCGGCCGCCCTCTCGAGCTCGGGGACCGGCAGCGGCGCCATGCCCTCCAGCAGGAAGACGCCCGAGACGGTCTCCTCGGTGAGCCGGGTGCGCGGGCCCTGGCGCCAGTTCCAGCGGCGGCAGGTCACGCCGGCGTCGTCGCGCCACACCACCTCGTCGGGGTCGGGGTGTTCGACCGTCTCCTCTCCCCCGGCGACGGTGACGAAGTCCTCCTCGCCGGTGGCGCGCACGAGCCGCATCCCGCCCCGGACGCGGTCGATGTCCTCGCCGCCCACCGGGATCAGGTGGGCGACGCTCACCGCGTTGTAGAGGTCGACGAGGAGATTGATCCGGGGCAGTCCCGCCTCCGTCAGGGTCTGTCTCTTATACACATC
>KL568656.1:30934-31373 GCA_000715605.1 Streptomyces speibonae | reverse complement strand
CGCCTCGGCCGAGTTGCGGGTGCGCGACGGCTTGGAGCCGAACGCCGTGTAGGCCGCCCGCCAGGCCGCCATGTGGGGGTCCTCGTGCGGCGCCCGTCCCCGCAGGCGCTCGGCGAGCCGGCCTGCCGCGTCGTCGAGCAGCGCGGAACTCGCGTCCGTACTGGGTCCGTTGACCAGACCGTGTGCTTCGACGGTGACGTGGGTGAAGCCGGGTGCGAGGGCGCGCACGGCGTCGGACACGGTCGGTGTGAAGGTCATGACCCGCCTTGGTCTCGGAGTGCGGTGGGCAGCGTCCGCCACAGGTGCGGCCGGTCGGTGGCGGCCCTGAGGGCGTTCAGGACGACCGGATGTGGTGCAGCATACAGCACTGGGTAGTCCATCTCGTTGGACTCCGGATCGGGCGTGAAGGCCAGCCGCTCGCCGTTCAGGGAGAAGCGGG
>KL568656.1:30362-30678 GCA_000715605.1 Streptomyces speibonae | reverse complement strand
CGTCCACGCCGGGCTTGTTGCCACGGGGGTCCTGCCGGTGCCAGGCGCCACGGAAGCGCACGGCGACCAGGCCGTGGACGACGCCGAGATTCTGGTAGCAGAGCGCGGTCGGGATGTCCTCGGCCCGCAGCAGCGCGGCCAGCGCGTGGGCCTTGGCGTAGCAGATGCCGGTGCGCCGCTCCAGGACGTCGGAGGCGCGCCAGGTGACGCGGAGGTCACCGGAGTCCTGCGAGTGCGGGATTTCGTCGCGCACGTACTCGAAGGCCGCCTGCGCATACTCATACGAGTCGGCCACCCCCGCGGCGAGCCGCGGGGC
>KL568656.1:25975-30131 GCA_000715605.1 Streptomyces speibonae | reverse complement strand
CTCGCGGACCAGCGGATGATGGTGATCGATCGCCTCATCTGCGGCGAGATACGCGGAAAGGTCCGGCGTTTCCTGGATCAGCTGCATGACGTCCGAGCATAGGTATGCGGTCGGCCGGCGGTCAATGTATTTCCGGGCGACCGCATACTTATACAGCCATGCAGTCATGCGGTCAGGTGCGGGCCATTTCCTCCTTGAGCGCCGCCACGAAGGTGTCCACGTCGTCCTCGGTGGTGTCGAACGCGCACATCCAGCGGACGTCGCCGGCCGCCTCGTCCCAGAAGTAGAACCGGAACCGCTTCTGCAGGCGCTCGCTCACCTCGTGCGGCAGCCGCGCGAAGACGGCGTTGGACTGCACCGGGTGCAGGATCTCCACCCCGTGCACCGCGCGTACGCCCTCGGCCAGGCGCTGCGCCATCTCGTTGGCGTGCCGGGCGTTGCGCAGCCACAGGTCCCGGGCGAGCAGGGCCTCCAGCTGCACCGACACGAAGCGCATCTTGGACGCGAGCTGCATGGACAGCTTGCGCAGATGCCTCATGTGCCGGATGCCGTCCGGTTCCAGGACGACGACCGCCTCGCCGAAGAGGGCTCCGTTCTTCGTGCCGCCGAGCGAGAGCAGGTCGACGCCGACCGCGTTGGTGAAGGTGCGCAGCGGCACGTTCAGCGTGGCGGCGGCGTTGGCCAGCCGGGAGCCGTCGACATGCACCTTCATGCCGTGGGCGTGGGCGTGCTCGCAGATGGCGCGGATCTCGTCGGGCGTGTATACCGTGCCCAGCTCGGTGGCCTGGGCTATGGAGACCACCTGCGGCATCGCACGGTGCTCGTCGTCCCAGCCGTAGGCCTGCCGGTCGATCAGCTCCGGGGTGAGCTTGCCGTCCGGCGTGGGCACGGTGAGCAGCTTGATCCCGCCGACCCGTTCCGGCGCACCGCCCTCGTCCACGTTGATGTGGGCGCTCTCGGCGCAGATCACCGCGCCCCAGCGGTCGGTGACGGCCTGGAGCGCCACCACATTGGCGCCGGTCCCGTTGAACACCGGGAACGCCTCGGCGGTCGGTCCGAAGTGGCTGCGGATCACCTGCTGGAGGTTCTCGGTGTACGCGTCCTCGCCGTACGCGACCTGGTGCCCGCCGTTGGCCACGGCCAGGGCGGCGAGCACCTCCGGGTGGGCCCCGGCGTAGTTGTCGCTGGCGAAACCGCGGACGTCCGGGTCGTGATGACGACGCGCGTCGGTCCTGGGTGGGTTCACGGCTTCTCGGTCAGCCACAGACGGTTTCCGTTCACTTCCGCGGCGGGCTTCTCCCAGACCCCGACGATGGCCTCGGCCAGGTCCTTGACGTCCGTGAAGCCCGCGAACTTCGCGTTGGGGCGGTCGGCACGCATCGCGTCGTGCACCAACGCCTTCACCACCAGGATGGCAGCCGCCGACGTCGGCCCCTGCTCGCCCCCGGCCTTGCGGAAGTAGTCGGCCAGGGCGAGTGTCCACGCCTCGGCGGCGGCCTTGGCGGCGGCGTAGGCGGCGTTGCCCGCGGTGGGCTTGGTCGCGCCGGCCGCGCTGATCAGGACGTACCGGCCGCGGTCGCTGCGCTGGAGCGCCTCGTGGAAGGCGAGGGTGGTGTGCTGCACCGTGCGCACCAGCAGCAGCTCCAGGAAGTCCCAGTCGTCCACGCTGGTCTTGGTGAAGGTCTCGCTGCCGCGCCAGCCGCCCACCAGGTGGACCAGGCCGTCGACCCGGCCGAACTCCTTCTCGGTCCGCGCGGCCCACTCACGGGTGGAGTCCAGGTCCAGCAGGTCCACCGTGTCACCGATGACGGTGGCGCCGCCGTGCGCGTAGCGTGCCGCGTCGACCGCCTCCGCCAGCCGCTCCGGGTCGTTGTCGGAGCCGACGACCGTCGCCCCCGCATCGGCCAGCCTCAGCAGCGCCGCCCGTCCCGCGGGTCCTCCCGCGCCGGCCACCGCGATCACCGCACCGTCGAGCGCCCCGTTCCCCATGATGTTCGCCTCCTGAGCAGTGTTGTGAACGAGATCGCTCACGCGGCGACCCGCTCGGCAGTGTCCGCCGTGATGCCCTTGGTGGACGCGATCACGTTCTTCAGCTTCTTGGACAGTGCCTCATAGAACATGCTCAGCGGAAACTCGTCCGGAAGCACGTCATCGACGAGTTTGCGCGGGGGCAGCGTCAGGTCGAGGGCGTCGGGGCCCTTGGCCCACTTGGAGCCCGGGTGCGGGGAGAGGTAGGCCGAGACCAGCTCGTACCCGGCGAACCAGTGGACGAGCTTGGGGCGGTCGATGCCGTCGCGGTACAGCGTCTCGATCTCGGCGCACAGCTGGTTGGTGACCTGCGGGGCGCGCTCCCAGTCGATGGAGAGCTTGTTGTCGGTCCAGCGGACGACGTCGTGCTTGTGCAGGTAGGCGAAGAGCAGCTGGCCGCCGAGGCCGTCGTAGTTGCGCCTGCGCTCACCGGTGACGGGGAAGCGGAACATGCGGTCGAAGAGCACCGCGACCTGCACGTCACGGGCCTGCGGGACACCCTCGCCGGCGAGCTTCACGGCCTCCTTGAAGGCGGTGAGGTCGCAGCGCAGCTCCTCCAGGCCGTACATCCAGAACGGCTGGCGCTGCTTGATCATGAACGGGTCGAACGGCAGGTCGCCGTGGCTGTGGGTGCGGTCGTGGACCATGTCCCACAGCACGAACGCCTCTTCGCAGCGCTTCTGGTCGTGCACCATGGCGGCGACGTCCTCGGGCAGCTCCAGGCCGAGAATGTCGACGGCGGCCGCGGTGACGCGGCGGAAACGGGCCGCCTCGCGGTCGCAGAAGATGCCGCCCCAGGTGAAGCGCTCGGGGGCCTCGCGCACGGCGATGGTCTCGGGGAAGAGGACCGCGGAGTTGGTGTCGTAGCCCGCGGTGAAGTCCTCGAAGGTGATGCCGCAGAACAGCGGGTTGTCGTAACGGGTGCGCTCCAGCTCGGCCAGCCAGTCGGGCCAGACCATGCGCAGCACGACCGCCTCGAGATTGCGGTCGGGGTTGCCGTTCTGGGTGTACATCGGGAAGACGACCAGGTGCTGGAGGCCGTCCTCGCGGTTCGCGGCGGGCTGGAAGGCCAGCAGCGAGTCGAGGAAGTCGGGCACCTCGAAGCCGCCCTCGGCCCAGCGGGCCAGGTCCTTGGCCAGGGCCTCGTGGTAGGCGCGGTCGTGCGGGAGCAGCGGGGAGAGCTCCTCGACGGCGCCGATCACCTCGTGCACCACACGCTCGGCGTCGGCGCGCCGCGGGGCGCCGTCGGTGTCGAAGTCGATCGAACCGTCCTTGGACTGCCAGGGCCGGATCCGCTCCACGGCATCCTTGAGCACGGGCCATGCCGGGTGCTCGATCACCCTGGTCGCCGAAGGAACCCGTCCCTCAGCACCCACCTGCACAAGAATTTCCGTCATGTCCCATCCTCCACGGGAGAACCTCGCGTAAGAGGACCGTATACATAGAGGGTTTCTCCCAGCAAGGGGCACCTCCGGAAATTATCCTGCCACACCCCACTGTTCACCGCATTTTTTACTGCGTAACCCCCGACTGGACGGCGCTGTGTGCAATCGATGTTCAGCCTCTGGACGGCGCGGTCACAGGCGATACGGTCCAGGAGGGCCGCAGGGACGCGGCCCCCCGCCGCTGTCGACGGAAGCGAGTGGAACCTTGAACTTCCTCACCATCGGTCACCGCGGAGTCATGGGTGTCGCCCCCGAGAACACCCTCCGGTCCTTCGTCGCCGCCCAGGAGGCGGGTCTGGACGTCATCGAACTCGATCTGCATCTGAGCAAGGACGGCGCTCTCGTCGTCATGCACGACACGACCGTGGACCGCACGACGGACGGCACGGGTCTCGTCGCCGAGCGGACACTCGACGAACTGCGCGCCCTGGACGCCGGGCAGGGCGAGCGCATCCCCCTCTTCGACGAGGTCCTGGAGGCCGTCAGGACCCCGCTCCAGGCCGAGGTCAAGGACGTCCGGGCGGCGCGGGCGCTGGCGGAGGTGATGAACGAGCGGCAGTTGGCGGGGCGGGTGGAGGTCGCCTCGTTCCACGACGAGGCGATCACCGAGATCGCGCGGCTGGTGCCCGGGGTGCGCACGGCGCTGGTCGCCAGCCGCTACGGCACGGACGTCGTGGAGCGGG
>KL568656.1:24302-25766 GCA_000715605.1 Streptomyces speibonae | reverse complement strand
CGGCACGGACGTCGTGGAGCGGGCGGTCGCGGCCGGCGCCTCGACCGTCTGCCTCAACATCCGCCGGCTCACCCTGGAGATCGTGGAGCGGGCGCGGAAGGCGGATCTGGCCATCCACGGCTGGGTGGTCAACACCCAGGACCACCTCAGGCTGGTCCGCGCGCTGGAACTCGACGGGGCGACCACCGACTATCCGGAGATCAAACGCACGGGCCGCTTCACCGCGTGAGCCCCACGGCGGGGCACTGCTTCGCCGCACAGCCGCCCCCTCCGGCGCGTGCGGAGCGGGAGCCTCACGCCAGCCGCTTCACCAGGAGTTCGAACCGCAGGTCGTCGCGTTGCGGTATGCCGAAGCGCTCGTCGCCGTACGGGAAGGGGGTCATCTCTCCCGTGCGGCGGTAGCCGCGGCGCTCGTACCAGGCGATCAGGTCCTCCCGTACGGAGATGACCGTCATGTGCATCTCGTCCGCGCCCCAGGTCTCGCGGGCCCGGCGCTCGGCCTGAGCGAGGACCGTCCGGCCGAGTCCCGCCCCCTGGAGGTCGGGGCTGACCGCGAACATCCCGAAGTAGGCGTGCGCACCGCGGTGTTCGAGCTGGCAGCAGGCGACGATCCGGCCCTCGCGCTCGACCGTCAGCAGCCGGCTGCCGGGGGACCTGACGACCTCAAGCACGCCCTCCGGGTCGGTCCGCTGCCCGTGCAGGATGTCCGCCTCGGTGGTCCACCCGGCCCTGCTGGAGTCTCCGCGGTACGCCGACTCGATCAGCGCGACGAGGGCGTCCACGTCGGCCTCGGTGGCGTCCCGGAAGGACAGTGCGGTGGCGGTGTCGGTGGCGGATTCCATGGGCAGGTCTCCCGGCTCGTGTGCGTCGCCCGCGGCGTGGCTCGGACGGGGACGAGAGTAACCCGGCCACTACGCTCGGCCGCATGGTGCATGTACTGGGCAGCCGCGTCCTGCTCCGCCCCACCGATCCCGAGCGCTCCCGCGCCTTCTACGGCGGACAGCTCGGCCTGGCCGTCCACCGCGAGTTCGGCACCGGACCCGAGCGCGGCACCGTCTACTTCCTCGGCGGCGGGTTCCTGGAGCTCTCGGGCCGCTCGGACGCCACCGGCGCGGCGTCGCCGGACCTCCGGCTGTGGCTCCAGGTCGAGGACCTCGAAGCGGCGCACGAGGAGCTGACCGCCCGGGGCGTCGACATCGTCCGTCCCCCGGTGCGCGAGCCCTGGGGGCTGATCGAGATGTGGATCGCGGATCCGGACGGGACGCCGATCGTCCTCGTCGAGGTCCCGGCCGACCATCCGCTGCGGTACCGGCCGGGGATCTGACGGCGGCCGTTCAGTCCGGACGGTGCTCCCAGCCGCGGTCGGTGCGGGTCAGCTCGTCGAAGCCGGCGCGGGTGAGCCGGTCGAGCGCGGCGTGGTCGGTCTCCGGCTCGTAGGCGGCCAGACGGTCCACGCCGCACAGG
>KL568656.1:20659-24104 GCA_000715605.1 Streptomyces speibonae | reverse complement strand
GGCCAGCAGCCGCTCCTCCAGGCCGGTGTCCCGGGCGGCGGGCTCGACGTGCAGGTTGCCGATGTCGGCGAGGCCGGCGGCCCGCGTGAGGCGTTCGGGGCGGGCCAGTGCCGTGTCGACCTCGATGAAGCCTCGGGCATCGCCGTCCGTGTACGCCGTGAAGCGGGTGCCGCACTCCCCCACGGTGCGCCGGAAGGCGATGTCCGCACCGGGCTCCTCCCGCGGCAGGTCGGCCACGCGGGCCAGGAGGATCACCTCGGTGTCCCCGACGTGCCGGAAGCCGGCGCCCTCGTAGACGGCCCGCACATGCGGCCAGTTCCGGGGCAGTCCGTACACGACGGGGGCCGGCAGGGCACCGTCCGCGTAACGGACGCGGACGTTCCAGCGGGCGAGCAGGGCCAGGCAGGCCCGCATCAGGAGGTGCCCGGCGTCCCCGGCGTCCGGCAGGAACGAGGTCGGCGGGCGGCACACGAACCAGTCGATCTCCCCGGCGTCCCGGTAGCTCTCGCCGACCTCGGCGTCGGCGCGGTAGCGCAGCAGATGGGCGCCGGCGACGACCTGTCCGCGCCGCTCGGCGACCAGCGTCGCCCGCTCGGCCACCCACGGGTCCGTGACGACCTCGCCGGGCTGGCGCTCCAGGTCGCCCAGGACGGTGTTCACGGAGACGGAGACGCCGGGGACGACGGCCGCGACATGCGTGTTGACCAGGTCCGTGAGCTGGTCGCGGTCGGTGCGGCGGAAGGGGCGTACGGCGAGCGCGGGCACGGGGTACCTCCGGGCAGGGTGAGGGAGCCGGGGGCCGCCACGCGGTGCGGTACGGGGCGAGGGTACGGCCGGACCGCCGGCCGGCGCCAGCCGCTTTCGCGCCGGATGGCCGGGGCCGGGGGCCGGCCTTAGCGTGCTGGAGGGACGGAAGGAGCGCCATGGAACTGTCCGCACCGGTCACCGGCGGGCCCTGCTGGGCCGAGCTGGGCACCACCGACCCCGAGTCGGCCGCGCGCTTCTACACGCGGCTGTTCGGCTGGCGCCCCGAGACGGATCAGCGGCAGGAGGCCGGCGGCTGCACGATGGCCCGTCTCGGCGACGCCCCGGTCGCCGGGCTGACCCCGCTGTACCAGGAGTCCCAGCCGGTCGCGTGGACCGTGTCGTTCGCGGTGGCCGACGCCGACGCGGCCCTGCGCGCGGTGGGTGCGGCCGGCGGGCAGCCGCTGCTCGGCCCAACGGACGTGTTCGACGCGGGGCGTTCCGCGGTGGCCGCGGACCCGGCCGGAGCCGTGTTCCAGCTGTGGCAGGCGGGTACCTTCCCGGGCGCCGGGGTGTTCGACGTCCCGGGGTCCCTGGGCTGGGTGGAGCTGCTCACCCGCGCGCCGCGGCAGGCGGTGTCCTTCTACACCACCGTGTTCGGCTGGAGCGTGGACCCGTCCCTGCGCTATCCCCGGTGGGGAGTCGACGGCGCGGACTTCGGCGGCATGGTGACGATGGACGAGAAGTTCCCGCACGAGGTGCCGGCGCACTGGCTGCCGTACTTCGCCGTGGACGACGTGGACGACGCCGCGGTCACCACCACGACGGTGGAGGGCACGGTGCTGATGGAGCCCGTCTCCCACCCGGAACGGCCGCGCATCGCGGTGCTCCGGGACCCGCAGGGGGCGATGTTCGGCGTGTACCGGGCCGAACGGTGAGCACCGCGAGGGGGCGCGGGCCCAAGGGCACCGTCACGCGCGCGGGGCGTGACGCACCGAGTTCCGTGCCGCCCGAACCGGACTGCACGGCATGTCCCGCGGACGAGCCGTCCGGGCAGGCTTGCGTCGCCCGTGTCCCGTCCGGCAGGCATCGGTGAGGCGCACGTCTGAGGAGCAGGTCTCGCGGACCGTCCGCTGGGCCGGCTCACGGCCGGCGCGGGGTGGTCCGCCTGCCGGGGGAGGGCGGCCCAGCGGGTGACGCCGCCGATGGCCGTGGATCCTCCGTGTGTGCCGTGCGGGGATCGCCGGCTCTGCCCGGCGGTGTGCTCCCCCGAGCACTCCCCGTGTACCTCCGTGCGCCCGCGTGGCCGGTGTCGGGGGCGGGCAGTTCGTGACCGACCGCCGTACGGGGTCGAGGGGGGTGGGTGTGCACGGAGCGGGGTCGTCGGGGTGGCTGCTGGTCGCGCTGTGCGCGGCGACCGGTGCGTACTGTCTGCTGCGGATGCGCAGCTCCGTGGAGGAGCAGCGCAGGGCCGCGGGCGGCGAGGCGCTCATGGGGTTCGGCATGGCGGTGATGGCCGTGCCCGCGACGGCGTTCACCCCGCCGCCCTGGGCCTGGCCGGCGCACGCCGCGGTGTTCGCGGCGGCCGGCCTGCACGCGCTGTGGGCGGCCCGCTCGGGCGTCCGCCATCTGCACCATCTGGTCGGTGCCGGGGCGATGGTGTACATGGCCGTGACCATGGCCTCCGCGGCTCCCGGACACGCGCAGGGACACCCGGCGGGTGGTCCCGGCGGCGCGGGCATACCTCTGCTCACCGGGGCCCTGCTGGTGTACTTCGCCGCGTATGTGCTGGTGGCGGGCGCACGTCTGGTGCCCGTGACCGCGCCGGCGGGGAGCGGCCCGGAGCCCGGCTGGGGTGACCGGCCGGAGCTGGCGCGGGCCTGCCGGCTGTCCATGGGTCTCGCGATGGTGGCGATGCTGCTGATGATGTGAGGGAGGCCCGGCGGCCGCGCCGCGGGCGTTGTCTGCGTCACTTCGGGTGCCGCTCCCGTACCCCGCGGCGGCCCGCGCTCATAGGCTGCAGACATGATCCTCCCCGCGGTCCTGCTGATGCTCGGCGTCCTGACCGCCGTCGTGGGTCCCCGGCTGCTCGCCCGGGCCGACTGGCCGGACCGGGAGCCGGTGGTGGCGCTGTGGGCGTGGCAGTGCGTGATCGCGGCCGTCCTGCTGTGCTGCGCCCTGTCGATGACGTTCAGCGCGGCGGCCGCCTGGCACGCGGTGGGCGGCCAGGTGTTCGCCACCGCGCCGGGCGCGGTCGTGGAGGCGTACTCCCTCGGGACGTCGGGGCTCTGGGCGCAGACCACCGCGGTGGCACTGGCGTGCGGCGGCCTGTGGAGCGCCGCGATGCTGGTCCGGGAGATCGTACGGGCTCGTGCGCGGCGCCGGGCCCGCCGGGCCGAGCTGCGGCTGCGCGCCCCGATGCTGCCGGGAGAGGAGCCGGGCACCGACCGGCTCGTGGTCCTGGAGGGCGAGCGGCCCGACGCGTGGTGGCTGCCCGGCACCCCGCCCCGGCTGGTCGTCACCACGGCCGCGCTGCACCGGCTGAAGGGCAGGCAGCTGGACGCGGTGCTGGCCCACGAGCGGGGGCACGCCCGGGCCCGGCACGACTGGCTGCTGCACTGTTCGTCCGCGCTGGCGGGCGGTTTCCCGCAGGTGCCGGTGTTCGCGGCGTTCCGCGAGGAGATGCACCGGCTCGTCGAAC
>KL568656.1:20129-20423 GCA_000715605.1 Streptomyces speibonae | reverse complement strand
CCCGCCGCTTCGGCAGGCTGACCACGGCCCTGGCCCTGGTGGAACTCAACGAGCACCGCGGCGTGTTCGGCCCCGGGCCGCACCCCGAGCCACAGGCGCAGGTCCCGGCCCGGGTGAACCGGCTGCTCACTCCCGAGGACCGGCTGCCCCCGTGGCGGCGGCTGCGGCTGACCGCCGTCGCGTCGCTGGTGCCGGTGGTGCCCGTGCTGGTGGCGTTCGCACCAGGATTGCGGGCACTGGGATAGTCCGCGGGCCGTGCCGGGCCGGCGGCGGTGGCATGACTGGCACCGGACC
>KL568656.1:19232-19877 GCA_000715605.1 Streptomyces speibonae | reverse complement strand
GGCACCGGACCCCGCCGGTCGACAAGGATCACCTCATGAGCACCCCCCGCACCGATTCCCCGCCCCGGCCGCCGCAGCACCGCCCCGCCACGCTGTACGCCGGAGCACTGGCCCTGTGCTCGGCGCTGCTGCTGGCCCTGGTCGCCGTCGAGTGGAGACCCCTGCTCGGCCTGGACGGCGACATCTCGGCCACCACCCACCGCTGGGCCGTGGCGGAACCCGGGCTGACCGAGGCCGCCCGCATCCTGACGGACTGGGTCTGGGACCCGTGGACGATGCGGGTGCTGTGCGCGGTGGCGGCGGGGCTGCTGGCGTGGTACGCGGACCGGTGGACCGCGGGGTGGCTGGTGCTGACGGTGGCCCTCGGGACGGCCGTGCAGCAGGGTCTGAAGGCCGTGGTGGGGCGGGACCGCCCGGTGTGGCCGGACCCGGTCGACTCCGCGCAGTACGCGGCCTTCCCCTCGGGGCACGCCATGACCGCGACGCTCGTGTGCGGCCTGCTGCTGTGGCTCCTGCACCGGCACGGGGTGGACCGCGCCCTGTGGCGCACGGCGCTGGCCGTGGCGGTGGTCTCGGTGACCGGGGTGGGCCTCACCCGTGTCTGGCTGGGCGACCACTGGCCGACGGACGTCGTGGGCGGCTGGC
>KL568656.1:18549-18970 GCA_000715605.1 Streptomyces speibonae | reverse complement strand
CCGCTCGCCCGGCGGAGCCCAGGCCCGGGCCGTCCGCCTCGGACGATCCCCCGCGTCGCCCGAGACGGACAGCAGCCAGGACCGGACCCGAAGGCCCGGCCGCACGCGTTGAGTATAGTTGGCTGGCAGCCAGTCAACGCAGGAGTCCAGCATGTCCCCGCGCAGCGCCCTGGTCAATGAAGAGTTGCGGAGGCGTTCGAAGGAGCGGCTCCTGCACGCCGCCGTCGAGCTGGTCAGCGAGCACGGGTACGAGGCGACGACGCTCAGCGACATAGCCGACCGGGCGGGTTCCGCCCGGGGGCTGGTCTCGTACTACTTCCCCGGGAAGCGCCAGCTCGTGCAGTCCGCCGTGCACCGGCTGATGCACCGGACGCTGGAGGAGGCCCTGGAGCGCGAGCCGTGCACGGACGACGGCCGGGAG
>KL568656.1:18074-18284 GCA_000715605.1 Streptomyces speibonae | reverse complement strand
CGGCCGGGAGCGGATGGCGCGGGCCATCGACGCGGTCCTGGGTCTGGCGCGGGACCGCCCCGTACTGATGCGCCAGCACATGGCCGGACTGCTGCAGGCCGAGGGATTCGTGCCCTGCCCCGAGCAGCGGCGCCTGGCGGAGCTGCTGAGCGACACCGTCGCCCGGCACGGCTCCAGCGACGTCGAGTCCGACTATCCGATGCTGCGGGC
>KL568656.1:16681-17835 GCA_000715605.1 Streptomyces speibonae | reverse complement strand
GAGTCCGACTATCCGATGCTGCGGGCGCTGCTGATGGGCGCCGTCTACGCGGCCCTGATGCCGGGTGCGCCGATGCCCGTGCCGGTCCTGCGCGCGGAGTTGTTCAAGCGCTACCGGCTCGACTGGGACATGGGCGTCCCGCCGGACACCGAGGTGCCCGGCGGGACGGAAGGGAAGGACCGGACGGACATGGCCCGGTTCTTCGCGACGGAGCCGGACGCTCAGTCGAAGTAGTCCGGCTGTGTCTGCACGTTGAGCTCACGCAGGTGGACCCCGCGGGCCGGGTCCGTGCGCCGGTCGTCGATCTTCAGGACGTCGAAGCCCTTGGCGATGTCGTTCGAGTAGATGTAGCCGTTGTAGTAGTACGCCGACCAGGAGCCGCCGGTGACGATGCTGTCGGTGGTCAGCGGTCCGCGCTCGAAGTAGGCGATCTCCCTGGGCTTGGCGGAGTTGGTGAAGTCCCAGACGGAGACGCCGCCCTGGTACCAGGCCTGGACCATCAGGTCACGGCCCCGGACCGGGATGAGCGAGCCGTTGTGGGCGACGCAGTTCTCGGTGTCCGCCTGGTGCCGCGGGATCTTGAAGTAGCTGCGGAAGACCAGCTTGCTGCGGTCGCCCTTGCCGATGATGTCGTAGATGCCGTCCGCGCCGCGGTTCGGGCCGATCTCCGCGTTGCAGGTGGCGGCGCCGCCACCGCCCAGCTCGTCGGTGAAGACGACCTTGTTCGCCTTCTGGTTGAAGGTCGCCGAGTGCCAGAACGCGAAGTTGACGTTGTCCTGCACCCGGTCGATCACCCGGGGACGCTCCGGGTTCCGGATGGAGAACAGGATCCCGTCGCCCATGCAGGCACCGGCGGCCAGGTCCTTGGACGGCAGCACGGTGATGTCGTGGCAGCCGGTGGTCTTGGAGACACCCGGGTTGGTGGGCCCGCCCGGGTTGCCGCCGCCGTCCGGGCCCTCACCCGGGAACAGCACCGGGAAGGCGACCACCGCGGCCTTGTGCGGGGCCTTGCGCGGCACCTTGATGACGGAGATGCCGTCGTGCGGCGGCTGGCAGTCGGGGTAGGCCGCGTTCGGCGAGTACGAGGAGACGTACACGTAGACGTTCTTGCGCTCGGGCACCAGCGTGTGGGCTGTCTCTTATACACATCTCTG
>KL568656.1:15974-16492 GCA_000715605.1 Streptomyces speibonae | reverse complement strand
GTGGGCGAGCCGCAGGCGGTCTCGACGGCGGCGACGTAGCGCGGGTTGCGCTTGTCGCTGATGTCGAAGACCTTCACGCCCTCCCACGAGGACTTCTCGGTCGCCGGCTGCGTGGTGCTGTTGCAACTGCTGTCGCTGCGCGAGGAGTCGGTGGACAGGAACAGCAGGTTGCCGGAGACGGAGATGTCGTTCTGCGAGCCGGGGCACAGTACCTGAGCCACGGTTCTGGGCGCCTTGGGGTTGCGGATGTCGAAGATGCGGAAGCCGTCGTAGTTCCCGGCGAAGGCGTACCGGCCCTGGAAGGCCAGGTCCGAATTGGTGCCGGACAGCACGTCCTTGGGGATGTGGGCCACGTGCTTGATGTTGTCGGAGTGGACGACCTCGTCCTGGCCCGGGATCTCGCCGCTCTCGATGGCCTCGCGCGCCTCGGCCTGGTCGCTGCGCGAGACCTCCTTGCCGTCGGCCGGCGAGTCCCCGGGGTCGGGGATCGCCGCGGCCGGCGCGGCGGTGAGCAGGGC
>KL568656.1:14130-15716 GCA_000715605.1 Streptomyces speibonae | reverse complement strand
CGGCAACTCCCAGTCGTCTGCGCCGCGTTCGGGAATCTCTCAACAGGATCACTGTTTCCTCCCTGGTTCCGTTCACTTCGGAACGGCTTTGGCACCGGCAGTATCGTCTGAGCATGGACATACCAACAGAGGGCGATATCGTCAGGGAAGTTTTTTGATCAAAGTTGCGCGGAAGCGTGCTAGGACGGTCGCCCGACACTCACGAGGTGTCCAACAGCCCTCCACAAAGAGGGGTACTTCCAGCCACAGGAGGTCCTTGTGCACCACCGCCGTGTGCCCCGTCCGTCCGCCGTCGCCGCCGGGCTGACCGCCTGGGCCGTCCTCGGACTCGTGGGCTGCGACTCGGGCTCGGACGACGCCAAGCCGGCCGTTTCGAGCGGGCCTTCGGTCATCGCGCCCGGGGAGCCCGGGGAGGAGAACCGGACCCTGTCGGCCGAGGAGGCCTCGCGGCAGCGCGCGGAGGACGACTCCCCCAACTCCGCCGACGTGACGTACGCGCGGATGATGATCGTGCATCACGCGCAGGCGCTCGAGATGACCGACCTCGTGCCGGACCGCGCGGAATCCCCGAAGATCGTCAAACTGGCCGAGCGCATCGCCGCCGCCCAGCAGCCGGAGATCAAGATGATGAAGGGCTGGCTGAAGAGCCATGACAAGGCGGAACGGGACGAGGGGCACGCACACGATCACGCGACGATGCCCGGCATGGCCACCCCGGCCCAGCTCAAGCAGCTCGAGGCGGCCGACGGCAAGGCCTTCGACCAGTTGTTCCTCACGCTGATGATCGCCCATCACCAGGGAGCGATCACCATGGCGACCGATGTGAAGGGTCAGGGCAACAACATCGCCGTCGAGGAGATGGCGGACGACGTGGTGGCGCAGCAGACGAGCGAGATCAACCGGATGCGGAACCTCTTGTGACGGTGCGCCGGACCGCCACCGCCGCGCGGCGGCTCAGCGGCGGGCGTGCCGCGGGGACAGCAGGCCCGCGTCGCGCATCCGGCCGATGAGCCGGAGTGCGCCGCGCCGGCTGTACCCGGTCTCGTCCATCACCGCGAGCACGGGATCGGCACCCTGCTCCTGGGCCGCGCGGTACGCCTGCGCCACGAGCCGCCGCCCGTCCGGCCCGCGCGGCCGGGCGGAGCCGTCCCGGTGTGCCCCCGTGCCGGCCCCGTCCCCGGGGGCCGGGCCGCCCTCGGCACCGCAGGCGCGGGCCAGCGGGCCCTCGATCCAGTCGGCCAGCACCGCCAGGTCCTCGAGGGTGAGTGCGGGCCGGGCCTGTACGTCCTCGACGCAGACCCACCCCTCGCACACCGTCGCGAGCGCGTCGATCCTGGCCCCGTCGCCGAAGGCCAGCCGCACATGGAGCCACCGGGTCGCCCGTTCCCCCTCCCGCACCTCCCACGCGGGCCACACGGACACCGCGCTCTCTGCCGGAGAGCGATCGGAAAGCTGAAGAAAGGACGCCTCAAGCACACACGCAACGTAACCGTGTGATCAGTTTCTCTCCGGAGGAACACGCTCCTCGTCCGGCGGACGGCACCCTGTCAGCGGAGTGCGTGGCCTCCGGGGGCGGTCAGACCCGC
>KL568656.1:11369-13918 GCA_000715605.1 Streptomyces speibonae | reverse complement strand
TGTGTATAAGAGACAGGCCTGGCGGGTGGCCGCGGCGAGCAGGGCGTCGAGCAGACCGGGGAACAGGTCGTCCAGGTCGTCGCGGCGCAGGGCGTTCAACTTGGCGGTGCCCTCGTAGGTCTGCCTGATCACACCGCTCTCGCGCAGCACCCGGAAGTGGTGCGTGGTGGTGGACTTGCTGACCGGCACGTCGAAGTGCGAGCAGGCCAGCGCGACACCCTCGGCGGCGAGCTCGTGGACGATGCCCAGGCGCACGGGGTCGGAGAGCGCGTGCAGCACGCCCTCCAGCCGGATCTCCTCGCACGCGGGGTGCGGCAGCTCACGGCTGCTGGGGGCGGGGGCGGCGGTCGTCACGGCGGCGGCTCCACATTCGTTCCGGGAGCATCCATTGTACGAGAGGCTTCGTAGTTTGACATCCGCCGTACTACGATGCTTATCGTACGACCGCACACCATCCCCGATCCGCCGAATGGAGCCCCCGCGTGAGCACGCTGTTCGAGCCCTACACCTTGCGCGCCGTGACGATCCCCAACCGGGTGTGGATGCCGCCCATGTGCCAGTACTCGGCGGCTCCCGAGGGGCCCGGGGCGGGCGCGCCCCACGACTGGCACTTCGCGCACTACGCGGCCCGCGCGGCCGGAGGCACGGGTCTGATCATCGTCGAGGCCACCGCCGTGTCACCGGAGGGCCGCATCTCGCCGTACGACCTCGGCATCTGGAACGACACGCAGGTCGAGGCCTTCCGCCGCATCACCGGGTTCCTCGCCGCGCAGGGCACCGTGCCCGCCGTCCAGCTCGCGCACGCCGGCCGCAAGGCGTCGACCGAGCGCCCCTGGAAGGGTGGCGCCCCGGTCGGGCCGCAGGACCACGGCTGGCAGCCGGTCGCACCGAGCCCGCGCGCCTTCGCCGAGGGGCATCCGGTCCCCGACGAGCTGACGGTGGAGCAGATCCGGGAGATCGTCGAGCAGTTCCGCGCCGCCGCCCGCCGGGCGCTGGCCGCCGGGTTCGAGATCGCCGAGATCCACGGCGCCCACGGCTATCTCATCAACGAGTTCCTCTCCCCGCACTCCAACCACCGCACCGACGCCTACGGCGGCTCGTACGAGAACCGGACGCGTTTCGCGCTCGAGGTGGTCGACGCCGTGCGCGAGGAGTGGCCCGACGACAAGCCGCTGTTCTTCCGCATCTCGGCCACGGACTGGCTGGAGGAGGCCGGCTGGACCGCAGACGACACCGTCCGCTTCGCCTCCGAGCTGCACGCCCGCGGCATCGACCTGCTCGACGTCTCCACCGGCGGCAACGCCGCCGACGCCCGCATCCCCACCGGGCCCGGCTACCAGGTGCCCTTCGCCGCGCGGGTGCGCAACGAGACGCCGATGCCCGTGGCCGCCGTCGGCCTGATCACCGAGGCCGAGCAGGCGGAGAAGATCCTGGCCAACGGTGAGGCGGACGCGGTGCTCCTCGGCCGCGAGCTGCTCCGCAACCCTTCGTGGGCCCGGCACGCCGCCCGCGAGCTGGGCGGCACGATGCACGTACCGGACCAGTACCACCGCTCCGTCTGAGACGTCCGCCCACCGCGCGCCGGCCCGGAACGCACCTCGCCTTCCGGGCCACGCGCCGGGCACGCGCGAGCGCCTCATCCGACTGCTCCCGGCGGCAACCCGCGCACGCGGCCCGCGCCGGCTCACCCGGCCGGGTCACCCGACAGACCGGCGAGAAATCACGCACGACGACCGCGAACGCCGACAGCCGGTCCGCGTGAACGAGCAGCGCCCGCGATGTGGCGGGGCAGGCGTCCGAACCGTTCCGCGGACGCCCGTAGCCCGCGCCGCCCACCGGAACGCACAGCGCGTCGCGGGCAGGCGCCGGGCACGCGCGAGCACACCTCGCCCAGCCGACCCCTCAGCAGGCCGACGGGAAATGCGCATCACGGCCGGTCCGGGTGAATGGGCAGCACCCGCGCCGTAGCGGGGACAGACGCCCGAACCGCTCCCCGGACGCCCGTGGGCCGCGTTGCGGGTCAGGCGTTGGGCACGCGGGAGCGTACCTCGGCCGTCAGTTCCCGCCGGTAGGCCGCGTACACGGCCCGCAGCGGCTCGCCCGGCCAGTCCGGGGGCAGCAGGGCGGCGGGCAGGACCGGGTCGGCGAGCAGGTGGCGTACCACGGCCGCGAACGCCGTCAGGCGGTCCGCGGGGCGGTCGGCGCGGTCGACGTGAGTGAGCAGCGTCCGCGCCGTGGCGGACCAGGCTTCCAGCGGCCACAGGGTCGCGGCGAGCTCGTCGCCGGGCCGCGCGGGGCGGGCCGTGCCGCGCTCGGCGACCTCGTCGAGCGCGGCGGGCAGAGGGCGTTCCAGATTGCCGGGACGCAGCCACACACCCTCGCGGAGTTCGGCCAGCCGGAGCGCGGCGAGCCGGGCGCGCAGCTCGGCGCGTTCCGCGGGACCCCGGCCCGTCGCGGTGATCATCACCAGCTCCCAGTCGCCGTCCCACGCGCGGGTGCGCGGCCGCAGGGACTCGTCCTGGCGGCGCTGACGCTCCCGCAGCCGGTCG
>KL568656.1:10851-11179 GCA_000715605.1 Streptomyces speibonae | reverse complement strand
CGCTGAGGCGGTAGCCGGCGTCCGTGCGCCGCAGATCACCGGCGGCGACCATCCGGCTGAGCGCCGCGCGGAGCGTGGACCCGCCCACGTCAAAGCCCTCCACCAGCCGGGCGAGCTCCTTCGCGGGGAGCTCCGGCGGATGGATACCGAGCAGCAGACTCAGGACGACCGACCGCGCGGAGAGCGGGCGCGGCAGGGGCGCGTCCGCTGCCGCCGGTTCGTTCCTCCCCATGGGGCCGTACTCTACGTCGCCGATCATGTTGCATGATTGCTGCGACCGCAGGAATAGTGCAACATCGTGGCATGGCGACCACACTCGCGGACCAGC
>KL568656.1:10133-10577 GCA_000715605.1 Streptomyces speibonae | reverse complement strand
GCCACCACGTCACGCACGACGTCACCAATCAGCCCCCGCCCCTCACCCCCTACGACGCCTCCGACGACACCGCCCTGCTGGAGGGCCTGCGGCGGGAGGGCGCCGGCTGGGCCGAGGAGGAGCTGCGCCGCCTCGGCCGGCTGGCCGGCAGCGCGCAGGCGCAGGAGTGGAGCGATCAGGCCAACCGTCACGAACCCGAGCTGCGCACCCACGACCGGTACGGGCACCGGATCGACGAGGTCGAGTTCCACCCCAGCTGGCACCACCTGATGCGCACGGCCGTCGCCGAAGGGCTGGCCGGCGCGCCCTGGGCGGACGACCGGCCCGGCGCGCACGTCGCCCGCACCGCGAAGGGCCTGGTGTGGGGCCACACGGACGCCGGACACGGCTGCCCGACGTCCATGACGTACGCGGCCGTGCCCGCCCTGCGCCGGCAGCCGGACC
>KL568656.1:7736-9925 GCA_000715605.1 Streptomyces speibonae | reverse complement strand
CCCTGCGCCGGCAGCCGGACCTGGCGGCGGTGTACGAGCCGGGGCTGACCGGCCGTGAATACGAACCGGGGCTGAGCGTGCCGGCCGGCAAGCGCGGGCTGCTGGCCGGCATGGGGATGACCGAGAAGCAGGGCGGTTCCGACGTCCGAACCAACACCACCACGGCGGCGCCGACCGCCGAGCCCGGCGTCTACACCCTGCGCGGGCACAAGTGGTTCACCTCGGCACCGATGTGCGACGTGTTCCTGGTGCTGGCGCAGGCCCCGGAGGGGCTGTCGTGCTTCCTGGTGCCGCGGGTCCTGCCCGACGGCACCCGCAACACCTTCCGCATCCAGCGGCTGAAGGAGAAGCTGGGCAACCGTTCCAACGCCTCCTCCGAACCGGAGTTCGACGGCACGGTGGCCTGGCTGGTCGGCCCGGAGGGACAGGGCGTGAAGACCATCATCGAGATGGTCAACTGCACCCGCCTGGACTGCGTGATGATGTCGGCGGCGCTGATGCGCAAGACGCTCGTGGAGGCGGGCCACCACGCGCGTCACCGCAGCGCGTTCGGGGCGCGGCTGGTGGACCAGCCGCTGATGCGCAACGTGCTGGCCGATCTGGCACTGGAGTCCGAGGCCGCCACGGCCCTCACCCTGCGGCTGGCCGGAGCGGCGGACCGCGCGGTGCGCGGGGACGCCGGGGAGGCCGCCTTCCGCCGGATCGCGACGGCGGCCGGGAAGTACTGGGTCACCAAGCGCGGCCCCGCCTTCACCGCCGAGGCGCTCGAGTGCCTGGGCGGCAACGGCTACGTCGAGGAGTCCGGAATGCCCCGGCACTACCGGGAGGCCCCGCTGCTGTCGATCTGGGAGGGCTCGGGGAACGTCAACGCCCTCGACGTGCTGCGGGCGCTGGGCCGGGAACCGGCCACCGCACAGGCCCTGTTCGACGAACTCGCGCTGACGCGCGGGGCGGACGCCCGGCTGGACGCGGCGGTGACCGGGCTGAAGGACCAGCTGGCACAGGGCGCGCAGGCCGGCGCCCGGCGGCTGGTGGAGCGGATGGCGCTGGCGCTCCAGGGCTCCCTCCTCGTCCGGCACGCCCCGGCCGCGGTCGCCGACGCCTTCTGCGCGACCCGGCTGGGCGGCGACTGGGGACACGCCTTCGGCACGCTGCCCGCGAGCGCCGGGCTGGACGCAATCGTCGAGCGCGCACTGCCGGGCGGAGGCTGACGCCCTCGGCGCCCGCAAGCGCCGGCGTCCGGGCCGCCGCGCGGGCCCGCCGCACCGGGCCGACCTGCGGCGCGGGCCGATCCGGGGGTGACTGTCAGTGGTGGGGGGCACACTGACTCGTGTCCGGAATCAGGACGTCGAGGACGACGTCGCGGAGGTGATCGGCATGACCGAGGTACTGCTCGCCGTGGGCACCCGCAAGGGTCTGTTCATCGGGCGCCGGCGAGGTGGCGCCTGGGAGTTCGACGAGAGTCCCTACTTCAACGCGCAGGCCGTGTACTCGGTCGCGATCGACACCCGTGGGGCGAACCCCCGGCTGCTCGCCGGCGGGGACAGCGCCCACTGGGGTCCTTCGGTGTTCCACTCCGACGACCTCGGCCGCAGCTGGACCGAACCGGCCAGGCCCGCCGTGAAGTTCCCCCAGGACACGGGGGCCTCGCTGGAGCGGGTCTGGCAGCTGCACCCGGCGGCGGCCGAGCCCGACGTGGTGTACGCGGGCACCGAGCCGGCCGCGCTCTACCGGTCGGAGGACCGCGGGGAGTCCTTCGAGCTGGTCCGGCCGCTGTGGGAGCACCCCACACGTTCGAAGTGGATGCCGGGCGGCGGCGGTGAGGGGCTGCACACCGTGCTCACCGACGGGCGGGACGCGCGGGCGGTGACGGTGGCCGTCTCGACCGCGGGCGTGTTCCGCACCCTGGACGGCGGCGCGAGCTGGACCCCGTCGAACTCCGGGGTGTCCGCGGTGTTCCTGCCGGACCCGGACCCGGAGTTCGGGCAGTGCGTGCACAAGGTCGCCCGGGACGCGGCCGACCCGGACCGGCTGTACCTGCAGAACCACTGGGGGGTGTACCGCAGCGACGACGCGGGCGGGCGCTGGACGGACATCGGAGAGGGTCTGCCGTCGACGTTCGGCTTCGCGGTGGTGGCCCATCCGCACCGCGGTGACACGGCCTATGTGCTGTCTCTTATACACATCTC
>KL568656.1:5775-7546 GCA_000715605.1 Streptomyces speibonae | reverse complement strand
GAGGACCACTACGGCACGGTGCTGCGCGACGCGATGTGCCACGACGGCGCGGACCCGGCCGGCGTCTACTTCGGCAACCGCAACGGCGAGGTGTACGCGTCGGACGACGACGGCGACAGCTGGCGGCAGTTGGCGTCGCATCTGCCGGACGTGCTGTGCGTGCGGGCCGCGGTGCTCGGCTGAACGGGACTGTCGCCCGCATCGCGGGACGCGGGCGACAGTCCTTCACTTCAGTACGGCCCCTCGGCTCAGTACAGCCCTTCGACCGCGGTACTGGCCGTCTCCAGCGGGCGCACGTTGGCGACACCGTCGGTGGGGAAGCGGTCGCCGGTGTCGTACCGCATCGCCTCGTCCCGTTCCAGCACGTTGGGCAGGAACAGATCGTCGTGCAGCACGGTCAGCCGGACCCGTCCCGTGGCACCGTAGGGCACCACGGTCATCGGGTCGGTCTTGTCGACGACCGCCATGGTCACCTGCGGGAAGTTGGGCAGGTACGGCATGACCTCGCCGTCCTTCTCCACCGGCAGGCCGGCCGCGTTGCCGAAGGTGTTGCCGTAGCTCAGGCCGCAGATGCCGCCGTCCAGCGCCTCGGTGATCCGCCGGTGGACCGAGGGAACCAGGTGGGTGCCGCTCAGCCGGACGCCGCGCAGCGCGGCGACCCGCTCGGGGGCCCGCCGGATCAGCGCCACCATCAGCGCCGGGGTGGTGTTGAGGTAGTCCACCTCCCGGGTCCCCAGCACCTCCAGGATCTGATCGAGCAGGTGCTCGGTGTAGTCCCGGGCGACGGGCATGCGCGCGGTGCGCAGCAGCCGCTTCACCCAGCGGGGGTCCATGTCGATCGCGTACACGATCCCCTGGTGCAGGTCCCCGGCCTCCCAGACGCCGTTGCCGATCAGGTGGGGTCCGGTGGGTGTCGCCTGGAGCCAGGTCCGGTGCGGTTCGAAGCCCTCGGTCGTGAACGACCAGCGGCGCCACACGCCCCGGTGGACGAGCATCCGCGGGGTGTAGAAGACGCGGCACGGCGCGCCGGTGGTGCCACCCGAGTCCCACACCCGGCCGGTGAGCGGACGGGGCACGGCCAGCGGGACGAAGTCACGCGGGTCACGCGTGCGCAGCACGTCCAGGTCGAACGGTCCGAACGCGGTCAGCTCGGCATGGCGCGTGATGTCCCGCGGGTCGAACGACAGCTCCTCGGCCCGCTGCAGCCAGTAGGGGCTGCCGGTCTCGGGGTCGAAGTGACGCCGGACCACCCACCGGGTCCACTCGTCCAGGTCCGTGTCCAGCCAGCCGTCGACGAGTTCGTCGCAGTCGGCCGGGGACGGGCTCGCGTTCAGCACGGCGCGAGTCCCGTCTCGGGGTACTCGATGCCGAGCTCGAAGACGCTGGAGACGACCTTCTCTATGTGCTCCGGCTGCTCGACGTGGACGACGGGGAAGGGGATGCGCAGCATTCCGGCCGGGATGGCGGGTCCGACCACCACACCGAGCTGGACGTCCCGTTCCCGCATGCCGTCGTACACGTACGGCAGGCTGATCGGGTCGGTGGGGTTGCGCCTGAACAGGTCGCGCACGTCATCGCCCGAGGCCAGCTGCTTGCGGTCCAGGCAGGACATCACCGGCAGCCGGGGCGCGGCGAAGCCGATGGCGTCGATGTGGGGTTCGATGAACGTCCGGTAGGGGGCGCGCAGCGGGGTGTGCTGGGCGATGCCGCGGCCCGGCATCAGGGTCACCAGGCCCTCGGGCAGCGAGCCCGCCAGTGCGGCCAGGGGCTC
>KL568656.1:1974-5577 GCA_000715605.1 Streptomyces speibonae | reverse complement strand
AGTGCGGCCAGGGGCTCGCGCAGTCCGCCCAGCATGTGGAGGCGCAGCGCGCCGTCGGCGGTGTCGCCCATGTCACCGGCGACGTACACGCCCTCGGTGCCGCCCACGAACGTCTCGACGCTCTGTCCTGCCGGGACGGCCGCGATGGCGAGGGCGTGGGCCGGGTCCGAGGGGTCCGGGTCGGGGCAGAGGCGGGTGCCGCGCAGCAGACCGAACAGCTCCTGCCGGGTGAGGGCGCCGGCCAGACAGCAGCTGGTCATGGCGCCCAGGCTCAGACCGCCCAGCACGGAGGGGTGCACACCCCGCTCGGCGAGGATGTCGTGCACGGCAAGGGCGAGCGCGGTCTCCCGGATGGAACCGACGCTCTGCCGCTCCTCCTGGCCCTCCGGCAGGTCCTCCTCGAGGATCTGGCCGACGGTCAGGCCGGTCCACTCGGCGATCTGCTCGTACAGCCGCCGCATCACGGGGAAGGCGCGGTGCAGCTCGATCCCGTGCGGCTCGGTGCCGACCCCTCCGCCGAGCAAGTAACCCAGTGCCATGAATACCTCCATACATCGTGTGCCGGACCCGACGGTCCGGCCGTCCGGAAAGAAAGGGGGGAACAGCACCTCGACCGCGCCGGGGCGGTGTCGAGGGGGATCGGGGTGCGGGGCCCGCCCCGCCGTGCGGGCCCCCCGTGCGTCAGAGACTCTCCAGCCAGTCCTTGATGGCCCGGGTGGTGGTCGGCAGGTGGTCCTCCATGACCGTGAAGTGGTCGCCGGGAATGTCGAGCACCTTGGTGGCGGGCCACGCGGCGCGCCACTCCTCGCCCGACGGGTCGTCCGTCATGCCTTCCAGCGGGACGGTGGCCCGCAGCAGCAGGGTCGGCGTCTCGAGCGCGCGCGGCTCCCAGAACTCGTACATGCCGCAGTACCAGCCCATGGCCGTCAGGCGGGTGCCGTCCAGCCTGACGAACCGCTCCTCGCGTGCGAACATGCCCTTGATCAACTGGTCCTGTACCCGGTTGATGTGCGGGCTGGTCATCGGGTAGCCGTCGACGACCACCACACCGGCCGGGGCGACGCCGCGCCGGTTCATCCGCTCGGCGGTCGCGTGCGCGAGCACGCCGCCGGAGGAGGATCCCAGCAGGACGAACGGGTCGTCGCCGACCAGTTCGGCGATCATGTCGCCGTAGACGTCGACCAGCGCCTCCGGTTCCGCGGCGAGCGGTTCGCCGTTCTCGAAGCCGGGCACGTCCAGCGCCGCGACGTCGTACTCGTCCTCGAAGAACGAGGCGAACCGGACGAACTGGTGGGCGCCGCCCAGGGCGACGAACGCGGAGAGGCAGATGATCCTGGGCCGCTTGGTGCCGGTGGCCAGCCGCAGCGGGCCGGGGATGCCCTCGCCACCCTCCCTCGCCGTGAACATGGGCCGCAGCTGGGCGGCCTGGTGCAGCATCTTCACGCCCGTCTTCAAACGGCCCTGCTCCGCGGCGTACCGGAACAACTCGCCGGCCGCCTCCATCGGGCCGACGGGCCGGGCGGGGGCCGGCGGTTCCGACGGCTCGGCCCCGGGCGCCGTCAGCAGCTCGGTGCGCAGGAACCGCGCCAGAGCCCGGGGGGTGGAGCAGTCGAAGGCGACGGTGGGGCGCAGCCGCAGTCCGGTGACCGAGGTCAGCCGGTTGCGCAGCTCGACGGCGGTGAGCGAGTCCAGGCCCAGTTCGAGGAAGGCGGCGCCGTCGTCGATGTCGTCGGCCGAGGCGTGGCCGAGCACGGTGGCGAGGTGGCCGCGCACGATCTCGCCGAGCAGAGCGTCGCCGCTCTCCTCGTCCAGGCCTGCGAGACTGCCGCGCAGTGCGTCGGCGCCGCGCCGCTCGGGAGCCGCCGCCACACGCCGTGCCGGGCCCCGCACGAGGTCCCTGAGCAGCGCCGGGGCGTCCTCGGGCGCGGTCTCCAGTGCGGTGGCCGCGAGGGTCGCGGGCACGAGCGCGGGCACGCCCGTGCCCCGTGCCAGGTCCATGATCGACAGGCCCTGCGCGGCGTCGAACGGCACCACTCCCCCGCGCGAGATCCGCGCCACGTCGGCCGCGTCCAGATTCTGGGTGAGGCCGCTGCGCTGTTCCCACAGGCCCCAGGCGAGGGACTGGGCGGGCAGGCCCTGGGCGCGCCGGTGGTGCGCCAGGGCATCGAGGAAGGCGTTGGCCGCCGCGTAGTTGCCCTGGCCGGGGGCGCCCAGGACTCCGGCGACCGAGGAGAACAGGATGAACTCGCGCAGCCCGAGGTCGCGCGTCAGCTCGTGCAGGTGGAGCGCCGCGTCGACCTTGGGCCGCAGCGCGGTGCCGACCTGCTCGGGGGTGAGCGAGGCGAGCACTCCGTCGGCGAGCACGGCCGCGGTGTGCACGACCGCGGTCAGCGGCGCCTGCTCCGGTAAGGATGCCAGCAACCCGGCCACGGCCTCCCGGTCGGCCATGTCGCAGGCCGCGCCGACGACTTCGGCCTCGAGGTCCGCGCCCAGCCGCTGGATCTCCTCGGCTCCCGGGCCGCGCCGGCTCGCCAGTACGATCCGGCGCACCCCGTGCTCGGTGGCGAGGTGCCGGACCACCAGTCCGGCCAGGCCGTCGGCGCTGCCGGTGACCAGGACGGTGCCGTCCCGGTCGAACCCGCGCTCGGTGCTCTCGTGGGCGGACCGGTGCAGCCGGGGCACGCGCAGTTCGCCGCCACGCAGCGCCATCTGGGGTTCGTCGCAGGAGAGCGCGGCCTCCAGCAGGTGCTCGCTCTCCTCGTCGGTGTCGACGAGGACGAAGGCGCCGGGGTTCTCCGACTGGGCGGACCTGAGCAGTCCCCACACCGGGGAGCCTGCCAGGTCGGTCACGTCCTCGTCGTCCGCCGTGGCGACGGCACCGAAGGTGACGACGACCAGGCGGGCACCGTCGGGGTGGTCGGCGGCCAGCCACTCCTGGAGCCGGGTGAGCGTCCGGCACGTGTTCTCGTGGGCGGCCCGCGCGGTCGGCGCGCCCGGATCGACACGGATCACGGTGTCGGGACGCTCCCCCGCCCGCGGCAGCGGGCGGGGCACCCAGGTCACCCGGTGCAGCGAGTCGTGGCGGGCCAGTCCGGTGAGGCGGCGCAGTGTGAGGGAGTCGACCGTGAGCACGGGGCGGCCGGCGCGGTCGCGGGCACGGACGGACACCTCGTTCCCGCCCCGGACCGTGGTCTCCACCCGCAGGTCGGCGCCGGCCTCGCCGTGCAGGGCGACACCGCCGAAGGAGAAGGGCAGGACGGGCCCGCCCTCGTCCCCGTCGCGGGCGAGCCCGACGGTCTGCAGCGCCGCGTCGAGGAGCGCCGGGTGAACACCGAACCTCCGCAGCCCGGACCGTTGCTGCTCGGGCAGGGTCACCTCCGCGTGGATCCGTCCGTCCTTGCGCCAGGCGGCGGTCATCCCCCGGAAGGCGGGGCCGTACTCGATGCCGCCCTCGGCGAAGGCGCCGTAGAGGCCGTCGATGTCCACCGGTTCGGCGCCGGCCGGCGGCCACGGGGCGTCGTCCGGCGCCGCGTGGGTGTCCCCGGCTCCGGCGGAGGCGAGCCATCCGGTGGCGTGCCGGGTCCAGGGGCCCTCGGACGTCGT
>KL568656.1:1524-1773 GCA_000715605.1 Streptomyces speibonae | reverse complement strand
TCGTGGAGTGGACGGCGAACGGGCGCCGTCCCGCCGCGTCCGGGCCCTCCACCGACAGCTGGACGGTGAGCGGCGCGGCCGATTCGAGCACGAGCGGGGTCTCCACCGTCAGCTCTTCCAGCAGACCGCAGCCGAGGTCCCGCCCGGCGTGCAGCACGATCTCCACCAGGGCCGCGCCGGGCACCACCACGATGCCGCCGACGGCGTGGTCGGCCAGCCACGGGTGGGTACGCAGCGACAGGCGTCCGG
>KL568656.1:876-1245 GCA_000715605.1 Streptomyces speibonae | reverse complement strand
TGCTGGAAGGCGTAGGTGGGCAGTGCGACCCGGCGGGCGCCGGGGAAGACCACGCTCCAGTCGACGGGGACGCCGGTCACGTGGAGTTCGGCGAGGGAGAGCAGGAAGCGGTCCCAGCCGCCGGCGTCCCGGCGCAGCGTGCCGGTCACGGTTCCGGTCCCGGCGGTGGTTTCCTCGATCGCCGTGGTCAGCACGGGGTGGGGGCTGACTTCGACGAACACGCCGTGGCTTGCGGCAGCGAGGGCGCGGACCGTGGTCTCCAGTTCCACGGTCCGGCGCAGGTTGCGGTACCAGTAATCGGCGTCGAGGGCCGTGGTGTCCAGCAGCCCGCCGGTCACCGTGGAGTAGAAGGGGATCCGACCGCTGTGC
>KL568656.1:0-596 GCA_000715605.1 Streptomyces speibonae | reverse complement strand
GGACGTCAAGGATCTCCTGCCGGATCTCCTCCACATGCGCCGAGTGCGAGGCGTAGTCCACCGGCACACGACGGGCCCGCTCCACGGAGGACAAGACCGTCTCCAGCCCGGCCGGATCACCCGCCACCACCACCGACAAGGGGCCGTTCACCGCCGCGACCCACACACCCTCCGGCAACAACCCTTCGACCTCGTCCACCGGCAACGGCACCGACACCATGCCCCCACGACCCGCCAACCCCCTGATCGCCCGGCTCCGCAGAGCCACGACCCGCGCACCGTCCTCCAACGACAACGCACCCGCCACCACAGCAGCGGCAATCTCCCCCTGCGAATGCCCCACCACCGCATCCGGACGCACCCCCACCGACTCCCACACCGCAGCCAGCGACACCATCACCGCCCACAACACCGGCTGCACCACATCCACCCGGTCATACACACCCGACCGCACCACCTCCGCCAACGACCAGTCCACAAACGGCTCCAACGCACGCTCGCACTCCCCGAACCGCGCCGCGAACACCGCCGACGACCCCAGCAACTCCACCGCCATCCCCGACCACTGCGACCCCTGCCCCGGAAACACGAACACC
>KL568655.1:17812-18331 GCA_000715605.1 Streptomyces speibonae | reverse complement strand
GATGTATACGTCGGGGTCGACGGGGGTGCCGAAGGGTGTGGTGGTGTCGCATGGGGCGTTGGGGGGTTATGTGGGGTGGTGTGTGGGGGCGTATGGGGGTGTGGGGGAGAGCAGTGTGTTGCATGCGCCGGTGTCGTTCGATTTGGGTGTGACGGGGTTGTATCCGGTTCTGGTCAGTGGTGGGTGTGTGTTTGTGGGGGCGTTGGATGAGGGGTTGGCGGGTGTGTTGCGGGGGCGGAGGCCGGCGTTTGTGAAGGTGACGCCGAGTCATCTGCCGTTGTTGGAGGAGCTGGGTGAGGAGTGTGTGCCGTCGCGGTTGTTGATGGTGGGTGGGGAGGCTTTGGGGTGGGAGTTGGTGGGGCGGTGGCGGGAGCGGTATCCGGATGTGGAGGTGGTGAATCACTATGGGCCGACGGAGGGGACGGTGGGGAGTGCGCATTATCGGGTGGGTGGGGTGGAGCGGGGTGGGGGTGTGGTGCCGATTGGTCGGTCGTTCGCGACGACGCGGACGTATGTGCT
>KL568655.1:17322-17497 GCA_000715605.1 Streptomyces speibonae | reverse complement strand
ATGTGCTGGATCGGTGGTTGCGGCCGGTGCCGCCGGGTGTGGTGGGGGAGTTGTATGTGGCGGGGGTGCAGTTGGCTCGTGGCTATCACGGTCGCCCGTCACTGACGGCGGAGCGGTTTGTGGCGTGTCCGTTCGGTGGGGTGGGTGAGCGGATGTACCGGACGGGGGATCTGGC
>KL568655.1:16847-17014 GCA_000715605.1 Streptomyces speibonae | reverse complement strand
GTGCGGGGTTTCCGGATCGAGTTGGGTGAGGTCGAGGCGGTGTTGGCGGCGCATCCGGGTGTGGTGCGTGTGGTGGTGGTCGTGCGTGAGGATGCGCCTGGGGACCGGCGTCTGGTGGCCTACGTCGTTGCCGATGGTGGGGTGGCGGAGGAGTTGCGGGCGTTCGC
>KL568655.1:16268-16548 GCA_000715605.1 Streptomyces speibonae | reverse complement strand
GGTGGTGGTCGGGGTCCGGTCACGGTGGCGGAGGAGGTCGTGTGTCGGGCCTTTGCCGATGTGCTGGGTCTGGAGGACGTCGGGGTGGAGGACAACTTCTTCGAGCTGGGTGGGCATTCGCTGCTGGCCGTGTCGTTGGTCCAGCGGCTGCGGGAACGTGGGCTCGCCGTATCGGTGCGGGCGCTGTTTGAGTCCCCGACGCCGGAGTCTTTGGCGGTTGCCGGCGGGGGTGGCGGTGCTGTGGAGGTGCCGCCGAACGCCATTCCTGAGGGTGCGGATG
>KL568655.1:15785-15971 GCA_000715605.1 Streptomyces speibonae | reverse complement strand
CCACCTGCTCACCGAATCGGGCGACGTCGATCCGTACCTGCTGTCTCTGACCATGGCCTTCGACGACCGTGAGCGGTTGGGCGAATTCCTGACGGCGTTGCAGTGGATGGTGGACCGGCACGACATCTACCGCACCGCGGTGGTGTCCGAAGGCCTGCCCGAGCCGGTGCAGGTGGTGTGGCGCCG
>KL568655.1:15290-15546 GCA_000715605.1 Streptomyces speibonae | reverse complement strand
GTGTCGTACTGCCGGTGACCGAGGTGACTCTGCCTGCGACCGAAGACGCTGCCGCTGAGCTGCTGACGATCGCCGGACGGTGGTTGGACGTGCGGCGGGCGCCGTTGCTGCGGGTGCATGTGGCGGCGGAACCGGGCAGCGAGCGCTGGCTTGCCCTGCTGCAGATACACCACCTGTTGCGGGACCACACGGGGTCGGACGTAGTACTGGGTGAGGTCGCGGCGTTCATGGCCGGACGTGGTGACGAGCTGCCCGC
>KL568655.1:14793-14954 GCA_000715605.1 Streptomyces speibonae | reverse complement strand
TTCATGGCCGGACGTGGTGACGAGCTGCCCGCGCCGCTGCCGTTCCGGGACTTCGTGGCACAGGCCCGCCTGGGAGTGTCCCGCCAGGAGCACGAGGAGTACTTCGCGTCGCTCCTGAGCGACGTTACGGAGCCGACGCTGCCGTTCGGCCTGGCCGACGC
>KL568655.1:12742-14567 GCA_000715605.1 Streptomyces speibonae | reverse complement strand
AGCACGAGGAGTACTTCGCGTCGCTCCTGAGCGGTGTCACAGAGCCGACGCTGCCCTTCGGTCTGTCCGACACCTACGGTGACGGCACCGGTGTGCGGCGCGCACGGCAGGCGATCGACGACGGACTGGCACAGCGTGTCCGGGAGCAGGCACGTCGGCTGGGAGTGAGCCCGGCGACGCTGTTCCACGTGGCCTGGGCGCGGGTGCTGACGAGTCTGTCCGGCCGCGGTGACGTGGTGTTCGGCACGGTACTGCTCGGGCGGATGAACGCCGGGGCCGGTGCCGAGCGGACCCCCGGCCCGTTCATGAACACCTTGCCCGTGCGGGTCGATGTGGCCGGCCTGGACGCACTGGGCGCGGTGCGGGCCATGCAGTCGCAGCTGGCCGGCCTGCTGGTGCACGAGCACACCCCGCTCGCACTCGCGCAGAAGGCGAGCGGTGTCCCGGGCTCGGTCCCCTTGTTCACCTCACTGTTCAACTACCGTCACGTCAGCCCCGAGCACGGTGACGGGACGCGGCAGGGCGAAGCGGCGGGCATGAGCGTGCTGTCCGCCGAGGACCGTACGAACTATCCGCTGGCGGTCTCGGTCGACGATTCCGGGTCCGGGTTCGGGTTGACCGCCGGTGTGGTGGCTCCGGGGGATGCGGAGCTGGTGTGCGGGCTGATGCAGACGGCCGTCGAGGGGCTGCTCCTGGCGTTGGAGGAGTCGCCGCAACTGCCGTTGAGCGCGGTTGAGGTGATGGCATCGCAGGCACGTGAACAGGTGCTCGCCGGGTGGAACGACACGACGCGGTCGGTGCCCGGGGTGACGGTGCCGGACTTGTTCGCGGCGCAGGTGGCGCGTACGCCGGACGCGGTGGCGGTGATCTGCGGGGACGAGGAGGTCAGTTACGCCCGACTCGACGAGCGGGCGTCCCGGTTGGCCGGGGTGCTGACGAGTCGGGGTGTCGGGCCGGAGTCGGTGGTGGCGGTGGCGATGGACCGCTCGGTCGACCTGGTCGTGGCGCTACTGGCGGTGCTGAAGGCCGGAGGTGCCTACCTGCCGGTCGATCTGGCGTATCCGGCGCAGCGTGTCGCCTTCATGCTGGACGACGCACGGCCGGTGTGCGTGCTCACCGACAGCCCTGTGCCGGAGGCGCTGTCGGGCGAACTCGGCGTACCGCTGCTCACGGTCGACGGGCAGAGCGTCACCGACGCGCCCCGACCGGCCGACGCAGGTTCGGTCGACGGGCGTGGTCCGCTGCTGCCCGCCCACCCCATGTACGTGATGTACACCTCGGGGTCGACCGGGACCCCGAAGGGAGTGGTGGTCACCCACCAGTCGGTGGTCAACCATCTGCTGGCCCGCGTCGCGGAGTTCGGCTGGGAGGCGTCGGACCGGTTCATGCTCACCGCGCCGATGGGCTTCGACCCCTCGGTGTGGCAGATGTTCTGCCCCCTGGTGACCGGCGGCAGCTTTGTGATCGCGCCGGCCGGCAGTGCGGCCGATCCCGGATACCTCGTCGAGCTGGCGCGGCGGCACGGTGTGACGGTGCTGCACCTGATCGCCTCGGCCCTGGCCGGGGTGCTCCAGGAGCCGGCGGTGACCGACCTCTCCGGCCACCTGCGGCAACTGGCCAGTGGCGGTGAGGGAGTCCCCGGCCCCCTGAGGGACCGTGCCGCCGCGCTGTTCCCGCACGCCGACCTGGTCCAGGGGTACGGACCGGCGGAGACCTGCATCGCGGTGACCTGGCATCGGTGCGCCCGGGACGAGGACGCGGTTCCGCCGATCGGCGGCCCGATCGCCAACTCCCGTCTGTACGTCCTCGACGACCGCCTGCGGCC
>KL568655.1:12017-12524 GCA_000715605.1 Streptomyces speibonae | reverse complement strand
TGCGGCCGGTGCCGCCGGGAGTCGCCGGCGAACTGTACATCGCGGGACTGCCCCTCGCGCGCGGCTACGCCGGCCGCACGGGACTGACCGCGGAGCGGTTCGTGGCGTGTCCGTTCGGCGGTCCGGGCGAGCGGATGTACCGCACCGGTGACCTGGTGCGGTGGCGGGCCGACGGGGTGCTGGTGTTCCTGGGGCGGGCGGACGAGCAGGTGAAGGTCCGCGGGTTCCGGATCGAGCCCGGTGAGGTCGAGGCCGCCTTGGCACTCCACCCCGGTGTGGCCCGGGCCGCGGTCGTCGCCCGCGAGGACACGCCCGGGGACAAACGCCTCGTCGCCTACGTGGTGCCGGCCGGCGAGCAGGAGAACGGCGCCGGCGGGACGTCGAACCGTACCGGCGGCACGGCGAACGGAGCGGACGCGGAGAACCTGCCGCTCGACCTGCGGACGCTGACCGCCCAGCGGTTGCCGGATTACATGGTGCCGTCCGCGGTGGTGGTCCTGGACCGGC
>KL568655.1:7621-11836 GCA_000715605.1 Streptomyces speibonae | reverse complement strand
GTCCTGGACCGGCTGCCGCTGTCGGTCAACGGGAAGCTGGACCGGTCCGCCCTGCCGGCCCCGGACTACGCGTCGGCCGGCACCGGGCGCGGTCCGGCGTCGGTGGCCGAAGAGCTCATGTGCGGTGTGTTCGCCGAGGTGCTGGAGCTGGAGCGGGTCGGGGTCGAGCAGAGCTTCTTCGACCTGGGCGGGCATTCGCTGCTGGCGATGCGGCTGCTGTCCCGGGTGCGGTCGGTGTTCGGGGTCGAGATGGGCGTACGGGCGCTGTTCGAGACGCCCACCCCGGCCGGTCTGGCGGCGAGGATCGCGGGCGCGGGCCCGGCCCGGGTGAGCCTGGTGCGGCAGGAACGCCCCGGCCGGGTGCCGCTGTCGTTCGCTCAGCGGCGGCTGTGGTTCCTGGCCCAGATGGAGGGCCCGAGCCCCACCTACAACATGCCGGCCGCGCTCAGCCTGTCCGGGCCGGTCGACGTGACCGCCCTCAACGCCGCACTGCGCGATGTGCTGGAGCGGCACGAGGTGCTGCGCACGGTGTTCCCCGCCCACGACGGAGAGCCGTACCAGCGCGTACTGGACATGAAGGAGGTCGGAGAGGTTCTGCGGTTCGTCCGCGCCGAGGCCGAGGAGCGGATCGCGGAACTGGTCGCGACGGAGAGCGGCCACGGGTTCGACCTGTCGCAGGAGATACCGGTACGGGTGCTGCTGATCTCCACCGGCCCGGACACCTCGGTACTGGTGGTGGTGTTCCACCACATCGCGGGGGACGGCTGGTCCATGGGACGGCTCGCCCAGGACATCTCCCGCGCCTACACGGCCCGGCGCGAGGGCCGCCGGCCACAGTGGGAGCCGCTGCCCGTGCAGTACGTCGACTACACACTCTGGCAACGGCGACTGCTGGGCGACGAAGACGGTCCGGACAGCCTGTCGGCGGCCCAGGTCGGCTACTGGCGGCGGGCACTGGCAGGCGCACCGCAGGAGCTGGCCCTGCCGGCCGACCGGATCCGGCCGGCGCAAGCCTCCTACCGGGGCCACACGGCGCACCTCGACATCCCCGCGGACGTACACGCCGAACTCGCCGCGCTGGCCCGCGGCCAGGGCGTCACCCTGTTCATGGTGGTCCAGTCGGCGCTGGCGGTGCTGCTGTCCCGGCTCGGCGCCGGCGACGACATCCCGATCGGCACCGCGGTGGCCGGCCGCACCGACCAGGCCCTCGACGAACTCGTCGGCTTCTTCGTCAACACCCTGGTGCTGCGCACCGATCTGCACGGCGACCCCACCTTCACCGGGCTTCTCCGCCAGGTACGCGAACGCGACCTGCAGGCACTCGAGAACCAGGACGTGCCCTTCGAACGGCTGGTGGAACTCATGGCGCCGCCACGCTCCATGGCACGCCACCCGCTGTTCCAGGTCATGCTCACCGTGCAGAACAACGACCCCGCGATCCTCGACCTGCCCGGCGTGCGAACCGAAGCGCACCCCGGCGTGTCCCTGCCGTCCAAGTTCGACCTCGACGTCAGCGTGACCGAGGACCTTCTCGACGGCCGGCCGGCGGGACTGCGCGGCTCGGTCGTCGGAGCGGCCGACCTGTTCGACGCGGACACCGTCACGACCCTCACCCAGCGGCTGACCCGCGTACTGGTGACCGTGGCCGCCGACCCGGACGTGCGGCTCGGCGACATCGACGTGCTGTCCGAGGACGAACACGACCGTTTCCTCGCCGTGCCGCAACCGTCCGCCGACGGCCCCGACGCGTCCGACGCGACGCTGCCGGAGCTGTTCGAACGGCAAGCGGCGCGGACGCCGCAAGCAGTGGCGGTCGTCTCCGGCCACCAGCACCTGACGTACGAGGAGCTGAACGCTCGCGCGAACCGGCTGGCCAGGCTCCTCGTACGGCGCGGAGTGGGGCCGGAGTCGGTGGTGGCGGTGCTGATGGACCGCTCCACGGACCTGGTGGTGGCGCTGCTCGCGGTGCTGAAGGCCGGCGGTGCCTACGTCCCCGTGGACCCCGCCTATCCGCAGGACCGGATCGCCTTCGTACTGCGGGACGCCCGGCCGGTGTGCGTGCTGACCACCGACGCACTCGCGGACGCACTGCCCACCGAGCCGGCCGTTGCGGTACTGGTGTGGGACGGCCCGCAGGCCAGGTCGGAATGCGCGGCGGCGTCGCCCGCCGACCTGCGCACGGACGACCGGCCCGCGACGGCGACGGGCGCACACCCGGCGTATGTGATCTACACGTCCGGGTCCACGGGCACCCCGAAGGGCGTGCTGGTGACGCACCACAACGTGGTGACACTGTTCGGCACACTGCGCGAGCAGCTCGGCTTCGGCACCGACGACGCCTGGTCCTGGTTCCACTCCTTCGCCTTCGACTTCTCGGTGTGGGAGATGTGGGGGGCGCTGCTGCACGGGGGCCGGCTCGTCGTGGTGCCCTTCCACGTGTCACGCTCACCCGACGCGTTCCTCAGGCTGCTGGCAGAGGAACGGGTGACCGTCCTGTGCCAGACTCCGTCCGCCTTCTACGAACTGATCCGCTCCGAGGGCCTCGGCCGCTTGGCAGGACCGCAGTCCGCACTGCGATGGGTCTTCTTCGGCGGTGAGGCCCTGGACAGGGAGCGGCTGGACGAGTGGTGGGCACACCGCCGCGCCGACGGGCCGGTCCTGGTGAACATGTACGGCATCACCGAGACCACGGTTCATGTCACGTTCGACGAGGTGACCCCGCCCGCCGGCGGCGGACAACCACGAGGAAGCCTGGTCGGGCGGGCACTGCCCGGCCTGCGCGTCCACGTCCTGGACCGCCGGCTGCGGCCCGTGCCGCCCGGCGTCACGGGCGAGTTGTACGTGGCGGGCGGCCAGCTGGCCCGGGGCTACGCCGGCCGCGCCGGGCTGACCGCGGAGCGGTTCGTGGCATGCCCCTACGGCGGCCCCGGAGAGCGGATGTACCGTACCGGCGACCTGGGCCGATGGACCGCCGACGGACGGCTCCTGCACATGGGACGGGCCGACGACCAGGTGAAGATCCGGGGTTTCCGGATCGAGCCCGGCGAGGTCGAGGCCGCACTGGCCGCCCACCCGCAGGTCGCCCAGGTGGCGGTGGTCGCCCGCGAGGACACCACCGGCGACAAACGCCTCGTCGCCTACGTCGTCCCCGCGGACGGCTCCCCCGGAGCGATCCGGGACCTGCCGGCCGCGCTGCGCGGCCACGCCGCCCGCCGGCTGCCCGACCACATGGTCCCGTCGGCCGTGCTGCCCCTGCCGGACGGCCTGCCGCTGACGGTGAACGGAAAGGTGGACCGCTCCGCCCTCCCCGCACCGGAATACGCATCGGGCACCGGTGGGCGGGCACCGGCCGGCGCGCTGGAAGAAATCGTGTGCGGTGTGTTCGCGGACGTCCTGGGCGTCGACCACATCGGCGCCGACGAAGGGTTCTTCGAACGCGGTGGCCACTCGCTGCTGGCGATGCGGCTGCTGTCACGACTGCGGTCGGTGTTCGGAGTCGAGATGGGGGTACGGACTTTGTTCGAGACGCCGACTCCGGCGGGCCTGGCAGCGCGGATCCGGGGCGCGGACCCCTCACGCACCGGCCTGGTACGGCGCGAGCAGCGCCCCGACCGGGTGCCGCTGTCGTTCGCGCAACGACGGCTGTGGTTCCTGGCCCAGCTGGAAGGACCGAGCCCGACCTACAACCTGCCCGTCGCCCTGCGCCTGACCGGACGGATCGACGTCCCGGCCCTGGGCACGGCGCTCCACGACCTCGTCACCCGGCACGAAGTGCTGCGCACCGTACTCCCCGTCGCCGACGGCGAGCCCTTCCAGCAGGCACTCGCACCGGACGAGCTCGGACAGGTGCTGCGGGTCGCGACCTCCTCCTCCGACACGCAGACCACCGACCTGGTGACCGCCGAACTCCGGCACGGATTCGACCTCTCCACCGAGATACCCCTGCGGGCACTCCTGATCGAAACCGGCCCGGACACCGCCGTGCTCGTCGTGGTGATCCACCACGTCGCCGGGGACGGCTGGTCGATGGAACTGCTCACCGAAGACCTGTCCCAGGCATACACGGCACGCTGCGAGGGCCGTGAGCCGAACTGGGAGCCCCTGCCGGTGCAGTACGCCGACTACACCCTGTGGCAGCGCGAACTCCTCGGCGCCGACGACACCCCGGGAACCCTCCAGGCCGCCCAGATCGACCACTGGAGGCAGGCACTGGCC
>KL568655.1:6306-7354 GCA_000715605.1 Streptomyces speibonae | reverse complement strand
CGTACCCACCCACCGGGGCCACACCGTCACCTTCGACATCCCCCGCACCGCCCACGAACAACTGCTCGCGCTGACCCGCGAACACGGCGTCACCTCGTTCATGGTGGTCCAGTCGGCACTGGCGGTCCTGCTGTCCCGGCTCGGCGCCGGCGAGGACATCCCGATCGGCACCGCCGTGGCCGGACGCTCCGACCAGGCACTGGACCGCCTCGTCGGCTTCTTCGTCAACACCCTCGTCCTGCGCACCGACCTCACCGGCAACCCCGCCTTCACCGACGTACTGGCCCGCGTACGGGAATACGGCCTGGCGGCCCTCGACCACCAGGACGTGCCCTTCGAGCGGCTGGTCGAGGTACTCGCCCCCCCCCGGGGGCGAGCCCGCCATCCCCTCTTCCAGGTCATGCTCGCCGTGGAGAAGGACACCGCCACGCCGCCCGAACTGCCCGGCCTGGAAATGGAAACCCTGCCGCCCGACGCGAAGCCGGCCAAGTTCGACATCAGCGTCACCGTGACCGAGACCTTCGAGGACGGACGCCCCGCCGGCCTGCGAGGCTCACTGACGGCCGCGGCCGACATGTTCGACCGGGCCACCGCGGACATGATCGGTCAGCGGTTCGCCCGGGTGCTGACCGGTGTGGCCGCCAAGCCCCGGGCACGCCTCCGGCAGATCGACATCCTCACCGATGCCGAACGCCGGCAGCTTCTCGGCGGATGGCACACCGTCGAGCCCCCCACCACCGTCCCCGCGCTGTTCGCACAGCAGGCGGGACGCACGCCGGACGCGGTGGCCGTGGTGTGCCGGGACCAGAGCGTCACCTACGCCGAGCTGGACGCGCGGGCGAACCGGCTGGCGCGAGCCCTCACCCGACGAGGAGTCGGCCCCGAAACCGCCGTAGCGGTCGCCATGGACCGCTCCATCGAACTCGTGGTCGCCGTTCTCGCCGTATGGAAGGCCGGCGGGGCCCTGCTGCCGGTGGACCCCGGCTGGCCCGCGGCCCGGATGACAGCCGTCCTCGACGACTGCGGCGCCCGCGTCGCCGTCGCGGAC
>KL568655.1:5319-6072 GCA_000715605.1 Streptomyces speibonae | reverse complement strand
GCGGCAGCCGACGGCACCTTCGGACAGGCGGCGACCGCCACCGCAACACAGATCCTCCCCCCGGAGGCCGGTGACGGCGAGGACGCGACGGACCTGCCCGCCGGATGGCCGTCCGAAGTGACGGCATACGTGATGTACACATCGGGATCGACGGGCACCCCGAAGGGCGTGGTGGTCTCCCAGCGAGACCTGGTCGAGCTGGTGTCCGACCGGTGCTGGGGGAAGCCGACCCGCGTACTGGCCCACGCGCCCTACGCGTTCGACGCCTCGGTGTACGAGCTCTGGGTGCCCCTGACCGGCGGCGGCACCGTGATCCAGGCACCGGCGGGAGACCTGGACGGCCGCGCGCTGCGGTCACTCACGCAAGAGCACGGACTCAGCCATGTGCACGTGACGGCCGGACTGATGCGGGTCCTGGCCGAAGAGGACCCGGGATGCTTCACCGGGCTGCGAGAAGTACTGACCGGCGGCGACGTCGTACCGGCCGCGGCCGTCGCAGCGGTACTCGAGGCCTGCCCCGGCGTGGTGGTACGACACCTCTACGGCCCGACCGAGACCACACTCTGCGTCACACAGCACGTCATCGCGGGCGCCGGAGCCGTACCGGACGTCCTGCCGCTCGGCCGCCCGATGGACGACACCCGGGTCTACCTCCTCGACGACGGCCTCTCTCCCGTCCCGCCCGGAGTCACGGGCGAGGTGTACCTGGCCGGAGCCGGGCTTGCCCGCGGCTACCGGGGCCGGCCGGCACAG
>KL568655.1:4312-5100 GCA_000715605.1 Streptomyces speibonae | reverse complement strand
GCGGAGCGGTTCGTGGCGTGTCCGTTCGGGGGCGCGGGCGAGCGGATGTACCGCACCGGCGACCTGGCGCGGTGGACTGCCGACGGCCGGCTGGTGTTCGTGGGACGGGCGGACGACCAGGTGAAGATCCGTGGCTTCCGGATCGAGCCCGGCGAAGTCGAAACCGTCCTGGCGGCCCATCCCGCGGTCGCCCAGGCCGTCGTGATCGCCCGCGAGGACACACCCGGGGACAAACGCCTCATCGCCTACGTCGTTCCCGACGGCGAGCGGGGCGAGCGGGGCGAGCGGGGCGAGCGGGGTCAGCAGGGCGGGCGCGGTGCGGACGGCGGACAGGCCAAGCGCGGTGACCAGAGCAAGGGCACCGACCTCGCACGCGAACTGCGCGCCCACACAGGGGAGCACCTCCCCGACCACATGGTGCCCGCCGCCGTGGTCGAACTGACCGAGCTCCCCCTGACCGCCAACGGGAAGGTGGACCGGGCAGCCCTGCCCGCACCCGAGTACCGGGCGGGCGCCGAGGCCCGCGAGCCCGCCACCGAGCAGGAACGCGTCCTGTGCGAGATCTTCGCCTCCGTCCTGGGCGTGGAACACGTGGGCCCCGACGACGACTTCTTCGAACTGGGCGGACACTCCCTGCTGGTCACCCGGCTCGTGAACCGGATCCGGTCCACGCTGGGCGTCGAAGCGGGCATCTGGCTGCTGTTCGAGGTCCCCACCCCCGCCCGGCTGGCAGCACGCATCACGGACGCCACCACCCCGGCCCGGGCCGCCCTGACCCGCCGTGAGCG
>KL568655.1:3272-4102 GCA_000715605.1 Streptomyces speibonae | reverse complement strand
GCTCAGAGATGTGTATAAGAGACAGACTGGAGGGACCGAGCCCGACGTACAACATGCCGGTCGTCCTGCGCCTGCACGGCACACTGGACGCCGACGCCCTGCGGGAGGCACTCGGAGACGTGGTCATCCGGCACGAGGTGCTGCGCACGGTGTTCCCCGCAGACGAGGAGGGCCCGTTCCAGCAGGTCCTGCCGCCCGCCGAGACGGGCGGGGCCGAGGTCCTGCGGATCACTCACGCGGCCGAGGAGCAGGTCGCGGCACTGGTGGAGGCAGAGGTCCGGTACGTCTTCGACCTGTCGACGGAGATCCCACTGCGCGGACTGCTGATCGAGACCGGTCCGGATACGCAGGTGCTGGTGATGGTGGTTCATCACATCGCGGGGGACGGCTGGTCGATGGGCCCGTTGGCCCGCGATCTGTCCACGGCGTATGCCGCGCGGTGTGAGGGAAGGGCACCCGGGTGGGAGCCGCTGCAGGTGCAGTACGCGGACTACACGCTGTGGCAGCGGGACCTGCTGGGAAGCGAGGACGACGCGGACAGTGTGCTGTCCGAGCAGGTGAGGTATTGGCGAGAGGCACTGGCGGGAGCCCCGCGGGACCTCGAGCTGCCGGTGGACCGGCCACGCCCGGCGATTGCCTCGCACCGGGGACACGTGGTGCCACTCGAAGTGCCCGCCGAAGTGCATGCACGACTGGCCGCGTTGGCGCGTGAGCAGGACGCCACGCTGTTCATGGTGGTTCAGGCGGCGTTGACGGTGCTGCTGTCCCGGTTGGGTGCGGGGGAGGACATCCCGGTCGGTACGGCGGTGGCGGGGCGGACGGACCAGGCG
>KL568655.1:2660-3019 GCA_000715605.1 Streptomyces speibonae | reverse complement strand
AGTTGGTCGGGTTCTTCGTCAACACGCTGGTGCTCCGCGCCGACCTGTCGGGGAACCCGACCTTCGCCGGTCTGCTGGAGCGGGTGCGGGAGACCAGCTTGACGGCGCTCGACCACCAGGATGTGCCGTTCGAGCGCCTGGTCGAGATTCTGGCCCCGGACCGCTCCCTGGCGCAGCACCCGCTGTTCCAGGTGATGTGCACCCTCCAGAACGCCGGCCTGGCGGAGCTTGAGGTGCCAGGTCTGAGCGTGCAGCCCATGCAGAGCGGCCTGGCTGCGGCGAAGTTCGACCTCGAGGTGACGTTGGGTGAGGTTTCTGGTGGTGTTGGTGGTGGGGTGGGGTTGCGGGGGGCGGTGATT
>KL568655.1:2225-2393 GCA_000715605.1 Streptomyces speibonae | reverse complement strand
GTGGGGTGGGGTTGCGGGGGGCGGTGATTGGGTCTGCGGATCTGTTCGATGTGGGGTCCGTTGAGTTGGTTGCTGAGCGGTTGGTGCGGGTGTTGTCGGTGGTGGCGGCGAATCCGTTGGTGCAGGTGAGTGAGGTTGAGGTGTTGTCGGAGGGTGAGTTGCGTCGGG
>KL568655.1:1710-1966 GCA_000715605.1 Streptomyces speibonae | reverse complement strand
GTGAGTTGCGTCGGGTGGTGGAGGGGTGGAATGAGACGGGGGTGGCGGTTGCGGATGTGTCGTGGCCGGTGTTGTTCGGGGAGCAGGTGGCGCGGAGGCCGGATGCGGTGGCGGTGGTTTGGGGTGATGTGGAGGTGACGTATGCGGAGTTGGATGAGCGTGCGTCGCGGTTGGCGGGGGTGTTGGTGGGGTGTGGGGTGGGTGCGGAGTCGGTGGTGGCGGTGGTGTTGGAGCGGTCGGTTGATCTGGTGGTGGC
>KL568655.1:1276-1399 GCA_000715605.1 Streptomyces speibonae | reverse complement strand
TGGTGGTGGCGTTGTTGGCGGTGTGGAAGGCGGGGGGTGCGTATGTGCCGGTGGATCCGTCGTATCCGGGTGAGCGGATCGCGTTCATGTTCGGGGATGCGAGCCCGGTGTGTGTGGTGACGT
>KL568655.1:805-959 GCA_000715605.1 Streptomyces speibonae | reverse complement strand
CGTCCGGTGGGCTGGTGGGGGTGCTGCCGTCGGGTGGTTCGGTCCCGGTGGTGTGTGTGGATGATCCGGGTGTGTTCGACGATGTGGCGGGTGTGGTGTTGGGGGTGCCGGGGGCTGGGGATGCGGCGTATGTGATGTATACGTCGGGGTCGTT
>KL568655.1:0-659 GCA_000715605.1 Streptomyces speibonae | reverse complement strand
GGTGACGTCTGGTGGGCTGGTGGGGGTGCTTCCGGGGGGTTTGGATGTGCCGGTGGTGTGTGTGGATGATCCGGGTGTGTTTGAGGGTGCGGGTGGTGTGGTGTTGGGGGTGCCGGGGCCGGATGTGGCGGCGTATGTGATGTATACGTCGGGGTCGTTGGGGGTTCCGAAGGGTGTGGTGGTGTGTCAGCGGGATGTGGTGGGGTTGGTGGTGGATGGGTGTTGGGGTGGTGTGGGTCGGGTGTTGGGGTATGCGCCGTATGCGTTTGATGCGTCGGTGTTTGAGTTGTGGGTGACGTTGGCTGGTGGTGGGGTGGTGGTGTTGGCTCCGTCGGGTGAGGTGGATGGTGGGGTGGTGCGGTCGTTGGTGGGTGTGCATGGGGTGGGGCGTGTGCATGTGACGGCGGGGTTGTTGCGGGTGTTGGCGGAGGAGGATCCGGGGTGTTTTGTGGGTGTGGAGGAGGTGTTGACGGGGGGTGATGTGGTGTCGTCGTCTGCGGTGGCGGCGGTGTTGCGGGCGTGTCCGGGTGTGCGGGTGCGGCATTTGTATGGGCCGACGGAGATTACGTTGTGTGCCACGCAGTATGTGGTGGAGGACGAGGGTGGGGTTGGTGGGGTGTTGCCGATCGGGCGGCCGATGGACAACACGCGGGTTTATG
>KL568654.1:4529-6726 GCA_000715605.1 Streptomyces speibonae | reverse complement strand
CAGCTCCAGCACCCGCACCGCCCGAGGCGGATACCCCGGCGCCAGCACCTCCCGCCCCCGCATCGCCCGCGCCCGGTACGCCTCGACCGCCGCCTCCGCCACCGGCCCCGACCCGGCCACATCCAGCCGCGTCAGCACCTCCGTCGCCTCCCGCAGCGCCTCCGCCAGCTCCCGCTCCGCCTCCCCGAGCGACGGCACATCCGCCGGTGGCGCCTCCCGCACCGGCAGACAGTGCCAGACCACCTCGACATGCACATCACCCGAAGGCCCGGCCTCGTACACCTCCGGCACCAGCCCCAGCGCGGCCCCGGAGCACACCACCGCCTCCTCCGCCTCCAGCGCCCGCGCATTGAACTCCGGCGGCCCGCTCAGCCCCAGCGGATGCCCCGGCGCAGGCAGCGCCACCCGCAGCCCCGTCACCCCGAGCGCCCGCAGCCGCCCCAGCGCCAGCGTGAGCCCCACCGGCGCGGACTCGCCCGGCAGCCCCTCCACCCGGTGCACCGCGTCCTCCCCGACGATGGCGGCCACGGCGTCATCCGGAGAGACAAGTCCGGCAAGCAGGGCGTTTCCCCAAGCGGCAAGGAGTCCAGAGCGAGGTTCCGAGAGCATGCGTACACCCTAGACAGAGCCCAAGAACCGGACCGAGGCGATGCCCCGCCCGACCGGTGGCGTAGATTTCATGGAGGGCTGCGCCCACGGGTGCGGCGGACCAGCCCACAGGCGTACGCGACAGCCGAGACCCGGCCACACTGCAAGGGGAGACAACGCGCTCATGAGCGATGTTCTGGAGCTTCAGGACGTATCCGTGGTCCGCGAGGGCCGGGCTCTGGTGGACCAGGTCTCCTGGTCGGTCAAGGAGGGCGAGCGCTGGGTCATCCTCGGCCCCAACGGCGCCGGCAAGACCACCCTCCTCAATATCGCGTCCAGCTACCTCTACCCCAGCAAGGGAACCGCCACCATCCTCGGCGAGACCCTCGGCAGGCCCGGTACGGACGTCTTCGAGCTGCGCCCCCGCATCGGCATGGCCGGCCTCGCCCTGGCCGACAAGCTCCCCAAGAAGCAGACGGTCCTGCAGACCGTGCTCACCGCCGCCTACGGCATGACCGCGGGCTGGCAGGAGGAGTACGAGGACATCGACGAACAGCGCGCCCGCGCCTTCCTCGACCGCCTCGGCATGTCCGAGTACCTGGACCGCAAGTTCGGCACCCTCTCCGAGGGCGAGCGCAAGCGCACCCTCATCGCCCGCGCCCTGATGACCGACCCCGAGCTGCTGCTCCTCGACGAGCCCGCGGCCGGCCTCGACCTCGGCGGCCGCGAGGACCTCGTGCGCCGCCTCGGCCGGCTCGCCCGCGACCCGATCGCCCCCTCCATGATCATGGTCACCCACCACGTCGAGGAGATCGCCCCGGGCTTCACCCACGTCCTGATGATCCGTCAGGGCAAGGTCCTCGCGGCCGGTCCCCTGGAGCTGGAGCTCACCTCCCGCAACCTCTCCGTCTGCTTCGGCCTGCCGCTCGTGGTCGAACAGGTCGGCGACCGCTGGACCGCCCAGGGCCTCCCGATGACCTGAGGCCTCCCGGCAGCAAGAACCGCCGCAACACGGCGCGTTCAAACTGGTCGGCGCCCTGTCCGCGACCGGGTGCGCGGTTTTACCATGACCAGGTGGACATCGACGCATGGCTGTGGTGGCTGATCGGCGCGGCGGCACTCGGCATCGGGCTCGTGATCACCGCGATGCCCGAACTCGGCATGCTCGCGGTGGGCGCCGTCGCCGCGGCAGTGGTCTCGGGCTTCTTCGGCGGCGGCGCGGTCGCCCAGGTCGCGGTCTTCGCGATCGTCTCCACCGCGCTCATCGCCGTCGTACGGCCCATCGCCAACAGACACCGGGCCCAGCGGCCCCAACTCGCCACCGGCGTGGACGCCCTGAAGGGCAAACAGGCCGTGGTGCTGGAGCGCGTCGACTCCTCCGGTGGCCGGATCAAGCTGGCCGGCGAGGTCTGGTCGGCGCGCGCTCTCGACGCCGGCCGCGCCTATGACGTAGGCCAGGAAGTGGACGTCGTGGACATCGAGGGAGCCACCGCGATCGTCATGTGACCCCCGCGACACAACTGGGGCGAACAACCCCCCAGTTGCACCGATCGTCTGTCAGACTCGACCGGAAAGATCTTCAACGGCGGGATCCGTCACTGGTGCGGGA
>KL568654.1:0-4300 GCA_000715605.1 Streptomyces speibonae | reverse complement strand
TCACTGGTGCGGGATCCGCCGCAGGCGCCGAGGCGAAGAAGGGTTCGGGGAACCGACGATGCAACCGATCATCATCGTCCTGATCATTCTGGTGGTGTTGGTCTTCATCGCCCTGATCAAGACGATCCAAGTCATCCCGCAGGCCAGCGCGGCCATCGTCGAGCGCTTCGGCCGCTACACGCGGACACTCAACGCGGGCCTCAACATCGTCGTCCCGTTCATCGACACCATCCGCAACCGCATCGACCTGCGCGAACAGGTCGTGCCGTTCCCGCCGCAGCCGGTCATCACCCAGGACAACCTGGTCGTCAACATCGACACCGTCATCTACTACCAGGTGACCGACGCCCGCGCCGCCACCTACGAGGTCGCCAGCTACATCCAGGCCATCGAACAGCTCACCGTCACCACGCTGCGCAACATCATCGGCGGCATGGACCTCGAGCGGACCCTCACCTCCCGCGAGGAGATCAACGCGGCCCTGCGCGGCGTCCTCGACGAGGCCACCGGCAAGTGGGGCATCCGCGTCAACCGCGTCGAACTCAAGGCCATCGAACCGCCCACCTCCATCCAGGACTCGATGGAGAAGCAGATGCGCGCCGACCGCGACAAGCGCGCCGCCATCCTCCAGGCAGAGGGCGTCCGGCAGTCCGAGATCCTGCGCGCCGAGGGCGAGAAGCAGTCCCAGATCCTGCGCGCCGAGGGTGAGGCCAAGGCGGCGGCCCTGCGCGCCGAGGGCGAGGCCCAGGCCGTCCGCACGGTCTTCGAGGCCATCCACGCCGGCGACCCCGACCAGAAGCTGCTCTCCTACCAGTACCTCCAGATGCTCCCGAAGATCGCCGAGGGCGATGCCAACAAGCTCTGGATCGTCCCCAGCGAGATCGGCGACGCCCTCAAGGGCCTCTCCGGAGCCGTGGGCAACTTCGGCTCCACCCTGGGCGGCAACGGCGGCAACGGCGGCAACGGCGGCTCAGGAAGCACCGTCCCCGCCCAGGAACGCCGCGAGAAGCCCTCGATCGACTGACAGGGAGACCCGGGAAAGCACGGGATCCCCGCACCCCCTCAAGGGGCGCGGGGATCCATCGGTGCGGCTCCGCCGCCTGGGCGCGAGAAACGGCGAAGCCGTCACGCCGCGGCCGACGCCAGCCAATCGGGCAGCGCCTCGAACTCCTCCGTGCCCAGCGCCAGCAGCATCGCGTCCGCGGGCGTCGGCTCGAACGGCTTCCGCAGCAGCGGCATACCGGCCTGCTCCGGCGTCCGGTTCGCCTTGCGGTGATTGTCCTCCGCGCACGACGCCACCGTGTTCAGCCACGTGTCCTGTCCGCCCTGCGACCGCGGTACCACGTGGTCGACGGTCGTCGCCCGCCTCCCGCAGTACGCGCACCGGTGCCGGTCCCGTACCAGGACACCCCTACGCGACCACGGGGCTCGTCTTCGGAACGGCACTCTCACGTATTGGCAGAGCCTGATCACCCGGGGCGCCGGTATGTCGACCGCGGCTCCGCGCATCCGCAGTTCGGGGTGGGCCTGCTCGACGACGGCCTTGTCCTGAAGCACCAGAACGACGGCTCGGTTCAGCGTCACCGTCGACAACGGCTCGAAGCTCGCGTTCAGTACCAGCGTGTCCCGCATACCAGCCCACCTCCCGTGTGCACCGGCCCACCCCTCGGCGGGCTGGGATCAACTCTGGCGGGGCACGCCGAGATGGACAACGCAATATCCGCTGCTCGTACGGGAGGTGACCCCCGCGACCCCCGGCAAGAAAAATGCCCGCCCCTGATCAATTCCAAGACCAGGGGCGGGCAAACGTTCCATGAACGAACGGGGCCGCTCGGACGGGCTCAGGACTGAGCGGGCACCTCGTACTCGGCGATCAGATGGGCCCGGGCCAGCGTGTGGAACCGCAGGTTGAAGCCCACGACGGCGGGAGACGCGTCCTCATCGGGACCCAGCTTCTCCTGGTCCACCGCGTACACCGTGAAGACGTACCGGTGCGGCCCGTCCCCGGGCGGCGGCGCGGCACCGCCGAACTCCTTGCCGCCGTAGTCGTTGCGCGCGTGGACAGCGCCCTCCGGCAGCCCTTCGAACGAGCCGTTGCCCGCGCCCGCCGGCAGCTCGGTCACCGACGCCGGGATGTCGAACACCACCCAGTGCCAGAACCCGCTGCCCGTCGGGGCGTCCGGGTCGTAGCAGGTCACAGCGAAGCTCTTGGTCTCCGGCGGGAAGCCCTCCCAGCGCAGGTGCGGTGAGGTGTTGCCGGCCGCGTGAACCTGAGCGTCCGGAAGCGTGGCCCCGTGCTTCACGTCGTCACTCGTGACCGTGAAGGACGGCACGGGCGGATGGAAGTCGTGGGGGAGCGGCCGGCGCTTGAGCTCGGTCACCTCGGTACCTCCTGATCGTCAGCGTTCGGTCGGAACCGAGCCTAGAACCAGTTGCGCTTGCTGCCGACCTCCGACAGCCACTGGTTGAGGTACGCCGCCCAGTCGGTCCCCTGGTAGTCGTTCAGGCCCACCTTGAACGACCGGAACGTGTCACTGCCCTCGCTGAACAGACCCGGCTTCTTGTCCATCTCCAGCACGACGTCCATGGCCTGCTCGTCCGCCACGAAGCTCAGCTCGACCTGGTTCAGCCCGCGGTACTGCTGCGGCGGGTAGAACTCGATCTCCTGGTAGAAGGGCAGCTTCTGCCGGGTGCCCCGGATGTGGCCGCGCTCCATGTCCGCGCTCTTGAAGCGGAAGCCCAGCTGGATGAAGGCGTCCAGAATCGCCTTCTGCGCCGGCAGCGGGTGCACGTTGATCGGGTCCAGGTCGCCGGAGTCCACGGCACGCGCGATCTGCAGCTCGGTGGTCACACCGATGTTCATCCCGCGCAGCGTCTGACCGTCGATCGTCGTGATCGGCGTCTCCCAGGGAATCTCCAGACCGAACTGCACCGCGTGCACCGCACCCGCCTGGAGCTCGAAGGCGCCCCCGAGCCGCGACTTCGTGAACTCGATGTCCTGCTTGTACTCCTGGTCGCCGCTCTCCACCTCGACCTTGGCCTGCAACCCGACCGACAGACCCTCGATCTGCTGGTTCACGGACCCGCCCTGGATCCGCACCTCGCCCTGGACGACACCGCCCGGAACGACGTTGACCTCGTGCAGCACGGTCTCCACCGAGGCCCCGCCGGCACCCAGACTCGCCAGCAGCTTCTTGAACGCCATGTCTCTCCCTCTGTCGTCCTGTGTCGTCATCGCTTAGGGCTTGATCCCTAACAACGCGATCCGGCCGTGGCCGGTTCCACCGCCCCACACCCTGGCAAGTGCGGCGCTCGGTGACCACCCCACGGCACCGGCCGTCTCCAGTACCCTCTTACGGCATGATCGCGAGCCCCGACCGTACGCCTCTGCCCAGGGAGTTCTTCGACCGCCCCGTCCTCGAGGTCGCCCCCGACCTCCTCGGCAGAATCCTGGTCCGCAGCACCCCGGACGGTCCGATCGCGCTCCGTCTGACCGAGGTCGAGGCCTACGACGGGGAGAACGACCCCGGCTCGCACGCCTATCGCGGCCGCACCGCCCGCAATGAGGTGATGTTCGGTCCGCCCGGCCACGTGTACGTCTACTTCACCTATGGCATGTGGTTCTGCATGAACCTGGTGTGCGGTCCCGAGGGCCGGGCGCGCGCGGTACTGCTGCGCGCGGGCGAGATCATCGAGGGTGCCGAACTGGCCCGCGCCCGTCGGCTCTCGGCCCGGAACGACAAGGAACTGGCCAAAGGCCCGGCACGCCTGGCGACGGCCCTCGGCGTCGACCGCGCCCTCAACGGCACCGACGCCTGCGCCGCCGGCGAGACGCCCCTCCGGATCCTCACCGGCACGGCCACACCCTCCGACCAGGTGAAGAACGGTCCGCGCACCGGAGTCTCGGGCGAGGGAGCCGTCCACCCCTGGCGCTACTGGATCGCCGACGACCCCACGGTCAGCCCGTACCGGGCCCATGTCCCGCGGCGCCGGCGAAGTTGACTCGGAGGTGCAAGGTGCGTAATGTAGCCCGAGCCGCTTGAACCGGGTACGGCGATCGCCTGCAGCCGGAAGCGGCCAACCCACTACCTACGATCACCCCTCAGCGGGGTCGAATTCGTCATGTCCGCATGCCTGAATTCAACACCGCGGAGCCCGATTATGAATCGGGCGGGGGAATCGGCTAACGTAGCGAATGTCGAAAGGCCGGACGGCGGAGACCGCGGGCTCGACGGCAAAACCCGCCGACCGGGAATCGGGTCCGAAAGGATCTGATAGAGTCGGAAACACCGAAGGGAAG
>KL568653.1:7981-8260 GCA_000715605.1 Streptomyces speibonae | reverse complement strand
GGAGCCCCTGCCGCTGGACGGGCTGGCGGATCTGGTGGCCCTGGAGGTGTGGCTGCGGCGGTTGCTGGCCAGGCGCGGGACGTGCTGGACGGGCACACCGGCGCGGCAGCGGGCGGTGCCGGGCGGCATCGCACCGCAGCGGGGGGCGCTGGGGGCGGGGGCGGCGGGCCCGCGCTGACACCTCCGGTGGGGGTGCGCGTCCGGATGCCTGCGGCGCAGCTGTCCGTTGGGCGGGGTGCGCGTCGTATGCCTGCGGCGCAGCTGCGGGTGCGGTGGGGG
>KL568653.1:7501-7689 GCA_000715605.1 Streptomyces speibonae | reverse complement strand
ACTGTGCTTGTTGGTGGGGGTGGGCGGCGCGGACGCGCCAGCCACTGCGGGCGCACACCCCCGTCCCGTCCCCTCCCCGCCGTCGGCGCCTGCCGCGCTCCGCGAACTGCGCGCCATCCGCGCCATCCGCGCGATCCCCGCGATCCCCGCGGTCCGCGGGCAGTCGTGCCGCTGGGGCGGCACGGGTG
>KL568653.1:6683-7192 GCA_000715605.1 Streptomyces speibonae | reverse complement strand
CAGAAGCGCCGGCTGTGCAACACCCCCGGCCCACCCCAACGCGGCCAGCGTCCACGCGCCGGCTGTGCAACACCCCACCCGGCCCACACCAACGCGGGCCAGCGTTCAGGCGGCGGCTGTGCACCGCACCGCGCCGGTGTGCCGGCACCCCGCGTGGGGGGTGGGCGTTACGACGGGCGGGAGCGCAGGCCCTCCAGCAGGATGTCCAGCAACCGCGCCGACGCCGCCGCCTGCTGCGCCGCATCCGGCAACGACGGCGCCGCCGTGGCTATCACCAGCAGCACGTCCGACACGGACACGTCCGCCCGCAGCTCCCCGGCCGCCCGCGCCCGCTCCACCAGCTGCCCCACGACATCGAGCAGCTGTGCCGCCCCCGCGTCGTCCGCCGCACCTGCCTGCTCCCCCGGCACCAGCCGCAGCTCACCCGTCGTCTGCGTCCGCTGCTGCGGAAGCCGCGCGTGGTCCGGCGCACCGCGCTCCTCCGCCACGCCCACCCGCAGCACCTGCGG
>KL568653.1:2122-6470 GCA_000715605.1 Streptomyces speibonae | reverse complement strand
CAGCAGCCGGCCCGCCCCGGAGGCGACCGACGTGCGCAGGAAGCGGGACAGCGCCGACCACGGTTCGTCCTCCTGGCCCAGCGCCGCGCGTGCCTGTTCGGTCAGCCGGGAGGTCTCCTCCTCGGCGATACGCCGCACCAGTACGTCCTTGCTCGGGAAGCGCCGGTACACCGTGCCCACACCGACCCGTGCCCGGCGTGCCACGTCCTCCATCGGCGCGCCGTAGCCCAGCTCGCCGAACACCTCACGTGCCGCGCGCAGCACGTGCTCCAGATTGCGCTGGGCGTCCACACGCAGCGGCGTCGTACGCGCGCCGTCCGCGCGCGTGCTGCCCGCGGGTGCGCTCAGCGTGCCGCCGGCCGCGACAGCGGAAGACCAATGAGAGTCCTGAACATGCATATGTATTCCCCCGGTAATGACGTCTCCCCCCGGAGACTTCTCCCCGCCATTGATGCGCGGGGCGTGGGACTGGCTCTTCCGCTCGGTTCCGCCCGTCACGGTTCCGATGAGCTCGTCTCCTGCACCCCGACGACACACGAACATAGTTGAGCGGGGGTCAATTCAGAAGGGGCACGTTCCGCACGGAGCGCCCCTCGATCGGAGCACGAGTCGTTTTCGTCCTGAATGTACCCGGAGGTGCGTGCGGTTTCACCCCCGCTGACCTGCGCGTATGCCGGAAGGTCGGAGAATCGGCCAACCCTGGGTGACGAGGACGTCCGGTCACACAATTCGTCGAGGCTGTGGACAAACGCAAGCGGCGGGTGCGTCATGGGATGGTGAAGGAACGTGCGCGCATTCTCGTTGTCGGCGGTGGCTACGTCGGGATGTACACGGCCCTGCGCCTCCAGCGGAAGCTGAAACGGGAACTCGGACGGGGTGAGGCCGAGATCACGGTCGTCACCCCGGACCCGTACATGACGTATCAGCCCTTTCTGCCCGAAGCAGCCGCAGGTGCCATTTCTCCTCGCCATGTCGTCGTACCACTGCGTCGTGTTCTCGACCGGTGCCGCATCATCATCGGCGAGGCCACCGGCATCGACCACGCCAAGCGCACCGCCACCGTCGCCACCTTGGCCACGGAGGAGGAGGGCACGGGAGGGGAGCAGATCGTCTACGACGAACTGGTGCTCGCCCCCGGCTCCGTGTCGCGCACGCTGCCCATCCCCGGGCTCGCCGAGCACGCCATCGGCTTCAAGACCGTCGAAGAGGCCATCGGCCTGCGCAACCACGTGCTGGAGCAGATGGACATCGCCTCCTCCACACGGGACCCGGCCCTGCGGGACGCCGCCCTGACGTTCGTCTTCGTCGGCGGCGGATACGCCGGGGTCGAGGCGCTCGGCGAGCTGGAGGACATGGCCCGCTACGCCGCGCGGTACTACCACAACATCCGCCCCGAGGACATGAAGTGGATCCTCGTCGAGGCGTCCGGGCGGATCCTCCCCGAGGTCGGGGAGGAGATGGGCCGGTACACCGTCACCGAACTGCGCCGGCGCAACATCGACGTCCGCCTGGAGACCCGGCTGGAGTCCTGCGCCGACCGGGTGGCCGTGCTCAGCGACGGTTCCCGCTTCCCCACGCGTACGGTCGTGTGGACCGCCGGCGTCAAGCCGCACCCCGTGCTCGCCGCCTCCGATCTGCCGCTCAACGGCCGGGGACGGCTGAAATGCACCGCCGAACTCACGGTCGACGGCGCCGCACACGCGTGGGCCGCCGGAGACGCGGCCGCCGTCCCCGACGTCACCGCGCGGGAGGAGGGGCGCGAGTGCGCCCCCAACGCGCAGCACGCGCTCCGCCAGGCGAGGGTCCTCGGGGACAACATCGTCCACTCACTGCGGGGCGAACCCCTGGAGACCTACGCCCACAAGTACGCCGGTTCCGTTGCCTCCCTGGGCCTGCACAAGGGCGTCGCCCAGGTGTACGGACGCAAGCTGAAGGGCTACCCCGCCTGGTTCATGCACCGCACCTACCACCTCAGCCGCGTCCCGACCTTCAACCGGAAGGCACGGGTGGCCGCCGAGTGGACCCTCGCGGGGCTCTTCAAACGGGAGATCGTCTCCCTCGGGTCACTCGAACACCCCCGAGCGGAGTTCGAACTGGCGGCCGGTGGAAAGCCTTCTCAAGACCCCCCGCACAACCCGAAGGGGTCGTCCTGACCGGACGCAGGAACTCCAGCGGCAGGCCCGGCGTCTGACGGATGTCGGCCCGGTCGGCACCCTGCCAGACTGGTCCACCACCGCGGACGGGCCACCGCCCACCCCGGTGCGGCCCCCGGGGCCCCGGCCGGTCCCGGTTTCCGGCCGCCGACAACTACACGAGGCAAGGATTCGTGAACTTCACGCGCTGGAGCGCCCGGCTCCCCGGAACGCAGCGCCGCGCCGCAGCGCGGGCCGAGCAGGCGGTCTCCCCGGACCGGCGGGGAGAGGGCTCCGTGCCCGCGGCCCGCGCCGAACAACTCACCGAGGACGCACGGCCCGTGCCCGCCGTCGACGAGCTCAAGGTGCGCGAGGTCCTCGACCGCGTGCCCTCCCTCGTCGCCCTGGTCCACGGCCCCGACCACCGCATCGCCTACGTCAACGACGCCTATACGGCGGCCTTCGGGATGCGCCCGCTCGGCGCCCCCGCGCGCGGAGCCCTCCCCGAACTCGACGAACTCGGCCTGCTGCCCCTGCTCGACCAGGTCCTGCGCAGCGGCAAGCCCCGCACCGTGAAGTCCCGCAAGGCCCCCGACGGCCGCTCCTACACCTTCACCTGCACCCCGGTCGCCGAGGGCGACGCCCGCGGGGTGCTCGTCTTCGCCACCGACGTCACCGACCACGCCGAGGCCGCCGAACGCCTGCGCGCCAGCGAGCGCCGGCAGCGCGAGACCGCCGTCACCCTCCAGCGCTCCCTGCTGCCCCAGGAGCTCGAGGAGCCCGACGACCTGCGCATCGCCGCCACCTACCACCCCGGCGGCACCGAGGCCGCCGTCGGCGGCGACTGGTACGACGTCATCACTCTGGGCGGTGGCCGCACCGCACTGGTCATCGGCGACGTCATGGGGCGAGGAGTGCGGGCGGCGGCGGTCATGGGACAGCTGCGGACGGCCGTACGGGCCTACGCGCGGCTCGACCTCCCGCCGCACGAAGTCCTCCAGCTCCTCGACGGCCTCGCCATGGAGATCGACGCCAACCAGATCGCCACCTGCACCTACGCCATCCACGACCCCAACGAGGGCCGCCTGGTGTACGCCTCCGCAGGCCACCTGCCCCTCCTGGTCCGCGACGAGAACGGCACCGTCCGGCGCGCCGACGAACCCACCGGCCCCCCGCTCGGCACGGGCGGCTGGATGCACGCCTCCGGCTCCGTCCCCCTCGGCCCCGGTTCCACCGCCGTGCTCTACACGGACGGCCTGGTCGAACGGAGGAACGAGGACCTCGACGAGGGCATCGCCGCCCTGGAGCGCGCCCTGGCCGGAGCCACCGGCAGCCCTCAGGTCGTCTGCGACCGCCTGGTCCGCTCGGCCGGTGTGACGCCGGACCACGACGACGACGTCGCCGTCCTGGTCCTCCAGCACCCCGCCCGGAAGGACGCGGAGAGCGAGCTCTTCCGCAACGCCGCACTGGAACTGCTCGGCGGAGTCGAAGCGGCGCCCCGCGCGCGTGCCTTCGCCTCGGGCGTGCTGACCAGCTGGCGTTTCCCCGCCGAACTGCACGACCTGGGAGTCCTGGCCGCCAGCGAACTCGTCGCCAACTCCCTCCAGCACGGCACACCCCCCATGCGCCTGCGGCTGCGCCGCACCGACCGCCGGCTGATCATCGAGGTCACCGACGGCGACGACCACCTGCCGAGGCGCCGCCGCGCGGAACCCGGGGACGAGTCCGGCCGGGGCATCGCCATCGTCGCCACGATCGCCTCCAGCTGGGGCAGCAGACGCACACCGGGTGGCGGCAAGGCCGTCTGGTGCGAGTTCCTCCTGCCGAAGCCGTCGAAGACACAGGGGGCGCAGCCCACGCGGTGGGCAGCCGGCTCCGGCCTGTAGAACACGGCCGGGGCCGGGTTCGCGCACGGCCGGGACGCCGGGGGCTCACGCCCCTCAGGCGTGCGCCGGAGCCTGCCCCGTCGCCGCGCCGCCCTGGGCCACCACACGGCTCCGTACCGCCGAGGGGTGGTTCTGCGCCTCCGTCAGCTGCCTGCCCAGCCGCACCGCCAGCACGGTGATGCCGAGCGAGAACAGCAGGAAGACCGCGATGTACGGCGCGTGCAGCGAGGCACCCAGCGGACCGCCCACCGCCGGACCCACGGCCAGCGCGAGCTGCTTCACCAGGGCGAAGGCCGAGTTGTACTGACCGGCCATCCCGGTCGGCGCCAG
>KL568653.1:0-1979 GCA_000715605.1 Streptomyces speibonae | reverse complement strand
CCAGGGCGAAGGCCGAGTTGTACTGACCGGCCATCCCGGTCGGCGCCAGATCGGCGACCAGCGGTGCCAGCGTCGGCGACAGCATCGCCTCCCCGAGCCCGAACAGCGCGTACGTCGAGACGAAGGCGGCGGTCGCCATCGCCTGGCTCCCGTTGCCCAGCCCCGCGTACCCGGCCACGGCCCACGCCACGGCCCAGATAAGCCCGACGGACGCGATGACGCGCGACCGCTTGCGCCGCTCCACGAACCGCAGTACCGCGAACTGCGCCACCACGATCACCAGCGTGTTCGCGGCGAGCGCCGTCCCCAGCGCGGAGGTGGAGATCCCGGCGGCCTCGACGCCGTACGCGCTCAGGCCCGACTCGAACTGTCCGTAGCAGGCGAAGAACAGCACGAAGCCCAGCACGCACAGCTGCACCATGGCCCGGTTGCCCAGCAGCTGCTTCCATCCCGTCTTCGCCGACTGCTGCGGCGCGTCCGCGATGCGCGGCGAGTGCGGCATCCGCACGGTCGCCATCACCACGACCAGGAGGAGGAAGATCGCCGCCTCGAGGGAGAAGAGGAGCGTGAAGGAGCCGGCTTTCGTCGCGTCCACGAGATGGCCGCCGATGAGACCGCCGACGCCGAGCCCGAGGTTCTGCAGGAAGAACTGCATGGCGAACGCCCGGGACCGGGTCTCCATGGTGGAGCAGTCCACGATCATCGTCGCGAGCGCCGGCTGCATCACGGCCTGCCCGGCCCCGAGAGCCGACGCCGACAGCAGCACCGCCGCCGCACCGCTCGACAGTCCCAGGGCGATCGCGCCGATCGCGGCCGTGACCAGCGCGGCGAGCAGCACCGGCAGCGGACCCCGCCGGACGATCGCCCGCCCGGCGAAGGGAAGCACGACCAGCGCCGCCACGGCGAAGACGGCGAGTACGAGACCCGCCGTCATGGCCCCCAGTCCTCGCACCTGCGCCACATAGACGTACAGATACGGGACCGTGAAGCCCAGCCCGAACGCGCTGAGTGCGTTGCCCACGTGGATCCGGCGCATCGCTGCGCCCATCGCCCTGGTCACGTTCACCTCTCTCACTAGTTAGGTGTGAAGACTTCGAAGCTAAAGTTCGACGCTGAAGAGTACACAGTGAAGGACTTCAAGGCAAAGGCGAGGCGTGCCATACTGCGGGCATGGGCGACACGACCGGCCTCGGCGAGCCGACACTCGAAGAGCAGATCGCCGCGTACCAGCGCGAATTCCAGGACCTCGACCCCCAGGTCGAGAAGATCGTCAACGCGCTGTCCCGGCTGAACCGCCGGATGAACGTCGCCTACGGCCGTCAGACCGCCGAGCTCGGCATCACCAACGCCGACTGGGAGGTCCTCAAGGCCCTCGTCCTCTCCGGCGCCCCGTACCGCATGGGACCGGGTGACCTCGCCAAGCGGCTGGGCCTGACCCCGGCCGCCATGACCCACCGGATCGACCGCATGGTCGCTGAGGGGCTGGTCACCCGGGAACGGGACGAGACCAACCGGGTCCGCGTGATCGTGGAGCTCACCCCGGCCGGCCGGGAGAAGTGGCAGGAGGTGATGCGCATGGCCACCGTGTTCGAGGCGGACCTCCTCCAAGACCTCGACCAGGAGGAACGGGCGCACCTGGGCGAGGTTCTGACGCGGCTGCTGCGCAGGGTGGAGGAGACCCAGCCGGACGCCGGCGGCCGTCTCACCGACCTGGACTGAAAGATCTTGAAAAACTTGGCCGGGGGCAGTTGACAGTCGCCATGCGGATCCGTAAGGTTCTTCGGGTTGCCACGGGACCGTAACGGTTCTGCGACAGCACCTTCCGCCGCAACTGCGGCACCCAACCTTCAGCACGACCTCCCAGTGGGACAATTTTGGCATGCCCGAAATTCGATTTCACAGCCCCGATTTGGGGAAAACGGAGAGAGCCGCTAAGGTTTGAGACGTCGGAACGGCCCAACGGCCGCGACGACAAACCC
>KL568652.1:2022-6414 GCA_000715605.1 Streptomyces speibonae | reverse complement strand
CTCAGAGATGTGTATAAGAGACAGCAAGTACGGCATGGCCGTCACCGGTCTGGCGGACCCCGCCCGGCTGCTGCGCAACGACACCGGCCGCCCCGGCATGCCGCTGTCGCTCACCAAACCCCTCGGGCTGGGCGTCCTCAACAACCGGCACAAGGCCACCGGCGAGCGCTTCGCCCAGGCGGTGGCCACCATGACGGCCCTCAACCGGGACGCCTCCGCCGCCGCCCTGGCCGCCGGGGCGACCTGCGCCACCGACGTCACCGGCTTCGGACTCCTCGGCCATCTGCACAAACTCGCCCGCGCCTCCGGCGTCACCGCCGTGCTCGACACCGCCGCCGTGCCCTACCTCGACGGAGCCCGCGAAGCGGTCCGGGACGGCTACGTCAGCGGCGGCACCCGGCGCAACCTGGACTGGGTGACCCCCTTCACCGACTTCGGCCCCGCCCGCCAGGACACCCGGCTGCTGCTCGCCGACGCCCAGACCTCGGGCGGGCTGCTGGTGGCGGGCGAGGTGCCGGGCGCCCCCATGATCGGGGAGCTGGTCCCGCGGGGCGCCCACACCGTCGTCCTCAGGTGAGCGTCACAGCCCGGTGCCCGTCCCGGCGTCGATGCCCGCCCGCGCCCGGTAGCGCAGCACCAGCTCCCGGGCGGCCGGCCCCCGCGGCCGGCGCCCCGGCCGGATGTCCACGGCGAACGCCTTCGCCTCCTGGATGTGGGTGTTGGGGTCGAGGGACAGATGCAGCAGCTCGTTGGCCGCGTCCCCGGTGCTGTAGCCGTTCGGGCCCCAGTGGTAGGGCAGCCCCACCTGGTGCAGCGGGCGGCCGTGCACCGTCAGCGTCGCCATGCGGTCGGTGACCAGCACCCGCGCCTCGATCACCGCGCGGGCGCTGACGATCGTCGCCCAGCCGGTGTGCGTCAGGCCCCGCTCGGCGGCGAGCTCCGGCGACACCTCGCAGAAGAACTCCGGCTGGAGCTCCGCCAGATAGGGCTGCCAGCGCGACATGCCGCCGGCCGTGTGGTGCTCCGTCAGCCGATAGGTCGTGGCGACGTAAGGGAACACCTCCGTCCCCGGCTCGCCCGCGCTGGGCTGGTAGCGGTTGTCCGGGTGCGGCGGCAGCAGATGCCGTACGGGATTGCGCTGACGGCCGTACAGCAGGTTCGGGAACGGCGAGTCCTGCGGCTCGTAGTGCGTCGGCAGCGGGCCGTCGGTCAGGCCCGCGGGCACGTACAGCCACGCCTTGCCGTCGGCCTGCATGATGAACGCGTCGGTCCCGGACAGCGCCTCCGGGCCGGTCGCGCCCTCGGGCGGCACATGACCGGGCGACTTGTCCTTCTTGAAGTCGGGCACGTCGTGCCCGGTCCACTCGCCCCGCTCGCCGTCCCACCACACCAGCGCCTTGCGGGCGCTCCACGGCCTGCCCTCCGGATCCGCCGACGCCCGGTTGTACAGCACCCGGCGGTTCGCGGGCCAGGCCCAGCCCCAGGCGGGCGCGACCCAGTTCTGCTCCCCGCCCGGGGTGCGCCGGTCGGCCTGGTTGACGCCGTCGGCCCGCACCCCGCAGTAGATCCAGCAGCCGCAGGAGGTGGAGCCGTCGTCCGCCAGCTGGTCGTAGCCCGACAGCGGGGCGCCCCGCGCGTCACGGCCGTTGATCTCGGCCAGCACCGCCTCGGCGTCCGGTTCGTCGAGGTCACCGGCCGTCGGGTAGTCCCAGGTCAGGTCGAGCAGCGGCCGGTCCATCGGATCGGTGGACGCGGCGAGCTTCTCCCGGATGATCCGCCCCAGGTGGTAGGTGAACCACAGATCGCTGCGTGCCTCGCCGGGCGGCGGCACCGCCTGGTGGTGCCACTGCAGCAGCCGCTGGGTGTTGGTGAAGCTGCCGTCCTTCTCGGTGTGCGCGGCGGCCGGCAGGAAGAACACCTCCGTGCCGATGTCCTCGGTGCGCAGCTCACCCGTGTCGATCTCGGGGCCGTCCTTCCACCAGGTGGCCGACTCGATGAGGGAGAAGTCCCGCACGACGAGCCAGTCCAGGGCGGCCATGCCCAGGCGTTGCAGCTTGGCGTTGGCGGAGCCGACCGCCGGGTTCTCGCCCATGAGGAAGTAGCCCTTGCAGGTGCCGTCCAGCTGGGCCATGACCGTCTCGTACGTGGAGTGGGAGCCGGTCAGCCGCGGCAGGTAGTCGAAGCAGAAGTCGTTCTCCGCGCGCGCCGCGTCGCCCCAGTACGCCTTGAGCAGACTGACCAGGTAGGCGCTCATGTTGCCCCAGTAGCCCTTGGGCGCGGCGTCCGCCCGCACGAACGCGTCCAGATCCTGGTGCTGGTGGGCGTGCGGCATCGGGATGTAGCCCGGCAGCAGGTTGAACAGGGTGGGAATGTCCGTCGAGCCCTGGATGGAGGCGTGCCCGCGCAGCGCGAGGATGCCTCCGCCGGGCCGGCCGATGTTGCCGAGCAGGCTCTGCAGCACGGACGCCGCGCGGATGTACTGCACCCCGACCGTGTGCTGGGTCCACCCGACCGCGTACGCGAACGCGGTGGTGCGGTCCCGTCCGGAGTTCTCCGTGACGAGTTCGCACACCTGGCGGAACACCTCCCGCGGGACCCCGCAGACCCGTTCGACCACCTCGGGCGTGTAGCGGGCGTAGTGCCGCTTGAGGACCTGGAGGACGCAGCGGGGATGGGTCATCGACTCGTCGCGTTCCGGCTCGCCCTCGGGGATCGTGGGACCGCCGGAGCCGTGGGACTCGCCGCGCGCCGCCTCCGTGACGTCCGCGGACTCGTTGAGCCGGTCGAACTGCTGGTCCCGCTGCCCGGAGGCCGGCTGCACGTCGACGCCCCGGTACTGCCAGGTGGCCGGGTCGTAGCTGCGGCTGTCGGGGTCGAGCCCGGAGAACACGCCGTCCAGGTCCTCGGTGTCCCGGAAGTCCTCCCGCAGGATCACCGGCCCGTTGGTGTAGGCGACCACGTAGTCACGGAAGTAGGCGCCCGTGCTCAGGACGTGGTTGATGATCCCGCCGAGGAAGGCGATGTCCGAACCGGCCCGCAGCGGTACGTGCACGTCCGCCATCGCGCTGGTGCGGGTGAACCGGGGATCGACGTGGACCACCTTCGCCCCACGGGCCTTGGCCTCCATCACCCACTGGAACCCGACCGGATGGCACTCGGCCATGTTCGAGCCCTGGATGACGATGCAGTCGGAGTTCTGCAGGTCCTGCTGGAAGGTGGTCGCGCCGCCGCGGCCGAACGAGGTTCCCAGACCGGGAACGGTGGAGGAGTGTCAAATACGGGCCTGGTTCTCGATCTGGACGGCGCCGAGGGCGGTGAACAGCTTCTTGATGAGGTAGTTCTCCTCGTTGTCCAGCGTGGCCCCGCCGAGGCTGGCGATGCCGAGGGTGCGCCGGGTGCGGGCCTGGTCGACCTCCCACTGCCAGCCCGCCCGGCGGGCCTCGATCACCCGGTCGGCGATCATGTCCATCGCCGTGCCGAGATCGAGGCGCTCCCACTGGGTGCCGTGCGGACGCCGGTACAGCACGCGGTGCTCGCGCGCGCCTCCGGTGGTCAGCTGCAGGCTGGCCGCGCCCTTGGGACACAGCCGGCCGCGCGAGATGGGGGAGTCGGGGTCGCCCTCGATCTGGGTGACGCGCCCGTCCTCCACGTACACGTTCTGGCCGCAGCCGACGGCGCAGTACGGGCAGACCGACTTCACGACCCGGTCCGCCGAGGCGACCCGGGGCGTCAGCCGCTCGGTCGGCCCGCTCTTCGCGGCGGCACCGCGGCCCAGCGGGTCGCTCCCGGTGAGCTGGCGGTAGACCGGCCAGGATTCGATCCACGTGCGTACGCCCATGACGCCTGCCCTTTCCGCACTGCGCGCTCTCGGCCCCGGCGGAGTACCCAGGACCGCGCGCGTCAATCAGGGGGACCGCGGATCCGCGGTCCGTTCCCGGGCCGTCAGCCGCTCCCGCTGCGGTACGACCGTGTACCGGGGGTCCTCGGCCGAGGCCACGCCGGCGTGGAACACCCCGAGCCGCAGGGCCGCGGACCCGGCCAGCAGGGCCGTACCGGCGAGCGCGCCGAGCACCCGGTGGCGGCCCGCACCGGCCGCCAGCGCGGCGCCGCCGGCCGTGAGCGCCTCCGCCGCGCGCAGCCAGATCCGCGGCCGGCCCCGCTCGTACGCCTCCGCCGCGAGTCCCAAGTTCCGCTTCATCAGCCGGAAGGCGCCCAGTTCGAGCACCGCGCCCAGGACGGCCGCGCGGCGGGCCGGACCGGTCTGCTCCGGCGGTACCGCGGCCAGGGCCAGACCGGCCGCCGCGGTGGCCCCCGAACCGGCGAAGGCGAACGGCATCTCGCGGTACCCCTCGTGCCACGACGGCACGGCGGTGTCGCAGATCAGCACGGCGG
>KL568652.1:874-1653 GCA_000715605.1 Streptomyces speibonae | reverse complement strand
GGCTTGAAGACGCGGAGCATGTAGAGGAAGCGCCCCGGGCGTCCCAGGTCGTGCACGAGCGCCGCCAGCGACAGCGAGACCGCTCCCGCCGCCCCCAGTTTCGCCGTGCGGGCCAGCGCGGGCCGCGCGGTGACCTGCGCACCGGCGGCCAGCAGCGACGACGCCCCGGCCAGCCCGCCCATCCAGAGATAGCCCGCGACGTCCAGCGGCTTCCATTCCGGCCGCTTCAGCACCGGCCTGCCGTAGTACGACGCGAACTCGGCGTCCGGGACCATGGCCCGCTCACCGCGCCCCCGGCGGCGACGGCGGCGCCCGGAGCGTCCGGAGTCCGGGTTCCCGTCCCGGGGCACCCCGCTCATCGCCGCCTCCCCGCGAACCCGGCGACGGCCAGCGCCGCGAGCGAGACGGCGGCCGCCGCCGCGTGCCGCCACATGTCCGGCAGATCGCGGGTCGTGACGACCGGGTCGGGCGGCAGTCCGTACACCTCCGGCTCGTCCAGCAGCAGGAAGAACGCGCCGTCGCCGCCGACGCCGTCGCCCGGGTCCTCGCCGTACAGACGGGCGCTGCCGGCCCCGGCCGCGTGCAACTGCCGTACCCGGTCCGCCGCGCGCTCCCGCAGCTCCTCCAGCGGGCCGAACTGGATGGACTCGGTGGGGCAGGCCTTGGCGCAGGCCGGTTCCATGCCGGCGCCGAGCCGGTCGTAGCACAGGGTGCACTTCCAGGCGCGTCCGTCCTCGGGCCGCCGCTCGATGACCCCGTACGGGCAGGCGGACACGCAG
>KL568652.1:0-657 GCA_000715605.1 Streptomyces speibonae | reverse complement strand
GGCAGTAGCCGCAGCCGTTGCAGATGTCCTCCTGCACGACGACGGAGCCGAACTCGGTACGGAACAGCGAGCCCGTCGGGCACACGTCGAGGCAGGCGGCGTGGGTGCAGTGCTTGCACACGTCGGACGACATCAGCCAGCGCATCTCCCCGCCGTCGGGGGAGCCCCCGGGGGAGTCGGCGAGGCCGCGGGCGGCGTCGAAGACGTCGACGTCCTCCATGCCGGCGGCACCCGGCACCGCGGCGGGGGCGGGCGCGCGCTGCTCGATGAACGCGACGTGCCGCCAGGTGCTCGCGCCCAGGGCCTGGGTGTTGTCGTAGGACATGCCGGTGAGGTCGAGGCCGTCCTCCGGGATCGCGTTCCACTCCTTGCAGGCCACCTCGCACGCCTTGCAGCCGATGCACACCGACGTGTCGGTGAAGAAGCCCATGCGCGGCGGCGGATCGGCGTGCCCGGCCGCGCGCACGATGTCGTCCGTCATACGGAACCTCCTCCTGGCTCGGCCGGGCACGGGTGCCCCCGCCGGAACCGGCCGAAACGGTCACCGCCCGGCGAGAGCGAGGGCGAGGGTGCCGTCGGTGTCCAGGGCGACGCCCACACCGCTGATCCGTTCGAGGGTCTCCCGCAGCCAGGCCCGCTCCTGTCTCTTATACACAT
>KL568651.1:19017-19393 GCA_000715605.1 Streptomyces speibonae | reverse complement strand
TGGGCGCTACGCGCACCCCCACCCAACAGACAGATGCGCCGCAGGCATACGACCACCCACACTAAGCCCGCGCCCGCAGCCCTCCGCCCCGTCCACCGGGCCCGCTCGGCCCCACCCCCAGCACCCGGTACCGATACCGCCGCTCCGGTCTCCCCGCGGCCCCGTACCGCAACGACACCTCCACGCTGCCCACGGTGTGGAAGTACTCCAAATAGCGCCGGGCGCTGACCCGCGAAACCCCCGTCAGTCCGGCGCACTCGGTCGCCGACAGGCTGCCGTCCGCCTCCCGCAGGGTCCGTTCGATCAGTTCCGCGGTCTCCGCGCTCATCCCCTTGGGCCTGTCTCTTATACACATCTCTGATGGCGCGAGGGAGGC
>KL568651.1:16556-18784 GCA_000715605.1 Streptomyces speibonae | reverse complement strand
ATAAGAGACAGGTCGACGTCGGCCTGCCCCCGCACCACCGTCTCCAGCATCCGCCCACGCTGAACCGCGTACCGCTCGAGCCGCCCCCTCAGGTCCTCGAAGTCGAACGGCTTGAGCAGATAGTCGACGACCCCCTGCCGCACGGCACCCCGCACGGCGTCCGCCTCACGGGCGGCGCTGATGACCATCACGTCGCAGTCGTGCCCGGCGGTGCGCAGCCGCGGGATGACGTCGAGCCCGAACACATCGGGCAGATAGAGGTCGAGCAGCACCAGGTCGGGCCGGAGCTCGTCCACCGCGGCGATGGCCTCCTCACCGCTGCCGGCGACACCGACGACCCGGAACACGTCGAGGCGTTCGACGTACGCGCGGTGCACCCGGGCCACCCTGAAGTCGTCGTCGACCACCAAAACCCCGATGGCGTCGGCATCCACGGCCCCGGACAGCCCAGCCCGCGTACTGCTCATCGTTCCCACTCCGTTCCCGCTCCCTCGCACCACGCCACCACGCCACCAGCAACAAGCAACAAGACACCCCGGAGCCGCCCATCATGGCCCCCGCCCGCGGCAGGGAAAAGAGACGTGCACCACCGACCCACCACCGCTGACGCAATGACCACAACCTCCATTGGTTCCGCAAGGACGACAGCCCGCCCGCGCGCGGGCACCATGTGGCCCGCGTCACCCTCCCCCACAGGGCCTGGCGTGATCCCAGAGAACCGACCGACAGGTGGTGGCACTCGTGCGCCTGCGCACACCCCTCGCCCTGCTCGGGGCCGCCGTGCTCGTACTCGTGGGCCCCGCGCTGTTCACGACCGGCAGCGGCTCCGAGAGCGGCACACAGATCCCGGGCCTGCGTTTCATGGTCCCCAACTCGCCCGGCGGCGGCTACGACATCACGGCCCGTACGGCCGCGAAGAACGCCGAGGACGCCGGCCTCACCCACTCCGTCGAGGTGTTCAACCTGCCCGGGGCCGGCGGCACGGTGGGTCTCAGCAGGCTGGTGAGCGAGCACGGCAACGGCAAGCTCGCGATGTCGATGGGCCTGGGCGTGGTCGGCGCCGTCCGCTCCAACGACGCCCCGAAGACCCTCGGCGACACGACGCCCATCGCCCGGCTCACCGAGGAGCAGGACGTCGTGGTGGTCGGGAAGGACTCCCCGTACAAGACGATCGACGACCTGATCGGTGCCTGGAAGGAGAACCCCGGCAAGCTCCCGGTGGGCGGCGGGTCCTCCCCCGGCGGGCCGGATCACCTCGCGCCGATGCTGATGGCGCGGGCCGCCGGGATCCCGCCGAAGGAGGTCAACTACATCCCCTTCGACGGCGGCGGCGAGCTGCTCGCGTCGATCCTCGGCAACAAGGTGGCGTTCGGGGTCTCCGGCGTCGGTGAGTACCTCGACCAGATCAGGTCGGGTGAGCTGCGGCTGCTCGCGGTCACCGGCCCGAAGCGGGTCGCGGGCCTGGACGCACCCACGTTGCAGGAGGCGGGCTACGACGTGAACTTCACCAACTGGCGCGGGATCGTCGCTCCGCCCGGCCTCAGCGAGGCCGAGCGCGACAAGCTCGTACGCCTGCTGGAGGGGCTGCACGACTCGAAGGAGTGGCGGGAGTCGATGAAGCGCAACGGCTGGGACGACGCGTTCCTGACCGGCGAGGAGTTCGGGACGTTCCTGGCCGCCGAGGACGAGCGCGTGGTCTCCGTGCTGAAGGAGCTGGGACTGTGACGACACCGAGGACCCGCGACGAAACGCCCGACAACACCCCCGACGGAACCCCACCCGACACCACCGCACCCCGCACCACCCCACCCGGCACCACCGCACCCCGCACCACCACCCCCGCCCGCTCCTGGCTCCGCGACCACTCCGAGCTCGGCGTCTGCGTCCTCCTGCTGGCCCTGGGCGTACTCGTCCTGACCGACGCGTTCACCATGGACGTCGACATCACCCAGCGCGGCCCGGTCGGCCCGAAGACGGTGCCCTTCGTCGTCGGCACCGCTCTGCTCGTCGTCGCCGCCCTCCTCGCGGTCGACGTGCTGCGCGGCGGCCGGGGCGAGGCCGAGGGCGGCGAGGACATCGATCTGTCCGAACCCGCCGACTGGCGCACGGTGCTGCTGCTGGCCGGTGTGTTCCTGGGCTCCGCCGTGCTCATCGAGCCGCTCGGCTTCCCCGCCGCGGGCGCGCTGCTGTTCTGGGGCGCGGCCTTCGCTCTCGGCAGCCGCAGAGCG
>KL568651.1:12710-16285 GCA_000715605.1 Streptomyces speibonae | reverse complement strand
CGCGGCGGTGGTCTCCCTCGTCACCTACGCCGTGTTCAACAACCTGCTCGGAGTGCCGCTGCCCGGCGGTCCGCTGATGGGAGTGCTGTGACATGAACGCCCTCAACTCCCTCCTGGACGGCTTCGGTACGGCCCTCACCCCGCTCAATCTGCTGTGGGCGGCGGTCGGCGTGCTGCTCGGCACGGCGATCGGCGTGCTGCCCGGCATCGGCCCGGCGATGGCGGTGGCCCTGCTGCTGCCGGTGACGTACGGGCTCGAACCGACCGGCGCGTTCATCATGTTCGCGGGCATCTACTACGGCGCGATGTTCGGCGGTTCGACGACGTCGATCCTGCTGAACACGCCCGGGGAGAGCGCGGCCGTGGTCGCGGCCATGGAGGGCAACCCCATGGCCAAGTCGGGGCGCGGTGCCCAGGCCCTCGCGGCCGCCGCGATCGGGCACTTCGCGGGCGGCATGGTCGGCACGGTGCTGCTGGTCGCGCTCGCCCCGACGGTCGCCAACCTGGCGGTGGACATCGGCGCGCCGGACTACTTCGCGATCATGGTGCTGGCGTTCATCGCCGTGACGTCCGTGCTCGGTTCGTCACGGATCCGCGGTCTCGCCTCGCTGCTGATCGGTCTGACGATCGGCCTGGTGGGCCTGGACCAGATGACCGGCCAGCAGCGGCTGACGTTCGGTTCGCTGCAACTCGCGGACGGCGTCGACGTGGTGATCGTCGCCGTGGGGCTGTTCGCCATCGGTGAGGCGCTGTGGGTCGCCGCGCATCTGCGGCGCCGGCCGCCGGACCCGATTCCGGTGGGCCGGCCGTGGCTGGGCCGCGCGGACGTGCGGCGCACCTGGAAGTCCTGGGCGCGCGGTCCGTTCATCGGCTTCCCGTTCGGTGCGATCCCTGCGGGCGGTGCGGAGATCCCGACGTTCCTGTCGTACGTCACGGAGAAGCGGCTGTCCAGGCACAAGGACGAGTGGGGCAAGGGGGCGATCGAGGGCGTCGCGGGTCCGGAGTCGGCGGCTTCGGCCTCGGCGGCGGGCACGCTGGTGTCGATGCTGACCCTGGGTCTGCCGACCACGGCGGTGGCGGCGGTGATGCTGGCGGCGTTCCAGCAGTACGGCATCCAGCCGGGCCCGCTGCTCTTCGAGCGCGAGCCGGACCTGGTGTGGGGGCTGATCGCCTCGCTGTTCGTCGGCATGGTGCTGCTGCTCGCCCTGAATCTGCCACTGGCCCCGGTGTGGGCGAAGCTGCTGCGCATTCCGCGGCCGTACCTCTACGCGGGGATCATGTTCTTCGCCGCGGTGGGCGCGTACGCGGTCGGCGGTGAGGTGATCGACCTGGTGATCCTGCTGATCATCGGTCTGATCGGCTTCGGGCTGCGGCGCTACGGGCTGCCGGTGCTGCCCGCCATCATCGGGGTGATCCTCGGCCCGGCCGCCGAACAGCAGCTGCGCCGCGCCCTGCAGATCAGCGACGGCAGTGTCACGGGTCTGGTCAACACGCCGTTCTCGGTGATCGTGTACGCGGTCGTGGTCCTCCTCCTCGCCTGGCCGCTGGCACGCAAGGCCCTGCCCCGGAACCGGAAGGCCGCACGGACCTGACCGGACACCGCCCGATCCGGCCCGCCCGCGGGCCTGCCGGGCCTGCCAGGGCTGCCGGGCCTGCCGGGGTCGGCCGTACCCCGGCCGCCCCGGCAGGCTCAGACGAGGTGGGCGAAGACCACCAGGTTCTCGGTGTAGTCCTTGACGGAACGGTCGTAGTCGCCGGCGCAGGTGATGAGCCGGACCTGGGCGTCGGGCGTGTCGGCGTACACGCGTTCGTCGGGGAAGTCGTCCTTGTCGAAGGACTCCGTCGCGTCCACCACGAACGTGGCCTTGCTGCCGTCCGCGCGCAGGACCCGGAAGCGGTCCCCCTTCTCCAGTTCGCTGAGCCGGACGAACACGGCCGCGGACGTCGCCGTGTCCACGTGCCCGGCGATGATCGCCGTTCCGCGTTCTCCCGGGGAGACGCCCTTGGCGTACCAGCCGACCAGGTTGGTGTTGTGGGCCGGGGGCGGTTCGAGTTGGCCCTTGCTGTTGAGGGCGAGGTCGGTGAACGGCGCGTCGACGCCGATACCGGGGATGAGCAGCCGGGTCGGCTCGGAGCGCGGCAGATGCTTGGTGGCCGACGGACTGGGGGCGGGCTCGCCCGCGGCCGGGTCGGTCGAGGAGGAGGCGGACGGAGCCGCGGTGACCGCGGGGGGAGCCTGCCGGCCGTGGGCGTCGTCGGAGGGACTCTCACCGCCGCCCATCAGCGTCGTGGCCAGCACCAGGCCGGCCCCGCTCCAGAAGACGGCCGTCATGACGGTGCGCAGTCTCCGCCGCACCGGTGACGCCGGATCGGTTTCGGGGGGCGTGGGGGGAGTGGCCGGCATCGGGGGAACCACCTCATTCGGGCAGGACGGCGGGGACGACACGCGAAGGGCCGAGCAACGGGGCTGTCACGACATAACGGGCAGCGGGACCTGACGACATGCGGTGCGGCACCACGGCACGCGGCGCAGCGAGCGGGGCCGTCATGACGCGCGCGGCGCGTACGACGGCCCCGGCCGCTATGCCGCCGGGCACGGCTCAGGCCACGTCGCCGGTGATCTTCTTACGGCGCAGCGCGTAGGCGCCGGTGCCGAGGACCGCGAGGGCGGCCAGACCGCCCGCGGTGACACCGGGCTGGGCGAGACCGCCGCCACCGGTGTGCATGCCACCGCGCGGCTTCTCGTGGTTCCCCTCCTTGTGCTTGCCGCTCCAGGAGTCCTCGCTCTGGGAGTCGCCCTTGTTCTTGTACGTCTCGGGGTCGTACTTCGGGTCCTTGGCGGTGCCCCAGTCGTCCTCGGCCACGACGGCGAGGGCCCCGCCGCCCGTGTGCATACCGCCGTGCGGCTTGTCGTGCCGGCTCTCCTTGTCGTGCTTGCTCTCCTTGTCGTGCTCCTTGCTGTAAGAAGACTTGTCGTGGCCTTCGTCACCGGCGTGGGCCGCGGGCGCGGCGAGGGCGAGTGCCGCCGTGGCCGTGGCAGCGGCGAACACCATGCGGGCAGAGCGCATCGATCAGTCCTTCCGCGGGAGGCCGGGCAGCTGACTCCGCGTCAGCACGGATATCCCGTCTCCGGCAAGATCCACGGTTGGCCATGCCACCCGGTCCCACCATCCGGGACGATCACACGGGTTAACGACCCCCACCCGTACGGCTTCACCGGCGCGCGCCCGCCACGCTCGCGGTCCGGTCCGCTCCCCGACACTCCGCCTCCCGGCACTCCACTCCCCCGCGCTCCTTGCTCCCGGCCCGGTCGCCGCCTAGCCTGACTTTGTGCCGCTAATAAACAAAACCCGTTCGCACAGCGTGGTGCCGGGTACCGACCTCGTACGTCTCCGTCTCGCCCTGACCGCCTTCTTCGCCCTCGACGGCTTCGTCTTCGCCGGCTGGGTCGTGCGCATCCCCGCCATCAAGGAACAGACCGGCGCCTCGGCCAGCGCGCTGGGCCTCGCCCTCCTCGGCGTCTCCGCCGGGGCGGTCGTCACCATGACGCTCACCGGCCGGCTGTGCCGCCGGTA
>KL568651.1:10458-12518 GCA_000715605.1 Streptomyces speibonae | reverse complement strand
GCCACCTGGTCACCGTCGTCTGCGCGGTGGTGCTCTGCCTCAGCGTCGGCCTGCCGCCGCTGACCCATTCCGCCCTCGCCCTCGGCACCGTGCTGCTGCTGTTCGGCGCGGCCTACGGCGGGATCAACGTCGCTTTCAACAGCGCCGCCGTCGATCTGGTGGCCGCGCTGCGGCGGCCGATCATGCCCAGCTTCCACGCCGCCTTCAGTCTGGGCGGCATGACCGGGGCCGGCCTGGGCGCGCTGGTCGCGGGCTCCCTGTCACCGACCCGGCACCTGTGGGGGCTCGGTCTGGTCGGCCTGCTGGTGACGGCGGTCGCGGGGCGGGCGCTGCTGCGGTGCGAGCCGCTCACCCCGGCGGACGCCGGTCGGCCCGAGCCGTCGGCCCCGCGCAGGCCGGACCGGCGCACCCGCGCGCTGGTGGTGGTCTTCGGACTGATCGCGCTGTGCACCGCCTACGGGGAAGGCGCGCTGGCCGACTGGGGTGCGCTCCATCTCGAGGAGGACCTCGATGCCTCACCGGGCGCGGCCGCCGTCGGGTACGCCCTCTTCGCGCTCGCCATGACGATCGGACGCCTGTCCGGGACGACACTCCTCGAACGGCTGGGCCGTACCCGTACGATCCTCGCGGGCGGGTCGACGGCCGCGGCCGGCATGCTGCTCGGCGCGCTCGCCCCGTCCCTGTGGGCGGCCCTGCTCGGCTATGCGGTCACCGGCCTCGGGCTGGCGAACCTCTTCCCCGTGGCCATCGAACGGGCGGGTGCCCTGGCGGGCCCCAGCGGGGTGGCCACCGCCTCCACCCTGGGCTACGGCGGCATGCTCCTCGGCCCGCCCGCGATCGGTTTCATGGCCGACTGGTTCAGCCTCCCGGCGGCCCTGACCAGCGTGGCGCTGCTGGCCGCGGTGGCCACCGCCATCGGTTTCGCCACCGCCGCGTGAGCCCGGGCTGACCGGCCGCCCCGTACGACCGTCCGGGCAGCGACGCGGACCGGTGGCGCACGGATCGGTTGCCGGTGCCGGGGTACCCGGTGTTCCGCGTCCGCCGGACCTCCGTCGGCGGGCGCCGACCGCGTGACCGCCCCACGGAGACGGGAGAGACCGTGACCGAACAGCAGCACCCCGCCGAGCAGCACCCGACGCCCGATTTTCCCTCCCAGGACCAGCCGCATCCCGGCTGGACCGGTCCGATGGACCCGCCGCCGGACCACGGCGAGGACTCCTACCGGGGCAGCGGCCGGCTGACGGGCCGCAGGGCCGTGATCACGGGCGGGGACTCCGGGATCGGCCGGGCGGTGGCCCTGGCGTTCGCCCGCGAGGGCGCGGACGTGCTCTTCACGTATCTGGACAGCGAGAAGGACGACGCCGCCGAGACCGCGCGGTGGGTGGAGGAGGCCGGCCGGCGGGCCGTGCCCGTCGCCTGCGACGTACGGGACGAGGAGAACTGCCGGGCACTGATCGACCGCGCGGTGTCGGAGTTCGGCGGCATCGACATCCTGGTGAACAACGCGGCGTACCAGATGTCGCAGCCCGACGGCATCGAGGCGATCTCCACGGAGCAGTTCGACCGCGTGCTGCGGACCAACCTGTACGGCATGTTCTGGCTGTGCAAGATGGCCCTGCCGCACATGCGGGAGGGCGGCAGCATCATCAACTCGGCCTCCGTGCAGGCGTACAAGCCGAGTCCGCACCTGCTGGACTACGCGACCACGAAGGGTGCCATCGTCACGTTCACGCAGGGGCTGGCGCAGATGCTGATCGAGCGGGGCATCCGGGTCAACGCCGTGGCGCCGGGGCCGGTGTGGACGCCGCTGATCCCGGCGACGCTGCCGGACACCCGGGAGTTCGGCAAGCAGGCGCCCATCGACAGGCCGGCCCAGCCGTCCGAGATGGCCCCCGCGTATGTCTTCCTCGCCTCGCAGGAGGCCTCGTACATCACGGCCGAGATCGTCAACGCGACGGGCGGGACGCCGCTGCCGTAGCTCCCGGGCCGTACGGCAGACTCCTCCCATGGAGACTGCCTGGTTCGTGGACGTCCTGGAGGAAGAGGGCCGGCTGCTGGCC
>KL568651.1:8888-10267 GCA_000715605.1 Streptomyces speibonae | reverse complement strand
TTCCGGCCTGCCCCGGGTGGGAGATACGGGACCTGCTCAGGCACACCGGCGTGGTGCACCGGTGGGCCGCGGCCTTCGTGGCCGAGGGGCACCTCGCGCCCCGGCCGATGGGCGAGCATCCGGAGCTGGACGGCGCCGAGCTCGTGGCCTGGTACCGCGCCGCGCACCGCCGGCTGGTGGACACCCTGACCGGTGCCGAGCCCGACGTGGAGTGCTTCACCTTCCTGCCCGGGCCGCCGTCGGCGCTCGCCTTCTGGGCCCGCCGCCAGGCGCACGAGACGGCGGTGCACCGGTTCGACGCGGAGTCCGCCCGCGGCGGCGCTCCGACGCCGTTCGGCATCCGGTTCGCGGTGGACGGGATCGACGAGTTGCTGCGTGGCTTCCACGCGCGGCGCAAGAGCCGGGTGCGCAGCGAGAAGCCGAAGGTCCTGAGGGTGCGCACCACCGACGCGGACGCGGTGTGGACGGTGCGGCTGTCGCCGGAACCGCCCGTGACCACACGGGACGCGGCCGAGGAAGCGGACTGTGAGCTGACCGGTCGGGCCGAGGAGTTGTACATCGCGCTGTGGAATCGGCGGCCGGTCCCGGCGCTGTCCGGGGATCCGGAGCTCGCCGCGCTCTGGCGGGAGACGTCCGCCGTCGTCTGAACCGACCATGCCGCTCATCGGCTCCGGCTCCGTCCTCACCGACCCCTGATCCCGCTCTTGGGCCTGCGCGGCACCCGCCGCCGGGGTGGGTCCCTGATCGTGGCCAAGTCCACGGTGCGGTAGGCGGAGGAGGAACGCGTCGACGCCCGGTCCCGGGCATCCGGCGGTCCGTCTCCACCGTGTGTCCGGCGGGTCGCTCGTCCGTCGGGGGCACGCCTGTTTGACTCCGCGGGTGCGCGACACCAGGCAACGGGCATGACGGTTCACGGGGGAGGGCGGACCGAGGCGGAACGGGACGCGATCACCGTCGAGATCGGGTACGGGCTGTGCAGCGCGGTGTTCGCCGCGGCGGTCGTCCTGGGCGCCGTGGCGGGACCGGCACTGCTCTTCGCCCTGCCCGAGGCCGTCGAGGTGTCGCTGACGGGCGCCGGGCCGGTGCTCGCCACGGCCTTGTTCGTGGTCCGCACGGTCGCCGTGCTGGTCGGTTCCGCCGCGCGGCTCAGCCCAGCCAGCCCGGCCGCACCAGCCCCGACTCATAGGCCAGCACGACCAGTTGGGCCCGGTCGCGGGCGCCGAGTTTCACCATGGTGCGGCTGACGTGGGTCTTGGCCGTGAGCGGACTGACGACCAGCCGCCGGGCGATCTCCTCGTTGGACAGGCCGATGCCCACCAGCGCCATGACCTCCCGCTCCCGCTCGGTGAGCTCGGCCAGGGCGTCGGCGGCCGCCGGGT
>KL568651.1:7607-8722 GCA_000715605.1 Streptomyces speibonae | reverse complement strand
CAGAGATGTGTATAAGAGACAGTCCTTGGACCGGGCCGCGAACTCCGCGATCAGCCGGCGGGTCACCCCGGGCGACAGCAAGGCGTCCCCGTCCACCACCGCCCGCACCGCCCGCAGCAGTTCCTCCGGCTCGGTGTCCTTGACCAGGAAGCCCGAGGCTCCCGAGCGGATGGCCTCGAAGACGTACTCGTCCAGCTCGAAGGTGGTGAGCATGACCACCTTCACCCCGGCCAGGTCCGGGTCCTCCGTCACGCGCCGGGTGGCGGCCAGACCGTCGAGCGCGGGCATGCGGATGTCCATCAGCACCACGTCGGGCCGCAGTTCGCGGATCAGCCGCAGGGCCTCCTCGCCGTCCGACGCCTCCCCGGCGACCTCGATGTCCGGCTGCGCGTCCAGCAGCGCGCGGAACCCTGCCCGGACCAGTGACTGGTCGTCGGCGAGCAGTACGCGGATCAACGGTCCTCCTTGACCTCGAGCGGCAGTACGGCGAGCACCCGGAATCCGCCGTCGGGGCGCGGACCCGCCTCGATGGTGCCATCCAGCGCGGCGGCCCGCTCCCGCATCCCGGCCAGTCCGTTCCCGCTGCCTCCCGCGTCGGCGCCGGTGGCGGGCCCGTCGTCGTCGATGCGCAGCCGCAGCCGGCCCCCGTCCCGTTCGACGCACACCCGCGCCTCGCGCGAGCCCGAGTGCCGTACGACGTTGGTGAGGGCCTCCTGGACGATCCGGAAGGCGGCCAGGTCCGCGCCCGGGGGCAGTTCCGGGATCTCCCCCTCGACGGTCACGGTGAGTCCCGCGCCGCGTGCCTGTTCCACCAGTTCGGGCAGCCGGTCGAGGCCGGGGGCGGGGGCGCGGGGGGCGGCGCCGGGGGCGCGCAGCGTGTCGAGCACCTGGCGCACCTCCCCGAGCGCCTCCTTGCTCTTGGCCTTGATGGTGCCGAGCGCGTTGCGGGCCTGCTCCGGGTCGCTGTCCAGCAGCGCGAGACCCACGCCCGCCTGCACGTTGATCACGGAGATGCTGTGCGCGAGCACGTCGTGCAGTTCCCGGGCGATCCGCAGCCGTTCCTCGTCGGCGCGGCGCCGTGCCGCCTGGGCCCGCTCGGCCCGCTCCCGTACCCA
>KL568651.1:2946-7366 GCA_000715605.1 Streptomyces speibonae | reverse complement strand
CAGGTGGCGATCACGAGCCCCTGGGTCCAGGAGGCGGCCCCGTCACCGGGGGGCGGGAGGTGGCGGTACAGGACGTGGGTGATCAGGAGGTGCCCCGCCCAGAACGTCGCCATCGCCGCCCAGGCCGCGTGCCGGTGTCCCGAGACGATGGCGCTGAAGCAGGCCACGGCGACGGTGAAGAACACCGGCCCGTGCGGGTATCCGGCCGCCACGTAGCCCAGGACCGCGGCCACCGTGCCGAACAGGACGAGCACGGCGTGACGCTTGCGCCACAGCAGCAGCGCGCCCGCCACGAACAGCAGGATCCGCCCGCCGAGGTCCAGAGCGACCCGCTCGCCCTCCTGGGCATGCGCCGCGAAGTTGGAACCGACCAGTACGAACACCGTGACCAGCAGGGTGGAGCGCCAGGGCCACCGGGGGCGGCGGCCGCCGCCGTCGCCTTCGGCCTCGCCGTACCCGTCCTGCTCGTCGACCCAGCGGGTCCACCCGGGCGGGCCGTGCCGCCACCAGCGGGGCGGCCGCCCGTGGCGCCACCGCCCCGGCGGGCCGGCGCCGGGTCCACGCTGCTCGTCCATGTCCGCCACGCTAGACGCCGGACACCCCGGGCGGCGTCAACCCGACGTGGTGATCACACGTACTCCCGGCGAAGTACATCCCGGCCGTAGGGCCTCTACGACGGCGGGCCGGCGTGTGGTCCCTCAGGCCGTGGCGTCCTGCCGCGAATCCACCAGACCCACCGTCCGGGCGAGCTGCCCCGCCACATGGCGGAAGAACGTGTCGCGGTCCTCCACGACCCGGTTGAACTGCCCGAACAGCTCGAACCCGATCAGCCCGAACATCTGGGCCCAGGCCGCGAGCGCCGTCATCACCACCTCGGGCGGCAGGTCGGGAGCGACGTCGGCGGCCATCCGCGCGGCCTCGGGCTCCAGCTCGGGCGGCAGCGAGGGCGGGGCCAGACCGGGCCCCGCCTGCGCGTCCCGGAGGATGCCGAGGGCGACGAGGACGGCGCGGGCGGCGGCCGGGACGGTCGTCTCGGGGGCGCTGTAGCCGGGCACGGGCGTGCCGTAGATCAGCGCGTACTCGTGGGGATGCGTGAGCGCCCAGGTGCGTACGCCCTCGCACAGGACGGTCCAGCGCCGGACGGGCCCGGCGTCGGCGGCCGCGTCGCGTGCCGCTTCGGCCGCCTCGCCGAGGGACTCGTAGGAGTCGATGATGAGGGCGGTGAGCAGGTCGTCACGGCTGGGGAAGTAGCGGTAGAGGGCGGAGGAGGCCATGCCGAGTTCGCGTGCCACGGCCCGCAGGGAGAGCTTGGTGGCTCCCTCCTTCGCCAGCTGTCTGCGGGCCTCTTCCTTGATGGCCGCGGTCACTTCGATCCTGGCCCGGGCGCGGGCCCCGTGTGTGCTGCTCATGAGGGCAGTGTTCCACAGCGCGAGAGCACTGCACACAATGGAGAGCAACGCACACGAAAGAGAGCACTGCTCTTGCTTTGGAGCACCGTTCTCCGGCAGACTGGGCACCACGAACGAGAGCACTGCTCTCGAAACCGAGCAGCGCTCTCCATCAACGCCCACGGGAGTCCCCATGTCCACGCACGTGCAGAAGCCGGGCTGGTTCACCAACAACGTCATCAACCGGCTCGTCGCCTGGCTGACCCGCCGCGGACTGAGCGTCTGGGGCTCGCGCGTCCTCGCCGTCCGCGGCCGCAAGAGCGGCCAGTGGCGGACGACCCCGGTCAATGTGCTCACCGTCGACGGCGAGCGCTACCTCGTGGCGCCGCGCGGCCACGTCCAGTGGACGCACAACATGCGCGCGGCCGGCGGCGGCGAACTGCGCCTCGGCAAGCACGCCGAGGTCTTCACCGCCATGGAGGTGGCCGACGACGACAAGCCGCCGCTGCTGCGCGCCTACCTCAAGCGGTGGAAGGCGGAGGTCGGGATCTTCTTCAAAGGGGTCGGCCCCGACTCCTCCGACGCCGACCTGCGCCGCATCGCCCCCGACCACCCGGTCTTCCGGATCACGGCCGGGAGCTGAGCCCCTCCCCGGAGGGAAGGGCCGCTCCTGCCCACCGTCAGGAGCCGGACTCCTCCTGCGCCGGACGCCGGTCCAGCGCCTGCAGGGCGCGGTGGGCCATCGGATGGGTCCTGACCAGCTCGCCGAGCGTCGTCGAGCCCTGCGTGATGTCCTTGAACGCCTTCCAGGCCGGGCGGAACCCGGTGAGGACCGCGTGGAACACCCCGGGGCGCCGTTCGAACGCGGCCAGCATCCGCTTGCCCACGCTCATCTCCACGCCCAGCCCCGCCTTGACGGCGAAGGCGTAGTTGAGTGCCTGGCGGCGCGTGTCCACCGCGTCGTGGGCCTCGGCGATCCGCACCGCCCACTCCCCCGCCAGCCGGCCCGAGCGCAGCGCGAAGGAGATGCCCTCGCGGGTCCACGGCTCCAGCAGCCCGGCGGCGTCCCCGCACACCAGCACCCGGCCGCGCGACAACGGCGAGTCGTCGGCCCGGCAGCGGGTCAAGTGGCCCGAGGAGATGCTCGGTTCGAAGCCGGCGAGGCCGAGCCGCCCGATGAAGTCCTCCAAGTACCGCTTGGTCGCGGCGCCTTCACCGCGCCGCGAGATCACACCGACGGTGAGCGTGTCGCCCTTGGGGAAGACCCAGCCGTAACTGCCCGGCATGGGGCCCCAGTCGATGAGCACCCGCCCCTTCCAGTCCTCGGCGACGGTCTCCGGTACCGGGATCTCCGCCTCCAGGCCCAGGTCCACCTGGTCCACCTTGACCCCGACATGGGCTCCTATGCGGCCCGCGCTGCCGTCCGCGCCGACCACGGCCCGCGCCAGCACCGTCTCGCCGCCCTGCAGGACGACGGCGACCGTGCGCCGGTCCGGTACGGCCGAGCCGTGCTGCTCCACCCGCTGCACGGCGACACCCGTGTGCAGTTCGGCGCCCGCCTTCTGCGCGTGCTCCACCAGCTGCTGGTCGAACTCGGGCCGGTTGATCAACCCGAACAGCATCTGGCGGGACCTGCGGGTGCGGCCGAAGCGGCCGTTGTTGGAAAACGTCACCGCGTGCACCCGGTCCTTCAACGGCAGGTCGAAGCCGGGCGGTAGGGAGTCGCGCGAGGGGCCGATGATGCCGCCGCCGCACGTTTTGTAGCGGGGCAGTTCCGCCTTCTCCAGCAACAGCACGCGCCGTCCCGCGACCGCCGCCGCGTAGGCGGCCGAGGCCCCCGCGGGTCCCGCGCCCACCACGACGACGTCCCACACCTGCCGCACGTCGTCCGCTGAAGAGTTCTCGCTGCTCACGATGGTCTACTGCTCCCGATCCAGCCGCCTGCCACTCTGTCCCCCCGCATCCTACGGCGGCGATCGACTGGGGCCACTGTGGGAGGATCGGCGTCGTGAATGCCCCGTACACGGGTCCTCACGCACACCGCACGATCATGTCAGTACCGAAGAAGTACGCAGTAGGACAACGTCGCACCCACAAGGAGCGTGCCCATGTCGTCGAATCCGGTCGCCGCGACCGTCGCCTCGCTGATGCCCAGGGCCAAGGAGGAGCTCGGCGAACTGGTGGCCTTCAAGTCGGTGGCGGACTTCGACCAGTTCCCGCGCAGCGAGAGCGAGGGCGCCGCCCGCTGGATCGCCGACGCGCTGACCGCCGAGGGCTTCCAGGACGTGGCGCTGCTGGACACCCCGGACGGCACACAGTCGGTGTACGGGTACCTGCCCGGCCCGGAGGGCGCACGGACCGTGCTGCTCTACGCGCACTACGACGTGCAGCCGCCGCTGGACGAATCCGCCTGGACCACTCCGCCGTTCGAGCTGACCGAGCGCGACGGCCGCTGGTACGGGCGCGGGAGCGCGGACTGCAAGGGCGGCGTCATCATGCATCTGCTGGCGCTGCGCGCCCTGAAGGCCGACGGCGGCGTCCCCGTGCACGTCAAGGTGATCGTGGAGGGATCCGAGGAGCAGGGCACCGGAGGTCTGGAGCGGTACGCCGAGGAACACCCCGACCTGCTGGCGGCCGACACCGTGGTGATCGGCGACACGGGCAACTTCCGGGCCGGCCTGCCGACGGTCACCACCACGCTGCGCGGCATGACGCTGGTGCGGGTGTCCGTGGACACCCTCGAGGGCAATCTGCACTCCGGCCAGTTCGGCGGTGCCGCGCCGGACGCGCTGGCGGCGCTGGTGCGCGTACTGGACTCGCTGCGCGGCGAGGACGGCAGCACGACCGTGGACGGGCTGGACGCCGACAGCGTGTGGGACGGACTGCAGTACGACGACGAGCAGTTCCGCGAGGACGCCAAGGTGCTCGACGGTGTGGAGCTGATCGGTTCCGGCACGGTCGCCGACCGCATCTGGGCGCGTCCGGCGGTCACCGTGCTGGGCATCGACTGCCCGCCGGTGGTCGGCGCCACG
>KL568651.1:795-2696 GCA_000715605.1 Streptomyces speibonae | reverse complement strand
TCGGTGCAGGCGAGCGCCCGCGCGCTGGTCAGCCTGCGGGTGCCGCCGGGCGTCGACGCGGGCGAGGCGACCGCGCTGCTGCGGGCGCACCTGGAGTCGCACACGCCGTGGGGTGCCCGGGTGCGCACCGAACACATCGGGCAGGGGCAGGCGTTCCGCGCGGACACCACCAGTCCCGCCTACCGGGCCATGTCCGAGGCGATGGCGGTGGCCTACCCGGGCCAGGAGTTGCAGTACGCCGGTCAGGGCGGCTCGATCCCGCTGTGCAACACCCTCGCCGCCCTCTACCCGAAGGCGGAGATCCTGCTCATCGGCCTGAGCGAGCCGGAGGCGCAGATCCACGCGGTGAACGAGAGCGTGTCGCCGGACGAGCTGGAGCGGCTGTCGGTCGCGGAGGCCCTGTTCCTGCGCACGTACGCGTCCGGCGCGCACTGACCCGTCGTAGGGGCGGGGCCCCTGTCCCCCGTCCGTGCGGGACGGGGGACAGGGGCCCCGCTCGCGCGCCCCGCGCGGGGGCGGCCGGGCCGTCGCCGGTGCGCGGCGCAATCCGATTGGGCTGGGCCGGACCGCAGAGGCCGAGCCGAGCCACGGAAGCCAGGCCGGGCAAAGAGACAGGACCGGGCCACACAAGCCAGACCAGGCACAGAGACAGGACCGGGCCACACAAGCCAGACCGAGCGACAGAAGCCAGACCGGGCACAGAGACCAGACCGGGCCACCGGCCGCAGAGGGCGGAGGGCGAATAAGTCTGGGCGGGGCGGCGGTCAGCCGACCGGGACCCCCGCCTCCAGATACATCGCTCTGCCGCGTTCGCGTGCCCGCAGGGCCCTGCGCAGCCGTTCGTAGCGGACCGGCGGCAGCAGGTCCGCGGCCTCGGCCTCGGAGACGAAGCGCCAGGCGCGCAGCTCCGGCCCGGGCAGCAGCAGCCGTCCGGCCTCGGCGGAGTCGAGCCGCCCGCCGTCGAAGAGCAGCCGCAGCCCCCCGAACCCGGGCGGTGTCGGCGGCTCCCAGTCCACGACCAGCAGCGCGGGCACCTCGTCGAGTTGGATCCCGGTCTCCTCCGCGACCTCGCGCATCCCCGCGCGCGCGGGCGCCTCGCCGCGTTCGACGACGCCGCCGGGGAACTCCCAGCCGGGCTTGTAGGTCGGGTCGACGAGCAGTACCCGGTCGTGTTCGTCGAAGAGCAGCACCCCGGCGGCGACCGTCTCGGCGGTGGGCTCGGGTGTCTGCACGATGTCGCAGGGGGGAACGGCTCCGCTGCCGACCGCCTCGGCGATCCGCAGGGCCGTGACGTACGGGGTCAGGCTGCCGCTGTCGACCGGGTAGGCGTCGGCGGTCAGCCAGGCGGCGAGGGCCGCCTTGTACGGCTCGATGTGGTCGTAGGCCCACTGGCGGACACGCACCTCGCCGTCGGGGAGGTCCGCGGGAACCTCCCGGCCGGCTATGCGCTCGCGCAGGATCGTTTCCGCCGGGGCGAGCAGGACATGTCTGACAGGTATCCGGCGGGCGGCGAGGCCGCCGAAGATCTCGTCGCGGTACTCCTGACGCAGCAGGGTCATGGGGATCACGAGGGTCCCGCCGAGCTCGGCGAGCATCGCGGCCGCGGTGTCGATCACGAGACGTCGCCAGATCGGGAGGTCCTGGAAGTCGCCGACCTCGGCGAGGCGTTTGGGCGGGAGCAGCCGGTCCAGCGCTCCGCCGATGACCTCGGGGTCGAAGAGCGTGCTGTTCGGGATCAGCTCGATCAGTTCACGCGCGGTGGTGGTCTTGCCCGCACCGAACGCGCCGTTGATCCAGACGATCACGTTTCCCCCTCTTCTGTTGGCCCCCTGTGGCTTGCCCGCTCCACCCTGCCACGGAAACCAGATCCAGTTGAGAAGGCTGTCTCTTATACACATCTC
>KL568651.1:0-564 GCA_000715605.1 Streptomyces speibonae | reverse complement strand
CCCCGCCGAGGGGTGCCGGCGCCGTACGCCCGCGCGGCGGGAGCGTCAGTCCCGGCCGGGGTCGAGGTCCAGGTCCAGGGTGTTGTCCTCCGCGACGGTCTTGTCGAGGGTGCTGAGGGTGTCCTCGACGTCGATCCCCCCGAGGCTGTCGCCCAGCGCGTGGGACGGGGTGACGGCGGCGACGACGAAACCGGTGGCGAGGGAGGCGATGGCCAGCATGCTGCGCTTCTTCATACCCGGCTCAACTGCGGATACCGCCCCGGGGTCACGCACGGCTTCGCGCGGGGCCGCGAAGGCCCTCACGAAACGGTGCCGGCCGCCGCTCCCAGTTCCGCGACCGCCGTGTCCGCGCTGCTGAGCGCGGCCGCCGCGGCGCCCACCAGGCCCGCGTCGGTGCCCATCTGCGCGGGCGCCACCGCCAGGCGCTGGACGAAGGACAGGGTGGCGTACTCGGTGAGGGCCTTGCGCAGGGGGGCGAGGAGGATCTCGCCCGCCTTGCCCACGCCTCCGCCGATGACGGCGATGTCGATCTCCACGAGCGTCGCGGTGGCCGCGATGCCGGCG
>JNXM01003159.1 GCA_000715605.1 Streptomyces speibonae | reverse complement strand
AGACCGGCTACACCACTTCAAGGGACGCCATCCCTCAGCCTCCGTCGTTCTGACGGGGGAGCCTCGAGGAGTGATGCCCACAGCTTCCCGAGCTGGTAGGCCGACAGGTCAGTACGGCCGCGGAATCTCGTGCTCGCGCAACGCTGCCTCGTACCGCGTCAACAGAGCATCCAGGTTCTCCAGGAAGAGGCCGGCGGAGTCCCGAGCTTCATCAAAGTCGCCTCGCTCGCATGCTTCCGCCACCTCGACTACTTCGCTACGGAGGATGCCAGGGGAGTAGCCTTGCATCAAGACGCCAGGGAACCTTCTGCCAGGCATGCGAACCAGGGCGCTGTTGCCGTCGGCCCGGGCCTGCCCTACGGCTTGCTCTGGTCCGCGAGCACAACCGTCACAAATCTCATGCCCATCGGGGCGTTGCGCACTAGTCTCCGACTATGGCTAGCACGACATGCGGATGGTGCGGACGGCTGGCTCACATGAGACCGGTCGGCGGTGCCGAAGTGGTCCCCGATCAGGGCAGCCGTCTCAACGTGGGATTCGAAGCCTATCGATGTGCCAACTGCCGCCGGCTGGTCCTCGCGTACGGGTGGACCGACTTCAAGCCTACGAATGATTGGGACGACGCACCTTCTGATCTCTGGGATCATCCTCAGGCCCAGCAGCCACGATGGCTTCCCCCGGCGAAGTCCAACAGGACGTTCCCAGATGTCCCCGCGGCGATCGAGTCGCTCGCGGTTGAGGCGCACGACTGTCTGAGCATCAAGGCTGACCGAGCTGCCGTGGCACTTGCCCGTGCAGTGGTCGAGGCGTCCGCGAAGGAAAAGGGTGTCACCAGAGGGAGCCTGATCGCGAAGATCGATGGGCTTCACCAACTAGGGCTGCTACGCGGGCACATCAAGGAAGCGGCACACGAGGTGCGCTTCGGCGGCAATGAGGTAGCCCATGGCGATCTCACCCCCGTTGATCACGAGGCGGCCGAAGAAATCTTGACACTCATGGATGAGGTGCTGAACGACCTGTTTCAGTCCCCGGCTCGCGTGGCCCGTGCCCGTCAGAGGCGCCTGGAACGGTCCCAAGCAGGCCCTGCGCCGGTGAACATCACCGCGGCAGAAGGACAACCCAGCACCTGAACTCCTGAGGCAGCACTCACGGCAAGGCTCCACGGACCATCACAGCCGCTCAGTGGTGCATCTCGCCGCGAAAAGGTCGCGTGCCACAACCGTGCCAGATGCAGGGGTCAGTCACGGTCAACACCGGTGCCTCATGGGCGAGTACTCGCCCGCTTCCTGGCCCGGTGAAGCCGCAGCTCAGGAGGGAGACAACCCAGCCTCTCTCCTAAAGCGGGTGTCGCAGGTTCGAATCCTGCCGGGGGCACACGAAACAGGGCCGGTTCGAAGGGCTTGATGCCTCGGACCGGCCCTGCTGCGTGATCACATCCGTGCCCCGGCTGTGCTCCCACGACAGCAGTCGCTGCATCTCGTTCTGTTGCTGACGCCTTCTCTTACGCTGCCCCGGCATCGGGCCGGCATCGCCGGCTTCGACCATGACAGCAAGGCCAGCACCCGTCCCCAAGCTCGGAGACCCCTCGGGACTGTGGTCGGCGGACGTCGGTTATGGGGCCGAGCGCTTTCGGTCCACCACCCAGGCGCCGCCCGTCACCGCGCCTGTCATCAGTAAGCCGATGATCAGCGACCTCGTGAGTTCTTCCATCCTGTCGCCGTGGTCGGCGATGCCCACCATCACCGTCGTCATGACGGTCGTGATCACCAGCCCGATGGCCAGGTTCTTCCTCACTCGTGATTTCAGCATCTGCTTCTCCTTCTCTACGCGTGTGGCGCCGCATCGTCCTCGATGTGGCGCCACACTGGGGCGTGTCCCGCGTGAACTCCGCTTTCACGAGCGAGGGTTGGGCTGCGGCCCCCGTCTAATGCCTGGCGGACTGCGGCTTGCCGACGGCGGGCAGGGCGGGCGGCTGGTAGTCGTACATGTATCCCTGCACCTTGTCGAAGAACGGAAGGACCAGGCGCATCTTCGCCAGGTCGATCTGCCGCCTCATGGCGCTGGGCCTCTTGGTCTCACGGGCGTTGTTCCCGTGCTTGAGCAGCCTCTCGATGCGCGGGCGGCGTGCCGCGTCGAAGGCCTGGAGTGCCGCTGGGACGGTCGGGGCGTTGCTCAGCGCCGCCGCGAGCTCCAGTGAGTCCTCGAGCGAGACCGAGGCTCCGTGCCCGACGCCGACCGGGTGGGCGGCGTCGCCGACCAGGACCATGCGCCCGGTGTGCCACGTCCGGACCGGGTCGAGGTAGCTCAGGTAGCCGGATGACACGATCGCTGTCGCGGATCCGATGATGGCCTGCGGCATGTCCTCCGGGAACAGCTCAGTGATGCGCCGCAGCCATTCCGCGTCGTCGATGCCTCGCATGTCGGGCTTGACGGGATCCCCGATCTGAGCCGCCCACCACTGGGTGTTCTCGTCGATGGTGGTGTGCACGAAGGCGCCGCTGCGTGAATAGGTGAGGTTCCAGATGCCGGTCTCGAGCCCCGTCATGTTGGAGACTCCGGCGACCCCGTAGAGCCCCGCGTACTCCGCGCGCGGCGCGGACGAGTCGATCAGGCCGCGCACGGTGGAGTGGATGCCGTCGGCGCCCACGAGCAGGTCCGCGGTGTCGGTCCGGCCGGAAGCGAATTCGGCCCACACACCGGTCGCCGACTCCGACGCGTTCACCATGCGTTCGCCGGTGACGATCTTCGCGCCCGCGTCGATCGCCGCGCGCCGCAGGATCCCGACAAGGTGTCCGCGATAGATCACGACGCTGCGCAGCGAGTCGGTTTCGCGCCGAAGGCGCGGCGCGTCGCCCACGAGGTTGCCGCGCGGCGTGAAGAACCGCATCCGTTCGATGGGGTACCCGGCCGCCTGCACCTCCTTCAGCAGACCCAGCCCTTCCAGCGCACGCAGGCCGTTGATCGCCAGGCCGAGGTGGGCCCCGACCTGCTCGGGCGGAACCGCGTACGTCTCGTAGACGGTCACCTCGTGCCCGGTCCGCTGCAGCGCGATGGCCATGGCGGCCCCGGCTATGCCTCCACCGATCACGATCGTCCGCATGACGCCTCCCTGAATTTGGATTCACTGAACTTCGATTCAGCTAGAGTGTGGTCAGATACGCTGGCATCTGTCAACAGCCGAGGAGGACGACATGCCGCAGGCGGGTACCGCCAGTCGAAAAGTCCGGGCGGCCCAGACGCGTGCCGCGCTGCTGAACGCGGCGCGGGGGCTGTTCAACGACCGCGGCTACCTCAATACGAAGATCACCGACATCACCGCCGCGGCCGGACGCTCGACCGGTTCGTTCTACGAACACTTCACCGGCAAGGACGAGCTGCTCCAGGCGCTCCTCGCCGAGATGGAGGATGAGATCGACGAACGCATGGCCGGCCTGGAGCACCCCCGCGACCACGACCTGACCGACCGTGACCAGCTGCGCGATCACATCGCGGCCGCGTGGACGGTGATGCGGCAGAACCGTCCGGTCGCGCTCGCGCTGTTCCAGGCGATGGTGGCCGACGACCCCGGCACGGGCCGGGCCTGGCGCGACCTGACCGAGCAGACGGAGACCATCCGGATGCATCTGGAGTACCTGGTCGAGCGCGGTCATCAGTTGCCCGGTGATCCCGAACTCGTCGCGGCGGCGATCGGCGCGATGCTCGTCACCCTCAACTACGCACTGCTCCTGCCCTCCGACAGCGAAGGCGACCAGCGCCTCATCGACACGTTCACGGATCTGCTGCTGCACGGGCTGGCCGGACCGGCCGGGTCGGCGTCACGATCGGCGGATGAATCCTGAGGACGACGGGCACGCCGATTCCCCGTCGGCGGAGCGCGAGGCTGCGTCGGCGCGTGCGAGGACCTCGGCCTGATGAGGGTCCGGGAACTGTGACGTGCGCTCCCGATGAGACGGAGGGCATCCGGCGTGGCGAGAGCTGAGGCCCTCGAGCAGTTGAGGCAGCTTGCACAGGCTCGGGCACTCGGACGGCACGTCGGTTCCGACCGCTTGATCCAGGTCGGCCTCGACGCTCTTCTCGCCGGCCCGCGCTCTCGTCGGCCAGGGGAACTCCGGGACTGGCCGTGCAGCACGCGGAGCCCGGTTTCCTGACCGGGGGCCCATCTCACAGTCCCAGGGCGATGGTTGACGTCCACGTCATCCCGGTCCGGCAGCGTCGTCGAAGTCACCGCTGACGGGGACCGCCGGCCGACCCCGGGTCCGCGCTCAGCGGACGCCCGTCCAGGCTGCCGCCCACCACGGGGCACGCAGCCCGACCGTCTCCACGGAACCCCCCTTGGCGCCACCCATCAACGCACGATCATGAGGGCCAGGCGTCTGTCAGCTCGAAGGAGACGGCCGTTCCTCCGAAGGGGCTTGGTCCGGAGTGCCAGGATGTGGCGAGCGAGTCGACCAGGAGCAGGCCGCGGCCGTGAGCGTCGTCGGCGTCCGGCCGGCGGG
>KL568650.1:13740-13918 GCA_000715605.1 Streptomyces speibonae | reverse complement strand
GGGGGAGGAGCCGAGAGTGGGGGAGGCACCCCGTGAGCGCCGGGCTGCGCGACCCACCCCCGGCCGGCACCGACATCCCCCGGCCGCACCCGAGTTGCTCAGCCCGGCACGGTCGACCGTGCCGGTTCGGCCTCCCGCACATCCACCCCGTGCTCGACCAACGCGACCTCCGCGAACC
>KL568650.1:8910-13509 GCA_000715605.1 Streptomyces speibonae | reverse complement strand
CCACACCCCCGCCCCCGGCTCACCGGGCGCGGGCAGCGTGAACCACACCACCTTGCCGGACTCCCCGTCCGGCACGGCCCCCCAGCTCTCGCTCATCGCGGCCACCATCGCCAGCCCCCGCCCGCACGTGGCGAGCGGCCCGGCGTCCGCCATGACGGGAAGGCGCGGATCGTGGTCGTACACCGAGACCTTGAGCCGTTCGAGCAGCAACTCCATCTCGACGGTGCAGGTCTTGTCGGGCTGGGCATGCCGGTGGACGTTGGACAACAGCTCTGTCACACCGAGCGAGGCCCGGTCTATCAGCGAATCCATGTGCCAGTAGCGCAACTGCGCAGATACGATTCTGCGGACCTGGCCGATCCGCGACGGCAGGGCTTGGAGCTCCACCGTGCAGTGCCTGCTTGGGTGACTGATCACGGCTGCGACTCCCCGACGTGAGGTCCGGAAGAACACGGAGTTCGGATCCAGCAGGTCGCCTGCGTGACATGGCCGCCTGCTGTCGTGGCCGGCGGGCTGGTTCGCAGCGTTATCGCCGGTAAACCCAGAGTGACGTGAGACCAGCGTGGCGCAGTGGATGGGGTGGCGCAACTCGCGGACATCTCAGGCGCCGCGGCCCGATGCCCGGCGGACGGCTTCGATGAAACGACGCGCGGCCGGCGGCCCGGGCTCCCCGGGAGCGGGATCGTGCTCGGCGAGGGTGAGCAGATACCGGTGGCCGTTGAGGTCCGCCAGTGCCCGGTCCTCGGGAGCGAACCACGGCCGGGTCGCGCGCACCGCCTGCACCGGCGCGCTGTCTATCTCGCTGCCGTAGCTGGTGAGCAACTCCAGCCGGCCGTCGCTGATCCGGACCTGGCCGGCCCGGGTGAGTGACCGCAGCCGCCTGCCGATCCGCACGCCCGTGGCCCTGAACTCCGGCTCCGCCATGCCGCCCGCCCCCTCGTGTGCGTCGGTGTGCCGGACCGTGATCCGGGCCGGCTCCTGCCAGATCCAGTGTTCCCTTGCTTCCGCCGGTGCAGTCTGCCCCCAGCAGTCGCCGAGCACCAGTACGTGCGCCCCCCTTCGCCGGGGCGCGGGAAGCACTCGCGCCAATGCGCCCCTGCGCCCCTGCGCCCCCCAGGCCCTCAAGGGGTCTTTGGGCTTCCCAAAGGACTGTTTATGCAGGTGAGAGGTGGTGCGGAGGGTGCTTATGATCGGAGTGGCGGCCGCGCGGGACCCCGTCGGCGCTCAGCGTAAGGAGCCCTGTCGTGAGCACCCCCCACCAGACCCTGACCGGCGTCACCCTTGACGTCGACCACAGCGACCCGGGCTACCGAGGCTGGCTGAAAGAGGCCGTGCGCCGGGTCCAGGCCGATGCCAACCGCTCGGCGGACACCCATCTGCTGCTCTTCCCGCTCCCCGAGCGATGGGGGATCGATCTCTATCTGAAGGACGAGTCCACCCACCCGACCGGCAGCCTCAAGCACCGGCTGGCCCGTTCGCTCTTCCTGTACGGGCTGTGCAATGGCTGGATCCGTCCGGGCCGCCCCGTGATCGAGGCGTCCAGCGGTTCGACGGCCGTGTCCGAGGCGTACTTCGCGAAGCTCATCGGCGTGCCCTTCATCGCGGTCATGCCGCGCACCACGAGCGCCGAGAAGTGCCGCCTGATCGAATTCCACGGCGGACAGTGCCACTTCGTGGACGACCCCCGCACGATGTACGAGGCGTCCGCCGCCCTCGCGGCGGAGACCGGCGGCCACTACATGGACCAGTTCACCTACGCCGAACGGGCCACGGACTGGCGGGGCAACAACAACATCGCCGAATCGATCTTCCACCAGCTGCGGTCGGAACGGTTCCCGGAACCGGCGTGGATCGTCGCCACGGCCGGCACCGGGGGCACCTCGGCGACCCTCGCCCGCTACGTCCACTACATGCAGTACGACACCCGCATCTGTGTCGCCGACCCGGAGAACTCGTGCTTCTTCCAGGGCTGGACCACCGGCGACGCGGAGGTCGCCTGCGACAGCGCCTCCCGTATCGAGGGCATCGGGCGCCCCCGGATGGAGCCCAGCTTCGTGCCCGGTGCCATCGACCGGATGATGAAGGTGCCCGACGCGGCCAGTGTCGCCGCCGTACGGGCCCTGGAGGGCGTCATCGGCCGCAAGGCGGGCGGCTCCACCGGCACCGGACTGTGGAGCGCCCTCAAACTCGTGGCGGAGATGGTCGCGGAGGGACGGCACGGGAGCGTGGTGACACTGCTGTGCGACCCGGGGGACCGGTATCTGGACAAGTACTACTCGGACGCCTGGCTGGCCGGCCAGGGCCTGGACATCGCCCCGTACGCGGCCGCGATCGAGTCGCTGCTGCACACCGGTGTCTGGCCCGCCGGAGACCTAACCCGCGAGCCGGCCGTCCAGTGAGGCCACCGCGGCGCGGAAGGCCTGGCCCAGGCCCGGCCGGGCCGCCCTGAGCACGTACCGGAACGGCGCCGCGCCGTCGGCCGCCATCGTCCACCGCACCCGCGTCCCCGTCCCGGCCGGCGCGAGCCGCCACTCCTCGACCAGGGCGCGGGCACCGGGCACATTGGTCACGTCGACGCGGTAGGCGTACACCTCGGGCGCCTGCGCCACGAGGACGGTCTCGCGGAACCGGGCTCCGCCCCGCAGCCGGATCTCCCGGCCCCGGCCCTCGTCGAGGGGCCGGGCCAGCGTGACCGGTCCGAACCACTGCGGCCAGCCGGTCACGTCCTCTGCCAGCGCGCGGAAGACCGCCTCCGGCGCGGCGGAGATCTCCCGGCCGAAGACCAGCCGCACCGGCGCGGTCCCGGCGAACTCGTGCCCCACGGGGCGCAGACGGTGGGCCATGGGCGTGTCCCCCTTGACGGATACCGGCTTCCGGACGGACGGACGGGCGGGCGGGTGCGGGGGTGCCGCGCGGTCACTCCTCGGCGGCCTCCGCGGCCGCCTCGGGCTCGCCCGCCACCACCAGGTGCCGCAGCTGCTCGGACACCTGCGCGCGTGCCTCCGCGGGCAGCCCGGAGTCCGTGACGAGGGTGTCGACCTGCTCCAGGGAGGCGAAGGAACTCAGCCCCACCGTTCCCCACTTGGTGTGGTCGGCGACCACCACCACGCGGCGGGCCGACTGCACCAGCCGCCGGTTGGTCTCGGCCTCCGCGAGGTTCGGCGTCGACAGGCCCGCCTCGACCGATATCCCGTGCACCCCGAGGAACAGCAGGTCGAAGTGGAGCGCCGCGATCGCCTGGTCGGCCACCGGCCCCACCAGCGAGTCGGACGGGGTGCGCACACCGCCCGTCAGGACGACCGTGGCCGCGCCCTGCCGGGGACCGGCGGTGCGCTGCGCCGCGTGGAAGACGTCGGCCACCCGCACCGAGTTGGTGACCACCGTGAGGTCGGGGACGTCGACCAGCCGGTGCGCCAGCGCGAACGTCGTCGTACCGCCCGACAGCGCGATCGCCGCGCCCGGGGAGACCAGCTCGGCCGCCGCCCGCGCGATGTCCTCCTTGGCGCTCAGCTCCAGGCCGGACTTGGCCTCGAACCCGGGCTCGTGCGTGCTCGCCTCGACCACCGGGACCGCGCCGCCGTGCACCTTCTCCAGCACGCCCTGGCGGGCCAGCGCGTCGAGGTCCCGGCGGACCGTCATGTCCGACACGCCGAGCTTGCGGGTCAGCTCGTTGACCCGGACGCCGCCCCGGCGCCGGACCTCGTCGAGGATCAGGGTGCGTCGCTGCTCCGCGAGCAGGTTCTGATTCTCGCTCACGTACGCTCCGGTCCTTTCGCCGCACGGCCGTCCGACACGCCTCGCGCACCCGCCGTGACGAGCGGATCCCTTCCCGGCACCGGTGCGCGGACGTCCCATCCTCCCATGCCGCGCCGCGTGCGGCGCCACCGGTGGCTCGCCGCGCACATGTCACTCATGTCGCCGGGGGCGCTTGCCCGTCGCACGGATCGGGGAGATTACGTGACGAGAGGTGCGAGCCGTCCCGGCGCGGGAGATCCTTGTGACCGCACGGGCGGAGCCGACGGGGCGTCACGGGGGAAGTGCTGAGCGGTGGAGACAACGCAGGGGAACAGACCGGCCGAGCGGCCCGAGGGCGCGGGCAGCAGGCCGGAGGAGTCCGCAGCCGCACTGGAACTCCTGGTTCACGGGGTGGGCGGCACCACCCCCGAGGCCATGCTCGACGACCCGCGCACGGTCCGGGTCACCGGTGACGACATCGCCGCCGTGTTCCGCCGCGCCGACGACGCCGATGCCGAACAGCGGCCCGACGGCCGCCGCGAGGGGCCCGTCCCCGAGGCGTACGTGTGGTGCAACCTCACCTCCGGGAACGGCACCCGCGCCCTGTGGCTGCTCCTGCTCCCCTTCATGGTGGTCAACCTCGCCCACTGGATGCGCCCCACGGCCCGGGACCGCAGGCGCACGGTGCGGCTGTACGGATTACTGGTCCGGCTGATCGGACTGAGCCTGACGGTGCTGCTCGTAGCGGCCGCCTGCGAGGTCGCCCTCGACCTGACCGCATGGCAGTGCGCGGGCACCCTCGCGTGCACCGAGCGGCACTCCTGGCTGGGCTTCCTCTCACCCGAGGTCTCCGACGGCGGCTGG
>KL568650.1:8192-8686 GCA_000715605.1 Streptomyces speibonae | reverse complement strand
AGATGTGTATAAGAGACAGCGCCGCACTGGTGCCCGCCGCCCTCACCGGCCTGCTCTGGTTCCTGTCCCTGCGCACCTGGAGCGCGTACGAGTCCCAGCAGCCGATGCGCCACGACCCCGAGCCCGAGGAGGACGGCGGGCCCACCGCGCTGAGCCGGCCCGGCTTCTGGTACGGCCGGCGCCTGGTCGCCCGGCTGCGCGCCGCGCACACCGCCGCCGGACTGCTCACCGTCGCCGCCGCCGTCGGCTCCGCCGCCGCCCGGTACGACCGCGAACCGGGCGGCCCCGCCGTGCTGCACGTCCTCGGCCTCCTCCTGGAGGCGCTCCTGGCCGTCGGGGCGGGCGCCGTGGTGTGGGTGGTCTGCCGCAGGGGCCGCAGCGAACGCCGGCTGGACGACGACCTCGACCGGCACCTGGTGCGGGTGCTGCCCCTCGCCGCCCTCGTCCTGCTCGCCCTCGCCGTCGTGTACGCCGGATGGGAGCGCACCGGCTGG
>KL568650.1:5547-7919 GCA_000715605.1 Streptomyces speibonae | reverse complement strand
ACGCCACCTTCGGCGGCCTCGCCCTGGCCCAGGGCCTGCTGGTGATCGTCCTGGCCGGGGTCGCCCACACCCTGCACCGCAGCGCCCCCGACCGGCGCGCCGCGATGCGGGGCCTGGCCGGACCGGCGGTCGCCATGCTCGCCTGCGCGCTCGGCGGCGTCATGTCCGGCGGTGTCTCGCAGCGGGTGTCCGACTGGCTGGACGGCACCGGGACGTCGATGCCCGGCCCTCCGGTGCTGCTGACCTGGCAGGCGTCCGTGATCCCCCCGCTGCTCGTGCTGCTGCTGGTGCTGTGCGGCTGGCTCGCCCGGCGCGCCGTGCGGCTCGCCCGCGTGGAGCGCGCCGCCGTGGAGCGCGAGTACCCCGGCGAGACGGGTGATCCCGGCCGCACCCGTCGTATCGCCTCCATGCGCGCCATGGCCGCTCTCACCGACCGCGGGCCGCGCATCCTCGCCGTCACCTCCGCCGCCACCCTGCTGCTGGGCGCCGGCGCCCTCGCCGGCGCCTTCGCCACCGACAAGACACCTGGAGAGGCGGCACAGGGCTCGTACGCCGTCGTCCACGGCGCGGCCGAGACCGCGCAGGCGCTGGGCTCCTGGCTGATAGGGCTCGGCTTCATACTCTTCGTCACCTGGGGCCGCCGCGCCTACAAGGACGCCTCCGCGCGGCGCACCATCGGCATCCTCTGGGACGTCGGCACCTTCTGGCCGCGCGCCGCGCACCCCTTCGCGCCGCCCTGCTACGCCGAACGCGCCGTGCCCGACCTGACCTGGCGGATCGCCACCTGGACCCGCTCCACCGGCGGCCGGCTGGTCCTCTCCGGCCACTCCCAGGGCAGCGTCCTCGCCGCGGCGGCGGCCTGGCAGCTCCCGCCCTCCACCCGCAGACGCGTCGCCCTGCTGACCTACGGCTCCCCGCTGGAGCGGCTGTACGGCCGCTGGTTCCCCGCCCACTTCGGCCCGGACGCCCTCGCCTTCCTGCACCAGGAGGTCGACTGCTGGCGCAACCTCCACCGGCGCACCGACCCCATCGGCGGCCCGATGCGGCTGCCCGGTGACCTTGGCCCCGACGTGGACCGCCCCGCGCTCCGCGACCCCCTGGCCTACGGCCGCACCGAGGCCCACCCGCTGCCCGCGCCGATCCTCGGACACTCCGACTACCAGGCCGATCCGGCGTTCGCCGAGGAACGCCGCCGGCTGCTCGCCCGGCTGCGGCACGAGGTGCCGGCTCCCCGCACCACCGGGAAGCCCGGCGGCCCCTCGCGGTGAGCCGCGGCGCTCAGCGCAGCGCGGGCAGGTCCTCGGCGTACAGGAGCGTCAGGTCGTCGGTGGTCGGCTCCTCGAGCTGGGCCACACGGCTCGCATGCCGCTCGACCATCGCCTCGAAGGTCTGCCGCGCGGTGCGCCCGTTGCCGAACGCGGGCCCCTTGGGGATCTCGGTGAAGTACGTCAGCAGGGCCTCACCGGCGCCGGGCGCCAGCCGGTACTCGTGCTCCTCGGCCTGTTGCCGCACGATCCGCAGCAGCTCCTCGGGCCCGTAGTCGCCGAAGGTGATCGTCCGTGAGAAGCGGGAGGCGACGCCCGGGTTGACCGACAGGAACCGCTCCATCTCGGCCGTGTAGCCCGCCACGATGACCACCACCGCGTCCCGCTGGTCCTCCATCAGCTTCACCAGCGTGTCGATGGCCTCCTTGCCGAAGTCCCGCCCGGCGTCCTCCGGCGACAGCGCGTACGCCTCGTCGATGAACAGCACACCGCCGCGTGCCTTCTCGAACGCCTCCTGCGTGCGGATCGCCGTGGAGCCGATGTGCTCGCCGACCAGGTCGACCCGGGACACCTCCACCAGATGTCCCTGCTCCAGCACTCCCAGGGCGGCGAGGATCTCTCCGTACAGGCGGGCGACCGTGGTCTTGCCGGTGCCGGGGGAGCCGGTGAACACCAGGTGCCGCTTGACCGAGGCCGCCTTCAGCCCCGCCTGCTGACGGCGCCGGCCCACCTCGATCATGTCGGTGAGGGCGCGCACCTCCCGCTTGACGCTCTCCAGGCCGACCAGCGCGTCGAGTTCCCCGAGCACGGCCTTCGCGGTGCGGGTCTCCCGCTCCGGCTCGGGGGCGGGCGCCGGCACGGGCGGTGCCGACGGGGGCGTCCGCGCGGCGGGCACGGTGCCCAGCAGCCCGGTGGAGTGGCCCGTCGTCTGCACGGCCGGCTCCGGGGCGGCGGACTCCCGCAGGCCGGCGCTCTCGTCACTCGTGCAGTCCTCGACGAGCGGACCGCCCGAACCGGAGGCCTGGTCCGCGCCCTCGGCGAACTCGTAACCGCCGCGCGCACAGCGCTCGGTACGGCACTTGCGCAGCGTCTGTCTCTTATACACAT
>KL568650.1:3378-5330 GCA_000715605.1 Streptomyces speibonae | reverse complement strand
CCGCCGCTGCCCGTGACGCGGCAGTTGACGAAGGTGCCCCGGCCGCCGGCGGACACGTACACGCCCGCCTCGGCGGGGGAGTCGACCGTGCAGCGCTCGACGGTCGGATCGGCGCCCTTGGTGACGATCACGCCGGTCTGGGTGCCGTCCAGGGTGCAGTTGTCGAGGGTGCCGCCGCTGCCGTGGTCGCGGAACCAGGCGCCGGTCGCCGCTTCGCGGATCCGGCAGTCGTCGAGCTGTGCGGTGGCGCCGTCGCTCACCGACACGGCCGTGTTGCGCACCTGCGACAGATCACTGTCGACGACGTCGGCGCGCGAGCCGCGGTCGAGGACGAACAGCGCGTCCGGCACGTCGTGCACCCGGCAGGAGTCCAGTACTGCGGTGGCGCCGTCGCTCACCCACACCGCCGGGTAGTCGCCGGTGCTGTCGAAGATCTCGCACTGGTTGGCGTCGACGCGGGTGCCCGGGTCCCACACCGACAGCCCGTTGCGGCCGAAGTGCCGCACGCTGGTGCGGGTCAGGGTGAGTACCGAGCGGGACCTCAGGTCGACCGCGTTCTCCGGGATGTCGTGGATCCGGCAGTCGGCCAGGGTCAGCACCGCGTCGGTGTCGAGCGTGACACCGTCCCCCGTGGTGCGGTGCACCTCGCAGTCGGTGAGGTGCGCGGTGGCGCGGCCGGTCACCTGGACGCCGCTGCCCCGCACCTCGTAGACCTCGCAACCCACCGCTTCCAGGGCGGAGTTCTCCCCGGTCGCGGTCAGTCCCGAGCCCGCCGCGTGGTGCACCCGGCAGCGCTCGAACCGGGGGTGTGCGCCGCCGCGCACCGCGACCCCCGCCTGCCCCGCGGCGACCACCTCGCACTCCTCGAACACCCCGCCCCCGCCGTCCAGTACGGCGATGCCGACGCCCGCCGGATTGTCGACGGTGCACCGGCGCACCGTGGGCCGGGCGGCGCCGCGCACCTCGACGCCCGCCGCGGACCGGGTCACCACCCGGATGTCGCGCAGCTCGGGGGTGCCCTCCTCGACCAGCACGGCGGGTGCCGTGGCGTCCTGGCCCTCGACATGCAGATCCTGCACCACCGCCGAGGCGCGCACGGTCAGCGGAACGCCGTCCGCGGGCGCGATCCGCACCGAGCCGGGTGAGCCCTCCGGTCCGCGCAGGGTGACCGCCCGCTGGACGACGAGGTTCTCCCGGTAGGTGCCGGGGGCGACGGTGAGCACGTCGCCTTCGGCCGCGGCCTCCAGGGCGGCGGCGAGCGATGCGTACTCACCCGTGCGGCGGCGCCACCGCGATGTGCCGGTGTGCGTCACCTGGACCGTGCCCTGTGCCATGGCGTAGCTGTGCCCCCACCTCGTTGTACTGATGGCTCGTTCCCGCCCGTGTCGCGCCGATCGGTTCGGCCGGACCACCGTAGCGTGCGCGCGGGCACCGGGTTGACCGGAGCGGGAACGCCGTCAGCTGCCGGCCCCGGTCCTGCCCCAGTCCGGGCCCGCTCTCTCCCACGCCTTGTCCAGGCGGGCGTACCGGCGACGGACCATCCCCCGGACGATCAGCCGTCTGCACCCCTCGGCCATACCCGCCGCCACCAGGGCGGCGCTCACGCCGGCGAGCACGGCGTGCGTCGTCGCGGTCGCGGTGTCCAGGGGGCGTGCCACCATCTGTCCGTGGCGGTCGGTCCATATCCCGGTGCGGTCGCCCGGCCGCGGGTCCTCCAGGCGGGACGTCACCGTGCCCTCCCGCGCGGTGCCGTCCGGCGCGGTCCAGCGGGCCACGACACGGTGGTGCGGCTCCCCGCCCACGGCCGGCTCCGGGGCGACGACCGGGGACGCGTCGAGCGGGCGCACCACCGTGGCCGTGACCAGGTGTCGCGCCCTGTGCTGCGCGCGGACGGACTCCTGCAGGGCGTCCTGCGCGGCGCCCCCGACGAGGCAGCCGATCACCGGAGCGGC
>KL568650.1:0-3170 GCA_000715605.1 Streptomyces speibonae | reverse complement strand
AAACAGCAGGGCCGCGAGCGCCGTCCATGCCTCGGCCAGGTCGGTGCGCCGGCACAGCGGATTGCGCCGCCAGCGCCAGAGTCCGCTGATCGCCCGCACCGCCGCACCCCCTCGCCGGATCTCTCATCGGGCTCCCTTCAAGGGCCAACGGACGAATGGGGCGACCGGTTCCCGCCCTCGCGCGGGGAACCGCTATCCGGCCTCGACCCGGTCCCCGACCCTGATGGTGGCGCCGGGGGTCAGGGGCACCAGATTCTGTCCGAAGAGCAGTGCCCCGCGGGGCCGCTGACGGGCCGCCAGCGCGTGCAGGGGCTCCTTGCCGCGCCGGCTCGTCTCCTGGTCGGTGGTGGTCACCACGCAACGGGTGCAGGGCTTGGCGACACGGAAGACGGCCTCACCGATGGTGACACGCGTCCATGTCTCCTCCTCCCAGGCGGCGGTGCCCGCCACCACCACGTTCGGCCGGAACCGGTTCATCGGCAGCGGCCCCTCGTCCGCGTACCGTCCGCCGTCGATCAGGGAGTTCAGGGCGTCCAGGGAGGCGGTCGTGGTGAGCAGCAGCGGAAATCCGTCCGCGAAGGACACCGTCTCGCCGGGCAGCGCGAACCGGGGATCCACCGGCCGCCGCGTGGCCGGGTCGTCCAGGTGCACCAGGCGTACCGCGGTGCCGAGCAGGGCGGTGCACCATGCGTGCACGGCGTCGTCCTCGGCCGGGACCGCCGCCACCTTGGTGCCGAAGAGGTCCACCACGATCGTCCGGCCGGACGAGGGAACACCGGCCGTCACCGGCTTCCGGCCGGGCGCGGACAGCCGTACGCCGCCGCCGGGCAGCAGCTCGGCGGCGGTCGGGGCCAGGCGCGGATGACGCCGTTGGGTGACGACCACGCCCCTGTCGTCGACCAGCATCCAGCGTCGGTCCCCGGCCGGACCCCAGGGCTCCACGACGACCTCCCGGAGCGGCAGGCTCCGGAAGGCCTTGACCGGATGGATGTGGATCGAGTGCAGACTGGCCTTCCCCATGGGGTCATCGTGCCACCCGGCACGACGGCCCCGGGCGGGCTCAGTACCCGCGGTACTGCTGATTGTTCTGGTACGGATCCTGGTACGGCGCGGGGGCCGGCCGCGGAGCCGCGGGCCGCATTGCCTCGTACCCGGCGGGCGGAACCGGACGCGGCGGCTGCGGCTGGGGGCCGGGGTAGCCGCGCGGCGCGGTGGCCTGCTGCGGGATGTACGCGGTGTGCGCCTGCTGCAGCGGGGCGGGCTGCTGCGCCTGCGGATAGCCGTAGGCGGGCTGGGACGGAGCCGCCGGGAGGGCGGGCAACGCCGAGGGAAGCGCGGGCAGGTGACTGGCCGGCGCCTCGTACGCGGCGGGGACCCGGATCGGGGCGATCTGCGGGGTGCCCCGCTCGGCCACGAGCGAGTCGTAGATCGGAGTGTCCGGGAAGGAGGCGGAGTAGTAGCCGCCGCCATAAGTGGAGCGGGGGGAGGTCATGGCACATAAGTTAAGCCCACGATGTGCTTTTGGGGAGACCGATAAGAGGGTTGTTTTCTGCGCCCCCCGTGACCGGGGATCCCCAATGTGAGCGAACATGGGGAAAACGGGCAATCCACCGAGTGTGTTTCGTGTAAAGGCCGAGTTCCAGGGGCGTTACCGGCGGTTGGCCACCGGCGGCCGCCTCCGCCCCGTGGGCGTTCCCGCCGCGGGGGAATAGGTTGGGCGGACGAGAACCGACGGAAGCCGGGACCTGGCCGGCGCGGGCGACCCGTGATGGGGGCGGACATGTCAATGCCGAAAGGATCGAACACACCGGTGCCGACGACGGCACTGCGAGTGGACGTGGGCTGGCGCTCCGGCCCCGGCGTGCCCGACGCGGACGCCTCGGCCCTGCTGCTGGCCGGCGGGAAGGTCCGCTCCGACAGCGACTTCGTCTTCTACAACCAGCCCGCCCACTCCTCCGGCGCCGTCCGCCACGAGGGCAAGCGGGACGCCGGCGGCCGGGTCATCGACACCCTGCTCGTCGACCTCACCCGCGTGGAGCCCGGCATCGAAACGGTGATCCTCGCCGCCTCCTGCGACGGCGGTTCCTTCGGCCAGGTCCCGGACCTGTTCATCGAGGTCAAGGACTCTGCCGCCGGCACCGTGGCGGCGCGCTTCGACAGCACCGGCGCCACCACGGAGACGGCGTTCGTGCTGGGCGAGTTCTACCGGCGTCAGGGCGCCTGGAAGTTCCGTGCCGTCGGCCAGGGCTACAGCAGCGGACTCGAGGGCCTCGCCACCGACTACGGCATCACCGTGGACGAACCCCAGCACGCGCCCCCGGCGCCCGCCGCCGCGGCACCCCTCACCCCGGCACCCCCCGTCGCGGCCCCGGTGACCGCGCCGCCGCCCCCGCCGGCCGCCCCGCCGGCGCCGGCCGCGCCCCCCGCACCGGTCCGGCTCTCCAAGGTGACGCTCACCAAGTCCGCCCCCTCGGTCTCACTCACCAAACAGGGCGGCACCTCGGGCGCCCTGCACGTGAACCTCAACTGGCAGGTGCGCAAACAGTTCTCCGGATGGGCCGGAAAACTCGGCAGGCCGGTCGCCATGCACGCCGACCTCGACCTCGACCTGTGCGCCCTGTACGAACTCACCGACGGCAGGAAAGGCGTCGTCCAGGCGCTCGGCAACGCCTTCGGGGCCCTGCACCAGCCCCCGTTCATTCACCTCGACGGCGACGACCGCACCGGCGCCGTCGCCACCGGCGAGAATCTCACCGTCAACCTCGACCACAAGCACCTCTTCCGGCGCATCCTGGTCTTCGTCACCATCTACGAGGGCGCCCGCTCCTTCGCCGACCTGCACGCCACGGTCACCCTCCAGCCGCAGCACGGCGCGGCCATCGACTTCTCCCTCGACGAGTGCACCGTCCCCTCCACGGTCTGCGCGCTCGCCCTGATCACCAACACCGGGGGCGGTGAACTCGTCGTCCAGCGCGAGGCCCGCTATCTGGTACCCGAGCGCGGGGTGAGCCCGCAGCGCACCGTGGACTACGCCTACGGATGGGGCATGAACTGGACCCCGGGCCGCAAGTGAGAGCCCGTCAGCCCTCGTCCGGCACGGCGTCCGGGCGGGCGTAGGTGCGGCCCTTCCAGGCCGCACCGCGCCCCCGGCGGTGCTGCGCCGCCGAGTC
>KL568649.1:16130-17683 GCA_000715605.1 Streptomyces speibonae | reverse complement strand
CGGGCGGCCCGGGTGGCGGGGCGCAGGGCTGCCAGGGCACCGGCCGTGAGGCCCACCAGCGCCACCACTCCCAGCTGCACGGGCGGCATCGCGAAGGCGAAGGCGCTGTCGCTCGCACCGTCGGAGGCCTCCACCAGGACCCAGCCGAGGAAGGCGCCCAGCGCCAGCCCGCCCGCGGTACCGAACGCGGCGACCAGGACCGACTCCCAGCGGACCATCGCCCGTACCTGGGCCCGGGTCTGCCCGACGGCCCTCAGCAGCCCCAGTTCACGGGTGCGTTCGTGGATCGCCAGGGTCAGGGTGTTGGCGATGCCGAGCAGCGCGATGAGCACGGCCAGGGCGAGCAGCGCGTACACCAGGGTGAGCATCATGTCGATGCCGCCCGCCGAGGACGCGGCGTACTCGTCACGGGTCTGCACCTCGGGGTTGCCGTAGTCGTCGGCGACCTGCCGCACCGCGGCCTTGCCGGTGTCCGTCGCCACGCCGTCGGCGAAGGTGACGGCGACCAGCGTGTCGGCGTCCTGCGTGCGGTGCGGCGCCCAGGCCTCGCGGGTGATGACGTAGTCACCGGCGAGTTCGGACTGCCCGTACACCGCGCGGACCGTGAACACCCGCTCCGCGCCGTCGGTGAAGGTGAGCCGGGTCGTGTCGCCGGGCGCCACGTCCAGCCGCTCGGCCTCCCCCTCGGTGACGGCGATGCCGTCCGTACCCAACCCCTCCAGCGACCCGGTGACCTCGCCGAGGTCGAAGGTGCGTTGCAGCGCGACCGGGTCGGTGACGGTCAACGCCCGTCCGTCGCCGTCGACTTCGGCGACGCCCCGGCCCAGCCCGACGGCCGTGTCCACCTCAGGCAGCTCCGCCACCGCGCCGGCCAGCCGCGGACTCAGCCCGCTGCCGCCCGCCCCGAAGGACGGCGCGCTGACCGCGACGTCGCCCGCGAAGGACCGTGAGACGGTCTGGTCCATCGTGGCCTTCAGCGAAGCACCGAACACCGTGAACAGCGACACCACGGCGACGCCGATCATCAGGGCGCTCGCGGTGGCCGCCGTCCGCTTCGGGCTGCGCAGGGCGTTGCGCCGGGCCAGCGATCCGGTGACGCCGCGCAGCCGGTCGAGCGGAGTGCCGAGGACCCGGACGGCGGTGGCGGAGGCGACGGGTCCGAGGACGACGAAGGAGAGCAGCGCCAGGACGGCGCCGGTTCCGGCCAGCCAGACCGAGGGCGTCACCAGGACACCGGTGAGGGTGGCCGCGACGGCGAGGGCCGCAAGGCCGGCCCCGGTGACCGCGCGGGTGCGGGAGGCGCCGGAGGTGTCGACGGCCGTCTCGCGCAGCGCGGCCAGCGGTGCGGTGCGCCCGGCGCGCACGGCGGGCAGCAGGGCGGAGCCCAGACAGACCACGATGCCCACGGCGAGCGGCAGCAGCAGGGAGACCGGGCCGATGACCAGCGCGCCCTCGGGGAAGGGGAAGCCGATCGCCGGGAAGAGCGCCTGGAGGGCCGCCGCGATCCCGATACCGCCCGCCAGTCCGGCCGCCGAGGCGGTCACGGCCACCGC
>KL568649.1:15325-15971 GCA_000715605.1 Streptomyces speibonae | reverse complement strand
GCGGTCACGGCCACCGCGGCCGCCTCGGCCAGGGTGGCCGCGGTGACCTGCCGCCGCGAGGCGCCGAGCGCCCGCAGCAGGGCGTTCTCACGGGTGCGCTGGGCGACGACGATCGCGAAGGTGTTGTGGATGGAGAAGGTCGCCACCAGCAGGGCGATGCCGGAGAACACCAGCAGGAAGAGCGTGAAGACGCCGAGGAACTGACCGGAGATCATCTCGTTGTTCTCCTCGGCCGAGTCCTGGCCGGTGATGGCCTCGACCCCCTGCGGCAGCACGGGAGCCAGCCGGTCGACCAGTTCCTCCTGGCTCACCCCGGGTCCGGCGCGTACCAGGATGCCCGCGGCCTCGCCGGGCCGGGCCGTGAGGTACCGCTCCGCGTCGGCGCGGGTCATGCCGGTGAAGGTCACCTGGGCCATGCCGTCCTCGCCGCCGAAGGTGGCGAGTCCGACGATGGTCACCCGGACCGGGTCGGGGGTGCGCAGCACGGTCGTGTCGCCGATCTCCAGCCCGCCCCGCTCGGCGGTGCCGCGGTTGACCACGACCTCCCCGGACCGCTCGGGGGCACGGCCCTCGGCGAGGCGGTAGGGGTTGAGTTCGGGGTCGTCGATCCAGTTGCCGGCGAGGGTGGGCGGTCCCTGGCCGCCGA